>NZ_JBWKKH010000002.1:440768-583668 GCF_056431645.1 Saccharopolyspora sp. NPDC045839
AAAAACTCTACCCGAGCCACCCCCTCCTCTACCATTCTTTTTTTTTTTTTTTTTTTTTCCCCCCCCCCCCCCCCCCGCCCCCCCCCCCCCCCCCGTCCCCCCCCCCCCCCCCCCCCCCCCCCCCCCCCCCCCCCCCCGCCACCGTCAAGGCCTGGTGCTCCTGTTCGTGCCCCGCCGGGGAGGTTCATGCCCCGGCGGGGCGGGCGAAGCGCAGGGTTCGGATTTCGAAGGGCCGCAGCCGCAGGTCGAATGCGTCGGTGGTGGCGTCGGGTTCGGCGAGCGGCCGTTCGAGGAGGTCGGTGCGGGTGACCGAGGTGGCCGGGAAGGAGATGGTCAGCCGGGCGCGGGCGCGGCCGCCGCGCGATTCGTAGAGGCGGACCACGAGGTCTCCGCTGCGGTCGTCGGCGAGCTTGACCGCTTCGATGACGACGGCGTCGTTGTCCACGGCCACCAGGGGCACGACGGGCCGCGAGCCGTTGATGGTGCGTTCGGGAAGGTTGATGCGGTAGCCCTCGCGGCTGGCGTCGCCGATGTCCGCCCCGACGACCAGGGCGTAGCGCAGGTGGTGGCGGCCGTGGTCGGTGTCGGGGTCCGGGAAGCGGGGCGCGCGCAGCAGGGACAGGCGCACGGTGGTGGTCGTGCCGCCGCCGGGGCGGGTGTCGCGGGTGACGTCGTGCCCGTAGGTGGCGTCGTTGACCAGGGCGTGGCCGTAGCCGGGTTCGGTGACGTGCAGGAACCGGTGGGCGCAGATCTCGAACTTGGCGGCGTCCCACGAGGTGTTGGTGTGGGTGGGGCGCATGATGTGCCCGAACTGGGTTTCCGCGGCGGAGCGGTCGGCGTGCACGTCCAGCGGGAAGGCCGCTTTGAGGAGCTTCTCGGTTTCGTGCCAGTCGATGTCGGTGTCGATGTCGACGCGGCGGGCGTCGGCGGCGAGGCTGATGCGCTGCTCCACTGTGGACTCGCCGAAGCGGCGGCGGATGCGGACGGTGCCGTTGTCGAGGTCCAGCTCGTCGAGCTCGGTGAGGTCCCGGGTGTGGTGCCGGTAGAAGGCGTCGAGATCCCACGCGTCCCAGGCGTTGGGGTGGTCGGCGTGCAGCTGCAGCAGGTTCGCGGGGCCGGCCAGCGCCTCGCGTTCGGCGGCGTGGTCGTAGACGGAGGTCAGCAGCCCGCGGTGGTCGACGGTGACGCGCAGCAGGCCGTTGTCGAGGGTGGTGGTGCCGTCGGGGTGGCGGGTGGCCGTCGCCGCGGCGGCGGTGTTCGCGGTGGCCGCGCCGAGGGCGGGGACGCCGTTGCGGCTGTGGGGTGCGGCGTTGAAGGTCAGCGGCCCGGCGGGTTCGCCGGCCAGGGCGCGCAGCGCGCCGGTGATGATCGCTTCGAGTTCGGTGGCGATGCGGGCGTAGGCGGCTTCGGCTTCGCGGTGCACCCAGGAGATCGAAGAGCCGGGCAGGATGTCGTGGAACTGGTGCAGCAGCACCTGCTTCCACAGCCGGTCCAGTGCGTCGTGCGGGTAGTCGCGGCCGGTGGCGATGGCGGCGGTGGCGCACCACAGTTCGGCTTCGCGCAACAGGTGTTCGCTGCGGCGGTTGCCCTGTTTGGTCTTGGCCTGCGAGGTGTAGGTGCCGCGGTGCATCTCCAGGTACAGCTCGCCGGACCAGACCGCGGGGCCGGCGTGGTCGGCTTCGGCGGCGGTGAAGAACTCCTCGGGGGTTTCCAGGCGGACGCGCGGGGAGCCTTCGAGGTCGGCGGTGCGGTAGGCGCGGGCGAGCATTTCGCGGGTGGGTCCTCCCCCGCCGTCGCCGTGCCCGAAGGGCAGCAGGGAGCGGGTGGCGTAGCCGTGCTCGGCGAAGTTGTCGGTGGCATGGGCGAGTTCGGCGCCGCTGATCTCGGAGTTGTAGGTGTCGGCGGGCGGGAAGTGGGTGAACACCCGGGTGCCGTCGATGCCTTCCCACCAGAAGGTGTGGTGCGGGAACTTGTTGGTCTGGTTCCAGGAGATCTTCTGGGTGAGGAACCACCGCGAGCCGGACTGGGCGACGAGCTGCGGCAGGGCGGCGCTGTAGCCGAAGGAGTCGGGCAGCCACACCTCGCGGGTTTCGATGCCGAACTCCTCGAGGTAGAAGCGCTTGCCGTGGACGAACTGGCGGGCCATGGCCTCGCCGCCGGGCATGTTGGTGTCGGCTTCCACCCACATGCCGCCGACCGGCACGAACTGCCCGGTGTGCACGAAGGTGCGGACTCGGTCGTAGAGCTGGTGGTGGTGCTCCTTGATCCAGGCCAGCTGCTGGGCCTGGGACATGGCGAAGTGGAAGTCGGGGTGCTCGGCCATCAGGGCGGTGACGTTGGCGACGGTGCGGGCGACCTTGCGGACGGTTTCGCGCAGCGGCCACAGCCAGGCGGAGTCGATGTGGGCGTGGCCGACGGCGGAGATCACGTGGGCGCTGGGGTGCGCGGGCCGGGCGAGGACGTCGGCGAGGGCGTCGCGGGCGGCGGGTGCGGTGCCGGTGATGTCGTGCAGGTCGAGGCGGTCGAGCATGCGTTCCAGGGCGCGGAGGATCTCGTGGCGGCGCGGTGAGTCGGCGGGGAGTTGCCGCATGAGCTGGTCGAGGACTTCGGCGTCCTGGACGAGTTGCCACACGGGTTCGTCGAGGACGCCGAGTTCGGCGCGGCGCAGCCGGTACAGCGGCGGGGTCGCGGTGGTGGGTTTGGTGCCGAGGTCGGTGGGCCGGAATCCGTTGTCGCCGAGGATGATCGGGTTGGCGGCGGCTTCGACGTACCAGGTGCGGTGCCGGCCGGCGGAGTTGCGGCCGGCGGGCAGGTGGGTGTTGCGGGGGTTGAGGCCTTTGATGGGGGTGCCGTCGGCGTTGTGGGCGAGGCCTTCGCACTGGAATCCGGGGCGGTCGGCGTCGAAGCCGAGGTCGACCACGACTTCGACGGTGCGGCCGTCCCAGTGCGGTGGGATGGTGGCGCTCAGCCGGAACCAGCTGGTGCCCCAGGCGGGTCCCCAGGCTTCGCCGATGCCGGCGGGCGCGTAGTCGGCGCGCAGGGCCTCGGCGACGGGCACGGGTTCGCCGGGCGCGTGCCAGACGGCGATGTCGCAGGGCAGCGTTTCGGCGTAGTAGGCGGGTCGCAGGCGTTCGGCCAGCACCCGGTCGAGGCGCTGTTCGACGATGCGGCGGTCGTCGTGCATGTGCTCCCCCGATGCGCTCGGTGTGATCGTGATCATGCTGGCACATCTCGGCGGCGGGTGGGCAGCTGCGAATCGGGTGGTGGCGCGGTTGCCGACCCATAAGTAGGGACGCATCCTGCGGGTGTCCACCCGTCGGCGCGGAAAGGCGACGTCATGGCGACCTGCGAAGTCTGCGGCAATGATTACTGGATGACCTTCGAGGTGCACACCGTGGGCGGCGGGGTGCACACCTTCGACTGCTTCGAATGCGCTGCGCAGCGACTCGCGCCGCAGTGCGAGCACTGCGGGACCCGGATCCTCGGGCACGGGGTGGAGGCCAGCGGCCGGTTCTTCTGCTGTGCGCATTGCGCGCGTCAGTCGGACATGGCCATGGCCGGGGAGCTGCGCGACACCGTCGGCGCGCATCCCGGTTGATGGTCCGCCCGGGGCATGCACGCAGCGTCGGCGAGGCCTAACGGGCGTGCCCCTTTCGATGGATGAACACCTATCCGAATCTTCGTTACCAATACGTTATGAATTGCGAGAAACACGTGAGCTACCTGCGACGACATGGCGGGTGAGACGGCTTTTTCCCGCCTGGTTCGCGCCGGTTGTCGCGTCCGGGATTGACAACGGGGCGAAGCACCGTCGACTTATCCCCTCGAAGTTAGTGGAGGACGCCCCGATGGCAGGTCTGGTTCGCTGGCTGGGCGGTATGGCACGTGAGATGCAGCGGGCTCGCATGGTGATGCGGAACCCTGCGTCGAGCAGCCAAGCCCGGCGCTGACGTCCGTCAGTACCCAACCCTGCCCGGCCGCTCGGCCGGGTGCGGTCGAGGCATCGGTCCGGCGGCCACGCGCCGCGACGCAATACCGGGGCAACCAACAACCGGGCGACCGATGCCGGAACCTGCTGAAGACACTGGTGCCGTGGCCGGCCGGCCACGGCACCAGTGCGTTTAGGGCGCGATCAGGGCGCCCAGTCGACGACCGGCCCCATCGACCGCGTGAACCTCGACCGCGGCATCAGCCGCATCGCGGCGTTGCGCGCCGCGACCGGCACGGGTGCCGACCAGTGGGCGAGTTCCCCGATCCGCCGCGACCGGCGGGCGATCATCTGCGTCCGCGGCCTGCGCAGCCGGTCGTAGTCGGCCAGCCCCGCCGGCCCGGCGCCGGCCACGGCCGAGGCGAGCACCACCGCGTCCTCCAGTGCCTGGCACGCGCCTTGCCCCAGGTTCGGGGTCATGGCGTGAGCGGCGTCGCCGAGCAGCGCGACCTTCCCGGCGACGTAGGTGTCCAGGTCGGGCAGCTCGTAGGTGTCGTTGTGCAGCACGTCGGCCTCCTGCGCCGCGCCGAGCAGCGCCGGGATCGGGTCGTGCCAGTCGCGGAAGCGCTCGCGCAGTTCGGTCAGTCCGCCGCCGCGGGATTGCGGGGCGTTGACCATGGCGTAGCAGTAGGTGCGCCCGTCGGGCAGCGGCGAGTAGCCGAAGCGTTCGCCCCTGCCCCAGGTTTCGGCGGCCTCGCCGACCGGGCGGGTGGCCACGATCATCCGCCAGGTGCTGTAGCCGGCGTAGCGGGGCGCGGGTTGCGGGCCCCAGATCGAGCGGCGCGTGGTGCTGCCGATGCCGTCCGCGCCGACGACGAGATCCGCGGTGGTGGTGCCGGCGCTGTGCGCCACGGTCCCGTCGCGGTGGACCTCCCGCACTGTGATGCCGGGCCGCAGCGCCTCGGCCGGGATCGCTGCGCGCAGCACTTCCAGCAGGTCGGCGCGGTGCAGCATGGCCCATTGCCCGTAGCGGCGCCGGAGTTCGGTTGCGTCGTTGCGGGAGAGCCAGCGTCCGGTGACGTCCTTGATCCCCACCGGCGCCTGGTCGAGGGCCCGCCGCCGGACCTCCTCGCCCAGGCCGAGGCGGTCGAGGGCCCGCAGGGCGTTGGGCAGGATGGCCAAGCCGGCACCGACTTCGGTGAATTCGGGGGCTCTTTCCAGGACCTCGACCTGCCAGCCGCTGCGGTCCATGGCGACGGCGGTGGCGAGGCCGCCGATGCCGCCTCCGGCGATGATCGCTTTCACCCCGGCCTCCCGCAGTGGGCATCGATGTTCCACAGGTCCATGTCAGCGTTCCTCTCACCGGTCGCGTCGCCGCAGGTGAGCCCTGCGCGACGACCGCCACCACACGGCGGTCAGGAGCAGGAACGCGATCGCCGCCGGGATCCACCATCGGACTTCCACGTGACTCCTTAATGTCTCTAAATTTGTTTAGAGGCATTAAGTATGCATAGATGATCTAGGGTGTCAATGACGGGAACGAGGAGGTCTACACATGCCACCGCAGACCACGAGCCGACGGGACCGGCTCCGGCAGGCCACCCTGGACGAGATCCACGAGGCGGTGCGCACGCTGCTGACGACGAAGGGTTCGGCCGCGGTGACGATCAACGCGGTCGCCCGCGAGGTGGGGATGACCGGCCCTGCCCTCTACCACTACTTCGCCGGTCACGACGAGCTGGTGGGTGCGACGGCGGCGGGTTTCTGCCGCGAACTGACCGAAGCCATGCTGGCCGCCCGCGACGCCCATCCCGCCGGTGCGCACGCCCGGCGGTTGCTGGCCGCCTGCCGCGCCATGCGGGACTGGGCGGTGGCCCACCCCGCCGAGTTCGGCTGGATCTTCGCCAGTCCCCTCGCGCCGCCCAACCGGCAGCCGGACTCCGCGCGCCACGTCGCGGGGCAGCGTTTCGAGCAGGTCTTCCTGGACCAGGTCGCCGAGTTGTGGCAGGCCCGGCCGTTCCCGGTGCCCGAGTTCGCCGGCCTCGACCCGTCCCTGCGGGAGCAGCTGGGCGCGTATTCGGAGTCGCTGGCGGGGCGCCTGCCGCCGGAGGCCGCGCACGTGTTCCTGTCGTGGTGGATCCGGCTCTACGGCCTGCTGTGCATGGAGGTCCTGAACCAGCTGGACTTCGCCTTCTCCGACCTGCACCCGGTCTTCGAGGACTGCCTGCGCGAGATGTGCGGCGGGCTCGGCCTGGACTACGAGCCCGCCGGCTGAGGCCTGAGGTCAGTCGCGGGGCCGCAGGCCCGCGAGGGCGATGTCGACGAAGCGGCGCCAGTCGCCGATGGCCGCGCGGCTGACCGTCGCCAGCGCTCCGACGATCATGTACAGGTCGGCCGCGGTCACCTCGGCGGCCAGGGTGCCGTCGGCTGTGCCGCGTTCGACCAGGGTTTCCCCGAATGCCAGCAGCCGGGTGCTCACCTCGCCCTGCGGTGCCATGGAGCCCAGGACGGACTCGATGGCGCCGGAGAGGCCGCGTTCGTTCTCGTGGACTTCGCCGATGCGGCGCAGGAACGCGGTGAGGCCCTGCCGGGTGTCGGGGCCGGACAGGCACTGCGCCTCGCCGAAGGCGAGGATCGCGGCGAAGCGCTCCTCCGCGACGGCTTCGACCAGCGCCTGCCGGGTGGGGAAATGCCGGTAGACGGTGCCGACGCCGACGCCGGCGGCTGGGAGCGCTACCTCGAGGACGTCAGCGAGGCCGGGCAGACCCTGATGCGGGAGGACGGGAGCCGGGACTGGGTGAAGATCAACGAGATCGGCGTGCAGTACGGCATGCGCTACCACCTCGGCGACGCGGGTGGCGACGGCGGGGAGGCGGGCCGGTTCTTCGTCCTCGAGGCGGGGCAGGCTCGGCCCGGTCGCCTGCGGATTCCGCCTGCCTTCGCCGTCAAGGCACGCAGCGGTGACACCGGTGGGGCGTTCTCGCTGCTGGAAGTCGTCGTCGCCCAGGAGATCCCCCGGCACGTCCACCACGAGGCCGACGAGTGCATCTACGTGCTCGACGGGGCCCTCACCGTGGAGTTCGACGGGCGGGTCCACACCGCGACCCGGGGGCGGTTCGTGCTCCTGCCGCACGGTGTTCCACACGCCCTGCGGCCGGGGTCCGCGCCGCCGCCGCGCGTGCTGCAGATCTCCGCCCGGGCGGCTGGGAGTGCTTTGTCGAGGATCTGATCGAGGCCCGGGCCCGGGTGAGCTCCGGTGGCCGGCTGGATCCTGCCGCGCTCAACACCATCGCCGCGAAGTACCGGATCACCTACGAGGAATGAAACCCCGAAGTCCGATGTGGACGTCCGGGTGGCGGGCGGGCCCGCTCCGGGCTGCTGCTAGTGTTGCCGCATCGTGCGAGACCGAGGAGGTGAGACCCATTACCGCTGTTTCAGTCCGGGTGCTCTCCTTCCGCCGCCGTGACCGGCGTCGCTGAGAGCGCTCGTGGTCACCGAAAGGCACTTCTCATTCCTGTGTTGTCATCATCTTTTTCCGCTGTGGTGAGCAGCCTGCGCGCTGCTGGTTGTGTGTTCGCCGAGGACGAGGCGCGGCTGCTGCTGTCGGCGGCCGCCGACCCGGCCGAGCTTTCCGGCATGGTGCAGAGCCGGGTCGATGGCCTGCCGCTGGAGCAGGTGCTGGGCTGGGCGGAGTTCTGCGGTCTGCGCATCTCTGTCGATCCTGGGGTGTTCGTTCCCCGTCGCCGCACCGAGTTCCTCGTGGAGCAGGCCGCCGCGCTGGCCCGGCCGCACGCGGTCGTGGTCGACCTGTGCTGCGGTTCGGGTGCGGTCGGCGCCGCTCTCGCCGCGCGGCTGCCGGTGGAGTTGTTCGCCGCGGACGTGGATCCCGCGGCGGTGCGCTGCGCGCGCCGCAACATCACTGGTGAGGTCTTCGAAGGCGACCTCTACCGGGCGCTTCCGGTGGCGTTGCGGGGCCGCATCGAGGTCCTGGCGGTCAATGCCCCCTACGTGCCCTCCGACGAGGTCGATCTGATGCCACCAGAGGCGCGGCTGCACGAACCGCAGGTGGCGCTGGACGGCGGCGCCGATGGCCTGGACGTCCAGCGCCGGGTAGCGGCCGCCGCGCCGGAGTGGCTCGCACCGGGCGGACATCTGCTGATCGAGACCAGCCGCCGCCAGGCACCGCGCACCGCGGAGCTCTTCGCGGATGCCGGGCTGGTCCCGAGTGTGGCCGGTTGCGAGGAGCTGGACGCCACGGTCGTGGTGGGGGCCAATCCCGTGGCGCCGTAGTAGCGTTTTCCGGCTACCGGCCGGGCAGCTCCGAGGCAGTGTTCTCGAATCGGCGCAGGGACGTGTTCGTCAGCGCGAGCACGATGATGCCGACGACGCAGAGCGCTCCGCCGGAGAAGGCCGCGAACGCCGCGGATGTCGCGTCGGCGACCAGGCCACCCCGGAAGTTGCCCAGGTCGGGGCCGGAGACTCCGGCGATGTGGTCCACGGCGCTGACCCGGCCGCGGTGCGAGTCCGGCGTCGCCAGCTGCACGATCGCCCCGCGCGTGATCACCGAGGTGGTGTCGGCCGCGCCCGCCGCGGCGAGGCAGGTCAGCGCCAGCCACAGCGGCTGCGCCAGGCCGAACCCGGCCACGGTGGCGGCGTGCACGGCGAGCAGTCCGGCGGCCAGCAGCTGGATGACGGTCGTGACCAGCACCAGGCGCCGGCGGTCGACGGCGTCGGCCAGCGCGCCGCCGAGCAGCCCGAAGACGATCATCGCAACGGACTGGACGAGGCCGATCGCGCCGACCGCGAGGGGGCTGCGGGTGAGCTCCCACATCTGGAAGAGCACCGCGACCACCGTCAGCTGTCCGCCCAGGGCGGAGAGGGCGTTTCCCGCCCACAGGCGGCGGAAGGCGGCGCTGGTGCGCAGCGGCCGGGTGTCGAGCAGCCGGTCCGCCAGGCTCACGAGGACTGTTCCTGCGACCGCTGGAGGTGGTGGGCGATCCGGTCGTGGAACGAGCGCCGCGCCAGGGCCTCCTCCAGGTCCCGGACCACTTCGCTGAGCGGGTGCGGCAGTTCGCCTTCCAGCTCGCGGACGGCCTGTTCGGTGGCCCGCCACTCGGCTTCCAGCAGTGGGAGGAGCGCGTGGGCGCGTTTGGTCAGCGTCACCTGGCGGGTTCGCGCGTCGGTGCCCGCGATGCTGCGCACCAGTCCTTCGCGGCGCATGGCGCTCACGGTCTGGCTCATCGCCGAGTGGGTCACGTCCAGGGCGTCGGCGATTTCGCGGATGGTCATGGCGCCGCGGTGGCCGAGACGGATCAGGGGCATGACGAACCGCGGGCGGATGCTGTCCAGGCCCCGCTGCCGGTACAGCCGGCCGATCTCGTCGTCCATGTCGCCCAGCAGGCGGCGCAGCGGCTGCCAGACGCTTTCTTCTTCGGTCGGGTCAGGACCCCCAGTCGTCACCCGGCTGACTGTAACAGTGCTTATGTAAGTGCTGTTGCTCTTTTCGGGGAGGTTCCGTGACTTGGCACGAACGCACCCGGCGCCTGCAGGAACGATTCTGGCCCGCCCAAGCCGCCCTCGGGGAAGAGGTCCAAGCCCAGCTGCGCTACACGTATCAGGGCGACCGCGGCGACGGCGCAGGCCTGACCTACATCATCGAGACCTCGCAAGGCTCGCTGCTGTTTCAGGACACCGCCGGCTGCTGGGAGCCACCTACACCTACCCGCTGTTCAGTGCTGAGCCGAGCACACCCGACGCTGTCCGCTGAGGGATCGGCTACTGGGACGGGGCTGCGTGCGGGAGTCGGTGCGGCTGAGTTGCGGGCGTGACTTCACGCGCGTGCAGCACGACGTCGAAGAACTCGGACAGCGATCCGCCGGACATGCTGGCTGGCTGGGTGGGGTCGTAGCGCGGTCCGATCAACCGCAGCTTCGCTGGGGCGTCGGCGACGCGCCTCGCATCGGGGCCGCCCGCTCGGAGATCGAGCAGGTAGCGCTCAAGGTCCGTGCCCCCGAGTACGGCGTCGGTGAAGTCGGTCGGGGATGCGGGGACGAGCGCCGGCGTCCCGTCCAGGTCGACCGACCCGTGGTGGAACGTCAGGCCAGTCGACAGGTACTCGGTGCCGAGCTGCTCGCGCAGGTAGCTGCCGGCGTTGCGGCTGGTGACCCCGGCCCCGGCCTCGTTCGGCGTCCAGGCAACGCTGCGAGCGTGCCCGACCGCGCTGTGGCTCCCGCTCCAGTAGAGGATCCGATGGCCGGTGTGCACGCGCCATCGGAGCGTGTTGGCGGCGAGATACCGCTCGAGGACGCTCATGTCGTCTGCCGCGACGTCGACGAGGCCGACGAGGCGCACAGGATCGTCGGGATGATGCTCGTTGTAGGTGCGCATCCAGCGCAGCACCTCGAGGAACTCCGACACCCGCCACCATGAGTGGGTGTCGCTCAGCCGAGTCACGACGTCGCCGCGTCCGGTCTGCAACCACGCGTCGATCTCCAGGCCGGTCGTCCACTCGGCCTCGATCGCGAGCGAGCGGAACCCGAGCTGCTCAACGAGGAATCGCAGGACGCGGTGGGTCAGTTGGCTGAACTCGCGGGCGCCGTGGGCGCCCCGCGCGACGCCGACGACCGAGGCGTTGCCGACCATCGCGCGCAGCGGCTCGAGGTCAGTGAGCGGTGCTGCGGGGTCCGCGGTGCCCAGCGGGTGCGCCGCGCTGGTGATCCACTCGGTCGCCGCGATCATGCGGCACCGGCGGGGTCGTCGTGCTTGAGGCTGACGCCCGGGAACGCACGCAAGCGCGCGCCGTACAGGGCAGCGGTCGTCGCCGCCGTCATTGAGTCGGTCTTGTCGGTGGTCATTACCGGACAGTGCTACCTCGACCGCGGTCGAGGTCAAGAGGGATCGCGTTGGAGCTACCGCACCCGTCCCTGGCGCCGGGAAGGTGTCGCTGATCAAGCATCTCGCTCGAGGAACCCCTGCCGGACACCTCGCCAGCCGCGTCCCAGACCGTCGCGAGCTGGACCTGCGGCGTCTCAGATACCTGGACGGCACTCGCCTGCTTTGCGGCTCAGGACAGCTTCGGGAGTACTGGGCCTACGAGGTTGACGCGCCGCAGTTCCTCCGCGACGCCTTCGACTGCGACGAGGCGCACGACGGGCAGCAGCGTCGAGGGGACTGTGGTGATGCCGGCGCCGCGCGCTGTAGCGCGCCGGAAGCGGGCCGCCCGGCTGACAAGGGGCGGCCCGCTGGGCGGGGTCAGGCCAGGGCTTCGCGGTGTTTGGCGGCCAGCGTGACGTAGTGCTCGGCGGAGAGCTTGAGGCGGGCCTGTTCCTCTTCGGTGAGTTCGCGGCGGACCTTGCCCGGGGTGCCGGCGACCATCGAGCCCGGCGGGATCTCGGTGCCTTCCAGGACCACGGCGCCGGCCGCGATCAGCGATCCGGCTCCGATGCGGGCGCCGTTGAGCACCACCGCGCCCATGCCGATCAGGCAGTCATCTTCCACGGTGCAGCCGTGCAGGACCGCTTTGTGCCCGACGGTGACGCCGGTGCCGATCTCGGCCGGGAAGCCGGGGTCGGCGTGCACGACGCAGCCGTCCTGGATGTTGCTGCGGGTGCCGACGCTGATGTTCTCCTGGTCGCCGCGCAGCACGGCGTTGTACCAGACGCTCGCGCCGGCGGCCAGGCGCACGCGGCCGATGAGCGCGGCGCCGGGCGCGACGAACACGTCGGCGTCGAGCTGCGGGGCGATCCCGTCGATGGTCAGCGTGTGCGAGGGGCCTGAACTCACTTTTCCTCCTGTTTCTCCCGCTGCCGCCGCAACCACTGCAGCGCCACGTCGGTGTGTCCGTCCACTTTGGTCTCGATGCCGCCGAGGAAGGTGCGGTCGCCGTGCTCGGCGAGTTCGGTGAGCACCGCCTCGGGGTCGCCGGCCTCGATGACCGACAGCAGCCGCCGGTGGCGGGCCACGTCCTCGGCGAGGCTTTCGCGGCCCTGGCGGGCTTTCCGGTTCAGCGCCATGGACAGCATCATCTGCAGCTGCAGCGACCGGTAGGCGTCTTCGAGGCGCTGGTGCCCGGACAGGCCGACGACCGACAGGTGGAACTCGAAGGAGCATTCCATGAAGGCCGGTTCGTCGCCGGTGCCCGCGGCGTCGTCCATCCGCTGCAGGGCCTGCCGGCAGCGGCGCAGCCGGGCGGGTTCGGTGACCGGCACGCCCAGGCGCACCGCGAGGCGTTCGAATTCGGCGCGCAGGGTGCAGATCTCGTAGATGTCGTGCAGCGTCAGCGGGGTCACGATCACGCCTTTGCGCGGTACCTGCCGCACGAGGCCTTCGCGTTCGAGCACCCGCAGCGCTTCCCGCAGCGGTGGCCGGCTGATGCCCAGTTCGTGGGTCAGGCGGTTTTCCACGATGCGCTGCCCGCACAGCAGGTCGCCGCCGATGATCATGCGGCGCAGCGTCGCGGCGGCCAGCTCCACCAGGCTCGGTGGGCCGACGATGCTCGGGGCCCGGCGGGTCGCGGGGCTGTCTTCAACGGATCCGGTCACGTCCAGCAGTCTTCCCTTCCCGGGCCCGGTTCCGGCGCGCTTTCGCGCCGGTGCCGTGGCGCTGGTCCGCTCGGGGCAACCTCGTGGGGCAAAGCTTGTCAGCTCCGTTCTGCCTGCTGTAGACAAAAGTCAGGTGATGCCGATCACGGTATCCGGTTTCCGCCCGGATTTCTTGGAGCCGCGCATGACTTCTCCCCCAGATTCCCGATCCCAGGCCCCGCTGCACGGGGTGCGCGTGGTGGAGATCGGCGCGTTCATGGCCGCGCCGTTCGCGACGATGCAGCTGGCCGACCTCGGCGCCGACGTCATCAAGGTGGAAAACCCCGCCGGCGGTGACCCGGTGCGCCAGACCGGGCCGTTCCTCGACGGCCACAGCTCCCCGTTCGTGCGGCTCAACCGCAACAAGCGGTCGGTGGCGCTGGACCTGAAGACCGACGAAGGGCGGCGGCTGCTGTGGTCGCTGCTGGACACCGCGGACGTGCTGGTGGAGAACCTGCGGCCGGGCGCGCTGTCCGCGCTGGGCTTCGGCTATGACACCGTGCACGCCCGCAGCCCGCGGCTGGTGTACGTGTCGGCGTCGGGGTGGGGGCAGGACGGGCCGCTGGCCGCGCAGCCCGGGCTGGACATCATGGCGCAGGCCCGCGCGGGGCTGATGAGCATCACCGGCCCGCCAGGCGGGGAGCCGGCCAAGGTCGGGGTGCCGATGTGCGACCTGGTGTGCGGGCTGTACTCGGCGATGGGCGCGATGGCCGCGCTGCGGGCCCGCGAGCACACCGGCGAGGGCCAGCACGTGGACGTGTCGCTGTACGAGGCGGGGGTGTCGTTCGCGGTGTGGGAGGCCGGGAACTACTTCGCCACCGGCGAGGTCGGCCGCGCGCACGGTTCGGCGCACCAGAACAGCGCCCCCTACCAGGCGGTGCGCAGCAAGGACGGATGGGTGACCGTCGGGGCCACCACGACGAAGACCTGGCCGGCGTTCTGCCACGCCCTCGGGCTCGCCGAGCTGCTCGACGACGACCGCTACACCAGTTCCTACGACCGCTACCACCACCGCGACAGCCTCATCGCGGCCATCGAGGTGGCCACGGCGGCGCGCACCACCGCGGAGATCGTCGACGTGCTGGTGGCCGCGGGGGTGCCGTGCGCGCCGATCGCGACCATGGACCGGGTGTTCACCGATGACCACCTCGGGCAGCGCGGTTTCTTCTGGGACGCGCCGCATCCGGAGCTCGGCGAGGTGCGGCAGATCGGTTCGCCGATGCGGATGTCGGGGACCCCGGCGCGCCGCGGCTCGGCCGGGCCGGTGCTGGGCGCGCACACCGCGGAGGTCCTGGCCGAGGCCGGTGCCGAGGAGCTGGAGCGGTTGCGCGAGTCCGGGGTCATCGCCACCGGCGAGTAAATCCCCTACTTCTTCCCTTTTTTCGCGACGCAGCTCAAGGAGGAGCAGCGATGCGCGTGTTGTTGCGGGGTCGCGGCGTGGTGGCCGCGTTGTGCGCGGCGGTGCTGCTGGGTGGGTGTGCCACCGGCAGCGCCGGGCAGGAAGGTTCCGGTGGGCCGCGGCCGGCGGGGAACGTGACGATGGTGGTGCCCTTCGCCGCCGGTGGCGGCAGCGACATCGCGGGCCGGGCGATGGCCGACGGGCTGGCGGGAGTGGAGCCGGGGCTGCGGGTCAACGTCGACAACCGGGAGGGCGGGCAGGGTGCGGTCGGCTACTCCTACTTCCTGGCCAAGGCGGGTTCGCCGGACTACCTGCTGGCCACCGAGACGTCGCTGCTGTCGCTGCCGTTGAGCGTCGACGTGGCGTTCTCCTACCGCAGCTTCACGCCGATCATGAAGATCGGCGATGACTACACGCTGCTGGTGGCGCTGCCGGGGTCGCCGATCACCAGTTGCGCGGACGCGGTGGCGCACAGCCGCGGACGGCGGGTGCTGGCCGGGATTTCCGGTGCAGTGGGCCCGGATGCGGTGGTGTTCTCGCAGATGGAGCGGGTGGCCGGCGCTGATTTCGACACCGTGCCCTACGAGGGCGGTGGGGAGACGCTGGCGGCGGTGCTCGGCGGGCAGGTGGAGCTGGCGTCGCTGAATCCCAGCGAGGTCGTCGGCCAGCTGCGGGCGGGACAGCTCAAGGCGCTGTGCGTGTTCGCCGACCAGCGCTACACCTATCCGGAGCTGGCGGGGATCCCGACGTCGGTGGAGCAGGGCGTGCCGGTGTCCTTCGCGCAGTTCCGCGGCATGATCGCGCCAGGCGGGCTCAACCCGCAGGCCGCCGAGTACTGGATCGGGGTGGCCCGCCGCTTCGCCGACTCCCCCGCCTACGCCGAGTACGTCGAGTCGGAGTTCCTGCAGCCGCGGGTGGCCTTCGGCGAGGAGTTCACCGCGTACTTGCGGGACAACGAGGGGCTGCTGGCGCAGGTGGTGCGGCAGTGAGCGGGCAGCGGTCGCCGCAGGTGGCGGTCTTCGGCGGGCTTGCGCTGGTGGGTGCGGGCTTCGCGGTCAGCGCGGTCGGTTACGGGGTGATGCTGCCGGAGTCGCGGATCGGGCCGGGGTTCCTGCCGCTGGTGGCGGGCGGTCTGCTGGCCGTGTTCTCGGTGCTGCTGCTGGTCGAGCAGCTGCGCCGCCCGGCCCCGACTGCCCCGGAGGGCGGGACGGATGACTTCGGGCGAACACCGGCGCAGCGGATGTGGATCCTGCGGCGGGTGTTCGCGCTGTTGCCCGCGGCGCTGCTGGCGGTGCCGCTGGTGGGCATGGTCACCGCGTTCGGGCTGCTGGTGCTGGCGATCTCCACCTGGCTGGAGCGGCGCAGGGTGCTGCCCGCGCTGGCGCTGTCGGCGGTGTCGGCGGCGGCCATGCACGTGATCTTCGCGGTGGTGCTGCGGGTACCGCTGCCCACCGGCTTGTTCGGGTTCTGAGAAACCGGAGTCGGGGCGGGAGGCCCAGCATGCTCGACACGGATTCGCCGGTTTTGAAGCGGCGTCGGCCGCTTAGCCCACCCTCGCAACTCGCGCCGCGGCGGGTTCTCGGATGTCGTCTGGCGAGGACAGCCCCGATGCCGCGTATTGGTCATACACAAGTCGGGGATCCCGCAGCCAGGCGGCATCTGAGGTTCCGCTACTCGCACCGTCACGCAGAACGAGCCTGGAACACCTGTTTTCACCGGAGGCGCAAGTGATCGACAACTTGTTGCTGGGGTTATCGACTGCGTTCACGCCGACGAACCTGTTGTGGTGCTTCGTCGGCGTGGTGCTGGGGACCGTGATCGGGTTGCTGCCCGGGCTGGGTTCCAGCACTGGGGTGGCGATCCTGATCCCGCTGACGCTGACCGTGGAGCCGGTCACCGCGCTGATCATGCTGGCCGGGATCTACTACGGCTCGCAGTACGGCGGCACGATCACCTCGGTACTGCTGTCCACGCCGGGCGAGGCGGCCAGCGTGGTGACCACTTTGGACGGTTACCGGATGGCGCGGCAGGGCCGTGCGGGCGCGGCGCTGGCGATCGCGGCGATCGGGTCGTTCGCCGCGGCGATCCTGTCGCTGGTGCTGCTGGCCGCGCTCGCGCCGCCGTTCGCACAGTTCGCATTGCGGTTCGGGCCGCCGGAGAACCTGGCGGTGATGGTTCTGGCGCTGGTGACGATGGTGGTGCTGTCGACCGGTTCGAAGCTGCGGGCCGCGGCGATGGCCTGCGCCGGGGTGCTGCTGGCGTGCGTGGGCATCGACGCGGGCACCGGCGAAGCCCGCTACACCTTCGGCAGCATCGAGCTGCTGTCGGGCATCCCCTACATCGAGGTGGTCATCGGGTTGTTCGCCGTCGGCGAGGTGCTGTACCAGATCCGGGTGGGGGCGGCGACGCCGATCCGCGCGCGCTTCCGGGACCTGGTGATCCGCCGCCGCGACATCCGGGATTCGGCCGGCGCGATCGGCCGGGGCAGCGCGATCGGGTTCCTGCTGGGCACGCTGCCGGGCGCGGGGTCGACGCTGGCGTCGTTCCTGGCCTACGGGCTGGAGAAACGGGTTTCCCGCAACGCCGCGCAGTTCGGGCACGGCGCGATCCAGGGCGTCGCGGCGCCGGAGAGCGCCAACAACGCCGCCGCGAACGCCAACTTCATCCCGACGCTGACGCTGGGCATCCCTGGTGGTGCGACCACGGCGGTGCTGCTGGGCGCGTTGACGGTGTACGGGGTGCAGCCGGGGCCGCTGCTGTTCGAGGAGCAGCCGGAGCTGGTGTGGGGTCTGCTGGTGTCGTTCTTCATCGGCAACGTGATCCTGCTGGTGCTCAACCTGCCGTTGGCGCCGGTGTTCGCGCAGCTGCTGCGCATCCCCTACGCCTACCTGTACCCGTTGATCCTGTTCACCAGCTTCGTCGGGGCCTACGCCATCGACAACAACGTCTTCAGCGTGTGGCTGGTGCTGATCTTCGGCGTCATCGGCTACGGCATGAAGCGCTTCGAGTTGCCGATGGCGCCGCTGGTGGTCGGGGTGGTCATCGGGGCGCTGTTCGAGAAGGCGCTGGTGCAGTCCTCGGCGCTGCTGGACGGCAATCTGTGGCTGGTGCTGACCAAGCCGATCGCGGTGGTGATCCTGGCGCTGGCGGTGGTGCTGCTGGCCGGCCCGGCGCTCGCCCGCCGCGCCCGGGTGTTCCTCCGGCGCGCCGCGCCGGAGCAGTCCGAAGAGGAGTCGCATGTCTGACGAGTTGCTGGTGGCCCGCGAGGGGGCCGTGCTGCAGGTGACGTTCAACCGGCCGCGGCAGCGCAACGCGATGAGCTGGGAGATGTACGACGGGCTGGTCGCCGCGTGCGAGACGGCCGACGCCGATGACGGCATCCGGGTGCTGGTGCTGCGCGGCGCCGGGGACGAGTCGTTCGTGGCCGGCACCGACATCGCGCAGTTCACCGGGTTCACCTCCGGCGAGGACGGGGTGGCCTACGAGCAGCGAATGGAGGCGGTGCTGGACCGGTTGGAGACCACCAGGGTGCCCACGGTCGCGGCGATCTCCGGGTTCTGCGTGGGCGCGGGCATCGCGTTGGCCGCGGCGTGCGACATCCGGGTGTCGACGACGACGGGCCGGTTCGGGGTGCCGGTGGCGCGAACGCTGGGCAACTGCCTGTCGATGAACACCTATTCGCTGCTGGTGTTCCACCTGGGGCCGGCGCGGGCGAAGGACATGTTGTTGCGGGCACGGATGTTCAGCGCCGACGAGGCACATGCGGCGGGGTTCGTCGCGCAGCTGTGCGAGGTCGGTGAGCTGGAGGAGACCGTGGCGGGGGTGGCCCAGCGGCTGGCGCAGCACGCACCGTTGACGATGTGGGCGGGCAAGGAGGCGGTGCGCCGGTTGCGGTTGGCGAACCTGCCCGACGGCGACGACCTGGTGCGCACCGTGTTCGGCAGCGACGACTTCCGCAACGGGGTGCGCGCTTTCCTGGACAAATCCCCGCACCGCTGGACCGGCCGCTGAGGGTCGCGGGCGGCGCCGGGGGGTATCCGGGGGTTGTCCGAGATCGAGCGAGGAGGTGGATCATGACCACCATCGTGCGGGCCCATGATGTGGCGCGAACCGAGCATGCGCACGCGGCGGAGGTGTTGCGCCCGGAGGTCGAGGCGATGCGGGCGCTGCTGGGCGAGTTGTCGGCCGAGGAGTGGCTGATGACCACCGACTGCCCACGCTGGAGCGTGCGCGACGTCGTCGCCCACGTGCTCGGCAACGCCGAGGCCACGCTCGCCCCGGATCTCATGGTGCTGCGGGTGCGGGAAGGTGCGCTGCGGTATCCGCGGCTGTACCGGCTGGATGCGATGAACGAGATGGCCGTGGACGCGTGGCGGGACCGGCAGGCCGGTGAGCTGGCGGCCGAGTTCGCGCCGTTGTGGCGGCAGGCGATCCGGGCGCTGCCGGGCATGACGGAGTCGGTGCGCGGCCAGACGTTCGACACCGGCTATCCGGGAGCGCTGCCGGTGGCGATGGGCTATGTGGTGGATGTGGTGCTCGCCCGCGACATGTGGATGCACCGCGTCGACATCTGCCGGGCGACCGGGCGGGCGTTCACCGGGCACGAGCACGATCGCGGCGTGGTCGAGCAGGTGCTGCGGGATCTCGACGATGCGTGGACCGGGCCGCCGCTGGTGCTGGAGCTCACCGGTGTGGTCTCCGGTGGCTGGCAGGTCGGGGCGGATGCGCCCGTGGCGACCGTGCGCGGGGACACCGTGGGTGTGCTGCGCATGTTCTCCGGCCGCGTCGAGCCGCAACCGGATCTGATCGTGGAGCACGGTGACAGCGCGGTGCTGGGCGCACTTCGCGACGCACGGGTGCCGTTCTGAGGCGGGTCAGGTGCCGGCCAGTGGCACGCCGATCTGGACGTCGAGGTAGGACACGTGGTCGGCACCGTCGACGGGGCCCTGGCTTGCGTCGACGATCACGACGGTCCCGTTCACGATCCCGGCGAATCCGGTACCGGAACGGCGGCAGTCCTCGATCCGGTCGGTGACCGCGCGGCGAACCTCCTCGGTGAGGAACGTGAGCCCGCGCGGGAATTCCGCGCTGAGCGGATGCAGTTGCCGCCCGGCCTCGATCCAGCTGCCGATGCCGAACTGGGCCGAGACGATCTGGTCGCCGCGCAGCGAGACCCGGAAGTAGCCGTTGGACTGGACGCGGTTGCAGGCCTGCTGCGGCGGGTAGGTGCAGTCGTATCCGCCGGCCCGCAGGTCGTCGACGGCGGAGCTCATCGTCGTCGCGTAGTGCTCGGCACCGGTGGGCCAGCGGTGAACCGAGGTGTCGCGGACGGTGACGACCAGCCCGTCCACGGCGGACAGCAGGTAGTCGGCGTGCTCGTCCTGCCACGCCGTCCGCGGCACCTCGGTGGTGTCACGGCGCTGCGCGCGGTCGCGTTCGAAGTCGTCGGTCTCCTGCCGGATGCGGTCACCGGCACCGGGCCAGATCGCGGACAACGCCGGCGCGGCGGCGGCCGTGACCGGATCGTCGTCACCGGGGGCCGTGTCGGGCAGCGGGAACCACGCCCACGCGAGCTGGTCGTCGCGGTCGAGGAGGAACTGCGCCACCTGCGGGACGACCGCGTCCGTGGCGTCGCGGTGGCCGACCCGGCACCACAGGGCGCGCCCGTCCGCGTTGGCCCGGACCTGCGCGCAGAACCAGCCGGCGTCGGTCAACGGGCCGGTGACCGCTGCAGCGGTGCCACCGGGCGCGATCGGTTCGGCCTTCGAGCTCTCCCCCGCCGCATCGTGCTCGTACACCCCGGCCGGCGGTAACGCGGGCGGCTCGGCCGACGCGGTGCACCCGGTCAACGCGACCGCGCCCAGCGTGAGGCCCAGCCAGGGCGCGGCGAGCGTGCATGATCGGCGCATAGGCTCATCCAAGCAGGTGGCAGAGCCCGTCTGCGGGAATGGTCGTGCTGCTGCGCGCAGCGACTAGAGTGGTCGTCGTGCTTTGACGTGTTCGCGGCCCGCCCCGGACTCCTTCGTCCACGTTTTCATCGATGACGAAGGGGTCTTTCGACGATGTCTTCTGCTGTGGTGGTTCCGGCCGCGCTCGCGGCGACCCATCGTGCCAGCTCCCGCGGGTCCGGTTGGATCGACGGGCTTCCCGCGCTGGCCGAGCAGCGGCTGGCGGCGTGGCGGCTGCGCCCGGATGGCGCCGCCTGGCACGGCATGGTGGCGCTGGTGCTGCCGGTCGTGCGCGCCGATGGCAGCGCCGCGGTGCTGAAGTTGCAGCCGGTCACCGAGGACACCGCCGGGGAGCCGGTGGGCCTGCGGGCGTGGGGTGGGCGCGGCGCGGTGCGCCTGCTGGAGCACGATCCGGATTCGGGCAGCATGCTGCTGGAGAGACTCGCGACCACCTCGTTGTCCAGTGTGGACGATGATGTGGCGGCGGCACGGATCCTGGCCGGGCTGCTGGCGCGGTTGAGCGCCGTGCCCGCGCCGCCGGGCGTACGGCGGCTGTCGGACATCGCGGCCGCGATGCTCACCGAGGTGCCCGAGGCGTGCGCGCGGCTGTCCGATCCGGCGCAACGGCGGCTGCTGGCGCACTGCGCGGGCGTGGTCGAGGAGTTGCGCGGCGAGGCGGGCGACCGGCTGCTGCACTGGGACCTGCACTACGACAACGTGCTTGCGGCGCAACGGGAACCGTGGCTGGCCATCGACCCGCAGCCGCTGGCCGGTGACCCGTGCTTCGAACTGATGCCGGCGCTGCACAACCGGTGGGACGACGTGGTGACCACCGGCGACGTGGCCGCGGCGGTGCGGCGGCGATTCGAGGCGATGATCGAGGTGCTGGGCCTGGATCGGCAGCGCGCGGCGGGCTGGACGCTGGGGCGGGTGCTGCAGAACTGCCTGTGGGACATCGAGGACGGCGAAACCGAGCTGAACGACGTGCAGGTCGCCGTGGCGGAGGCGCTGATCGGCTGGGGGCCGTGACCAGGGCAGAATGCTTGACCGCTATTGATTCCCGGCCACGGCTGGCGGGCTGGCCGTGGCGCGAGTGGTGCTGCCCGACCGTCGAGTCCAGCAACCGCGAATCTGTCGACGCCCGAACGGTAGCCGTCGGAGACAGATCCAGGCCCCGTCCGCGAAGGCCGGGGTGGCGAGCACGGTCCCATCACCTCCATCCGCATCGAGGCTCTCGGAGAAGCGGCCCCAGTTGAAGCGCTCGGCGATCTGCGGTGCCTGCGCTTGGAACCGCCAGTTCATCTGGGCGCCGCAGCTCGGACCGGCTGTCGAGATCCGCGGTGTCGCACATCACACCCGGCCCATGTCACGTCCAGGCCGCCTGCCCCCATCTGGTGGGCATCAGCAAGCGAGTCGAGGAGGACGCAACGATGAGCGCACGGCAGGAGACCGGCACAGCGACCGCACACCGCGTGGTGATCTTGGGGGCGGGATACGCGGGCATGGCCGCGGCTATCCAGCTCGCGGCCCGAACCAAGCGGCGCGAGGAAGTGCGGGTAACCGTGGTGAACGCGCATGAGCGGTTCACCGAACGCTTGCGGCTGCACATGACGGCGTCCGGCCAGCAGCTCGCCGAGCTGAGCATCCCGGAACTGCTGGACGGCACAGGCGCGCGGTTCGTGCAGGGCTGGGTGACGGCGGTGGACGCGGACGCGAAGACCGTGCGGATCGACGACGACCAGGTGCTGCACTACGACACGTTGGTGTACGGGTTGGGCAGCGTGGCCGACACGTCGGCGGTGCCGGGGGGCGAGGACCACGGGTACACCCTCAGCAGCGCCCAGGACGCCGAGTTGCTGGCCGACCGGTTGGGGCGGCTCGGTAGCGGCACGGTGGTGGTCGGCGGTAGCGGGCTGACCGGCATCGAGTCGGCCGCGGAGATCGCCGAGCGGCACCCGGAGCTGAAGGTCGTGCTGCTGGGCCGGGCCGAGCCAGGTGCGGCCATGAACGCCAAGGCCAAGGCGTACGTGCACGCCGCACTCAACCGGCTGGGCGTCCAGGTGCGCTCCGGGGTCGAGATGGTGAAGGTGCTGCCCGACACGGTCGAACTGGCAGGCGGGGAGAGCATCGCCGCCGACGCGGTCCTGTGGACGAGCGGTACGCGGGTGGCGCCGCTGGCGGCCGCCGCTGGGCTGGCGGTCGACGAGCGCGGACGTATCATCACCGATGCCGCGCTGCGGTCGGTGTCCCATCCCGAGGTGTACGCGATCGGCGACGCGGCCGCGATCCGCCAGAGCTATGGCGTCATGCACGGCACCTGCCAGGGCGGCATGCCGACCGGGGTGCACGCCGCGCTGTCGATCGACCGCGTGCTCAACGGCAAGCAGCCCAAGCTGTTCCGCTTCGGCTACTACCACACGCCGGTCAGCCTGGGACGCAACGACGCCGTGGTGCAGTTCACCCGCCCCGACGACAGCCCGCGCCGGGTCTGCCTGACCGGCCGCATGGCCGTCCGGTACAAGGAAACGGTGACCGCCTCGCCGTGGCCGACCTACGGACGCATGAAGAAGATGCCCATCTCGGGCACGTTCTGGCCCCGCGGGGGCCGTTTCACCCGTGTCCGGGACGCCCGGTGACCGACCTATCCGCCCACCCCGACCAGCAGGTGTTCCGCGAGCACCGCAACCTGCTGTTCTCCGTGGCCTACCGCGTCCTCGGCTCGGCGGCCGACGCCGAGGACGCGGTCCAGGACGCCTGGATCAAGTGGTCCGCCGCCGACCGCTCGCAAGTGGCCGATCCCAAGGCGTACCTGGCCCGGATCGTGTCGAACCTGGCGCTGGAGCGGCTGCGCTCGACCCGGCACAAACGGGAGACCTACGTGGGGCCGTGGCTGCCGGAACCGATCCTGACCGGTGGTGACGCCTCCGAAAGCGTCGCCGACGCCGAGTCGGTGTCGATGGCCATGCTGGTGGTGCTGGAGACGCTCAGCCCGCTCGAACGCGCGGTGTTCGTGCTCAAGGAGGTCTTCGACTTCAGCCACGCCGAGATCGCCGAGGTGGTGGAGCGTTCCGAAGCCGCCGTGCGCCAGTGCGCACACCGGGCCCGGGAGCACGTGCAAGCCCGGCGACCGCGCTTCGCCGCGGACCGCTCGCAGCAGCGCAACGTCACCGAACGGTTCTTGGCCGCGGCCACCGGCGGCGATGTCAACGCCCTGATGGAGTTGATCTCGCCGGAGGTGACGCTGTGGACCGACGGCGGCGGCAAGGTCCGCCAGGCGCTGCGCCCGGTCGTGGGCGCGGAAACGGTGGCGGGGTGGTTCGCGGCCATCGGCACCGTCACCTACCAGGGCGTCGAACCTGCCGACATGAAGGCCGAACTAGTCGAGATCAACAGCGGGTCGGGCATCCTGTTCAGCGGACCGGACCGGGTGATCGCCACCGTCACCTTCGACTTCGGCACCGACGGCCGCATCGCCGCGATCCACAACGTGGCCAACCCGGACAAGCTCCAGGCCATCGCCGGCGGCACCGCTTACGACATCGGGACGCAGTGAGCGCCGCCGATCTCAGCCGATCCCGTAGTTCCGGACCGTGCCTGGATTGCTGAGTGATGCCGTGGTCAGGTCCGCGGTGGCGACGTCGGGGACACCGCGCGAGGTCCGACCGTGACACGAGGCCGCTGTGCACTGGGCCACGCCCTGCTTTCAGGTCCGCTGCCGGGCGAGCTCGGCCAGTGCTGTGACTGTCTTCCAGTTGCGGGCGGTGACGCCGACCCCGAGCCGCTTCTCCAGGTAGGCGGCGGTGAGCCTGCTCCGGCCCGCTCCGGCCGGGTAGTGCAGGTAGAGCTCGCGTCCAGCCAGGTGGAGTTCTTCAGGCGCCCCGTCGGGCACAGCCAGCTGCGCGGCCCGGTCGGGGTCTGGTTCGGCGGTCAGGAACGCGACGTGCAGCTTGGCGAGGTCGTGCTGACCGTCTTGGCAGGGGTGGTGCCCGGCGATGCCGGTGATCTCGGTGCCGGTGCGCACCAGGACCTGGGTGTCCACGCCGAGTTCACCGCCGAGCCGCTGCCGCAGGTCCGCCGACAGCGCCTCGGGGTCGGTGCGATCGGAGGTGAAGACGACGTTGCCGCTTTGCAGGTACGTCGCGACGTCACCGTGCCCGGCCGCGGTGACCAGGTCGCGGAGGTCGGCCATGGCGACGCGGCCGCGGCCGGCGACGTTCACGGCGCGCAGCAGTGCGATGTAGGTGTGCACGACGGAATCGTGCCATCTTCCGGCGGCAGCGTCCCCTCACCGTTGTTCGAACAACACCTGCTCGGCCCGCTCTACCAGCGCACCATCGACGCCATCCGCCAAGTCGACGACGTCCGAAACGAAGCCGACAAGGCAGGCGCCTGCTGGTGGTACTGGTCCAACGACCGCGGCAGCTGGGGCCCCTACGCCCCCGACGGCGGCTGGGCACCCCTCACCGACCACCTCACCCGCACCAACGACGGCTGACACCGCCGAAGCGCATCACCCACGCGCCTCGGCGACCGCCTCCGCCGCCGAAGCCCGGCACACGAACCGCTCGCGCAACCGGGTGATCGTCAACAACCGCAACACCGCACCATGACCAGGAACCACGAACAACCTGGTCCGGCGATGCTCGGCACGACGCTGCGTGTGCAACAACAACTCGATCGCCGCACTGCTGGCGAACGACACCTCCGAAACATCCAGCACGATGGCGTGCAACGCAGCAGCCGTCAGCCGCTGCCGGATCAACTCCGTGAGCCTGGGCACCGTGGCCAGATCGATCTCACCACCGATGCGCACCACCACAACACCCGGCACAGGCCACTCCACGGCCAGCCGCAACGCGGACGTGCACATCGAATGCCCGACGACCGGATCGTCGGACGCGCGCGGCGCGACGATCTCATGGCCCGCGCCCACCCACGCGGCCGGAGACATCCCGGATCTGGAGACGATCACGCTACCTCCCCTGGTTGCGTATCGACGGTTCGGTTGGCCACGGGACCGGGAACTCGCCGCTGCGCTCAACGCAAGGGGTACGCCGTGGCGGCTGCTCAACCGCACCCCCCACCGTAGGAGCCGCCGCCCGACCCGAACAAGGCTCGCCACGTTCGTGTGACATTCGCTCCCGATCAGGTGGCAGCAAGGCTGCAACGAGCCAAAATACCGACCAGCCGGGCGACACGCGGCCCCGCCACCAACCACCACCCAATCGCACAGAGTCACCACAGAACAAGGCGTTCCGGCACCCGCAACACGCTAAGCTCACGCCCATGCCGGCCGGCCCAGCCCAACGCATCGTCGTCTACGGCGTCACGGGATCCGGCAAATCAACCGCCGCGAGCCGCATCAGCCACGCCACCGGCCTGCCCTGGCACTCCGTCGACGACCTCACCTGGGAACCCGACTGGATCCAGATCCCCACACCCGAACAACGCGACAAGATCCACGCCATCCGCACCAAACGCGCCCGAATCCGGCAATGGGCCGCCAACCCCCACGGCCCCACCGTCCACCGGTTCCGCCGCCCCAGCGACCTCACCACCTGGATCGCCACGCTGCACCGCTGACCGCGCTCACCCGAACACGCTGTGCCGCCGAACCGGCTGCGAACCCTCCACCTCGGCACGCTCCACCGGCGCCGCATGCCGACCACCCGACACCGGCTCCCACACCGACGTCACCGACAACGACAACTCCCCACCCACGACATCCACCGACACCTGATCACCCGCCGACACCGTCCCCGCCAGCACCATCGACGCCAACCGGTTGTCCAACTCCCGCGCGATCACCCGCCGCAACGGCCGCGCCCCGAACTCCGGCTGATACCCCCGCTCCACCAACCAGTCCAAGCCCGCATCACCCACCACCAACCGGATGCCCTTCGCCACCAACTGCGCGCCCGTGCGCTCCAGCAACAACGACGCGATCCGCCGCAACTGCTCCGCCCCCAACGGCCGGAACACCACCACGTCATCGATCCGGTTGATGAACTCCGGACGGAAGAACGCCCGCAACTCCTCCAACACCACCAACGCCGACTCCCCGGCATCGGCCCCCGCATCCAGCACCCGATCCGCCCCGATGTTCGAGGTCATGATCACCACCACGTTGCGGAAATCCACCAAGCGACCCTGCGAATCGGTCAACCGCCCCGCATCCAGCACCTGCAGCAACGTGTTGAACACATCCGGATGCGCCTTCTCCACCTCATCCAGCAACACCACCGAATACGGCTGCCGCCGCACCCGATCCGTCAACTGCCCGGCCTCGCCATAACCCACGTACCCCGGCGGCGCCCCCACCAGCCGCGACACCGTGTGCTTCTCCTGGAACTCCCCCATGTCCAACCGCAACAACCGCTGCGCATCACCGAACAACGCGTGCGCCAACGCCCGCGCCAACTCCGTCTTGCCCACGCCCGTCGGCCCCAGGAACAAGAAACTCCCGATCGGCCGATCCGGATCCGCCAAACCAGCCCGAGCCCGCCGCACCGCCTCGGCCACCGACGCCACCGCCGCATCCTGACCGACCACCCGCGACCGCAACTGCTGCTCCAACTCCAGCAACCGCTGCACGTCCTCCGCACTCACGTCCGCCACCGGAATCCCCGTCCGCGACGCCACCACATCCGCCACATCATCGGCGACCACCGTCGGCTCGAACACCGCCGACTCCCGCACCTCACCACCACGCCGCAACCGCACCCGCGAACACGCCTGGTCCAGCAGATCCACCGCCTTGTCCGGCAAGAACCGATCCGCGATGTAGCGCTGCGACAACTCCGCCGCCGCCGACAACGCACCATCATCGATGCGCACCCGGTGATGCCGCTGGTACTTCTCCCGCAACCCCTCCAGCACCACCACCGTCTCGGCCACCGACGGCTCCCCCACCATGATCGGCGCGAACCGGCGCTCCAACGCCGGATCCTTCTCCACGTGCCGCCGGTACTCCTCCACCGTCGTCGCCCCGATCAACCGCACGTCACCGCGCGCCAACGCCGGCTTGAGCATCGTGCCCGCGTCCATCGAACCCTCACCCGCACCGGCCCCCACGATGCTGTGCACCTCGTCGATGAACACCAGCACGTCCTCCCGATGCGCCCGTATCTCCGCCAGCACATCCCGGAACCGCTGCTCGAACTCACCCCGGTACTTCGCCCCGGCCACCATCCCCGCCAGGTCCAGCGACACCACCCGCATGTCCGCCAACGACCACGGCACCGCGCCCTCGACGATCCGCCGCGCCAGCCCCTCCACGATCGCGGTCTTGCCCACCCCCGGGTCCCCCATGAACACCGGGTTGTTCTTCGACCGCCGCCCCAACACCTCGATCGCCTGCTCGATCTCGGCATCCCGGCCCACCACCGGATCCAGCTTCCCGGCCCGCGCCAGCTCCGTCAGATCCAGCCCGAACTCGTCCAGCCGCGGCGTCACGCTCAACACCGACCGAGCCGCACCCCGATCACCCAACTCGATCGCCCGCGCCAACGCCCTCCCGGCCACCGAATCCGCATCCGCGGCCAATCCCAACACCAGATGCCGCGCCCCCACCACGTCGACACCCTCGCCCAACGCCTGCTGATAAGCCCCCAGCAACGCCCGCCGGGCCGCCGACGACAGCACCGGCCGGCCCACCGCCCCCGAATCCTGCGCCACCACCGCCGACCGCACCGCGGCCGCCAACTCCTCCACCCGCACCCCGGAGGACACCAGCAACTCCGCCGTCGCCGGCACCTGCGTCACCGCCCACAGCAGATGCGCACCGTCCAGCTCCCGGCTGCCCCAGTCCACAGTGGCCCGAACCGCCTTCGACACCACCTCGTGCGCCTGCGCATCCAGCAACGTGCCCAACGCCAGACCGCGCTCCGACGCCGAAGCATCCCCCGACGTCCCCGAGAACACCTCGCTGAACAGCGAATCAAAGGCGGCAGAGGAATCACCGACACTGCCGCGAACCAAAGGGGCCACCTCCACACGCACACGCAGGCCCCGCCTGCAACCGAACTCCAGCAGCAGACCAGCACGCAGCACCCGCACGGCAGGACCGGCGCCCAACCGCCGACCCGCCAACGCGCCCACCAGCAGCGCCGCGCTGATCTCCACGACCGCGCCACCGAGCCCGCTCCGCGGAGCGCATTCGATCATCGCGGTCGTGATGTTGGCACCAACATACTGAGAGGCCTGCAACAGCCGTGCAGCACCACTACGCTCGCCGCGGCGCAGCACCGACGGTGTGCGCCCGCGCGCCCCGCGTCAGCTCGCGCGCTTCTGCGCCTTCTCGATCGCGTCGGCCAACCGGGTCAGCTCCTTGCCGATGTGCGACAGGCGCTCCGACATCACGCTGGCGTGCCCGGACAGCGGGCCGACGTGCCCGGCCGCCCGCAGCCACTCGGTCACCCCGCCGCACCCGACGGCCATGCCCTCGACCGTCAGCGAGAACCCGCGCATCACCTGCTCGATCTCCTCGACGCTGTGCGGCACAGCGGGGTCGCGCAGCCGATCGCCCAGCGCGGCGGCGGCCTCGCCCACCTGCCACGCCACCTCGGCCGAATAGCCCGACTCGCCGGAATCGGCACTCCGTCTCGTCCCCGACCGCCGAGGTGGCGTGTGCCTACCCGCCTGCGTCGGCGTGTTGTCGGAATGTCCAGCGGCAGTCATAACGAACCAATCAACCCGAGACGGACACCTAGCTCCACCCCGACGCGCCAGAAGCCCCCCGACCGGTGGTGCAAGTCCACCCGTTTCCCGGTTCTCCGCAGCGCAGGAGTAGGTGCCGCGAGGCTATCGCGTCATGGCCTCGGTTGGTGAAGGTTGGTCCGGAGGATTAATTTTGATCGACACTGAAATCATGAGAAATATCAAACTAAATGTTGCGGGAGGGGCGGGTTCCCGTGCCGGAAAAGTGATTTCCTCCCCGGTGGCGGGCTGGGACCATCGAGCGGTGGTGATCGACTACCGATGGCGGGCCGAGGCCTCCGACGACGAACTCGTGTCCCTGACCCTCTCCCACGGCGGCACGGCCGAGCCCGGCTGGTGGGACCGGGTCCGCACGCACAGCCTGGGCTGGGTGACGGCGCGGCTGCCGGGCGGCGCGCTGATCGGCTTCGTCAACGTCGCCTGGGACGGCGGCGACCACGCCTTCCTGCTCGACACCAAGGTCCGCCCCGACCACCAGCACCGCGGCATCGGAACGGAACTCGTGCGGCGCGCGGGGCAGGCCACTCAGGCCGCGGGCTGCACCTGGCTGCACGTCGACTTCGAGCCGCACCTGCGCAGCTTCTACTTCGACGCCTGCGGCTTCCGCCCCACGGACGCGGGCCTGATCCTCCTGGCGGACCGCTGACGGCCGGCGATCCGGATCAGCCGGGCAGCGGCGCGGGCAGCTTCGCCGCCTCGCCGATGGAGGTCCCCAGCAACCGCAGCGCCGCTTCGGAAGGAGAACCCGGTTCCGCGGTGAACAACTCCAGCCGCTGATCCTGCTGGTCCGGTACCTGCAAGGCCTGGTACTCCAGCTCCAGCGGCCCGACCAGCGGATGCCGCAACCGCTTGCATCCGTAGGTGCAGTCGCGCACCCGTCGCCGGCCCCACAGCTCCGCGAACTCGGGGCTCTTCATCGAAAGCTCCCCGACCAGCCCCGCGATCAGCGGGTCGTCCGGGAAGCGGCCCGCGACCAGCCGCAGGTAGGCGACGTGCCCACGCGCCTCGTCCGTCCACTGCGGATAGAGCTCGCGGGTGTGCGGGTCGAGAAATAGCATCCGCGACAGGCTCGGCCGGTCCGCCACCCGGTTCGGGCTGCCGAATTCCAGGTGCCCCGCCAGCAACGCGTGCCCGAGCCGGTTCCAGGCGAGCACGTCGTTGCGGCGGCCGATCACCAGCGCAGGCACCGCATCCATCGAATCCAGCAGGTGCCTCAGCCGCGGCCGCACCGACTCCGGCCGCGGCGTCCGCCGCTTCGCGCGCACCGGCCGCGCCAGGTCCCGCAGGTGCGCCTGTTCGGTGTCGTCCAGGCGCAGCGCCCGCGCGATCGCGTCGAGCACCTCCGCCGAGGCATTGCGGCTCTGCCCCTGCTCCAGGCGCGTGTAGTAGGCGACGCTCACGCCCGCCAGCTGCGCCAGTTCCTCGCGGCGCAACCCCGGGACCCGCCGCCGCATACCGTAGGACACCAGGCCCACGTCCTCGGGTTTCAGCCGCGCCCTCCTCGACCGCAGGAAGGCGCCGAGCTCACCATCGTCCACATCGGCCAGTCTGCCCGACGCGCGGCGCCGCAACCTGACCCTGCCAGGGGTACGCACCGCGCTCCTACGAAACGGCGAGGCCTGGGCAGCCCCGCCGCCGCGGCCGAGGCTTGGCCGGTCAACACCAACCGGCACGAAAGGCCGTCGCCATGCCCCTGGCCCTGCTCGCCCTGGCCATCAGCGCGTTCGGGATCGGTACCACCGAATTCATCACCAACGGTCTGCTGCCCGACCTCGCCGCGGCGTTCGGCGTGTCCATCCCCACCGCCGGCCTGCTCACCTCCGGCTACGCCCTCGGCGTGGCCGTCGGCGGCCCGGTGCTCACCGCTGCCACCACCCGGTGGTCCCGCAAGCAGATCCTGCTGGGCCTGATGCTGGTGTTCCTGATCGGCAACGTCGCGTCCGCGCTCGCCCCCACCTACGGCATGCTGATGACGGGACGGGTCGTGTCGGCACTGGCCCACGGCGCGTTCTTCGGAGTCGGCTCCGTCGTGGCCGCCGACCTGGTCGACGCCCGCAAGAAGGCCGGCGCGATCGCCCTGATGTTCACCGGGCTGACGCTGGCCAACGTCCTCGGCATGCCGATGGGCACCCTCCTCGGCCAGCATTTCGGCTGGCCCTCGGCGTTCTGGGGCGTGACCGCGCTCGGCGTCGTCGGCCTGATCGGCATCGCCGCCCTCGTACCCCACCAACCCGTCAAGCCGGGCAGCGGCCTGCGCGGCGAACTCGCCGCCTTCCGCCGCCCGCAGGTGTGGCTGGCGCTGGCCGTCACCGCGATCGGATTCAGCGGCCTGCTCACCTCGTTCACCTACGTCGCCCCGATGCTGACCGAGGTGGCGGGCTTCTCCCCCGCCAGCACCGCCTGGCTGCTGGCGATCTACGGGGCCGGACTGGTCGTGGGCACCTACCTCGGTGGCAAGGCCGCCGACCGCGCACTCCTGCCGACGATCTTCATGCTCCTGGCCGCGCTCGCGGCCGTCCTGGCGCTGTTCCCCGCAGCGCTGCACCACCCGGTCACCGCCGTGGTCGCGCTCTTCGTGCTGGGCGCGGTCGGATACGGCACCATCCCTCCCCTGCAGATGCGCGTGATGCAGCTGGCCGGCGGCGCGGCGACGCTCGTCTCGGCCGCCAACATCGCCGCGTTCAACCTCGGCGCCGCCGCCGGAGCGTGGCTCGGCGGCCTCGCCATCGACGCCGGCCTCGGCTACGCCTCCCCCAACTGGGTCGGAGCCGCGCTGACCGCGGTGGGCCTGGTCCTCGCCATCGCCACTGCAGGCCTGCGCCGAACCGACAGGCATCCCGCATCCGCGGACCGAGCCCCGGCCCACCACTGACCACAAAGGACACCGCCATGCCGACCACCACCATCGGAAGCAGCACCGTCGACTACCGCATCGCCGGCTCCGGTCCCGGGCTGCTGCTCATCCACGGCACCGGGGCCGACGCCGAGAGCAACTGGACCGAGCTGATCAACGGCGCCGCCGCCCGGTTCACCTGCGTCGCGGTCAACCTCCCCGGGTCAGGCCGAACCCCGGTCCCGCCCGAACCGCTCGACATCGTCACCCTCGCCGCCCAGGCCGCCGCCACCGCGGTCGCAGTGGGCTTGACCGATTTCCACGTCGTGGGACATTCGCTGGGGGCTGTGATCGCCACCGCCGTCGCGGCCCGCCACGGGACCCGGGTGCGGTCGCTGGTCGCCCACGCGGCCTGGACGCGAAGCGGCGCGCGAGAGGCGTTCCAGTTCGGCCTGTGGGAAGGCCTGCTGCGTGCCGACCCGGAGCTGCTGGCCCGGCACCTCCAGCTCACCGCCATGGGACCGGCCACCCTCGCGAGCCGAACGGCCGAGGAGTTCGAGCAGGCGGTCGCCGACTTCACCGAGATGCTGAGCCGGCAACAGCTGCAGCCGCTGATCGAGCTCGACGCGGACGTGGACATCCGCTCTCTGCTCAGCTCGATCGCGGTGCCCTCGCTGGTCCTTGCCAGCCGCGACGACCAGATCGTGCCCACCGCCCACCAGCGCGAACTGACCCGCGCGATTCCCGGCGCGGTCTACCGAGAGCTGCCCGGCGGCCACGCTCTGCCGTTCGAGGATCCGGCAGCTTTCGCCGAAGCCATCGCCGACTGGCTGGACGGACAGGAAGCCGCGGCTTCTGGGGCAAGGCGTTGATGGGCGGCTGACAAGCGCCCGGCCGCCAGGCGGGCCACGCGGGAGACCACTGACCACAATGGATGATCAGTGGTCTCCCGGTCAGGCGTGGGCGGTCACCGGCACGCCGAACCACCGGTCGGCCGCCGCCTGGAGCGCGTCCAGCTCGGTGGCATCCGGGCGGGGCGATGCCGATGCCCACGCCACGTAGCAGTCCGGGCGGAGGAGCAGGGCGGTGGCACCGATGTCGGCTCCGGCGAGCCGCCCGCGGACCACGTCCAGCTGGTCGGTGCGCCCGACGAGCGTTGCCGGGGAGCCGTCCTCGGTCAGGTCGATCAGCAGCGGGCGCGCGCTGCGGGTCAGCTCGGCCAGCCGCACCGGCCCGGTTTCGGTGTCCAGCTCGAATTCCGGGGCGCACCGGCCGATGAGCGGATGCGCGCCGGCGGCTCCCATGTCGTAGCGGACGTCGGAGCCCGCGGTGAGGTCCGCGATGCGCTGGACGGTGCCGGGGTCGCCGAGCATCTCGGTGAACAGCTCGCGCAGCGCGGTGACATCGCTGCCCGGGGCGATCAGCGCGGCCTGGGCCTGGGCGTAGGTGATCATGCGCGTGGCCGCCTGACGGCGTTCTGCCTCGTAGCTGTCCAGCAGACCGGGCGGAGCGTCACCGCGGAGCTCCGCGGCGAGCTTCCAGCCGAGGTTGATCGCGTCCTGCAGGCCGAGGTTGAGCCCAGGGCCGCCGCCTGCGGCGTAGACGTGCGCGGCGTCGCCGAGCAGGAACACCCGGCGGTCCCGGAACCGGTCGGCCACGCGGGTGTTGCCGCCGCTGAGGCGCCGCAGCACGTGCGGTCCGGCTCCGGTGGGCGGCCCGAGCGGCACGTCGGCGCCCAGGACTCGCCGGGCGCTCTCCCGCAGCTCGTCGAGGCTCATCGGCGCCTCGGTCTCCGGCTCGTCCCACTCGATCGTGCTGATCAGCGGGTCCTGCCCCGGCAGCGGGGCGTATCCGAACCCGCCGCGCTCAGTGCGGTGCGGCAGGAACGGCAGGAACGCGCCGCTGCCGGGCACGTTCAGCGCGCCGGTCGCGGGATCCACCCACTCCGCGGGAACGGTGGCGTTCGCGGCCCGGCTGGTCGTCCGGTCGTAGCTGACGCCGGGGAAGCCGATGCCGGAGAGCTTGCGGATGACGCTGTGGGCGCCGTCCGCGCCGATCAGGTACCGGGCCCGCAGCCGGTACGGCCCGTCCGGGCCGGTGACCTCCACCTCGACCGCGTCGTCGTCCTGCGACAGGTCGGTGACCTCGTGTCCCCGGCGGATGTCGGTGCCCAGCTCGACGGCCCGCTCCGCGAGCACTTCCACGATGCGGCGTTGCGGCACGGCCAGGTTGTAGACGGGGCTGTCCGCGAGCAGGCCCAGGTTCAGGCTCATCCCGGCGAACATGAAGTACGCGGAGTTCGGCTGAGGGGGTTGCGGGCTGCCGCTGAGCCGCTCGTGCAGTCCGCGGCGGTCGACCATCTTCACCACCTGGCCGACGAGGCCGTTGGCCTTCGGCTCGTCGCTGGGCGCGGCCAGGCGTTCCAGCACGATCGGCCGCAGCCCGGCCAGGCACAGCTCACCGGCCAGCATCAGCCCGTTCGGGCCGCCACCGGCGATGACGACATCGGTGTTCATCGAGGACTTGCTCCTTCGTTGAAGTGGAGGGGAATCGGCGTGCTTCGTCCTCATGGGACCGGGAGGCCCGCCGCGATCCGGGCGAACGCCTCTTGCAGCAGCGGCACGACCGAGCCGTGCGGGTTCTCGCGCAGCCAGTGCGTCACGGCCGTGGCGCTGCCGGCGCCGACCACGGCGGCGGCCAGTTGCGGGTACAGGTCGTGCGCCACGTCGGTGCCGGTGCGTTCGGCGATGGCCTTGGCCAGTTCGTCCTGCGCGGTGGCGTTGGCTTTGAGGACTTCGCCATGCACCGCGGGTTCGGCGAGCACGAGCCGGAGGCCGTCGATCCAGGCCCGGTCGGGGGCCTGCTCGTCACCCGTCCCCGGCTCGAACTGGGCCCGCACCGCGTTGCCGATCGCGTCCCACAGCGGCTCGGTGGCCGGGCGGTCGCGCAGTTCGTCGGCGATCCGCAGGGCGCGTTCGAGGTGGCTGGCGGCGATGGCCTCGGCCTTGCCGGCGAAGTAGTTCCGGAAGGTGCGCGGCGAGACGTCGGCGGCTGCGGCGATGTCGTCGACCGTGACGTCCTGCCATCCGCGTTCGATGGTCAGGCGGATCGCCGCCCGGCTCAACGCGAGGCGTGTCTCGCGCTTCTTGCGCTCCCGCAGCCCGAGGTGGGCGTCGTCTTCGGTGGTCATACCGACGACCCTAGCGAAACTTGCCAAATTTGCAAGATTTCCAATTTGGCAAGTTTTATGGCTGGTCGAGCTCCTGCAGGATCCCGAAGATCTCCTCGTCCGTGGTGGCGTTGAAGTCGCGGTACCACTGCCCCACCGCGGCGAAGCCGACCGGCTGCAGCACGCACACCACCACGTCGGCTTCCGCGCGCAGCGCGGTGACCGCGTCCGGCGCCCCCACCGGCACGGCCAGCACCACGCTGCGCGGCGCCGACCCGCGCAGCATCCGCACCGCCGCGCGCGCCGTGGCCCCGGTGGCCAGCCCGTCGTCGACCAGCACCACGTCACGCCCGGCCAGCGGCAGCGGTTCGCCGCGCTGGAACAGCCGCTCCCGGCGCCGCGCCTCGGCCCGCTCCCGCTCGCAGGCAGCCTGCAGGGTCCGCTCGTCGAGGTGGAACGAGCGCACCAGCTGCAGGTCGTAGCTCGGCGGGCCGTCGGCGGTCACGGCGCCGACGGCCAGTTCCGGCTGGCTCGGCGCGCCGATCTTGCGGGCCACGCAGACCCGCAGCGGCGCCTTCAGCATCCGAGCCACCTCGGCGGCCACCGGCACCCCTCCCCTGGCCAGCCCGAGGACCACGGGATCGACCAGCTCCAGCCCGGTCATCCGCTGGGCCAGGACGCGCCCGGCGTGCCGGCGGTCGGCATAACCGGTGGTGGTTCGATCCGGGAAACCCATGCGAGGCATCGCTCGCCTCCCGTCCGCCGCGCGTGCGCGCGACAGCACATCGGGAAAACCACTCGTCTCGATGATGCCCGCCCGCCGCCGCCGGGCAAACCTCCTCACGTGCGAAAGCCGGCCACCCTCAGCACCCGGAGCCGGTTCAGCGCGGCCGCCAGCTCGAAGCGCCGCGGCACGGCGAAATCGCCCACGTAGCGCTCGTCGACGGCCAGGACACCGCGCTCGACGACGTCCGCGGCGAAGGCGTCGAGCACCTCCGCCACGGTGCGGGCGCCGTCGAGCACTCCCCGCCGCGCGCAGCTGACCAGCGCCAGCCCGATCCCGGTGACCTGCGCGGGGTCGACGACCTGCTCCACGCCGCGCAGCTCCACAGTGGATTCGCCCAGGGTCAGCGCGTCCACTCCGCGGGCGCGGACCTTCGGTCGTTCGGTGGGGATCGAGCGCGGATCCACCACGCGGTGCCGGACCTGCGGGAACGCCTCGGCCTCCGAGCGGCGGCCGGTGGGCGCGGCGGCCAACTGCCGGGCGCGCTCGGTGACGTCGCGGGCGTGGTAGGCGTCGAGCATCAGCACCTGGTCGGCCACGTCCATGTAGTCCCCGGAACCGCCCATCACCAGCACCGTCGACACCCCGTGCGCGGCGTGCAGCGGCCGGATCAGGTCGACGAACGGCGTCAGCGGCTCGGACTCCTTGGCGACCAGCGCCTGCATCCGGGCGTCGCGGATCATCAGGTTCGTCGCCGCGGTGTCCTCGTCGACCAGCAGCACCTTCGCCCCGGCCTCCACCGCCTCCACGATCGCGGCGGCCTGCGAGGTCGAGCCGGAGGCGTTGTCGGTGGAGAAGTCGGTGGTGTCGGCACCGGTGGGCAGGTGCCCGACGAACGGGCTGACGTCCACCCGGTGCACCCGCCGCCCGTCCTCGGCACGCACCTTGACCGTGTCCTCGCGGCACACCACCAGCTCCCGGCCGTCGCCGGGAACGTGGTCGTAGACGCCGAACTCCAGCGCGCGCAGCAGCGTGGACTTGCCGTGGAACCCGCCCCCGACGATCAGGGTGATCCCCTCGGGCACCCCCATACCGCGCACCCGGCCCCGGTTGGGCAGCTCGACCTCGACGCTCAGCGACTCCGGCGTGGCGAACGGCACCCCGTCGGTCAGCGGCCGCTCGTCGACGCCGCTGCGCCGGGGCAGCATCGCGCCGTCGGCGACGAATGCCACCAGCCCCAGGCCCGGCAGCATCCGCCGCAGCGCATCGGTGTCCTCAATGGAGTCCACGAACTCCCGCAGCCGCCGCTGATCGGCCGTGGCCCAGCGCAGCGCGGCCTCCACCGCGTCGGGCAGCTCGTCGCAGAGCGCCTGCTCCGCCTGCCTGCCGTCGATGGTCCGGCCGCGTCCCGGCAGGTCGATGCCCAGGCGCAGCACCACCGCTCCCCCGGCGATCTGGCAGGCGCTGCGGTCCAGCACCTCCTGCCGGCCGGCGTCGACCCGCAACCGGCTGTCGCGGAGCCTGTGGTACACCGCCCGCACCAGGTACCCGGCCAGCGCCCGCGCGCGCACCGGCGTCGACCACAACTGCTCGGGGAAGCCCGCGACCGCCGGGTCGACCCGGACCTCGCAGCGGCTGGCCGGGGCGAACGGGTCCGGCTGCACGCGCTGGACCTCCAGGGTGAATCCGCCGAAGGACCAGCGGCCGTCCAAGGACTTGTAGCGGCCGTAGCTCGCGCCGTGCATGGCGCGCAGTTCCTGCCGCAGCGCTTGCTCGTCGCCGCGATCACCGCGGGGCCGTTCATCGTGCCGGCGATCCCCCGGCCGCCGGCCCCTGTACCGCCCCGCTCCGGGACCGCCCGTTCGCTGTGCCATGCCCGAGACCTACCGGACGCGAGGCCGATTCTCCAATCGGGAGACGTGGATCACGCCGGTTACCACCACAGTGGACGGCGCGTGTCCACATGGGGCAAAACCGGCGAAACGCCGTGGCGGAGCTCAGCGGGTCCGCAATGTGCGGGTTATTCTCCGAACGCGCAAGATCCCCACCCCACCCCGGTCCGAGACCTCGGACGCCCGGTCCCGCTCGACGACGATGCCTTTGCTGGTGAGGAGGCGAGTGCATGCTCCGCAGAATCCGCGGCCCGATCGGCAGCCGCCAACGGCGACACCCGGCCCGCGACGTTTCCCGCCGTCCACGTAGGACCGCAGCGCTGCTCGCGGCGATGATCGCGACGGCCGCGTTGGCCGGTGGCACGGCCAACGCCGAGCAGTCGCGCACCGCGCCGCGGCTGAGCCCCGACGATCCCAATGGCGCCTGGGCGGGCTACAGCCTGCCGGGCGGCAAGGACGCCCAAGCGCGTTCCCTCCCCCTCCCGGCCGGTGCGGTGTCCGGAATGGACGTCAGCGGCCACCAGGGCGACGTCGACTGGCCCCGGGCCTGGGCCGACGGCGCCCGGTTCGCCTACGTCAAGGCCACCGAGGGCACCGGTTTCCGCAACGCCCGCTTCGCCCAGCAGTACGACGGTTCCCACGACGTCGGCATGACCCGCGGTTCCTACCACTTCGGGCTGCCGGACCGCTCCACCGGCCGCGACCAGGCCCACTTCTTCGTCGACAACGGCGGCGGCTGGCGCCACGACGGTCGCACCCTGCCGGGGGCGCTGGACATCGAGTACAACCCCTACGGCGAGGCCTGCTACGGCCTGGACCCGGCCGCGATGTCGCGGTGGATCGCCGACTTCAGCAACACCTACCACGCCCGGACCGGGCGCTTCCCGGTCATCTACACCACGACCGACTGGTGGAACCGCTGCACGGCGTCCAATCCGGACTTCGCCCCGAACAACCCGCTGTGGATCGCCCGCTACGGCACCGACCTCGGCGCGCTGCCGGCCGGCTGGGGCTACCAGACCATCTGGCAGCACAACGACAAGGGCATCTTCCCCGGCGGGCAAGACACCTTCAACGGCAACAGCAAGCAGCTCAAGCGATTCATCTCCTGACCGTCCCTCCCAACGGCGATGCGGGCCGCCCCGGAACTTCCGGGGCGGCCCGCATCGTTGGTCGCGCGGCCTACTTGTTCAGCAGGTCCGGCGGGATCGGCTGGTCGTTGGCGATCGCGTCGAACATGCGACTGGCGGCCTTGGAGTCCCAGACGATGACCGAGCCGCCGTCGGAGTCCTTGCCGAAGCGGCCGAACGGCGCGCTGGTGGTCACGCCCTCGCCGCCGCTGATGTCGCCCATCGCCAGGCCCAGCGACGCCAGGTGCCACAGGTGGTCGCTGTCGTTGACCATGAACGTCTTGCTCGCGCTGGAGGCCAGCGGGAACAGCCGGAACGGGTTGATCAGCGTCGACGGGCTGGTCGCCTTGTTGACCAGGGCGCCCAGCAGCTTGCGCTGGTTCTCCGCACGCTCCAGGTCACCGCCCTTGAGCGAGTAGCGCGCCCGGACGAAGGCCAGGGCCTGCGGACCGTCCAGCTCCTGGCAGCCGGCCGGCAGGTGCGCGTTCGCCATGTCGTCGTCCATCGGCTTGTCCAGGCAGATGTCCACCCCGCCGACGGCGTTGACCAGATCGGAGAAGCCGCCGAAGCCGATCTCCGCGTAGTGGTCGATGTGCACCCCGGTGGCCTTCTCGACGGTTTCCGCCAGCAGCTGCGGGCCGCCGAAGGAGAACGCCGCGTTGAGCTTGGTCTTGCCGTGGCCGGGGATCTCCACGTACGAGTCGCGGGGAAGGCTGATCAGCGCCGGCTGACCGCCGCCGCCGGGGATGTGCACCAGCATCACGCTGTCGGTGCGCTGGCCGCCGGCGTCGCCGGCCGACAGTTCTTCGCGCTGCGCGTCGTCGAGGCCTTCGCGGCTGTCGGAGCCGACCAGCAGCCAGTTGGAGCCGGACGAGTCCGGGGCCTGCCCGCTGAACGACAGCGCGTCGGTGCGCTGCAGCATGCTGTCGAAGTAGATCACCAGGCCGCCCAGCAGCAGCACCAGCACGACCAGGGTGATGCCGATGCGCCGGCCCCATCGCTTCTGCTTGCGCCTCGGCGGCGGTGGTGGCCGATCGTCGTCCATCGGCCGCCGAGGGCCTTGATGAGGCGGCGGAGGCGGCGGCGGACGCCGTCCGGGTGGCGGCCCGCTCGGGGCGCCCCGGTAGTAGTCGTACCTCTCGCCGCCGCCTTGCGGTCTCCGGCTCCTCGGCGGTTGCCCCGCCGACCAGTCGCTCATGCACACACCCGCGTCGGTTCGATCCGGCGCGCCCCGCACGCGCCGGGTTTGGCGTGAAGCATCGCAGACGACCGCCGGGGAATCAGCCACCGCTACCGAACGGTGATCGGAGACCACCCGTTTCGGCTGGTGGCGGGCGTGAGTGCGACCTCACAACCCGCCACCACGGCCGTGGTGATCAGCCGTTGACGGCGTCGCGCACCGCTTCCGCCCACAGCCCGACGGCGTCGTCGACCTGCTCGGCCGTGACGATCAGCGGCGGGATCATGCGCACGACGTTGCCGTGCGGTCCGCAGGTCAGCAGCAGCAGCCCGCGCCGGGCGGCGGCCTGGTGCGCGCGGGTGGCCGTCTCGGTGTCCGGCGCGCCCTCGGGGGTGCTGAACTCGTTGCCCAGCATCAAGCCCAGCCCGCGCACGTCGCCGATCACCGGGTGTTCGGCGGCGACCTTGCGCAGGCCCTCCTGCAGCCGGGCGCCTTGTTCGGCGGCGTTGTCGACGAGCCCCTCGTCCCGCACCACGTCGAGGGTGGCCAGCGCCGCCGCGGCCGCCACCGCGTTGCCGCCGTAGGTGCCGCCCTGCGAGCCGGGCCAGGCCTGGCCCATCAACGCCTCCGGTGCGGCGATGGCCGACAGCGGAAAGCCGCTGGCCAGACCCTTGGCGGTGATCAGGATGTCGGGGCGGATGCCGGCGTGGTCGTGGCCCCAGAACCGGCCGGTGCGCCCGACGCCGGTCTGCACCTCGTCGACGATCAGCAGGATGCCGTGCCGGTCGGCACGTTCCCGCAGGCCGGCGAGGAACTCCGGCGGCGCGGGGATGTACCCGCCCTCGCCGAGCACCGGTTCGATGATGATCGCGGCGGTGTCACGCGGCGAACTGACGGTGACCAGCAGCTGGTCGAACTCGGCCAGCGCGAAGCGCACCGCGTCGGCCTCGCTGCAGCGGTGCCGGTAGGCCTCGGGGAACGGGGTGAACACGACGCCGGGCATCATCGGGCCGATCCCGGCCCGCACCTTCACGCCGGAGCTGGTGAGCGCCCCGGCGCCCATCGTGCGCCCGTGGAAGCCACCCTGGAAGGCGACGATGTTCTGCCGTCCGGTGGCCTGGCGGGCCAGCCGGACCGCGGCCTCCACCGCTTCGCTGCCTGAGTTGACGTAGAACAGCCGGTCCAGGCCGTCCGGGAGCACCTCGCCGAGCCGTTCGGTCAGCCGCAGCAGGGGCCGGTGCATGACGGTCGTGTACTGGCCGTGGATGAGGGTACCCACCTGGCGCTGGGCGGCCTCGACCACGCGCGGGTGGCAGTGTCCCGTGCTGGTGACCCCGATCCCGGCGGTGAAGTCCAGGTAGCGGCGATCCTGCTCGTCGTAGAGGTAGACCCCTTCCCCGCGAGCGGCCAGGACCGGCGTGGCCTGCTTCAGCAACGGCGAGAGCTCAGCCATGATCGACTCCAAGGTTCGTGACATGCAAAATGTAGGATTGTTGACAATCTCCGCTGACATGCAACCATCACCGAGCGTCGCTGTCCACCACCCGAGGCAGAAGGGTTCGCCGTTGCCATGACGATCTCAACCGAACAGCACCCCCGAGAGGCCGCCGTCGTCGACGCCGCGCCCAAGCAACTGCTCATCGGCGGCAAATGGCGCGACGCCGAAGGAGACCGCAGCTTCGAGGTCGAAGATCCGTCCACCGGCCGTGCGCTGTGCTCGGTCGCCGACGCCTCCCCGCACGACGGGCTGGCGGCGCTGGCGGCCGCGGCCGACGCCCAGCCGCAGTGGGCCAAGCACCCGCCCCGCGAGCGCGGCGAGATCCTGCGGCGCGCCTTCGAGCTGATCATGCAGCGGCACGAGGACCTCTCGCTGCTGATGACGCTGGAAATGGGCAAGCCGCTGACCGAGTCGCGGGCCGAGGTCACCTACGCGGCGGAGTTCTTCCGCTGGTTCTCCGAGGAGGCCGTGCGCATCGGCGGCGACTACGCGGTGGCACCCAACGGCAGCGGCCGGTTCCTGGTGATGCGCCAGCCCGTCGGCCCGGCGCTGCTGATCACCCCGTGGAACTTCCCGATGGCGATGGGCACCCGCAAGATCGGCCCGGCCATCGCCGCGGGCTGCACCTCGGTGATCAAGCCGGCGCACCAGACGCCGCTGTCGATGCTGGCGCTGGCCGAGATCCTCATCGAGGCCGGGCTGCCCGACGGCGTCCTCAACGTGGTCACCTCGCGCAGCGCGGGCAAGCTGATGGAGCCGATGATCCGCGACGGCCGCGCCCGCAAGCTGTCGTTCACCGGGTCCACCGCGGTGGGCCGCAAGCTCATCGAGCAGTCCGCCGACCAGGTGCTCAAGGTGTCGCTGGAGCTGGGCGGCAACGCGCCGTTCATCGTGTTCGACGACGCCGACCTGGACGCCGCGGTCGACGGCGCGATGCTGGCCAAGATGCGCAACATCGGCGAGGCCTGCACCGCGGCCAACCGGTTCTACGTGCACGCCGACGTCGCCGAGGAGTTCTCCCGGCGGCTCGCCGAAAGGATGAGCGGCCTGCGGGTCGGCCGCGGCGTCACCGACGAGATCCAGGTGGGCCCGCTGATCGACGACGCCCAGCTGGGCAAGGTCACCGAGCTGGTCGCCGACGCGGTGCGGCTCGGCGCGGACGTCGTCACCGGCGGCGCCGGCCGCGACGGCGAGGGCTACTTCTACCAGCCGACCGTGCTGACGAACGTGCCGCTGGAGGCCCGGATGGGCCGGGAGGAGATCTTCGGGCCGGTCGCGCCGATCACCACCTTCACCGACGAGCAGGCCGTCGTCGCCCAGGCCAACGACACCGAGTACGGCCTGGTCAGCTACCTCTACACCCGCGATCTGCAGCGCGGCCTGCGGGTGTCGGAGGCGCTGGACTGCGGCATGGTGGGCCTCAACCAGGGCATCGTGTCCAACCCGGCGGCGCCGTTCGGCGGTGTGAAGCACTCCGGGCTGGGCCGCGAAGGCGGCAAGTTCGGCATCGACGAGTTCCTGGAGACCAAGTACGTCGCCGTCGGCGGCCTCTGACAACAGGATTCACAGCTCGTCCTGCTTGACGGGGCGGGGTTCCCTCCACTGTGGAGGGAACCCCGCCCCGCGTCAGGTGCGTCAGCTCGCCATGGAGCCGTTGAGGCGCTCCAGCGCGTCGGTCATGTGCGCCGTCAGCCGCTCCAGCAGCAGCTGCTCGTCGCCCGTCTCGATCGCGTCGACGAGCCCCTTGTGCTCGTCGACCAACGCCTGCACGTCCGCGTGGTACTTGTCCTGCAGCGCCGTCAGGCACATCCGCTTCTCCACCAGCAGCGTCTGCGCCATCCGCTGCAGCCGCGGGCTGCCCGACACCCGCACCAGCGTCTCGTGGAACTCCTGGTCGGCGTCGGCCAGCTCGATCGAGTCGCCCTTGCCCGCCGCGGCGACCATCCGGCTCTGCGCGGCAGTCAGCTCCGCCACCGCCTCCACCCGGTGGTGGCGGACGATCTGCTCGCACGCGGCGCGCTCCACCGCCAGCCGGGCCAGGTAGATGTCGTGGACGTCCTCGGCGTCCAGACTCATCACGAACAGCCCGCGGTGCGGTTCGCTGCGCAGCAGACCTTCGGCGACCAGCCGCTGCATGGCCTCCCGCAACGGCCCCCGGCTGACGCCCAGCCGGGCGGCCAGTTCGGCTTCGCCGAGCTGGCCGCCCGGCGGCAGCGACCCGTACATGATCGCCGCCCGCAGCTGGTCGGCCACGATCGCCGCGGTCGACTTGCGCTGCACCGGCTCTAACTCACCCGGCTGCTGGTTCTGCTCGTCGGTCCCGAGCACCTGACACCATCTCCTCATTCCGGGGAGGCATTGCGCTCCCCTCCTGTTCCCTTGCGGAACAGCGTTCCCAATCCGTCGCGCGCCGCCCGATCACCGGCCAGCCGCAGCGCCTCCCAGGCGCTGACCTGGTTGGCGGTGAGCACCGGCTTGCCGAGCCGGTCCTCCAGCTCACCCAGCCACGCCGCGGTGTGCAGCGCGGTGTCCGGCATCAGCAGCGCATCGGCCCGGTCGTCGTCGTTGGCCGCCGCGAACTCCAGCACCGCGTCGCGGCCGAGCGTGCCCACCTCGGCGGCGGTGATGATGCCCCGGCTGGACAACCTCACCACCTCCAGCCCCGCGGCCTGCAGGAACTCGACGAACCTGGTGGCCACGTCGTCGGGGTAGGTCGCGGCCACCGCCACCCGCCGCTGCCCCAGGGCCGCCGCGGCGTGCACGAACGCGAACGACGTGCTGGACGTCGGCAGCCCCGTGACCGCCTGCAGCTTCTCCACCTGCTCCCGCGCGCCCTGCGGGCCGAAGACGAAGCTGCCGCTGGTGCACGCCCAGATCACCGACTGCACGCCGTGCTCCAGCAGCTGCCGCGCACCGTCGGCGAGCACGTCGTCCGAGCCGATGTCCAGCAGCGCGTCCACCCGATGCGCGTCCTCGCGCATCAAGGTGTGTACCAAGGGCAGCCGGGTACCACCACCGAGCAGCCTTTCGAGCGCGGGGTAGTCGTCCTCGGCGCTGTAGCCGGGGTAGAGAATTCCTGCGGTGAACGGCACCGGTAGCTCCATCCTTAGTCGACATCGTTTCCGACACCACCGCTGCGGATCCGTCGACGCCAACACCGCACAACCGGTCGATTGTTGACAATGTTACCGCAGGGTCCGTCGCGGCTAACCCGTTCTTGATGCGATCGTCACGCGGCCGGCGCGTCCACCACCTGCATCAGCCGCTGTTCCGGGGCCACCGCCTGCAGCCCCATCTCGCGCAGCGCCGCCCAGATCGTGACCTGGTTGGCCGTCAGCACCGGCTTGCCCAGCTCCTGCTCCAGCGGCCCGATGATGTCGTAGGTCGGCAGGTTGGTGCAGCTGATGAACATCGCCTCGGCCTCCGGCCGGTCGGCCGAGCGCACGATGTCCACCACCTGCCGGTAGTTGACCTTCCAGATCTGGCCGAGCAAACCCAGGCCGACGCTGGTGACCACGTCGATCCCGTGCTCGTCGAGGAAACCGTGCAACCGCTCGGTCACGCTCTCCACGTACGGCGTGGCGATCGAGATCCGGCCGGCACCCAGCATCTGCAGGGCCTGCACCAGCGCGCCGGAGGCGGTGACCGCGGCCGGCGCACCGGCCTGCCGCATCACCTCCACCAGCGCGCGCTCCCCCGTCGCCCCGTTCACGAAGCTGCCGGAGGTGCACGCGTAGGCGACCACCTCCGGCTCCGGGACCAGCAGGTCGCGGGTCGCGCCGTGCACCGCCGCCTCGTCGCTGACCAGGCTGGCCTGCTCGACGGTCACCGGCACCGGCACGAACGCCGTGCGCGTCAAGTACAGCGAGACGCCCGCTGGGGTCCACCGCCACAGTTCGCGGTCCAGCGCCAGGTCGAACGGGGCGATCACTCCCACGCCGCGTTGCGGCTCCGGGCCCGATACCGCCCCGAGGAAGTCAGGCGGCATTTGTTCCCCCGTCAACCCTGGTAGCGGTCGTAGCGGAGGGTCTCGCCGACGCTGCCGGACCGCCACACGTCGTTGCACGCCTCGGCCATCCGGTCCAGCCCCTCCACGATGGTGGCGTAGACGTTGCCCGGCACCCAACCCACGTCGCCGTTGAGCAGCAGGTTGTTCCGCCCGTAGAAGATCGCCAGGTCGATCACGCCGGGCAGCTCGTGGATGTTCTTCTCCTCCTTGAACTGGCGGTCGAGCATGCCGCCGGGGAAGGAGAAGTACACGACATCGCCGGGGATCGGAGTGACCGTCGGGTTCTCCTGACCGGGTTCGTCGGCCGCGAACCGCGGCACCATCGTGTAGATCTCATTGCGCGCGTACTTGGCGTGGTGCACCGGCCCGACCTGGGGCAGCGCTTGCCACACGGCTTCGCAGGTGCGGGGGGCGTCCTTGTCCAGCAGCTCCGCCACGCAGGACACACCGCGCTTTTCCAGCGTGATCGACAGGTACCTGGGCATCGTGATCTTCCGTTCGCAGGAGTGGGGACTGTTGACTCATCTCCTCCGGTCCCGACCCCGCCGCGCGTGGTCGGGAATCGCCTCGGCCGCCGAGGGTACCCGTGGATTGTTGACAATCCTACGAACGCTTCATAGCGTGTCAATGCCCCGTGCCGACGCGGTTTTCCCATTCAGCGCGGGCGAAACGAACTCTTAATCCGGCGCGCCCGACGATCACCGCTGCCCGGCCCCCACTCCCCACCGCACCTAAGGTCAGGTCATGATCCACCGCACTCCCACGGTCGTCGTCCTCCACGGCGGGACCCCACCGGCGGAAATGGCCCGCATCCAAGCCCACGCCGAGCTGCGCTACGCCGACGCCGACCAACTGGCCGACGCGCTGCCCGGCGCCGACGTGCTGTTCGTCTGGGCCTTCCGCTCCGAGGCCGTCACCGACGCCTGGCCCCGCGCCGACGCCCTCCGCTGGGTGCACGCCGCCAGCGCCGGAGTCGACCGCCTGCTGTTCCCCGCGCTGCAGGACTCCGACGTGCTGCTGACCAACTCCCGCGGCGTCTTCGACCGCCCGATGGCCGAATACGTGCTCGCCACCGTGCTCACCTTCGCCAAGGACCTGCACACCACGCTGCGGCTGCAGGACCGCAAGCACTGGCAGCACCGCGTGACCGAACGCGTCGCGGGCAAATCCGCCCTCGTCGTGGGCACCGGACCGATCGGCCGCGCCATCGCCCGCCAGCTCACCGCCGCCGGGCTCACCGTGTCCGGCACCGGACGCGTCGGGCGCAGCGACGACCCCGACTTCGGCGACGTGCACGCCTCCAGCGACCTCGCCCACGTCATCGGCGCCTTCGACTACGTCGTGCTCGCCGCCCCGCTGACCGAGCAGACCAAGGGACTCGTCGACGCCGAGGTCCTCGCCCACTGCCGGCCCACCGCGCGGCTGATCAACGTCGGCCGCGGCGAACTCGTCGTCGAAACCGACCTCATCGCCGCCCTGCGATCCGGGCAACTGGGCGGCGCCGCCCTGGACGTCTTCGACACCGAACCACTGCCGGAGACCTCGCCGCTGTGGGAGATGCCCAACGTGCTCGTCTCCCCGCACATGTCCGGCGACACCATCGGCTGGGTCGACGAACTCGTCGACCTGTTCCTCGAGAACCTGCGCAGCTACACCGACGGCACGCAGCTGCGCAACGTGGTCGACAAGCAACGGGGTTACATCAGCGGAACGGAGCACTGATGGCGAACACGCACCCGGCCGAACGCACGGTCGCCGACCTCACCGCCACCGAACTGCTCGCCGCCTACGCCGCGGGCGAGCTGTCCCCGGTGGAGGCGACCGAGGCCGCGCTGCGCCGCATCGCCGACGCCGACCCGGCCGTCAACGCCTACTGCCTGGTCGACGCCGACCGAGCGATGGACCAGGCCAGGGCGTCCGAAAAGCGCTGGCACCGCGGCGAACCCGCCGGGCGGCTCGACGGCGTGCCGACCTCGATCAAGGACATCTTCCTCACCGAGCACTGGCCGACGCTGCGCGGCTCCCGAACCATCGACCCGCACCAGCAGTGGACCGCCGACGCACCCTCCGTCGCCCGCCTCCGCGAGCACAACGCCGTGTTCGTCGGCAAGACCACCACACCGGAACTGGCGTGGAAGGGCGTCACCGACAGCCCGCTGCAGGGCATCACCCGCAACCCGTGGGACCCCACCCGCACCGCCGGCGGCTCCAGCGGCGGCGCCGCCGCAGCCGTCGCGCTGGGCATGGCGCCCCTGGCCATCGGCACCGACGGCGGCGGATCCGTGCGCATCCCCGCCGCGTTCTGCGGCATCGTCGCCCTCAAAGCCACCTACGGCCGGATCCCGCACTACCCCGCCAGCCCCTACGGCACCCTCGCCCACGCCGGACCGATGACCGGCACGGTCACCGAGACCGCGCTGATGCTCGACGTGCTGTCCGAACCGGACAGCCGCGACTGGTCCGCGCTGGAACCACCGAGCACGTCCTTCCTGGACGGACTCGACGCCGGAGTACGCGGCCTGCGCATCGCGATCAGCCTCGACCTCGGCTTCGGCACCCCGGTCGACCCCGAGGTCGCCCGCGCGGTCACCGCCGCCGCCCACGCCCTCGAAGAACTCGGCGCCGTCGTCGAGCAGGTCGACCCCGGCATCACCGACCCCGTCGAGGACTTCCACGTGCTGTGGTTCGCCGGTGCCGCCAAGTCCGTCGAACACCTCACCCCCGAACAGCGCGAACTGCTCGACCCCGGGCTGCACGAGATCTGCCGGCAGGGCCTCACCTACTCCGCGCAGGACTACCTCGAAGCCACCAACACCCGGATGCTGCTGGGCCAGCGCATGGGCGCCTTCCACCAGACCTACGACCTGCTGCTGACCCCGACCGTGCCGATCCCGGCGTTCGAAGCGGGCCTGGAAGTCCCACCCGGCTCCCCCCACCCGCGCTGGACCAGCTGGACCCCGTTCACCTACCCGTTCAACATGACCCAGCAACCGGCCATCAGCGTCCCCTGCGGGAACACCACCGACGGGCTGCCGATCGGCCTGCAGATCATCGGCCCCCGCCACGCCGACGCCGAGGTCCTCCGCGCCGCCCGCGCCTACGAGCAGACCCAGCCCCGGCTCCGCCCGCACACCCCCTGAAACCGCCATCACGCCAGCGACAGCATGGTGACGAAGCCCAGCGCCGTCACCAGCAGAGTGGAACAAGCCGCCAGCGCAAAGGCCTTCGGCCCGTTGCGCAGCAACGCCTTGACCCGCACCCCGAAACCCAGCGCGAACAACGCACCCGCCAGCAGCAGCGTGGTCAACTGCTTCGCACCATCGAGCACCACGACCGGCAGCACATCCACGCTGCGCACCGCCACCGCGACCAGGAACCCGACCACGAACAACGGCATCACCGGCGGACGCTCACCGCCGGCCGCACCACGACGCCGGCGCTCCACCAGGCTGACCGCGGTCACCATCGGCGCCAGCAACACCACCCTGCTCAACTTGACGACCACCGCGACCGCCACCGCCGCACCGCCCGCCGGCGACGCGGCCGCCACCACCTGCGCCACCTCGTGCACGCTCCCACCGGCGATCCGGCCGATCTCATCGGCCGACAACCCCATCCCGGCGGCCATCGCAGGCAACGCCAGCATCGAGATCGTCCCGAACACCGTCACCATCGCCACGCTCGTGGCCACGTCCTCGTCCTCGCGCTCGACGACGCTCTCCATCGCCGCCACCGCCGACGCACCGCAGATCGAGAACCCCGTCGCCACCAGCACCGACAAACCGCGCGGCACCCGCATCAACCGGCCGATCAGCAACGTCCCCAGAAACGTCAGCCCCACGATCAGCAACACCGCCACCACGGTGCCCGCCCCCAGCCCCAGCACCTGCGAAACCGACAGCTGCAAACCCAGCAGCACCACCCCGACGCGCAACAGCTTCTTCGTCGCCCACGAGATGCCCGGCCGGGTCGCCTCCGGAAAACCCGGCACGTTCCCGGCCACGATGCCCAGCACCACCGCAGCGGTCAACGCACTCACCGCCGGGACCAGCCCGGACACCACCAAGGACACCGCGACCGCCGCGCCGGTCACCACCAGCCCCGGCCACAACGCACCGACCACCGACTGCTGCGAGTTGAACGTCTTCGTCACCAGTACAGGCTCGCCACCAGGACACCCGCGCAGTAGTCGTGATCTGCACAGGACGTCATAGCCGAAGTGCATGCCCCACCAGCACGGAAACCGGCCGCCGACCGGTACCGCTGGGTCAGCGACCTATCCTTGAGGCATGGCCCCGCCCGACCCCGAATCGCTCCGGCTGCTGGTCCTCGTCGGTGAACTCGGCAGCATCGGAGCCGCCGCGGCCGAACTGCGCATCAGCCAGCCCTCCGCCAGCAAGCGGCTCAGCAGGCTGGAACGCCAGCTCGCCCTCCCGCTGGTGGAACGCACCCGCCAGGGCTGCACGCTCACCCCAGCCGGAACCATGGTCTGCGACTGGGCCAGGCAAGTCCTCGCCCACATCGACGGCCTGATGAACGGCGTGCGCGCCCTGCGCGCCCAGCACGAAGCCAAGCTCCGCGTCGCCGCCAGCATGACCATCGCCGAATACCTCGCGCCCCGATGGATCAGCCGGCTCCGCGCCACCCTCCCCGACGTGCCCCTCGAACTCGACGTCGCCAACTCCCTGGCCGTCGCCGAAGCCGTCCGCCACGGCCACGCCGACCTCGGCTTCATCGAAACCCCGGTGCCACCCGAAGGCGTCTCGGTCCGGTTCGTCACCCGCGACCGCATGGTCGTCGTCGCCCCGCCCGAACACCCCTGGGCCAAACTGCGCCGCCCCCTCACCGCCACCGAACTCGCCGCTACCCCGCTGATCGTGCGCGAACACGGCTCCGGAACCCGCGAAACCCTCCACCGCGCCCTCGTCGAAGTCGGCGCCGAGCCCGTCACCCCGCTGCTCGAACTCCGCTCCACCACCGCCGTCCGCAACTCCGTCGTCGCCGGCGCCGGCCCCGCGGTCCTCAGCGTCCTCGCCGTCGCCACCGACCTAGCCGAACAACGCCTCGTCGACGTGCCCGCCACGGGCCTCGACCTGCACCGACCGCTGCACGCGGTCTGGCGCGCCGGACTCCAGCTCACCGGCCCGGCCGCCGCCCTGCTGGCCATCGCCATGCGCACCCCGGAACCCGGCTCCGCCGCCTGAGAACCCGTTTCGGTCGTAGTGGGCGTGGACGTTGCAGGGCGAGATCCCCGCCCTGCAACGACGTCAGCCGCTTACCGACAGAGCCTGGGAACGAGGCCTAATCCTCGTCCCAAGCAGACATCACATGCTTGATCCGGCTGTACTCCTCCAGCCCGTAGCGGCCGAAGTCCCGCGCCGACGCCGAATGCTTGAACCCGCTGTGCGGCATCTCCGCCGTGAACGGGTGGTGCGTGTTGATCCACACCGTCCCGGCCTGCATCCGCCGCGACACCCGCATCGCCCGCGCGTGATCACGCGTCCAGATGCTCGACACCAACCCGTAGCGCACCCCGTTGGCCAGCTCCACGGCCTCCTGCTCGCTGTCGAAGCGCTGCACCGTCAGCACCGGCCCCAGCACCTCGTTCTGCACCAGCTCGTCGTCCTGCTCCACCCCGACGACCACCGTCGCCTCGTGGAAGAACCCGCGCTCCCCCTTGCGCCGCCCACCCGCGACGATCCGCGCGTGCTCCGGCAACCGCTCCAGATGCGCCTGCACCAACTCCAACTGCCCCAGGCTGTTCAACGGCCCGAACGCCGCATCCGGGTCCTGCGGCGGCCCGGGCCGCATCGCCTCGGCCCACTCCGCCAACGCCGCCACCAGCTCGTCGAACACCTCCGGACCCGCCAGCACCCGGCTCGCCGCCGTGCAGCTCTGCCCCGCGTTCCCGAAGGCCGCCGCGGCGATCCGCCGCGCCGCCCGCGGCACGTCCGCATCGTCGAACACCACCGCCGGCGCCTTCCCGCCCAACTGCAGGTGCGCCCGCTTGAGATCGGCCGCCACCGAACCCGCGACCTCCATCCCGGACCGCACCGTGCCGGTGATCGAGAACATCCCGGGCACCTCGTGCGCCACCATCGCCCGGCCGCTGTCGCGATCCCCGCAGATCAGGTTCAGCGCCCCGGCAGGCAGGAAACCGCCCGCGATCTCCACCAGCAACGCCGTGCTCACCGGCGTCGTCTCGGCAGGCTTGAGCACCACGGTGTTCCCCGCCGCCAACGCCGGCGCGAACTTCGCCGCCGCCAGCAACAACGGATGCGTCCACGACGTGACCTGCGCGCACACGCCGATCGGCTCCCGCCGCGAGAACGACGTGTGCCCCGGCTGGTACTCGCCGCCCGCCCCGTCCTCCTGCACCCGCGCGGCCCCCGCGTAGAAGCGGATCAGGTCCACCGCCAACGGCAGCTCGTCATCGCGCACCACCGACCAGGGCTTGCCGGTGTTGCGGCACTCCGCGACCACCAGCTCGTCGGCCCGATCCTCGATCGCGTCGGCGACGTCCAGCAGCACCTGCTGCCGCTGCCGAGGCGTCGTCTGCGACCAGGACTCGAACGCCGACGCGGCGACCGTCATCACCGTGTCCACATCCATCCACCTCGTCAGCGGAGCGGTGCCGTACTCCTCGCCGGTGCTCGGATCCACCAGCGGCAACGTCTCTCCGGCCAGGGTGCCGGCGGGCTCGCCGCCGACGAAGTTGTGCAATTCCAGCGCCGCGGTCAACAAGGGCCTCCATCGCTGAGCCCGACCGTCGGTGGCCGGCCGGTGCCACGTCCGCTCACCGACCCTAGCTCCCCCGCCGGGTGCGTGTAGGCGGCTCGCCGAGTCAGCCCGCCTTCACCGGCCGCCGCAACCACTGCGCCAGGGTGCCCACCGCCATCAGCACCAGCACCGGGGCGAACGCCCAGCGGTACGCCTGCGCCGCGGGCAGCTGCGACACCGCCTGCAGCACCGCGCCCACCAGCAGCTGGACCAGCACGGCCGCGGAGAACCCGCCCATGTTGACCACGCCCGATGCGGTCCCGGAACGGTGCGCCGCGTTGGCCATCCGCGCCCCGTCGAAGGCCAGCATGGCCCCGCCACCGCCGACACCGACGAGCACCAGCGCCACCACCAGCACCGGCATCGGCAACGTCCCCGGCCAGCCGACCAGCACCGCCCACACCAGCACCACGACGGAGGACAGGCCCAGGGTGAACCGGTCGCGCCGCTGCGGGCGGCCGGAGACGTACTGGCCCGCGAACCACGAGCCCGCGATGAACCCGAACACGCTGAGCATCAGCAGCGAACCGACCTCGGCCTGGCCGTGCCCTTGCGACTTCGTCAGCCACGGCCCGCCCCACAGCGTCGTCACCGCCAGGAACTGCGACATCAGCACGAAGTGCACCCAGAAGGAATGCTTGGTGCCGCGCTGCGCGACCACGTGGCGCAAGGTGTGCCAGACCCGCTCCGGCGACTCGGGCGCTTCGTGCTCCGGCCGGGCGTTCACGGGTTGGTCCCGGATCGCCAGTCCCGCGACCACCGCGAGCACGACCGTCAGCCCGGCCGCGCCGAGGAACGTCGGCACCCAGCCCACGCTGTGCAGTGCGAGGCCCAGCGGCAGCGTCGAGACGACCTGCCCCAGGCCGCCCGCCAGCCCGGTCAGGGCCGCGACCTTGCCGAACCGGTGCGGCGGGAACCAGTGCGCCGCCAGCCGCAGCACGTTGGTGAACATGAACGCGTCGCCGAAGCCGATGAGCATCCGGCCGGCGATCCCGCCGATGATCGACCCGGTGAGCGCGAACACCGCCGACCCGACGGCCATCGCGACCATGCCACCGGTGATCACCTTCCGCGGCCCGAGCCGGTCGGCCAGCAGCCCCGACGGCACCTGAAGGACCAGGTAGACACCGAGCTGCAGCGCGGAGAACAGGGCTAGGACCGCGGGTCCGGTTTCGAAGCGCTGCAGCGCTTCCGGCGCCGCCACGCCGAGGCTGGCGCGGTGGAAAAGCGCCGCGCAGTAGCAGAGCGCGCCGACTCCCCACACCAGCCACGCCACCCTCGACGAACTGGGGCGATCACCCTGCTGCCTGGCGGGTGGCGCGGTCATGACGGTCTCGGACACCGGAAACTCCTCCTCTGGAAATCTTGTATTCACCATAGATACAAGTTGGGTGGAAGTACGATGACCTCGTGTCGAGCGCAACACCACGCGAAGCCGTGTCCTCCGCCACTTCCGCCGCAGCCGAGCTCCCCGCCGCGGACCGCGCCTACCACCACGTCAAGGCCGGCCTGCTGGACGGCAGCTACCCCGACGGCGAGCTGCTGTCCGAGGGCGAAGTCGCGAACGCGCTGCAGATGTCGCGCACCCCGGTGCGCGAGGCGTTCCTGCGGCTGCAGACCGAAGGATTCCTGCGGCTGTACCCGAAGCGCGGCGCGCTGGTCGTGCCGGTGACCCCCACCGAGGCGCGAGCCGTCGTCGAGGCCCGGCTGGCGCTGGAGAGCTTCGCCATCGACAAGCTCGCCGTGCAGGGCCGCGAGGCGATGACCGCGGTCGGCGAGCAACTGGCCGCGCACCCGGCCTGCGACGCCGCCGACCTCAGCGACGCCGAGATGCACGAGACCGACCGCGCGTTCCACGCGACGCTGGTGGCTTCGGCAGGCAATCCCGTGGTCGCCGACCTCTACAACGCCCTGCGCGACAAGCAGATGCGGATCACGGCCATGGCCCGCACCCACGCAGTGCGCCCTCGCATCACCCAGCAGCACGCACACCTCGCGGACGCGCTCCGCGACGGCGACCCCGAGCTGGCCAAGTCCCGGCTGCGCGAGCACCTCCTGGGCACGGTCCGCGGGTTCGGCGTGGCAGGTGGCCCCTACCTCGACCCGGATTCGGACGTCTGACGCCGTTTTCGAATGGTGAGCCGGTGTGGTTGACGGCCTACTGGAGGGTTAATTTCGATCAGCACTGAAATGATTGTGATTATAAAATTACTGTGCCGAGCCGAGCCGGAGCCCGGCCCGACGCAGGCCTACGCCACGCAGAACTCGTTGCCTTCGGGGTCCTGCATGATCCACCAGTGGCCGGCGGGCCCCTGGTCGAACTCACGGACGCGGGTCGCCCCCAGCCCTTCCAGCCGGGCCACCAGCTCCTCGCGCCCGCCGGGCTCGCTGTGGACGTCGATGTGCAGGCGGTTCTTAACGGTTTTGCCCTCGGGCACGTCCTGGAAGAGCAGTCGCCGGCCGCGGCCGACGCCGCTGGTCTCGTCGAACGGGTCCTCGGGGTGGCGGACTGCGGCGTAGCCGCGGAAGTTCTTGCGGCCGCGATGCTCGACGACCGCCTCCTCGCCGATGTGACCGGCGGCCAGCAGCTGCTCGATGAGCGCACTGGGGTCTTCCACCTCGTAGCCCAGGGCCTCGGCCCAGAAGTCCGCGAGGACGGGTGCGTTCGTGCTGTCGATGACCAGCTTCCAGCTCAGTGCCATGTAACCAGTTATATCGGTTAGTCGGATGCCGCGGCAACCGGTGGCGCGCTGCCCTAGCCGGTCCGGCCGCTCGCCGCGGCGTCGTAACGGCGGGCGAGGTGCGCGAAGGCGTCCTTGAGCTCGGCCGGCCCGACGACCTCGATGTCCGCGTCGAACCTGCCGATGGTGGCGGCCAGGCCGGGCCACGACCAGGAACCGAGGACGAGCCGGCAACGGTTCGGGCCGAGCTCCTCGACCACGCCGTCCCGGACGTAGGGGGACACCGCGCCGGCGGGGACGGCGAGGATCACCTCGCCGCGGCAGGGCCAGTCGCCGGAGCCGTCGAAGCCCCGGAACCTGCCGGAGACGAAGGCTGCCACGTCACCTCCTGGCAGTTCGCGCGCGACGAAGCGGGGTCCCGTGGGGATGCGCGGGGTCATCCGGTCCGCGCGGAAGGTGCGCCAGTCCTCTCGGTCGAGATCCCAGGCGACGAGGTACCAGCGCCCGCCCCAGGTGACGAGGTGGTGCGGCTGCACCCGGCGCGGCGCACCACCGTTGTCCATCCGCGACGGGGACACGGGCGCGTAGTCGAAGCGCAACACCTCGCGGGCGTGGACGGCGGCGCCGAGCGCCATGAGCACGCCGCTGTCGACCTGCGGGGGCGGCGCGGTCGCGTGCCGCTCGACGGCGGTGATCGGGAAGGTGTCGATCCGGCGGCGCAGCCGTGCGGGCATGACCTGCCGGACGGTGTTCAGCGCGCGCGCCGCTGCTTCCTCGATGCCGACGCCGGCGGTGGCGGCGATCTGGAGCGCGACGGCGAGGGCGATGGCCTGCTCGTCGTCGAACAGCAGCGGCGGGAGTTCCGCGCCCGCGTCCAGCCGGTACCCGCCGTCCGGGCCTTTGGTCGCCACCACGGGATAGCCGAGCTCGCGCAGGCGGTCGACATCGCGGCGCACGGTCCGCTCGCTGACCTCCAGCCGCTCGGCCAGCAGCGCCCCCGGCCAGTCGCGGCGCGCCTGGAGGAGGGAGAGCAGCGACAGCAGTCGCGCTGATGTCTTCGGCATGGACCAATACTGCCCCGAGTAGCGGCCACAACCTGACCGCTACTCCTGCGACCGTGGTTCTCATGCCGAACAACGAGAACGACCGCAAGGGCGCGACCGCCACCCTCGACGGCGAGCGGGCCGACCTGCTCACCGAGCTCGCGACCGCGCGATCCGCCCTGACCAACACGACGCGCGGGCTCAGCGACGCGCAGGCCGGCGAACGCCCGACGGCCAGTGCACTGTGCCTGGGCGGGCTGATCAAGCACGTGGCCGCCATGGAAGAACAGTGGATGCGCTTCGCGCTCGACGGGCCGTCGGCGATGCGCTTCGACCTGCCCGACGGTGTCACCTGGGCGGACATGGCGGCCGGAACCGCACGCGAGATCCCGCAGTGGGCGATCGACCACCAGAACGACTTCCGGATGCTGCCCGGCGAAACCCTGGCCGGGATCGTCGAGCGCTACGAGCAGGTCGCCGCCCGCAGCGAGGAGATCATCGCCGCCGTGCCCGACCTGTCGGCGACGCACCCGCTACCGGAAGCGCCCTGGAACGAGCCGGGAGCTGTGCGCAGCGTGCGCCGGGTGCTGGTGCACGTCATCGCCGAGACCACCCAGCACGCGGGGCACGCGGACATCCTGCGCGAGACGCTCGACGGCCAGACCTCGAGCTGACCGGCGGCATCTCGACCGGATCGGGCTTGCACGAAATCGAAAGGAACTGCGTCGCTGTGAAGATGCGCGAGCGTGGGCGGGTTCTCCGCCACCGCCTAGGCACCATGATCGACCGAGTCCGGATCATCGGCGAGGTGCCGGTCCGATGACCGTTCTCGACGCCCGGGCGCTCAACCGCGCGACGCTGGCCCGGCAGCTGCTGCTCGATCGCGCCGACATGCCTGCTCTCGACGCCGTCGCCCACCTCGGCGGCTTGCAAGCGCAAGAACCGCAGGAACCGTTCGTCGGACTCTGGTCCCGGCTGCGCGCGTTCGCCTCGGCGACGCTCTCGGACCTGCTGACGGAGCGTGGCGCGGTGCGGATCCACCTCATGCGCCGCACCGTCCACCTCGTCACCGCCGGCGACGCGCTGTCCTGGCGGGCCCGCTACGACGCCATGCTGCGCCAGCGGGTTCTCGGGACCTACCGCCGCGAGCTCGACGGAGTCGACCTCGACGAGCTCGCGGCGGCGGGCCGGGCGGTGATGGCCGACGGCGAGCCGCGCTCGATGCCCGAACTCGCGCGGGCTCTCGCCGGCCGCTGGCCGGCGGCGGGGTTGCGGGCGCTGGGCGAAATGCTGCTCGCCGCCCTCATCCCGGTGGTGCAGCTGCCGCCGCGCGGGCTCTGGCGGGCGAAGGCAGGCGTTCGCAATGCACTGTTCTCCCACTGGCTGGGGCGCGAGATCGACCCACTGCCCTCGGACGACTCCGATCCGGTGGGCCAGGCACTGGTGCGGCGCTACCTGGCTGCGTTCGGCCCAGCCTCGTCGGCCGACCTGCGCGCCTGGTGCGGCCTTGCCGGACTGCCCGCAGCGGTAACCGCGATGCGCGATGAACTGGTGATCCTCCGCGACGAGCGAGGCCGGAAGCTGCTGGATCTGCCCGACGCACCGCGCCCCGACCCCGGCACACCCGCCCCGGTGCGGTTCCTGCCGGCGTTCGACAACGCGGTCCTCGGCTACGACGACCGCAGCCGGATCATCGACGACGCCCATCGCGGCCTGTCGGTCACGGGCGCTCGCTTCGTCCTGGTCGACGGCCGGGTCGCCGCGACCTGGACCGTCGAGGCCGACACCGTGATCGTCACCCCGCTGCGCCGCTTCTCCCAGGCCGACCGCACCGCCGTCGCCGACCAGGGCCGGGAGCTCGCGTCGTTCCTCTCCGACGACGACAGCGACCGCGTGCAGATCGCCGCCTCTCCCCTGTGAACCGGTTCACAGCAGGTGTCGCTGCGCGACATCGGCGATCACCGCGGTGACGAGTTCGCCGCGGCCTTCCGGCGGGTGGCGCCAGGCTCGCCGCCGTCGAGTCGGGCAACGCGGGCGTCAGTACCGGCGTCTAGTCTTCGGGGCGTGGCTGAGACGCAGTACGTCAAGGCGACGCCGCCGCCCCACCTGCGACCGCTGATCACCGACATGGCGGGATACCGCATCCGCTCGGCGCCCGGCGTGCACCGCGGCCTGCCGTCGCGGAGCCTGACCGTGATCCTCACCCTGGACGAAACGGTCGACATCGCCCCCGATTCGGGACCAGCGCAGGCCTACACCGCCCTCGTCGGCGGGCTGCACCGCAAACCGACCCGGATCACGCACGGCGAACTGCAGCACGGCATCCAGCTGGGCCTGACGCCGCTGGGTGCCCGCGCGCTGCTGGGCAGGCCCGCCGGGGAACTCGTCGACACCGGCGTCGACCTCGCCGCCCTGCTGGGCTCGACCGCCACCGACGAGCTCCTCGAGCGGCTGCGCGCCGCGACCACCTGGAGCGATCGCTTCGCCCTCCTCAACGACGCGCTCGCCCGGCTCGCCGCCCCGGCCGCCCTCCCCTCCCCCGAGCTCGACTGGATCTGGCGGCGGATGACCGAGACGCACGGGCACGCTCCCGTCGCGTCCCTGGCCGCCGACGTCGGCTGGAGCCGCCAGCACCTCGGCTCGCGGTTCCGCCGCGAGTTCGGCCTGCCGCCCAAGCTGATCAGCCGGGTGATGCGGCTGGAACAGGCGCGCGGCCGGTTGATCAGCGGTGTCCGCGGCAGCCTCGCCGACGTCGCCGCCGACTGCGGCTACTCCGACCAGGCCCACTTCAACCGCGACTGGCTGGAGTTCACCGGTGTGCCGCCGTCGCGGTGGATGGCCGAGGAGCTTCCATTCGTCCAAGGCGCGACGCACCTCGCCGACGCATCCTGAGGCCATGACGACGAATGCGACGCGAACCGGCATCTGGCCGCTGATCCCCTACACCGACAAGAAGGCCGCCATCCGCTTCCTGGTCGAGGCCTTCGGCTTCGAGGAAACCCTGATCGTGCCCGGCGACGACGGCGAGATCGTGCACGTGGAACTCGGCTGGCCGCACGGCGGCGGCATCATGTTCGGCACCTGCGACCCGGCGAGCCCGTTCGCCAAGCCGCGGGGCTCGGGTACCGCCTACGTGGTCACCGACGACCCCGACGCGCTGTTCGAACGGGCCGTCGCGGCCGGGGCGGAGGTCGTCCTCGAACCGTCCGATCAGGACTACGGCTCGCGGGACTTCGTCGTCCGCGACCCGGAAGGCAACACCTGGAGCTTCGGGACCTACGCGGGCAGCTGACGGCCAGGACGACGAGAAGGGCTCGGCGGAAACCACGTTCCGCCGAGCCCTTCTCCTGGTTTTCTGCTCAGCCCTGCTGCTCCGGCTGCTCCGGCAGCGCACGGGTGCCCAGGTCCGTCGCGCTGGGCACCTCCTTGCGGGCCACCGCCTCGGCCGCCCGGACGGCCTCCGCGACCTCCGGCGTGGTCGAGGTGTCGAACCAGGACTTGACCGAGTCCTCCTCCTCTTCCGGCGCGCCGGTCGGCGGCTCCTCCTTCGGCGGCTCGTAGCGGAACACGCCGTCCTCGCCAGGCGCGCCGAGCATCCGCGCGAAGCCCTCCAGGGACTTGCCGAACTCGCTGGGCACCAGCCACACCTTGTTCGCGTCGCCCTGCGCCATCTGCGGCAGCGTCTGCAGGTACTGGTAGGCCAGCAGCTCCGGCGTCGGCTTGCCGCGCTTGACCGCCGCGAAGACCTTCTCGATCGCCTTCGCCTGGCCCTGCGCCTGCAGGTACCGGCTGGCCCGCTCGCCCTGCGCCCGCAGGATGCTGGACTGGCGGTCGGCCTCGGCGGCCAGGATCGCCGCCTGCTTCTGCCCCTCGGCCGCGAGGATCGAGGCCTGCTTCTGGCCCTCGGCGGTCTTGATCGCCGACTCCCGCGCACCTTCGGCGTTGAGGATCATCGCGCGCTTCTCCCGGTCGGCGCGCATCTGCTTCTCCATCGAGTCCTGGATGGACGGCGGCGGGTCGATCGCCTTGAGCTCGACCCGCGCGACCCGGATGCCCCAGCGCCCGGTCTCCTGGTCCAGCACCCCGCGCAGCTGCGTGTTGATCGCGTCCCGCGAGGTCAGCGTCTCCTCCAGGCTCATCGCGCCGACCACGTTGCGCAGCGTCGTGGTCGTCAGCTGCTCCACCGCGATGATGTAGTTGGAGATCTCGTACACCGCGGAGCGCGAGTCGGTGACCTGGAAGTACACCACGGTGTCGATGGACACCGTCAGGTTGTCCTGGGTGATCACCGGCTGCGGCGGGAACGAGACGACCTGCTCGCGCAGGTCGATCCGGGCCCGCACCCGGTCGAAGAACGGCACCAGGAAGTTCAGGCCCGGCTCGGCCACCGACCGGAACTTCCCGAGCCGTTCGATCACCGCCGACTGGGCCTGCGGCACGACCATCACCGACTTGACGGCGATGATCAGCACCAGCAGCACCACGACCACTAGCACGATCAGTCCGGTCATGCGTACATCAATCTCCTCACGGCTCGGCCCACACGACGGCGGTCGCGCCCGCGATCTCCATCACGGTGACCGTCTGGCCCGCCTCGATAACCTGGGTTTCGTCGAACGCCCGCGCCGACCACAGCGCCCCCTCGATGCGCACCTGGCCACCATGCGCGTCCACAGTGGATTCCACCAGCGCGTGCTTGCCGACCAGGGCGTCCACATTGGTCTTGAGCTCGTGCGGCAGTCGCAGCCGGCGCTTCAACGCGGGCCGCGCCAGGAAGATCAACCCCAGTCCCAGCACCGCGAACACCACCGCGTCCACCGGCAGCGGCGCCCCCAGCGCCGAAGCGCCGGCGGCACCCAGTGCCGCGGCGCCGAGCATCACCAGGACGAATTCCCCGGAAAGCACCTCGGCACCGATCAGCAGTACCCCGGCGATGAGCCAAAGCAGTGCGGGCGTCATGTCACCCATGGTGACAGACGCCGCGAGAGCGGGAATGGCGGAATCGCCCGACGTGATCAACGCGTGATGTCATCGGCCACGCTCGGCTCAGCTCGGCTCGGTGACGAAGTCGATGAGCCGCTCGACCGCGCCGAGCAGCGGCGTCTCGACGTCCCGGAAGCCCGACACCGAAGACAGGACCCGCCGCCACCCGTCGGCCGGTTCGCCCCAGCCCAGCTCGGCGCAGACGCCCTGCTTCCAGTCCGTCCCGCGCGGCACCCGGGGCCAGCCGGGGATGCCCAGCACCTGGGGCTTGACCGCCTCCCAGATGTCGACGAACGGGTGGCCGGTGATCAGCACGTCCGGGTCGTCGATGCCCTCGACGAGGCGGGACTCCTTGCTGCCGGGCACCAGGTGGTCCACCAGCACGCCGACCCGCCGCCCCGGCTCGGGCGCGAACTCCGCCAGCAGCCCGGGCAGGTCGTCGACGCCGTGCAGCGGCTCCACGACCACACCCTCCACCCGCAGGTCATGCCCCCAGATCCGCTCGACGAGCTCGGCGTCGTGCTGACCCTCCACCCAGATCCGGCTGCCACGCGCGGTGCGCGCCCGCAGTCCTTCGACGCGCACCGACCCGGACGCCGACTGCTTCGGCTTCGCGGGCGCGCCGCCGCGCACCGGCACCAGCGTCGCCGGCTTCCCCTCGAACAGGAACGCGGCCGGCCGCATCGGGAACAACCGCTGCTTGCCGTGCCGGTCCTCCAGCACGACGGTGTCCTTCTCCACCCGCAGCACCGCGCCGCAGAACCCGCTGGCCGGGTCCTCGACGACCAGGCCGGGTTCGGCGGGGATCTCGGGCACCTTCCGCCGCCGCGGGCCCGCGAGGATGTCCTTGCCGTAGTTGACCGAACGCACGAGGCGTCACGTTAATCCGATCGGGGACAACATGGTCGGCGGCGCGCCGCCGCAGCGCAGATCACAGTCACAGCCCCCGGGACGACACGACCCGGATCCGGTCCGTACCCTCTCTCGACGTGCCTTGCCCAAGCGCCACGATGGTTGTCTGGACGTCCGCCTGGCTGCACGGTGCAGCCGCCTCGGACGACATGCTCGATGCCCTGCAGACCTGGGCCGAGTCGCAGGAAGTGCTCGCCGCCGACGAGGAACTGGCCGCGCGGCTGGACCTCCCCGGCCCCCAGGAGACCCCGGCCGGTCCGGCGCTGCTGCTCGCCGCCCTGCGCAAAGCCGGCGCCGGCGACGGCCAGCTGGTGCTGCCGGTGCCCGGTGATGCCCGCGGTCTCGGTGGTGCGAGCCCGTTCGCGAAGCTGGCCATGCGCGGCGGCGAGGCCGTCGTGCTGCCGCAGGCCGGGATCGGCCTGGTCCCCCAGCGCATCGCCGAAGGAATCCTGCGCTGGACGGTGTTCGGCATCGGGGACCTGCCGCCTGCCGAGCACTTGCCGATCGGCGAGGCCGAGCACGGCATGGCCTCGGCGATGCGGGAAGCGGCCACCGCGCTGATCGACCTCGGCGTCGCCAAGCACCGGCCCGGGGTCCGCGAGGAGATCGCCCAGACCATCTCGGCCCGCCCGGTGCCGCCGTGGCCCGAGGGCGTGCCTCAGCGCACCCTGCGCATCCTGCAGCGAGCCACCGAGGTGGAGGCGATCCTGTGGGTCGCCACCGACGACGCTCCTGGCGGCGCCCTGTCCGCCTCGGCGATCCGTGGCCGCACGGAGGCCCTGCGCCCGCTGTTCGACGCGGTCCGGGCGGCCCGCCGCGCGTCGGTCGCCGAAATGGTCCGCATCCTCGGCGACCACGCGGAAAAGTCCTGAACAAGACGATGGGGGTCACCTTCGCCTGAAGGTGACCCCCATCGTTTCGCCAGGTCCGGGCGTCAGCAGCCCGGGGCGCAGGGTTCGCCGTTGGCGCTGGAGCCCGCCGCCGGCAGCTCGGAGAGCTTGCGGGGCTCGGCTCCGTCGGTGTGCTCCGCGATCAGCTCGACGATCAGCTTCGCGAAGCGCGGGTCCGGCCCCGCCGTCGCCGCGCGGGCGAAGCCCATGCCCAGCTCGGCGGCCTTCTCCGCGGCCTCGTTGTCCAGGTCCCAGATCACCTCGAGGTGGTCGGAGACGAAGCCGATCGGGCTGACCACCACCGCCTGGACGCCCTTGGCGTGCAGGTCGTCGAGGTGGTCGCAGATGTCCGGCTCCAGCCACGGCACCTGCGGCGGGCCCGACCGCGACTGCCACACCAGGTCGTAGGCGTCCACCCCGGCCGCCTCGGCGACCAGCCGCGACGCCTCCGCGACCTGGCGGGAGTACCACTGCGGGCGGCCGTCCGGCCCGTCCTGCGCGTCGGCCTTCAGCGGGATCGAGTGCGCGGTGAACACCAGCCGCGCCTGCTCGCGCTGCGCCGGGTCCAGCTCGGCGAACGCGCGGCGGACGGCGTCGGCGTTGGCCTCGATGAACAGCGGGTGGTCGAAGAACTGCCGGATCTTCACCAGTTCCGGCGCCCGGTCGCCGACCGCGGCGCGGGCCCGTGCGATGTCCTCGTGGTACTGCTTGCAACCCGAGTAACCGCCCCACGCGGACGTGGCGAACACCAGCGCGCGGCGCACCCCGTCGTCGGCCATCTTCGCGACGGTGTCCTCGGCCATCGGGTGCCAGTTGCGGTTCCCGAAGTACACCGGCAGCCGCCGGCCCTGCTCGGCGAGCTCGGCCTCCAGCGCGGACATGATGTCCTTGTTGAGCCGGTTGATCGGCGACACCCCGCCGAAGTGGTGGTAGTGCTCAGCGACCTCGTCGAGGCGTTCCGGCGGCACTCCCCTGCCTCTGGTCACGTTCTCCAGGAACGGCCGGACCTCATCGGGGCCTTCGGGCCCACCGAACGACAGGAACAGCAACGCATCAAAGCTCACCCGACCATGATGCCGCCGAGCGATGAGCGCCCGCAGCCGGGGGCACCGGCTGCGGGCCGCGACCGCCTCAGATGCCGAGGGCGTGCACGCCGCCGTCGACCATGATCATCGAGCCGGTGGTCGCGGGCAGCCAGTCCGACAGCACCGCGCAGACCGACTTGGCCACCGGCGTCGGGTCGTTGACGTCCCAGCCCAGCGGCGCGCGGTCGCCCCAGCCGGCCTCCAGGTCGGCGAAGCCCGGGATCGACTTGGCCGCCATCGTCCGAACCGGACCCGCCGAGACCAGGTTGACGCGGACGCCCTTGGGCCCCAGCTCGCGCGCCAGGTAGCGGGAGGTCGACTCCAGCGCGGCCTTGGCCACGCCCATCCAGTCGTAGGCCGGCCAGGCGACGCGGGCGTCGAAGTCCATGCCGACGATCGAGGCGCCCTCGGACAGCAGCGGCAGCGTCGCGGTGCTCAGCGACTTGAACGAGTACGCCGAGACCTCCAGCGCCGTCGAGACGTCCGACCACGGCGCGGCCAGGAAGTCCCCACCCAGGCAGGACGCCGGGGCGAAGCCGATGGAGTGCAGCACGCCGTCGAGCCCGTCGACGTGCTCGCGCACCCGGTCGGCGAGGCTGTCGAGGTGCTCGGCGTTGGTCACGTCCAGCTCCAGCACCGGCGCGGGCTTGGGCAGCCGGCCCGCGATGCGCTGCACCAGGCTCATCCGGCCGAACCCGGTGAGCACCACCTCGGCGCCCTGCTCCTGCGCGACCTTGGCCGCGTGGAACGCGATCGACGCGTCGGTGATCACACCGGTGACCAGAATCCGCTTGCCTTCGAGCAATCCGCTCACGTATTTCCTCCGCAATGCTTTCGTGAGGCGCCTGGGCACCTGCGACTACCGCCGGGCGCCGCCGCCGGGCGCGAGAAGACCGGATCGTCCACTGCGTCCGTCCACAGTGTTCGACCGCAGGGGGCCGGGCTCAGTGACCCATCCCGAGGCCGCCGTCGACCGGGATCACCGCGCCGGTGATGTAGGCCGCGGCGTCGGAGGCCAGCCACTCCACGGTGCCCGCGACCTCCTCGGCGGCGGCGAACCGGGCCAGCGGGATCTGGCCGAAGATCTCCTTCTTCCGCTCCTCGGACAGCGCGTCGGTCATGTCCGTGGTGACGAAGCCGGGCGCCACCACGTTGGCCGTGATGCTGCGCGAACCGAGCTCGCGGGCGATCGAGCGGGCCAGGCCCACCAGGCCCGCCTTGCTCGCCGCGTAGTTGGCCTGCCCGGCCCCACCGGAGAGCCCGACCACCGACGAGATGAAGATCATCCGGCCCCGGCGGAGGCGCAGCATGCTGCTCGCCGCCCGCTTGGCCACCCGGTAGGAACCGGCCAGGTTGGCGTCGATGACCCGGCCGAACTGGTCCTCGCTCATCCGCAGCAGCAGCGTGTCGTCGGTGATGCCCGCGTTGGCCACCAGCACCTCGACCCGGCCGTGCGCGGCCTCGACCTCGTCGAAGGCCGCGGTCACCTGATCCGGGTCGGTGACGTCGCACTGGACGCCGAACAGCCCTTCCGGGGCACCCGATCCGCGGTGGGTGACCGCGACCTTGTCCCCGGCGGCCTGGAAGGCCTTCGCGATGGCCAACCCGATGCCGCGGTTGCCGCCGGTCACCAGAACGGACCGTGCCACTGTGGATCTCCCCTCGAACAATGCCGCAAGATTCGTTTCAGCCGCGACATTATCCGCTCGACACCCACGACCGCTCATCGCCTCCATACAGAAAAAACTGGACCATGTCGTGGTCCCCCTACAGCGACGAGAGCAGGCACACTGCGCTAGGGAAACGTCGAGGACCCGATGCGGGTGGCGGAACCTCGCGGGATTCGCGGTCACCACCCGGACTCCGGGATCTCCGACTTGCGCACGACCGAACGAGGACCGGCCCGATCAGCAATCTGGGAGGCGCTTGCATGGCAACCTCAGCCGACGTCCTCGCCGCCGAACTGCGCGGCGAGCTCTCCGGCCCGGCCCGCTTCGACCCCGGCACCCGCGCGATGTACTCGACCGACGCCTCCAACTACCGCCAGGTGCCGGTCGGCGTCGTGTTCCCGCGCACCGAGGACGACGTGGCGGCGGCGGTCGCCGTCGCGCGGCGGCACGGCGTGCCGGTCACCGGACGCGGCGCGGGCACCAGCATCGCCGGGAACGCCGTGGGTCCCGGCCTGGTGCTCGACTTCTCCCGGCACCTCAACCGGATCCTGGAAGTCGACCCCGAGCGCCGGCTCGCCCGCGTGCAGCCGGGCGTCGTGCTGGATTCGCTGCGCGCGGCCGTCGCCGGTCACGGCCTCACCTTCGGGCCGGACCCGTCCACGCACAGCCGCTGCACGCTCGGCGGCATGATCGGCAACAACTCCTGCGGCACGCACTCGGTGGCCTGGGGGAAGACCGTCGACAACGTGCATTCGCTGGACGTGCTGCTCGCCGACGGCACCCGCCTGCAGGTCGGCGAGACCACGCCGGCCGAGCTCGACCGGCTGTGCTCGCGCGGCGACCGGACCGGGCGGCTCTACCAGGAGCTCAGGGCGCTGCGCGACGACACCGGCGACCTGGTCCGGCGCTCGTTCCCGGACCTCACCCGGCGGGTGTCCGGCTACAACCTGGACCAGCTGCTCCCGGAGAACGGGTTCCACCTGGCCAGGGCGCTGGTCGGCACCGAGGGCGGTTGCGCCGTGGTGCTGGGCGCGACGGTCCAGCTGGTGCCCTCGCCGCCGACCCGGGCGATGACGGTGCTCGGCTTCCCCGACACCTACGCCGCCGCCGACGAAGTGCCCCGGCTGCGCGGGCTGGACGCGCTGGCCATCGAGGGGCTCAGCGCGGAACTCGTCGATGTCGTGCGCCGGCGCAACCCGGCCTCGCCCGCGCTGCCGCTGCTGCCCGGCGGGCGCAGCTGGCTGCTGGTCGAATCCGGTGGCGCCGATCAGGGCGAGGCCGAGGCGGCGGCGCGACGCATCGCGGCGGCGATGGGCGAGCGCGCGGAGAGCGTGATCCACACCGCTCCGGCACGGATGGCGGCGCTGTGGAAGATCCGCGAGGAGGGCTCCGGGTACTCGACGCGGATGGCCGGCTCCGAGCGGTGGTCCGGCTGGGAGGACGCCGCGGTGCCGCCCGAACGACTGGGCTCCTACCTGCGGGAATTCGACTCGCTGCTGGCCTCCTACGGCCGCCGCGGGGTGACCTACGGCCACTACGGCGACGGCTGCATCCACGTCCGCATCGACTTCGACCTGCTGTCCTCGCCCGGCGCGACCGAGTACCGGAACTTCCTGGACGCCGCCGCGGACCTGGTCGTCGCCCACGGCGGCTCGGTCTCCGGGGAGCACGGCGACGGCCGGGCCCGGTCGGCGCTGCTGGCCCGGATGTACCCGCCCGAGGTGATCAAGGCGTTCGAACGGTTCAAGGCCGCCTTCGACCCGGACGACCTGCTCAATCCCGGCCAGATCGTGCGCCCGCGCCCGGTCGACGCCGACCTGCGGCTGCTGGTGGCCCCGCCCCGGCTGCCCGGCCGGACCGAGCTGGCGCTGCACGCCGACTCCGGCGACCTCGCCGCCGCGACCCGCCGCTGCGTCGGGATGGGCAAGTGCCTGAACACCACAGGTGGGGTGATGTGCCCGAGCTACCGCGTGACGAAGGAGGAGAAGCACTCCACCCGTGGTAGGGCGCACCTGCTGTTCGAGATGCTGGCCGGCCGCGTCGTCCGCCGCGGCTGGCGCTCGCCGGAGGTCCGGGACGCGCTGGACCTGTGCCTGTCGTGCAAGGGCTGCAAGTCGGACTGCCCGGTCGATGTCGACATGGCGACCTACAAGGCCGAGTTCCTGCACCACCACTACCGGCGCCGCATCCGCCCGGCCGCGCACTACTCGATGGGTTTCCTGCCGTTGTGGCTGGCCGCCGGGCACCGCGCGCCCCGGCTGGCCAACCGGGTGCTGACCGGCCCGCTGGCGCCCGCGATCAAGCGGCTCGGCGGGATCGACGCGCGGCGTGAGGTGCCGCAGCTGGCCGCGCAGACACTACAGGCGTGGTGGTCCGGCCGGCGCACGATCTCCGATCCCACCACTCCCGTAGTGCTGTTCCCGGACACCTTCACCAACCACTTCGACCCGCACATCGGCCGCGACGCCGTCGCGGCGCTCGAAACGCTCGGCCACGCCGTGGAAATGCCGCGCGAACCGGTCTGCTGTGGACTCACCTGGCATTCCACCGGGCAGCTGCGCATCGCCCGCGCCGTGACCCGCCGCACCGCCCGCCTGCTGCGCCCGCAGCTGGACCGCGGCCTGCCGGTGGTCGGCCTCGAACCCAGCTGCACGGCGTTCCTGCGCAACGATGCGCTCGAACTCGCGCCGCACGACCCGGACGTCGCCGCGCTGGCCGCCGCGACCAAGACCTTCGCCGAGCAGGTCGAGCCGACCCGCGCGCGGTGGCAGCGGGAGCCCGGGCCGGAGGCGCTGGTGCAGGTCCACTGCCACCAGCACGCCGAACTCGGCTTCGCCGCCGATCAGGCCACATTGGACGCCACCGGAACCCGTGCGCGGGTGCTGGACTCCGGCTGCTGCGGCCTGGCGGGCAACTTCGGCTTCGAACGCGGCCACTACGACGTGTCGATCGCCTGCGCCGAACAGGTCCTGCTCCCGGCCGTGCGAGCGGCCGACCCGGGCACCGAGATCGTGGCCGACGGCTTCAGCTGCCGGACCCAGCTCCGCCAGACCACCGACGCCGAACCCGTCCACCTCGCCAGCCTCGTCGCCCGCGCCCTCGGCGTTCCGTGACCGAGGGTGGCGGATGCGACACACTCGCCGGGGAATGCGCGGACGGCCACGCCGCGTTGCCCCGGTACGCCCGCAACCGCCCAGGAGGGAAAGCACATGGCAACGGTCGAGCTGACCACCGAGAACTTCGACGAGGTCGTCTCCGGCAACGAGTTCGTGATCATCGACTTCTGGGCCGACTGGTGCGGCCCGTGCAAGATGTTCGCGCCGGTCTTCGAGCGCAGCGCCGAGAAGCACGACGACATCGTCTTCGCCAAGGTGGACACCGAAGCCCAGCCGCAGCTCGCCGGGGCCTTCGAAGTCCGCTCCATCCCGACGCTGGCGATCGTCCGCGACAACGTCCTGGTCTTCCAGCAGCCCGGCGCCCTGCCGGAGAACGTCTTCGAAGACCTCATCCGCCAGGCCCGCGAACTCGACATGGAAGAAGTCCACAACAGCGCGAAGGAATGACAGCATTCGTTCGGCTCGTTCTGCGTAGCGGTGCGGGTGGCGGCCCCCCTGCGGGAGTTACAGGCGCCTTCTCGCTGTGGGATCCCCGACATCATGAATGCCAATTCACCACGTCGGGGCCGTCCTCACGAGAAGACACCTGAGAACCCGCGGCGGTGCCGGTTGCGCAGGTGGGCTAAGCGGCTCCGCCGCTTCAAAGACGTGGGTCGCTAGAAGCCTGGTTCGAAGGACTCCCCGACCGCGGTGTGCAGCACGCCCGGCATCGCGCTGATCTCCTCGACCAGCGCGGCTGCCGGCACCTTCCCGCGCAGCCGCAGCGCGACCACCGCCGTCCGCTGCTGCTGGTCGTCGGTGTCCTCGCGCTCGACCTCGAGGTCCATCACCGTCCACCCGCGGCTGGTGCACAGCGTCAGCACGCTCCGCAGCACGCCGTACCCGTCGAGGTAACCGACGCGCAGCACCTGCGGCTCCCGCAACGACTTGCGCATCAACCGCAACAGCCGCGGATAGCCCATCGCCACGAGGAAGTGCACCGCCGTCGTCGCCGCGGCCAGCAGCACCAGTCCGCTGCCGCAGGCCATGCCGATCGCGGCGACCAGCCACACCGTGGCCGCGGTCGTCAGGCCGCGCACCGCGTCCCGGCGCACGAAGATCAACCCGCCGCCGATGAACCCGATGCCCGAGACCACCTGCGCCGCCACCCGCGACGGGTCCAACGAGACCCTCTCGAACGCCAGCAGGTCACCGAAGCCGTACTTGGACACCAGTACGAACAGCGCCGCTCCGACGCCGACCAGGGCGTGCGTGCGCAGCCCGGCGCTCTTGGCCCGGACCTCCCGCTCCAGCCCGACCAGGCTGGACAGCAGCAGCGCAGTGCCCAGCTCGACGAGCAGCGGAACCTCGCCGAACCCGGCTACTACCGCATCAGACACCCATGGAACGTAACTCACCGCCGCCGCGCGGTCACGATCAGCTCGCCCGCCGCGGCCGCCGGGCCAGGTAGGCCACCGCCGGCGGCAGGTTGCGCCAGACCGTCCGGCTGATCACCGTCTCCTCGAACTCGGCCCGCAGGTCCGCGAGCTGCCGGCGGGCCGGCGGGGCCCACCGCGTCCAGGTGTAGGCGAACTGCGTGTACGCCCCGCCCGGCGCCAGCGACTCGGCGACCAGCCGGATCAGCGGCACCCCGGCCACCGGCGCGTGCGCCACCCACGGCAGCCCGCTGACCACGACGTCGGCCCGCAAGCCCCGCTCGCGCAGCAACTCCGGCAGCTCCCGGGCGTTCGCGCACACCGACTCCACCGCCGGGAACCGCTCCCCCAGTTCCGCCGCCCACCTCGGGTTGAGCTCCAGCGCCAGGTGCCGCCCGCGGCCGCCCAGGCGGCGCTGGATCGCCTCGGTGAACGCGCCGGTCCCCGGCCCCAGCTCGACGACCACCGGGTCGCCCGAGTGCGGGACCGGCGCGACCATCTGCTCGGCCAACGACCGGGAGCTGGGACCGACCGCAGCGGTCGTGGTCGGCGATTTGACGAACTCCCACAGAAAACCCGCTGCCTGGCCCACCTGCGCTCCCCCTAAGGCAACCTTCGGCCGGCGAACATCGACACCCCGGCCGCGATGATCGCGGTGAGCGTACCCAGCACCAACCACGGCTTGCTGGCATCTGTGTGCTTGGTCTCGTAGCCGATCTGCTCACCGAGCGTCGCGTACACCTCGCGCAGTTGCTCCGCGCTGGCCGCCTTGTGGAACTCGCCGCCGGAGAGCCGGGCGATCTCCTGCATCGCGTCGTCGTCGACCTCGACCCACTCCTGCTCGCCCTGGATCTCGATGCTGCCGTGCTTGGTGCCGAACGAGATCGTGGAGATCGGGATGCCGGCCTGCTTGGCCTCCTTGGCCTTCGTGTAGGCGCCGCGCGGTGCGTCCAGGTCGCGCGGGATCGTCTGCCCGCCGTCGGCCATCAGCACGATCCGCGCCGGCGGCGCCCCGGCCGGGCCGCCGACCATCTTGCCGAACGAGTCGATCGCCTGCATCGAGGCGTTGATCCCGTCGCCGGTGGCCGTCGCCTCCGCCAGCTTCAGGCTGTCGATGGCCTGCTTGACGCCGGCCCGGTCGGTCGTCGGCATCACCAGCACCGTCGCGGTGCCCGCGAAGGACACCAGCCCGAGGTTGATGCCGGGCGTCAGCTTGTCGGCGAACTCCTTCGCGGCGACCTTCGCGGCCTCCAGCCTGCTGGGCTCGACGTCGGTGGCCTTCATCGACAGGGACACGTCGATGGTGAGCATCACGGTGGCCCGGTTGCGCGGGATCCGCTGCTCGGCGGTCGGGCCGGTCAGCGCCACCGTCAGCATGATCAGCGCCACGCCCAGCAGCGCCGGCGGCACGTGCTTCCACCAGCCCTGCCGCTTCGAGGCGACCTGGTCGAGCACCTCCAGGTTGCTGAACCGCAGCGTGTCCCGGCGGCGGCGCCGCAGCGCCCACACGTAGCCGACGACCAGCGCCGCGACCACCAGCAACAGCAGGAACCACCACGGCGTGGCGAATCCCGACAAACTCAACATCAAGCAGCTCCTCCGGACCAACCCCGCTTGCGCGCAACGACGAACCGCACCACGTCGGCGATCCAGTCCGAATCCGTGCGCAGCGCCAGGTGCGCACACCCGGCGCGCCGCAGCACGGCGGCGACCTCATCGCGGTGCGCCGCCGCCGCGGCGGCGAATTCCTTGCGCAGCACCGGGGTGGTGTGCACTTCCCGCCGCTTCCCCGTTTCCGGGTCCGACAGCAGCACGGTGCCGACATCGGGCAGTTCCAGGTCGCGCGGGTCCAGCACCTCGATCGCCAGCAGCGAATGGCGGGCCCCCAGGCCGCGCAGCGCGCGCTGCCAATCCGTCGGGCCCAGGAAATCCGAGATCACCACCGCGAGCCCGCGCCGCCGAGGCGGCCGGCGCAGCGACTCCAGCAGCTTCGCGAGATCACCGCGGGTGCCTTCGGCCGCGCGCGGCGTCTCGGCCACCTTCTTCAGCAACGCCCGTGCGTACGCCGCGCCACCGCGCGCGGGCAGCCGGACCTGTCCGGTGCCGTTGTCCACCACCGCACCGATCCGGTTGCCACCGCCGCTGGTCAGGAACATGACCGCGGCCAGCGCCGCGACGGCCAGCTCCCGCTTGTCGCTGGCCGCCGAGCCGAAGTCCAGGCTCGGCGAGAGGTCCATCGCCACCCAGGTCTCCAGCTCGCGGTCGGCCACCGTCTGCCGGATGTGCGGCTCGGCGGTACGGGCGGTGACCGCCCAGTCCATCCGCCGCACGTCGTCGCCCGGCTGGTAGACCCGGGCCTCGCCGGGCTCGGAACCCGGGCCCGGCACCAGGCCCAGGTGATTGCCCTGCAACAGGCCGTCGAGGCGGCCGCGCACGCTCAGCTCCAGCGTCCGCAGCGCGACCTCCAGCTGGCCCGTGTCCAGGGCCGGCGGCGCCCATGGCGGGCGGCCGTCGCGGCCGGAATGGGATGTCGCCGACACCGCTGCGTCGCTCCTCACTGGTGCGGGTTCGGCCCGAGGTGCGGCGGCTGCTGCTGCTGCGCGTAGCCGACCGGGCCGGCCGGGCCCACCGGAGCGGGCGGGCCTGCCTGGGGCCGCGCCGACACCTGCGGCAGCGGCACGGTCTGCAGGACCCGGCTGACGATGTGCTCGACCGGGATCCCGTCGGCCAGCGCGTCGTAGGACAGCACCAGGCGGTGCCGCAGCACGTCCGGCACGACGTCCACCACGTCCTGCGGCAGCACGTAGTCACGGCCGCGGACCAGGGCCAGCGCCCGCGAGGCGGCGATGATGCCGAGGCTGGCGCGTGGCGAGGCGCCGTAGGACACCCAGCCGGCGATATCGGAGAGACCGTGCTCGTTGGGCAATCGGGTGGTCACGACCAGCCGCACGACGTAGTCGACCAGCGCGTGGTGCACGAACACTCCGGCGGCCACGTTCTGCAGGCGGATCAGCTCGTCGGGGTTGAGCACCGGGTTGGGTTCCGGCGCCGCCACTCCCATCCGGTAGATGATCTCCCGCTCCTCCTCCGCCGAGGGGTACTCGACGGGCAGCTTGAACAGGAAGCGGTCCCGCTGCGCCTCCGGCAGCGGGTAGACGCCCTCGTTCTCGATCGGGTTCTGGGTGGCCAGCACGAGGAACGGGGCGGGCATCGGGAAGCTCTGGCCGCCGATCGAGACGTGCCGCTCGGCCATGACCTCCAGCAGCGCCGACTGGACCTTCGCCGGCGCGCGGTTGATCTCGTCGGCGAGCACGAAGTTCGCCAGCACCGGGCCCAGCTCGACGTCGAAGCGCTCGCTGCCCTGCCGGTAGATCCGGGTGCCGAGGATGTCGGCGGGCACCAGGTCCGGGGTGAACTGCAGGCGGGAGAACGAGCCGCCCACGACCCGCGCGAAGGTCTCCACGGCGAGCGTCTTGGCCACGCCGGGCACGCCTTCGAGCAGGATGTGGCCCTTGGCCAGCAGCCCGGTCAGCACCCGCTCCACGAGCCGGTCCTGGCCGACGATCACCCGCTTGACCTCGAAGACGGTGCGCTCCAGCAGCTGCGCGTCCCGCGCCGGGGTGCTCACCTGGTCCGCCGGGCGCGCCGCCGCGGCTCCGGCGCCCCCGCTCTCACCGTTGCCGGCCTCGGTCACTTCTCCCAGCCTCCTGTCGTCGATGCGGCCGTTCGTGGCCGATCAAGATCCTGACACGCGCCGATCGCAGGCTCGCGCGGGGGCGATGCCCCACGCACACCCAACCGCACGCGCGGTGTGACCGCTGTTAAGCGGTTAATTTCATTCTTCACTGAAGCTATAGATATTACAATCATGCGGGCGGCGGCTCTCCCTTGATGAGCCGCTCACTCGGTTCTTCGGGTTTCGCGGGCCCGGCGGAGGTCCTCCGGGGTGTCCACATCGGACGCTTCCGCCCCGGATGCGGGAATCAGCAGTGGTGCCAACGGCGCGAAGGCGGAGCGGATCGAGCCGTTGCGCGCCTCCCCCGGCATCGCCTCCCGGAGCGCGGCGGTCCGCCACACCCCCACCAGCCATTGCGGTTCGCCCGCGTCGTCGGCCAGCACCGCGCCGGGAGCTCCGGGATCGGCGAGCAGCGCCTCCAGCAGGCGCGAGATCGTCGCCGGCTCCAGATGCGGATGATCTCCGGCGAGCACGGCGACCAGCCGCGCCGACGCCGGCAACCTCCGCAACCCGGCGTGCACACCGGCCAGCGGGCCGCCGCCCGGCGGCTCCTCCAGGGTCCACTCGACCGCCCTGGCCGTCGCCCGCTGCGGCCCGACCACGACGACCGGATCCGCCGCCGCCACGGCGTCGAGGGTGCGGTCCAGCAACGACCGGCCGCCGACCGGCAGCAAGACCTTGTCCACGCCGCCGAGCCGACGCGCCCGACCGCCCGCCAGCACGAGTGCCGCGAATTCCACCGCCACGCCGCGCAATGCTCCCAGCCGTCCGGAACCCGCGGCCAACCGGACCGCGAGTGGGGCCCTCTTCCGGCCTTCACGAGCGACCGGTCGCGGGCCGCCGCAGGACCATCACCTGGTCTTGCTGTGCACGACCTTCCAGCGACCGGCAGGCCCCGGGATCTGCGCCGCGCTCGACGCCTCAGAGCATGCGGACCGCGTACGGGGCGATGCCGCCGTAGCGGACGGCGGTGACCCGGACCCGCGAGCCCGAGTACGGCGCCTCCACCATCTTTCCGCCGCCGAGGTAGAGCGCCACGTGGTGGATCCGGCCGCCGTCCTGCCAGAACAGCATGTCGCCGCGCCGCATCTGCGACACCGGCACCCGGCGGCCGGACTGGTACTGGTAGCCGCTGTAGTGGTCGAGGCCGACGCCGGCCCCGGCGAAGGCGTAGATCATCAGGCCCGAGCAGTCGAACCCGACCTTGGCGTAGTCGCCGTAGGAGTCCGCGACTCCGCCGTCCCGGATGCCCCGCGACGGGCCGCGCGAAGTCCCGCCGCCCCACGCGTACTGCACGCCCAGCTGGGACAGCGCCCGCCCGACGACCACCTCGACCGACCGACCGCCGGGCCGCGGCCCCGCACCCGCCGATGTCGCGGTGACCGTGCTGTCCGACGTGGCCTGCGCGGCCGCCTCCTCCTCGCGCTGCTTCGCAGCTTGCCAGCTCTCGTACCGGCCGCGCTGCGCTTCCAGGCCCGCCACGCGGGAGCGCGCCTCGGCGAGCTGCGCTTCCACGCCTGCCTTGTCGGCCTCCAGCCGGCGCGCTTGCTCCGCCTGCGTCTCCTGCGCCGTGATGGCCGCCTGCTCCGCGGCCTCCGCGGCGCTGCGCGCCTGATCGGCGGCGAGGCGCTTCGCCTCCGCGTCCTGCAGCGCCGCCCGGGTCAGCGAGTCCTTGTTGACCTTCTCGATCCGCGCCCGCTCCAGGTCGTCCATGACGTCGAGCTGCGATTCGCTGATCGCGTCCAGGAAGACCGCCCGGTCGAGCACGTCCTGCGGGGTCTTCGAGCCGATGAAGGCCGTGGCCGAGCCGATCGTGCTGCCCTGCCGGTAGCTGCTGGCCGCGAACTGGTCGAGCCGCTTGCGCTGCTCCTCGATCTGCCTGGCCGCGGCGTCGGCCTCGGCCCCGGCCGCCTCGGCGGCGCGGCGGGCATCGTCGTGGGCGCGTTCGGCGCGGCCGAGATCGACCCGCGCCTTGTTCGCGTCCTCCATCTTGAGCTCGACCTGGGACTGCAGGCCGATCAGCTGCGACTCCGCATCGGCGAGCCGGTTCGCCAGCTCCCCCACCTGACTCGCCGTGCTCTGCGCCGTCTCGCGGCCCGCGGTTATCTCGGCGTCGCTGGGGTTGGGCGGCGGGGGTGGCACCGCGAGGGCACTGCCGGACGCCGCCAGGCCGACTGCCGTCAGCAGCGTGATCGTGGCAATGCTCCGCGCGCGGAGCACTCCTCGGGTTCGCGACACGACCGTCACCTCCAGCTGATGCGCCCGATCGGCGGTCGATCAATGGGCCGAATGGAGTCACACGACAGCCACGAACTTTGCCACTCGTGTCCCGATTGCACCACTCGACACGATCACGACTTGTGCAACATCAGCCACACGTGTCACATCGATGGAGGGACGTTCACCCCCAGGTGCTGGGGTCGCCCCAGGTGCGCAGCGGGTTCGGCGAGTCGATCAGCGGCGCCGCGACCAGCTCCGGCAGCACCTCGGCCAGCGGCTCGCGCAGCACCGCCGACGCGACGTCGTCGTACGGGGTCGGCTCGGCGTTGCAGATGACCAGCGCCGCGCCCGCCTTGACGGCCAGCTCCACGAAGCCCGCCGCCGGGTACACCGTCAGCGAGGTGCCGGCCGCGACGAACAGGTCGCAGTTCAGCGTCGCGCGCTGGGCGTCGCGCAGGACGTCGGGGTCCAGGGACTGTCCGAAGGAGACGGTCGCCGACTTGAGGATGCCACCGCAGGAACGGCAGGGCGGGTCCGGCTCGCCGGCCGCCACCCGTTCCAGCGCGGCGCTCATCGGGCCCGTCGCCCCGCAGTCCAGGCACACCGTCCGGTAGATCGTGCCGTGCAGCTCCAGAACCCGGTCGCGGTCGAGGCCGGCGCGCTGGTGCAGCTCGTCGATGTTCTGCGTCAGCAGCGCGCCCAGCCGCCCGGAGCGGTCGAGGTCGACGAACGCGCGGTGGGCGGCATTGGGCTCGGCGCGCCAAGCCGAGTGCTCGGCGCGGTTGCGCCACGCCTCCTCGCGGACCTGCGGATCGGCGATGTAGCTGTCGATGTCGGTGAGGCGCTGGGCGGCCGGGTTCTTGGTCCACACGCCGTTGGGGCCGCGGAAGTCCGGGATCCCGGAGGCCGTCGACACCCCGGCGCCGGTGAGGGCGGTGATCCGGCGCGCGCGGCCGAACAGTTCGCGGGCGCGCTGGTCCGCGCCGTCACCCGTGCCGTCGGCCGTGCCTCGCTGCATCACGGCTCCACGGTGCCATGGACCGACCGGCCGAGACGCGCTCGGGGGCCGTTCCGCTGCTCACACGGTCCGGACCTGCGCCTGTGAAGGCCGGTTTGCATCGTGGTAACGATCGGCGCGCCCGCACGAAACACCCGGTTCCTACCTTCGGAGCAATCCGACGAGAGGAGCCGAGTTGACCGCGAGAGCCAAGTCCAGCGGCCGCTGGATCGAGGGCTGGGATCCCGAGGACGAGCGGTTCTGGGAGTCCACCGGCAAGCGCGTGGCGCGGCGGAACCTGATCTTCTCGATCCTCTCGGAGCACATCGGCTTCTCCGTCTGGAGCATCTGGTCGGTGCTGGTGCTGTTCATGTCGCCGGACATCGGCCTGCCGTTCACCGCGGCCGAGAAGTTCCTGCTGGTGATCACCCCGAACCTGATCGGCGCCGTGCTGCGGCTGCCCTACGCCGCCGCGGTCACCCGCTTCGGGGGCCGCAACTGGACGGTCTTCAGCTCCGCCGCGCTGCTGGTGCCGACCGCGCTGGCGTTCCACTTCGTGCAGCAGCCGGGCACGCCGCTGTGGATGTTCATGCTGATCGGCGCCGCGGCCGGGGTCGGCGGCGGCAACTTCGCGTCGTCGATGACGAACATCACGACGTTCTACCCGCAGCGCCACCAGGGCTGGGCGCTGGGGCTCAACGCGGGCGGCGGAAACCTCGGCGTGGCGGCGATCCAGGTCGTCGGCCTGCTGGTGATCGCCACCGCGGGCAACACCCACCCGTCCTACGTCGCGGCGATCTACCTGCCGCTGATCGTGGTGGCCGCCCTGTGCGCGGCGCTGTTCATGGACAACGTGGACGCGGTGCGGGCCCGTCCCGGCGCGTTGCGCGAGGCCGCCGCGAACAAGCACACGTGGTGGGTCTCGTTCCTCTACATCGGAACGTTCGGCTCGTTCATCGGTTACAGCTTCGCCTTCGGCCTGGTGCTGCAGACCGAGTTCGGCTTCACCCCGCTGCAGGCCGCGAGCTGGACCTTCCTCGGCCCGCTGATGGGCTCGGTGTCCCGGCCGTTCGGCGGCTGGCTGGCCGACCGGCTCGGCGGCGCCCGGGTCACCCTCGGGGCCTTCGCCGGCATGACGGCGGGCACCGGGGCGCTGCTGTTCGCGTCGTCGCAGGGCTCCTTCGCGCTCTACCTCGCGGCGTTCATCGCGCTGTTCGTGCTGACCGGCATCGGCAACGGCTCGACCTACAAGATGATCCCCGCGATCTTCGCCAAGGAGGCCGAGGACGACGTGACCGACGGCGGCGAGGCCATCGCGGCGTTCGCCCGGGCCCGGCGGATGTCCGGCGCGGTGATCGGCATCGCCGGCGCGATCGGTGCGCTCGGCGGCGTGGGCATCAACCTCGCCTTCCGGGCCTCCTACGGCGGCGCGGCCGCCAACGGCGACGCCGCCCTGACGACGTTCCTCGGCTACTACGTGGTGTGCGGGCTCGTCACCTGGGTGGTGTACCTGCGCGGGTCTCTCAAGAGCGCCCCCGCACCGCGGCCGGCCCAGGAGCCGTCGAAAGCCGAGGTCGGTCGTGCCTGACATCCGGACCGTTGCCACCCACTGCCCCTACTGCGCCCTGCAGTGCGGCACCCGGCTGACGCGCGAGCGTCGCGGCGTGTCGGTGCGGCCGACGGACTTCCCGGTGAACCGGGGCGGGCTGTGCCAGAAGGGCTGGACGGCGCCTGCCCTGCTGGACGTCCCGGACCGGCTGCGGAACCCGCTGGTGCGCCGCGGCGGCGAGCTCGTGCCGGTCGACTGGGACACCGCGCTGGGCACCGTCGCCGCCGGGATCGACCGGGTGCGGCGCGAGCACGGGCCGGACGCGGTCGGGGTGTTCGGCGGCGGCGGGCTGACCAATGAGAAGGCCTACCTGCTCGGCAAGTTCGCGCGGCTGGCGCTGGGCACCAGCCAGATCGACTACAACGGCCGGTTCTGCATGTCCTCGGCCGCGGCCGCCGGCAACGCCGCCTTCGGCATCGACCGGGGGCTGCCGTTCCCGGTCACCGATCTCGGCGGCGCGGACGTGGTGCTGCTGGCCGGGGCGAACCCGGCCGAGACCATGCCGCCGCTGATGCAGCACTTGAACGCCGCACAGCTCGTGGTCATCGATCCCCGGCGCACGGCGACCGCCGAGCGCGCCGCACTGCACCTGCGGCCCGCCCCGGGCACCGACCTGGCGCTGGTGCTCGGGCTGCTGCACATCGCCGTGGTCGACGGCTGGTCCGACACCGCCTACATCCGGTCCCGGACCACGGGTTTCGACGCGGCGTGGCAGCGGGCGACGACCTGGTGGCCGGAGCGCGTCGAGCGGGTCACCGGGGTTCCGGTGACGGCGCAGCGGCAGGCGGTGCGGATGCTCGCCGAGGCCGAGAGCGCTTACGTGCTCACCGGTCGCGGGGCCGAGCAGCACAGCAAGGGCGTGGACACCGTGTCCGGGTTCATCAACCTCGCCCTCGCGCTCGGCCTGCCGGGCCGGTCCGGTCGCGGCTACGGCTGCCTCACCGGTCAGGGCAACGGCCAGGGCGGGCGCGAGCACGGCCAGAAGGCCGACCAGCTGCCCGGGTACCGGATGATCACGGATCCCGCCGCGCGGGCGCACGTGGCCGAGGTCTGGGGCGTGCCGCCCGAGGCGCTGCCCGGTCCGGGCCGCAGCGCCTACGAGCTGCTCGACGCCTCGGGCCGCGCCGACGGCCCCCGGGCGCTGCTGGTCTTCGGCTCCAATCCGGCGGTTTCGGCGCCCAACGCCGGTCACGTCGTCGAGCGGCTGTCCGCTTTGGACCTGCTGGTGGTGGCCGACTTCGTGCCCTCGGAGACCGCGGAGCTGGCCGACGTGGTGCTGCCGGTGACGCAGTGGGCCGAGGAGGAGGGCACCATGACCAACCTCGAAGGCCGCGTGCTGCGGCGCCGCCGGTTGCAGGTGCCGCCCGGCCACGCCCGCAGCGATCTCGAAGTGCTGCACGGCCTGGCGGTTCGGCTCGGCGAGCCCGGCCACCGCTACCCCACTTCGCCCCGGGAGGTCTTCGACGAGCTGCGCCGCGCGTCGGCCGGCGGCAAGGCCGATTACAGCGGCATCACCTACGACCGCCTCGACTCCGGCGAGGCCCTGCACTGGCCCTGCCCCGACCCGGAACATCCCGGCACGCCGCGCCTCTTCCTCGACGGCTTCGCGCATCCGGACGGGCTGGCCCGGTTCGCGGCCGTGGAGCACCGCGATCCGGCCGAGACGCCGCGGGAGGCGTTCCCGCTGACCGCGACCACCGGCCGGGTGCTGGCGCAGTACCAGTCCGGGGCGCAGACGCGGCGGGTGGCCGAGCTCAACGAGGCGTCCGCCGAGGCTTTCGTGGAGATCCACCCGGACACCGCCGACCGCGCCGGCCTCGCCGAAGGCGCCCTCGCCCGGGTCACGTCGCCGCGCGGCAGCGCGCTGGCGCGCGTGCGGATCGTCGCCACGATGCGCACCGACACCGTGTTCCTGCCGTTCCACTTCCCCGGCCCGGGGCGGGCGAACCTGCTCACCGGTGACGCGCTGGACCCGCGCAGCCGGATGCCGGAGTTCAAGGTCAGCGTCGTGCGGATCGAGCCCGCCGAGGAGGTGGCCGCCCGATGAACCGCATCGTCATCGTCGGCAACGGGCCCGCCGCGCACCGGCTGGTCGAGCGGCTGCGCGCGCACGGCCACGCGGGCCCGATCACGGTGCTGGGCCGCGAGGAACACCCCGCCTACAACAGGGTTCTGCTCGGCGCGGTCCTGGACCGGACGCTGACCCCCGCCACCCTGGCACTGCCCATCGTGGACGCCGAGGTGCACCTGCGGGTCACCGCCACCGAGATCGACCGCGCCCGGCGCGTGGTGCGCACCGACACCGGCGACGAGCACCCGTACGACGTGCTCGTGCTGGCCACCGGCTCCCGGGCCCGGCTGCCCGAGATCCCCGGGCTGGGCGGCGAACGCCTCCAGGCGCTGCGCACGCTCGCCGACTGCGCGCGGATCGGCTCCGCCGCGGGACCGGTCGCGGTGCTCGGCGGCGGGATCCTCGGCGTCGAGGCGGCGCGGGCGCTGCTGGCGCGCGGGCACGAGGTGACGCTGGTGCACCCGAATCCGCACCTGATGGACCGGCAGCTCGACGACGTCGGCGGGCGCCTGCTCGCCGAGCGGCTGGGCAAGCTCGGCGTCGAGCTGCGGCTCGGCCGCCGGGCGGTCGCCTACCGGCGCGGGCGGCTCGTCCTGGACAGCAGCGATGTGGTGCCGACCGGCCTCGTGGTGGCGTGCACCGGAGTCGCCGCGGAGACCGGACTGGCGGTGCGGGCGGGATTGCCGGTGCGGCGCGGGATCGTCGTCGACGACCGGCTGCGCACCAGCGATGCGCGCATCCACGCCATCGGCGACTGCGCCGAGCACGACGGCGAGGCGTCCGGCCTGATCGCGTCGGCCTGGGAGCAGGCCGACGCGCTGGCGGAGCTGCTCGCCGGCGGCGACGCGCGCTACCGCGGGACCCGCACCGTCACCCGGCTCAAGGCCCGCGGCATCGACCTCGCCTCGATCGGCTCGGTCGACTGCCTCCAGAGCACGGACGCCGAGGTGGTGACGCTGTCGGACCCGGCCCGTGGCCGCTACGCGAAGCTCGCGCTGCGCGAGGAGCGGATCGCCGGCGCGGTGCTGTTCGGCTTCCCGGAGGCGATCGCGGCGGTCAGCCAGCTGCACGACCGCGACCTGCCGGTGCCCACCGACCGCCTCGCGCTGCTGCTGGGCACGCCGGCCGCCGTGCCGGGCGCGCCCGCCGAGCTACCCGACGACGCGGTGATCTGCCGCTGCAACAACGTGACCAAGAAGGCCCTGACCGCCGCCTGGCAGGGCGGTGCCCGCTCGGTCCCCGAGCTGGCCAGGGCGACGCGGGCGACCACCGGCTGCGGAGGCTGCGTCGACGACGTCGGCCGCCTCTGCGGCGCGCTGGCCGACCGCACCGAACACCAGAAGGAGGGCGCGGCATGACCCGCACGCTCGTCGTCGTCGGCCACGGGATGGTCGGCCACCGGCTCGTCGAAGCGCTCCGGGAGCGCGACGTGGACGGCACCTGGCGGATCGTCGTCCTCGGCGAAGAATCCCGGCCCGCCTACGACCGGGTGGCGCTGTCGTCCTACTTGGACGGAAAGAGCGCCGAGGACCTGAGCCTGGTCGACCACGCGCTGCTGGACGACCCGCTGGTCGACCTGCGGCTGGGCATCGGCGCGACCGGCATCGACCGGACGGCCCGCGTGGTGTCCACATCGGACGGTTCGCGGCTGCGCTACGACGCGCTGGTGCTGGCCACCGGCTCGCGGCCGTTCGTGCCGCCGGTGCCCGGCCACGACCTCGACGGCTGCTTCGTCTACCGCACCATCGAGGACCTCGACGCGATCCGCGCCGCAGCGACCGAAGGCGAGCCCGGCGTCGTCATCGGCGGCGGTCTGCTCGGGCTGGAGGCCGCGAACGCGCTGCGGCTGCTGGGCATGCGCGCGCACGTCGTGGAGATGGCGCCGCGGCTGATGCCGCTGCAGGTGGACGAGGGCGGCGGCCAGGTGCTCGGCCGGCTGGTCGGCGATCTCGGCCTGACGGTGCACTGCGGCGCCGCGACGAAGTCCATCGACGGCGACGGGCGCGTCCGCGGGGTCACGCTGGCCGACGGCACCGTGATCGACACCGATGTCGTGGTGTTCTCCGCCGGCGTCCGGCCGCGCGACGAGCTCGCCGAGCTCGCCGGGCTGGCGCGCGCGGAACGCGGCGGGTTCCTGGTCGACGCGAGCTGCCGCACCAGCGACGAGTACATCTGGGCCATCGGCGAATGCGCCGCGGTGGAAGGCCGCTGCTACGGCCTGGTGGCGCCCGGCTACAGCATGGCCGAGGGCGTCGCGGAGCAGCTCCTCGCCCTCGGCGAGGGGACCTTCCCCGGCGCGGACCTGTCCACCAAGCTCAAGCTGCTCGGCGTCGACGTCGCCAGCTTCGGCGACGCCCACGCCCAGACCGACGGCGCGCTGGAGGTCGTCTACGCCAACAACGCCGCGGGCACCTACGCGAAGCTCGTGCTCAGCGACGACGCGCGGATCCTGCTCGGCGGCGTCCTCGTCGGCGACGCGACCGCCTACTCGGTGCTGCGGCCGCTGATCGACCGCGAACTGCCCGCCCCGCCCGAACAACTGCTGCTGCCCGCAGGTTCCGGCGTCGACGCGGGCGCGCTACCCGCCGACGCGACGGTCTGCTCCTGCAACAACGTGTCCAAAGAGGACATCACGTCGGCCATCGCCGGGCAGGGGCTCACCGACGTGCCCGGGATCAAGGCCTGCACGAAGGCCGGCACCAGCTGCGGCTCGTGCGTGCCGATGCTGAAGAACCTGCTCGCCGAATGCGGCGTGACCGCCTCCAAGGCGCTGTGCGAGCACTTCCCGCAGTCCCGCGCGGAACTGTTCGAGATCGTCCAGGCCACCGGGATCGGCTCGTTCTCCGAGCTGATCGGCAGGCACGGCAGCGGTCACGGCTGCGACATCTGCAAGCCCGCCGTCGCCTCCATCCTGGCCAGCCTCGGCCACGGCCACATCCTCGACGGCGAGCAGGCCGGGCTGCAGGACACCAACGACCGGTTCCTGGCCAACATGCAGCGCAACGGCACCTACTCGGTGGTGCCCCGGGTGCCCGGCGGCGAGATCACGCCGGAGAAGCTGATCGTGCTCGGCGAGGTCGCCAAGGACTTCGGCCTCTACACCAAGATCACCGGTGGGCAGCGCATCGACCTGTTCGGCGCCCGGGTGGAGCAGCTGCCGCTGATCTGGCGGCGGCTGGTGGACGCCGGGTTCGAATCCGGCCACGCCTACGGCAAGGCGCTGCGCACCGTGAAGTCCTGCGTCGGCAACGACTGGTGCCGCTACGGCGTGCAGGACTCGGTGAGCATGGCCATCCGGCTGGAGCTGCGGTACCGGGGCCTGCGAGCGCCGCACAAGATCAAGGCCGGGGTGTCCGGCTGCGCCCGCGAGTGCGCCGAGGCGCGCGGCAAGGACTTCGGCGTGATCGCCACCGACAAGGGCTGGAACCTCTACGTCGGCGGCAACGGCGGCTTCACCCCGCGGCACGCCGACCTGCTGGCCGCCGACCTCGACGACGAGCGGCTGATCAGGATCATCGACCGGTTCCTGATGTTCTACGTGCGCACCGCCGACCGGCTGCAGCGCACCTCGGCGTGGCTGGAATCGCTCGACGGCGGCCTCGACCACCTGCGGGAGGTGGTGGTCGAGGACTCCCTGGGCATCGCCGGGGAACTGGAGGCCGCGATGCACCGCCACGTCGAGAACTACGCCGACGAGTGGGCCGGAGTGCTGGCCGATCCCGGCAAGCTCGCCCGCTTCGTGTCCTTCGTCAACGCCCCCGACGCGCCGGATCCGACGATCCGCTTCGTCCAGGAGCGCGGCCAGATCCGGCCCGGCCCGGTCGCGCTCCCGATGCCCGCCATCCCGAACCAGGAGGTGCTCACGTGAACTGGCAACAGATCTGCGAACTCGACCTGCTGCCGCCCGAGTTCGGGCTGCCCGCGCTGATCAGCGACCACGCGGTGGCGCTGTTCCGCACCCGCGACGACGAGCTGTTCGCCGTCGGCAACGTGGACCCGTTCTGCGGGGCCGGCGTGATGAGCCGCGGCATCGTCGGCGACCGCGACGGCGAACCCACGGTCGCCTCGCCGATGCTCAAGCAGGTCTTCTCGTTGCGGACCGGGCTGTGCCTGGACGACCCGGGCGCGCGGCTGCCGGTCTACCCGGTGCGGCGCCGGGCCGACGTGGTGGAGGTCGCCGTCCCTTGATCGACGAACTCGCTGGTTTCACCGTCGCGGTGACGGCGGCGCGACGGGCCGACGAGCTCGGTTCCCTGCTGGAGCGCCGCGGCGCGCGGGTCGTGCACGGCCCCGCGCTGCGGATCCTGCCGCTGGCCGACGACGCGGAGCTGCGCCGCGCGAGCCGCGACTGCGTCGCCGACCCGCCGGACGTGGTGGTGGCGACCACCGGCATCGGGTTCCGCGGCTGGATCGAGGCGGCCGAGGGCTGGGGCATCGGCACCGAGCTGCTCGACGCGCTGCGCCCGGCGCAACTGCTGGCCCGCGGGCCGAAGGCGCGCGGGGCGGTCCGCGCCGCCGGGCTGCCCGACCCGTGGTCGCCCGCCTCGGAATCGTCGGCGGAACTGCTGGAACACCTGCTCGACCAGCCGCTGGACGGGGTCCGGGTGGCGGTGCAGCTGCACGGCCAGCCGCTGCCCGACTTCGTCGAGGCGCTGAGCTGCGCGGGCGCGGAGGTCATCGAGATCCCGGTGTACCGCTGGACCGCGCCCGCCGACATCACCGCGCTGGACAACCTGCTGACCTCGGTGTGCGCGCGGGAGGTCGACGCGGTGACGTTCACCAGCGCACCCGCGGCGGCCAGCCTGCTGTCGCTGGCCGCGGAGCGGCGCTGCCAGGACGAACTGCTCGACGCCCTGCGCGGGCCGGTGCTGGTCGCCTGCGTCGGTCCGGTGACGCACGCCCCGCTGGCCGATCACGGCGTTCCCGCGGTGATCCCGCAGCGGTTCCGCATCGGCGCGCTGGTGCGCTCGCTGTGCGTCGCGCTGCCGGGCCGGGCGCCGACGCTTCCGGTCGGCGGCAGGCAACTGCAGGTGCGCGGGCACGCCGCCGTCGTCGACGGCGTGGTGAAACCCCTTTCACCGCAGGGGAAGACGCTGCTGCTCGCGCTCGCCGAACGGCCCGGCCGGGTGGTGTCGCGACGCGGCCTGGCCGAGGCGTTGAACGGCGCCGGGAACCCGGCGGACGAGCACGTCGTGGAGCAGGCCGTCGCGCGGCTGCGGGCCGCGCTCGGAGCGCCGGAGCTCGTGCAGACCGTGATCAAGCGCGGATACCGACTTCCGCTGGAACCGATGGGGGACGCACCGCGATGCGCCGATCCGCAACCCTGACTCCCCCGCTGCTGCTGGTCGCCCACGGCACCCGGGATCCCGCCGGGCCGCGGGTGGTCGAACGCCTCGCCGAAGCCGCGGCCGCCCGCCTGCGGGTGCCGGTGCACGTCGCGTACGTCGACGTCATCGGCCCGACCGTCGCGGAGGCCCTGCGGGCGGCCGACGACGGGCCGGTGGTCGCGCTGCCCGCGTTCCTCGCGGCCGGCTACCACGTGCGCACCGACCTGCCGGCGCAGATCGCCGCGACAGGACACGAGGACGTGGCGGTCTGCGCCCCCCTCGGCCCGGCGCCGGAGATCATCGAGGCGATGCTGCGGCGGTTGGTGGCCGCCGGGTGGCGGCCCGGCGACCGGGTCGCGTTCGCCGCGGCCGGTTCGTCGGACGAGCGGGCGCTGGCCGACGTGCGGACCGCGGCACGGCTGCTCGGCCGCCGCGTCGGCCGGTGGCTGACGCCGAGCTACGTCGCCACCGCCTCGCCGGCGACCGCCGACGTCTGCGGCCCGGCCGACTTCGTCGCGCCGTACCTGCTGGCCCCGGGGTTGTTCCACCGGCGGCTCGCGGAGCTGCCGGTGGCCGGCGTCGCCGAGCCGGTCGGCGCGCACCCCGGTGTGATCGACCTGATCGCCCGCCGCTACCGGTCGGCGGTGCGCGATCGCGTTTCCGCCGCCTGAACTCCCGGCACCGGGATTCATCCGCTCAGTTCGGGGTACTTCAACGGGATCGGCTTCAAGGCGATCTGACGTCCGGCGCGGCCTGAACGGTGCGGCTCCGGAGGAGGAGGTGTCCCAACCATGGCCACCACGACAAGCCCGAGCACCTCGTCGACGAGCTCGGGCACCTCGCACCGCACTCGCAAGCAGCCCCCGACCAGGGCCGCCCGGGCGCGTGGCGGCACGGAGATCACTCTCCCCTACGTCACCGCCGAGCTCCACACCACCAAGGTCCACCTGCCAGGGCTCCCGGGGATGCCCGGCCGCAAGGAACTGGCCTCCGCCGTCGACACCGTGCGCGGTCAGCTGCCCTCCCGCGAGCAGGCGCTGTTCTACGGCGGGCTGACCGCGGCGGCCGCGTTCAGCCTGATCGAGTGGCCGGTGGCCGCGGCGATCGGCATCGGCAACGCGCTCGTCCAGCGCAGCGTGCACAAGGAGACCAGCGAGGCCTGACCGCGAAGGATCTCCGATGCCGCTGGGTTGGCTCCTGTCGAAGGCCGCCGAGGTCGTCGCGCCGGTGGCACGCGCGGCCCGCACGGTGGCTGCCGCGCCTGCCGACCGACGGGTGTGGGCCGGCCGCAACCGCAGCCACCTGGAGATGCGCGGGGTGCACAGGCCCGGCACCGAGGCTGCGGCACGCGACGTCGAGCAGCGGCTGCGCGACGTCGACGGGGTGCGCGGCGCCGAGGTGAACGGCGTGTTGGGCCGGGTCGTGGTCACGCACGATCCGGAGGTCGTGAACATCGCGGCGCTCGCCCGCGTGATCGCGGAAACCGAGGCCGAGCACGGCTTGGACGACGAGCCGATGTCGCCGCGCAGCGCGGCGCACCCGGGAAACGCCGAAGCCGTGCTCCGCGACGTGGGCGCCCTGGTCGTCGGCGTGGCAGGGCTCGGCTACTCCGCGGTCGGCGCATTGCTGCCGGTGCGGGCCGTATCGCCGCTGGTTCCGGCCGTGGTGTCGCTGGTGGACTCGGTGCCGTGGATGCGCGGCAGCTTGGAGAGCAAACTCGGCCGCGCCCCGGTCGACACCACGCTGGCGCTGGGCGGCGCCATCGCGCACGGCCTGGCACGCCGCCCGATGGGCGTGCTCACCGACATGTGCGGGCGGTTCTGCGCGTCCCGCGAGGCGATCGCCCGGCACCAGGCCTGGCAACGGTGGGAGCAGGTCTCGCACCGCTGCGACCCGGTGGTGGTCCCCGACCGCCCGCGCCCGATCCCGGACGGTCCGGTGGAGCGGGTCGCGGGCGTCTCCGGCGGCATGGCGCTGGCCGGGTACGGCATCGTGCTCGCCGGGTCGCGCAACCCGCAGCGCGCCCTCGCGGCGCTGCTGGCCGGTGTGCCACGTCCCTCGAAGGCCGGTCGCGAGGCCTTCGCCACCCACCTGACCACCGCGATCTCGGCGCGCGGCGGGCTCGTGCTGGAACCCGACGCGATGCGCCGGCTCGACCGGGTCGACACCGTCGTGTTCGACGCGCCGGTCCTGCTCACCGGGCGCCGGGTCCTGGACGCCGTGATCCCGCTGGCCCCCGAAGCCGATGCCGCGGAGCTGTTCGCCCGCGCCGGCGAACTCGTCGATCCCCGGGACCCGTTGGCCGAGCAGGCCCGCGGCGAGTGGTCGACCGCGCCACTCCCCGACGACCTCCCGGACGCCGCCTGCGACGTCGTCGAAGCCGAATCCTCGCGCGGCGCAACGGTATTGGCGCTGAACCGGGACACCACCCCGGTCGCCCTGGTGAGCGTCGCCGACGAACTCGATCCGCTGGCCGAGGCGCTGGTGGAGGCCGCGCGCGCCAACGGATCGGCGGTGGTGGCCGGGATCGGCAGCCGGCTGGACCAGCGGTTGCCGCTGGATCGGCTCGTCGCCGGCGGCAACAACCTGGCCGGCTCGGTGCTGCGGCTGCAGGCCGACGGTGCCGTCGTGGCCGTCGTGTCCGGCCGCGCGCACTCCGCGCTGGCCGCAGCGGACGTCGGCATCGGACTGTCCACAATGGTCACACAGCCGTGGGGCGCCGACGTGCTGTGCCCGAGAGCCGATGTGGCCCACATGCTGCTGGCCGCAACCGAAAGCGCTCGCCGCGCCAGCCGGCACGCCGCGATGCTGTCGGTGGCCGGATCCTGCATCGCGGCGCTGTTCGCGGCGTTCGGCCCGGCGGTCGGCGCGCCCGCCCGGGCCTCGATGCCGGTGCACGCCGCGACGCTGGCCGCCTTCATCACCGGCACCTGGGCCGGGATGTCCGCGGCGAACCGCGCTCCCCCGGTCCCGCAGGAACGCACCCCGTGGCACGCGATGCCGCCGCCCGCGGTGCTGTCCGCGTTGTCCAGTTCCGAACAGGGACTCAGCGAGTCGATCGCCGATTCCCGGCACCGGCCGCAGGACGGTGGCCGGATCCCGCCGACCGTGGCCGGGGCCACCGTGGAAGGCCTGATCACCCCGATCACCCCGGTGCTCGGGGCGGGCGCGGTCATCTCGGCGGGCCTGGGGTCGATCATCGACGCCGCGCTGATCGGCGGCGTGCTGCTGGCCAGCGCGCTGGTCGACGGCGTGCAGCGGGTCGCCACCGACCGCGAGCTGACGCGGCTGCTCGAGGCCGGCCAGATGCCCGCGCGGCGGCGGCGTGACGGGATCGCGCGGATGGTGCCCGCCGACCAGCTCGTGCCCGGCGACGTGATCGACCTGCGGGCCGGCGACGGGGTGCCCGCGGACTGCCGGCTGCTGGCGGTCGAGGCCCTGGAGGTCGACGAGTCCAGCCTCACCGGCGAATCCCAGTTGGTCGCCAAGGAAATCGAGGCCACGACCGCGCCCGCGGTCGCCGACCGCGCGTGCATGCTCTACCAGGGCACGGCCATCGCCAGCGGCTCCGGCACCGGGATCGTCGTGGCCGTCGGCACGTCCACCGAGCTCGGGCGCACCGCGCAGGGCACCGTGGCCGAACACGACGGCGGCGTCGAGGCCAGGCTCGGTCAGCTGACCAAGCGGGTGCTGCCGATCTCGGTGGGCGCCGGCGCCGTGCTGTTCCTCGCCGACCTGGTGCGCGGCATCCCGCTGGCCCAGACCGTCGCGCGCTCGGTCGGCCTTGCCGTGGCGGCGGTTCCGGAGGGGTTGCCGTTCGTCGCCACCCTCGCCGAGCTCGCCTCGGCGCGCCGCCTGTCCAAGCGCGGCGTCCTCGTGCGCAGTCCGGCGACGATCGAGGCGCTGGGCCGCGTCGACGCGCTGTGCTTCGACAAGACCGGAACCCTCACCCAGGGGCGGATCGCGCTGCGCCAGGTGTCCGACGGCCGCACCGGTCAGTCCACTGAGGACCTCGACGACGGGCACCGGGAGATCGTGGCCGCCGGCGTGCGGGCCACGCCGCGCCAGCACGACGAGCACCCGCTACCGCACCTCACCGACCGGGCGGTGCTCGACGGCGCCCGCGCGGCCGGCGTCGTGGCGGATGGGGCCGTGCTGGCCGAGTTGCCGTTCGAGCCCTCGCGCGGCTTCCACGCGGTGCGGACCCGCGATCTGCTGTCGGTGAAAGGGGCGCCCGAGGTCGTGCTCGACCGGTGCACCGGCTGGCGAGATCGCGGGGCGTTCGACGCCGAGGCCCGCGCCGACGTCGAAGCGGAGATCGAGCGCCTGGCGCTGCGCGGCTACCGGTTGCTGGCCGTGGCCGAACGCGCCGTCCGGGCGGGCACCGATCTCACCGAGTCCGATGTGGACGGGCTCGAGTTCGTCGGGCTGCTGGGCCTGGCCGATCCGGTGCACCCGACCGTCGCCGATGCGGTCGCGCAGCTGGGCGGGGCGGGCGTGGACGTCATCATGATCACCGGCGATCATCCCAGCACCGCCGAGGCCATCGCCGCCGAACTCGGCATGCTCGGCGACAAGCGGGTGCTGACCGGCGCGGAGCTGGATCAGCTCGATGACGAACAGCTCGCGGGCGAGCTGCCGAAGGTGTCCGTGTTCGCCCGGGTCAGCCCGGCGCAGAAGGCGCGCATCGTGCGCCGGCTGCGGGCCGGCGGCCGGGTCGTGGCGATGACCGGTGACGGCGCCAACGACGTCCCGGCCATCAACCTGGCGCAGGTGGGCATCGCGTTCGGGTCCCGCGCCACCCCGGCGGCCCGGCAGGCGGCCGACCTCGTGGTCTCCGACGACCGCATCGAGACGCTGACGGACGGCATCGTGGAGGGGCGCGCGATGTGGACCTCGGTGCGCGACGCGCTGTCGATCCTGCTCGGCGGCAACCTCGGCGAGATCGGCTACGCGCTGGGAACCGGGCTGGTCAGCGCCGGCGCCTCGCTCAACGCTCGGCAACTGCTGGTGGTCAACCTGCTCACCGACATCATGCCGGCGATCGCGATCGCGGTGCGGCCGCCGCCGCGGGCCACCCCGGAGAAGCTGCTCGCGGAAGGCCCGGAGGCCTCGCTCGGCTCGGCCCTGGCGCGCGACGTCTCCGCCCGCGCGGCCGCCACCGCCGGCGCCGCGGGGCTCGCCTGGATGCTGGCCAGGCCGCTGTCCACCGCGGCCCAGGCCCGCACCACCGGCCTGGTCGCGCTGGTCGCCGCGCAGCTGGCGCAGACGCTCGCGGTCCGCGGCCGCACGCCGCTGGTCCTCGTCGCCGGCGTGGGATCGGTGCTGGTCCTCGTCGGGCTGGTGCAGGTCCCCGGCGTCAGCCAGTTCTTCGGCAGCAGTCCGCTCCTGCCGCACCACTGGCTCATCGCGGTCGGCACCTCGATCGCGGCGACGCTGGCGGTGCTGCTGTGGCAGAAGTGGTCGCAGAACAGCCCCTGACCTGCACTGTTCTGGCTCGATTCACCTGTGCTTCATCTCCTGCGCGACGGCGGCTAACCCGCCTGGCGCACAGTCGGTTCGCAACGACGAAGCAACGCGGGAGAAAGCAGACCGATGCCCCAGTTCCTCACCACCGTCCTGACCGGCGTGGCCATCGCGCTCATCGAGACCCTGTTGATCCACCTGGTGAAGTCGGCCATCCGCACCGCCTGACCTACACCCCGGCCAGCTCGGCGGACTGGGTCTTCGCCGGTGCCGCGCGCTGCGCGACGAAGGCACCGACGAGGATCAGCGCCCCGCCGACCAGCTGGATCGGGCCCAGCGCCTCGGCCAGCAGCGCCCACGCCAGCACCGTGGCGACCACCGGCTCCAGGAACGCGACCGCCCCGGCCACCTGCGGTGAGAGGCGGCGCACCGCGACGATCCCGGTCAGGTACGCCAGGACCGTGCTCAGCACGACGATCCAGCCGACCGCGAACAGCGCCGGGAACTGGTACCCGGCCAGCTCGACCTGCCCGAGCAGCAGCGCCCAGTCCAGCTCCCACGGCTGCGCGAGCAGCGTGACGACCGCGGCGCCGAGCAGCAGCCCGAAGCCGGCGAGGGCGAACGGGTTGACCTCCGGCCCGCTGTCGGACAGCAGGAAGTAGGTGGCCTGGCAGCCCGCCGCGCCCAGCGCCAGCAGCAGGCCGATCGGGTCGAAGCTCAGCCCGGACCACAGCTCCACCACGCAGGCCAGGCCGACCATCGCGATCGCCACGCCGATGGCCGCCGAGCGGGTCACCGGCTTGCGGCGGACGAACCGGATCCAGCCCAGCACCATCACCGGGCCGAGGAACTCGATCAGCAGCGCCACCCCGACCGGCACCCTGGCGATCGAGGCGAAGTAGAAGACCTGCACCCCGGCGATGGCGAACAACCCGTACCCGGCCAGCAGCTTCGGCGCCCGCCGCACCGCGGGCGCGTAGCGGATCACGAACGGCAGCATCAGCAGCGCCCCGCCGGCCAACCGCAGCCAAGCCACCTGCAGCGGAGTGAACCCCGCGGTGATCAGCGGCTTGGCGAACGGCCCGGAACCGCCGAAGCAGAACGCGGAGACGATCGCGACCGCCACCCCGGCGGACTTCGCGTTGTCGGTCAGGTTGCGCATGCGCCAATCGAAGCACGCCCCTCCGACGCCCTCGCAACGGCTTTCGGTACTTCCGTCCCAATCCCTGGGAAGGCCGGAAAAACGGCGGTTTTGCACGCCGTGGTACATGTGATCGAGAGTTTGCCGACCCTTAGTTGAGGGCGAATACAGGACAAGCGTACTGTTAGCAGTGAAGAGAGCGGGTCCCCGCGCATGCTCGCTCGACGTGCGCGAGACTCGCAATCGTTCCCGAACTTGCGCCCGTCGCGAGATGGAGTTGAACGTGACTGCACCTGCGAGCAAGGACAGCTTCGGCGCCCGCGGCACGCTGAACGTCGGTGACGCCTCTTACGAGGTGTTCCGGCTCAGCGCGGTCGACGGCGCGCAGCGGCTGCCCTACAGCCTCAAGATCCTCCTGGAAAACCTGCTGCGCACCGAGGACGGCGCGAACATCACCGCCGACCACGTGCGGGCCCTCGCCAACTGGGACGCCAAGGCCGAACCGGCCACCGAGATCCAGTTCACGCCGGCCCGCGTGATCATGCAGGACTTCACCGGCGTGCCCTGCGTGGTCGACCTGGCCACCATGCGCGAGGCGGTGGCCGACCTCGGCGGCGACACCGCCAAGGTCAATCCGCTGGCCCCGGCCGAGCTGGTGATCGACCACTCCGTGATCATCGACGTGTTCGGCAAGCCGGACGCCTTCGAGCGCAACGTCGAGTTCGAGTACGGCCGCAACAAGGAGCGCTACCAGTTCCTGCGCTGGGGCCAGGGCGCCTTCGACGAGTTCAAGGTCGTCCCGCCGGGCACCGGCATCGTGCACCAGGTCAACATCGAGCACCTGGCCCGCACCGTGATGTCCCGCAACGGCCAGGCCTACCCGGACAGCTGCGTCGGCACCGACTCGCACACCACCATGGTCAACGGCCTGGGCGTGCTGGGCTGGGGCGTCGGCGGCATCGAGGCCGAGGCCGCGATGCTCGGCCAGCCGGTGTCGATGCTCATCCCGCGCGTGGTCGGCTTCAAGCTCACCGGCGAGATCCCGGCCGGCGCCACCGCCACCGACGTGGTGCTGACGATCACCGAGATGCTGCGCAAGCACGGCGTCGTCGGCAAGTTCGTCGAGTTCTACGGCTCCGGCGTGGCCTCGGTGCCGCTGGCCAACCGCGCCACCATCGGCAACATGAGCCCGGAGTTCGGCTCCACCGCGGCGATCTTCCCGATCGACGAGGAGACCGTCCGCTACCTCAAGCTCACCGGCCGCCCGGCCGAGCAGGTCGCGCTGGTCGAGGCCTACGCCAAGGAGCAGGGCCTCTGGCACGACTCGAGCCACGAGCCGGAGTACTCCGAGTACCTCGAGCTGGACCTGTCCACCGTGGTCCCGTCGATCGCCGGCCCGAAGCGCCCGCAGGACCGGATCGTGGTGTCCGAGGCCAAGCAGTCGTTCCGCACCGCGCTGACCGACTACGCCAAGGTCGAGACCGCCGACGACCGGGCCGTGGACGAGGCCGGCGAGGAGTCCTTCCCGGCCAGCGACGCCCCGGCGGTCACCCACCACGAGTCCGCGCCGCTGGCCGTCTCGGCGGCCAACGGCTCCCACGGCCGGATCTCCAAGCCGGTCAAGGTTTCCTCCGACGAGCTCGGCGAGTTCGAGCTGGACCACGGCGCCGTGGTGATCGCCTCGATCACCTCCTGCACCAACACCTCCAACCCGTCGGTGATGCTGGGCGCGGCGCTGCTGGCCCGCAACGCCGTGGACAAGGGCCTGACCCGCAAGCCGTGGGTGAAGACCTCGATGGCCCCTGGTTCGCAGGTCGTCACCGACTACTACGAGAAGGCCGGGCTCTGGCCGTACCTGGAGAAGCTCGGCTTCCACCTGGTCGGCTACGGCTGCACCACCTGCATCGGCAACTCCGGCCCGCTGCCGGAGGAGATCTCCGCCGCCGTGCAGGACAACGACCTGTCGGTCGTCTCGGTCCTGTCGGGCAACCGGAACTTCGAGGGCCGGATCAACCCCGACGTCAAGATGAACTACCTGGCCTCGCCGCCGCTGGTCATCGCCTACGCGCTCGCGGGCTCGATGGACTTCGACTTCGAGAACGACCCGCTGGGCACCGACACCGAGGGCAAGCCGGTCTTCCTGCGCGACCTCTGGCCGTCGCCGCAGGAGGTCCAGGACACCATCGACTCGGCGATCACCAACGAGATGTTCACCAAGTCCTACGAGGACGTCTTCAAGGGCGACGAGCGGTGGCGGTCGCTGCCCACCCCGGAGGGCCAGACCTTCGAGTGGGCCGCGGACTCCACCTACGTGCGCAAGCCCCCGTACTTCGAGGGCATGGCGATGGAGCCGACGCCGGTCACCGACATCTCCGGTGCCCGCGTGCTCGCGCTGCTCGGCGACTCGGTCACCACCGACCACATCTCGCCGGCCGGTGCGATCAAGCCGGACTCGCCCGCGGGCAAGTACCTCACCGACCACGGCATCGACCGCAAGGACTTCAACTCCTACGGTTCCCGCCGCGGCAACCACGAGGTGATGATCCGGGGCACCTTCGCCAACATCCGCCTGCGCAACCTGCTCTTGGACGACGTGCAGGGCGGCTACACCCGGGACTTCACCCAGGACGGCGCTCCGCAGGCGTTCATCTACGACGCCGCGCAGAACTACGCCGCCCAGGACATCCCGCTGGTGGTGCTCGGCGGCAAGGAGTACGGCTCCGGTTCGTCGCGCGACTGGGCGGCCAAGGGCACCCGGCTGCTGGGCGTCCGCGCCGTCATCGCCGAGTCCTTCGAGCGCATCCACCGCTCGAACCTGATCGGCATGGGCGTCATCCCGCTGCAGTTCCCGGAGGGCCAGTCGGCCAAGTCGCTGGGTCTGGACGGCACGGAGACCTTCGACTTCGCGGGCATCACCAAGCTCAACGAGGGCGAGACGCCGCAGACGGTGAAGGTGACCGCGACCAAGGCCGATGGCTCCACTGTGGAGTTCGACGCCAAGGTCCGCATCGACACCCCCGGTGAGGCGGACTACTACCGCAACGGCGGCATCCTGCAGTACGTGCTGCGCAAGATGATCCGCTCCTGATCCCCTGCCGATCCGGCGGGCACTACCGAACGGGCCCGGTGCGCCACAAGCGCACCGGGCCCGTTCCCGTTGGGGCGCCCCGTAAACTGGCGGGCGACCTGACCGACGACGGCTGGCGAGGTGGCAGTGCAGCGCAACCGGCGAGCCGAGCGGATGGCGTCGGATCCCGATCTGGCGGCCCTGAGCGCGCGGCTGCTGCTCGCCCTGCAACAGGAACTGTTCGACGCGCTGGCGGAGCAGGGATTCGCCGATCTCACCCCGCGCCACGGCGCCGTGCTGGCCTACCTGGACGAGGCCGGCGTTCGCGCGAGCGAGCTGGCGCAGCTCTCGGGGCAGCACAAGCAGGTGATCGGCACCATCGTCGACGAGCTGGAAGCGCTCGGCTACGTCGAACGCGAGCCGGATCCCGCCGACCGGCGGGCGAAGCTGGTGGTGCCGACCGAACGCGGGCTGGCCGAGCAACGTGCCGCGGACCGGATCATCGCCGCGATCGAGCGGCGCCACGCCGAAGCGATCACCGAGCCCCGCTACCGCGAGTTCAAGGAATCCCTGCGGGCCATCACGGAACGGACGTGAGGGCGGTGAGCAAGGACTTCGAGTCCGACACCCAGCCCAGGTTGTGCTCGATGACCGCCAGCGACGCCTCGTGGTTGGCCCGGCCCAGCGGCTCGCTGGTGCAGTCCGCGAGCAGCACCGGCAGGTAGTCCCGGAAGAACGCGTCCCGGATCGTCGACTCCACGCAGACGCTGGTCGTGCAGCCGGTGACGATCAGCGACGTGGTTCCGAGCCGCCGCAGGGTCGCGTCCAGATCGGTGCCGTAGAAGCCGCTGTAGCGGTTCTTCGGCAGCACCAGGTCGTCCGGCCCGGGCGCGAGTTCCGGCAGGATCTCGGTGTTCCAGGTGCCCAGCACCAGCGCCCGCCCTTCCCCGCCGGCCGGCGCCGCGATCCGATCGCCCACGCCGATCGCCTCGTGGATGAGCCGGTTCTTCGATCCCGGTGCCCCGAGGTCGGACAGGTCGGGCCGGTAGCCGTGCTGCAGGTAGATGACCGGCATCGACGAGGCCCGCGCGGCGGCGGCGACCCGGGCGATCGGCCCGATGGTGTCCCGGACCGGACCGATGTCCAGCCCCGCCCGGTCGACCATGCCGCCGGGTGCCGCGAAGTCGTTCTGCATGTCGATCACCAGGACCGCACAACTACCGGTCTCCAACCCGACCGACGCCGGACCGGCGCCAAGGGAAAACCACATCAGAACTCCGTCACCAAAGTTGATAGTCAAGATCAGTGACTAAATATAGGCCAGCGGTCGATCCCACGCCATCAGTCCGGCAGGCGATCACAGCGGGGACGGCGGGCAAGCGCAATCGAATCGCCGGTACCCGCCGCCGTCGACGTGGACAGCCTTCCGGCTCCACGCCGGCCACGCCGTGCCGGACCACGCCCTACCGGCGGTCGTCCGGCACGACCCGGCGCTCAGGGCTGGCGGGGGCGGCGGCAGACGTAGATGCGGGCCGGCGGGACGTTGCGCCACACCGTGCGCGAGGTCAGCACCTCGTCGAAGCTCAGGTCCAGGCGGCGGCGGAACTGCCGGGCTCCGGCCATGCCCAGGGCGTGCACGTAGGCGAAGGTCGTGAAGGCGCCGCCGGGCGCGAGGACCGCGCCGACCTGGCCCAGGATGTCGTGCTGCAGCTTCGCCGGGAAGATCGACCACGGCAGGCCGCTGACCACCGCGTCCACCTTGTCGATGCCCGCGTCCGCGAGCAGTTCGCCGAGCCGCGCCGCGTCGCCCTGGATGACCTCCAGCCACGGCAGTTCGGTGCCCAGGTACTCGACCATCCCGGCGTCCAGCTCGATCGCCACCTGTCGTCCGCCTGCGGGCAGCCGCTCGGCGATCGCGCCGCTGAGCGCCCCAGTACCGGGCCCGAGCTCCACGACCACCGGGTTGCCGGCGGTCGGCACCACGGCCGCCATCTCGCGGGCCAGGTTCGGCGAGCTGGGCGCGACCGCGCCGACCAGGTTCGGCTTGCGGACCGCGCGTTCGATGAACGTCCGGTAGTTGGCCAGCACCGATCCGGAGCCCGAACGGGGCAGCACCGGACCACCCGGCTGTGGACCACTGGACTGTTCGACTGGACTCACGGATGCCCTTCCCGATCGGCGTGCTGACCTCGTTCGGCTCACCCTATCGGTCGCCGCACCCGTCGCGACCCGCATGTGCGGCATCACATGCCGATCATCGCGCGGCCGGGACACCGCGGCGCTAGTTACCTTTGCAAACAACCGGTGCCGATTAAACGCGGAATGAACGTGATGCGGTCAATCCGAAAATGCACCCGGAATTGGGTAACGAAAACCGGCCGGGCGGCGATTGGATTCGCCGCCGTGGCCGGTCCGAGGTATGCGGGCCCGTTCCCACCGAGGGGAGCGAACCCGCTGCGCGCTTGCTCAGGCGATGCGCTCGGCCACGGGGCCGACCGGCTCGATCACCTGGTCCGGGGTGCCCGGCCGAAGCCGCCACGCCCACTTGGTCATCGCTCCCGCCACCGCCAGCAGCACAACCGACTCGGCCGCCAGGGCCACCCACACCGTTGTCACTTCTTGCCTCCCTTCTGCAAACCTCCCCGTCTTCCGCACGCGCGCGCGAGGCACCGCCCGGCAAAGGGCAGGACGAACGGAAGAAGGTTTGGGGAACCACCGCTTACGGAATCAATCGTAGGGCGTTGTTTCGGTGGAATTAAAGCCACCCCACGGGTGTCTTGCGTCGCACTCTCTTGGCCTATCGGAACAACTCCGCGGGCAGTGGCACAGACCACCTCGTGCACGGGAAGATTCCGCCGCGGCGGCTGTTCTGGTGGGTGTGGAGGACATCGACGTCGTGGTGATCGGGGCCGGCCAGGCGGGCTTGACCGGCTCGTTCCACCTGCAGCGAGCCGGCATCGACCACGTGGTGCTCGACCACGGCGACGGGCCCGGCGGCGCGTGGCGGCACCGCTGGCCGTCGCTACGCCTCGGTGGTGTGCACGGCATCCACGACCTGCCGGGCAGCCCGCTGCGTGAAACCGACGGCGCCCGCCCTGCCGCCGAGGTCGTCCCGGAGTACTTCGGGCGGTACGAGTACGAGCAGGAGCTCCCGGTGCTGCGGCCGGTGAAGGTCGACGCGGTGCGCGACGGCGGCGAGCGGCTGCTGGTGGACAGCTCGGCGGGGGCCTGGGCCGCCCGAGCGGTCCTCAACGCCACCGGAACCTGGGAGAACCCGTTCTGGCCGCACTACCCCGGGCAGAGCTCGTTCGCCGGCCGCCAGCTGCACACCGCCGACTACCGCGGCCCCGAGGAGTTCCGCAGCCGGCGCGTGATCGTGGTCGGCGGTGGGATCTCCGCAGTGGAACACCTGTTGGAGATCGCCGGTGTCGCCGAGACGACCTGGGTGACCCGGCGGCCGCCGGAGTTCACCGACGCCGAGTTCACGCCGGTCGACGGGCGGGCCGCGGTCGCCGAGGTCGAGCGCCGCGTCCGGCTCGGCCTGCCGCCGGGCAGCGTCGTCAGCGCGACCGGGCTCCCGAACACCCCGGCCGTGCAGGCCGCGCGCGAGCGGGGCGTGCTGAACCCGCTGCCGATGTTCGAGCGGATCACCGCCGACGGTGCCGAATGGGCCGACGGGCGCTCGCGGCGCGCGGACGTGATCCTCTGGGCCACCGGCTTCCGGCCGGTCATCGCCCACCTCGCGCCGCTGCACCTGCGCGAACCGGGCGGCGGCATCCGGATCGCCGGGACCCGTGCGGTCGCCGAGCCCCGGCTGCACCTCGTCGGCTACGGGCCGTCGGCCAGCACCATCGGCGCCAACCGCGCCGGCCGCGCGGCCGCCCGGGAAATCACCGAGTTCGTGCGGGAAAGATCAAGAAAACCTTAATCGGTCCTGTCCAGGGACCTAATGCCCTGTAACCGGAGCGCCACAGCCAGCAAGCTGCGCTGTGGCGGCTCAACCACGCCGGCGGCGCCATCTCCAGGAGAGGGGGAGGTGGCGCCGCTTCATGTCGCGGCTACCGGTCGCCGATCAGCGACAGCGCGCCCGACGGGCAGATGTGCACCGCCTCCCGGGCCGCCGCGACCAGGCCCGCGTCGCCGTCGTCCACCTCGGCCGCCAGCAGCACCACTCGGCCGTCCTCGTCGTTCTGGTCGAACAGCGCCGGTTCGGTCAGCACGCACTGGCCCGCGCCGACGCAGCGGTCCAGGTCCGCCTCGATCCGCATGATCACTCCTCTCCCCAGGTCACGGGCATCTCGTAGATCCCGTAGATGTTCGCGTCGGACTTGAACGGGAGGTCGTCCACGGCGACGGCCAGCCGCAGCCCGGGCAGCCGCCGGAACAGCGTGTCGAAGACGATCTGCAGCTCCAGCCGCGCCAGGTTCTGCCCCAGGCACTGGTGCGGGCCGAAGCCGAACGCGACGTGCCCGCGGGCGTTGCGGGCGAGGTCCAGCTCGTCGGGCCGGTCGAAGGCCTCGGGGTCGCGGTTGGCCGAGCTGCCCAGCGCGACGACGCCCTCCCCCTCCGGGATCAGCACGCCGCCGATCTCGACGTCCTCCGTCACGGTGCGCGAGGTCGCCGCCTCGACGATGGTGAAGTAGCGCAGCAGTTCCTCGACGGCGGTCGGTGTCTTGGCCGGGTCGGCGACGATCCCCGCCAGCTGGCCGGGGTTCTCCAGCAGCGCCAGGGTGCCCAGCGAGATCATGTTCGCGGTCGTCTCGTGCCCGGCGACCAGCAGCAGGAGCGCCATCCGCACGAGTGCCTCGTGGTCGGCCTCGCCGGCTTCGCGCTGCTTGCGGATCTGCCTGCCGATCAGGTCGTCGGTGACCTCCTGCTCCTTGGCCGTCACCAGCTCGTCCAGGTACGCCTGGATCTCCTCGACCGCAGCGATGCGCTGCTCGACGGGGGTGGTCTTGCGGAGGAGCTTGCTGGTGCGCTCCTGGAAGAAGTCGTGGTCGGCGTAGGGCACGCCCAGCAGCTCGCAGATGACCAGCGACGGCACCGGCAGCGACAGGGCCCGCACCAGGTCGACCGGGCGGGGCGCGGCGAGCATCTCGTCGATGCAGTCGTCGACGATCTGCTGGATGCGCGGTCGCAGCGCCTCGATCCGCCGCACGGTGAACTCACCGAGCACCGAGCGGCGGGCGGCGGCGTGCTCTTCCCCGTCCATCCCGATCATCGACGGAGCAACGGTGCCGACGGTGGCCCGCTGGCCGACCGAGAGCTGCGGGAATCCGGGGCGGCGCCGGTCGGAGCTCATCCGCGGATCGCCGAGCACCTGGCGGACGTGTTCGTGCCGGGTCACCAGCCAGGCGGTGCCGCCGCCCGCCATCGGGACCTTGGCGACCGGTGCTTCGGCGCGCAGTTCGGCGTACTCGGGTGCGGACGCGAACGGGCAGGTGCGGACTTTCGGGTAGGTCACCGGGTCAACGGCATGTTCGGACATCGTGCCTCCCTGATCACCGAGCGAACAAATGGATGATGCTCTTCCGGTTATAGCGAACCGGAAGAAACTCGTCCACCTACTTTCGGCCCGGAACATGCGACAATCCGCCCACCCGACGCACAGCACGCGAGTGAGGACCATGACGACCGACGCCACGCCACGGCTGCGGGCCGACGCCCGCCGCAACCGGGACCGGATCATCGCTGCGGCGCGGGCCGTCTTCACCGAGCACGGCACCGAGGTCCCGATGGAGGAGATCGCCCGCGCCGCCGGGGTCGGGATCGGCACCCTGTACCGCCGCTTCCCGGACCGCGAATCGCTGCTCGGCGCCATCGGCCGGGACGCGTTCCAGCAGGTCCTGGACGAGGCCCGGGCGATCGGCGACCGCGAATCCGACCCGTGGCGCGCGCTCTGCGACTTCCTGCTGCGCGCCGCCAACCTGCGCACGGTCGTCCGGTTCTCGATGCTGTCCCAGCGGGCCAGGGCGATCCTGGCCGCCGATCCGGAGGTCGAGCAGGCGCGCGAAGAACTCCTGGAGATCCTCGACGGGATGGTGCGCGCCGCGCAGGCGAACGGTTCGATGCGGCCGGACGTCGGCGGCGGCGACCTCGGCGTGATCCTTTCGATCGTGCTCCAGGGCGTGCACATCGCCCCGGACGACATCCGCCAGGACGCCTCGGCCCGCTACCTGACGCTGATGCTCGACGGCTTGCAGGCCTGCCCCGGCACGCCGCTGCCCGGCAGGCCGGTGACCATCGCCGACATCGCCCTGGCGCGGCACAACGCGCCGGCGGCCGACGAGCAGACCGTCTGACCCGCGCGGCTCGCCGCCCCGGTCAGCTCGCCAGATCGTCGGCCTGGAACATGCCGAAGATGTTGCCCTCGGTGTCCCGGCAGTACGCCACCCAGCCCATGCCGGTCAGCGCGGTCCGCGGCATCGCCACCCGGCCGCCCGCGGACTCCACGATCGACAGCATGGCGTCGACGTCCGCCACCTCCATGGTCGTCGCGAACGCCGCGATCGGCGTCTCGTCGGAGGGCTCGGAGCCCTTGCGGGGCAGCAGGCCGCCGTCGATTCCCGGACCCTCGCCCGTGAAGATCAGCCAGTACTGCTCGTCGCCCCACTGCTGGAACCGCCAGCCGAACACGGTCGAGTAGAACTCGCGGGCGCGATCCACGTCTCCCACGTGGATCTCGAAGTGCACGGGACGCAGCATGGCGGCCTCCTCGACGCCGGTCGTCGTCTGCGAACCTACGACCTGGCGGCCGCGGCCGCACTGACGATCAGCGGCGAGGAGCCGGTCACCCCCGGGCGGGCACCAGCCAGCGCAGCACGTGGTAGCCCAGCAGCGTCACGATGGTGCCCAGCGCGATGCCGCTGAGGCTGAACTGCGGCGTGATCTGCAGCGACACCCCGCCGATGCCGGCCACCAGCCCGGCGGCCAGCGGCATCAGGTTGACCGGGTCGCCGAAGTCGACGCGGTTCTCCGTCCAGATCTTCGCGCCCAGCAGGCCGATCATGCCGTAGAGCACGACGGTGATGCCGCCGAGCACGCCGCCGGGAGTCGCGGCGATCACCTCGCCGAACTTGGGGCACAACCCGAACAGGATCGCCACGATCGCGGCCACCCAGTAGGCCGCCGTGGAGTACACCCGGGTGGCGGCCATGACGCCGATGTTCTCGGCGTAGGTGGTCGTGGGCGGGCCGCCCACCGCGCTGGAGAGGGTGCTGGCGAAGCCGTCGGCGAAGATCGCCCGCCCGAGGCTCCCGTCCAGCTTGGTGCCGGTCATCTCCTCGACGGCCTTGACGTGGCCGGTGTTCTCCGCGATCAGCGCGATCACCACGGGCAGCACCACGAGGATCGCCGCCGCGTCGAACGACGGCGCGTGCAGCGTCGGCAGGCCGAACCAGCTGGCCTCGGCGACGCCGCCGAGGTCGAGCCGGAGGTGCGTGCTGACCTCGCCGCTGGCGTTCGGCGCGGTGATCGGGCCGAAGCCCAGGTCGAACAGCCACGACAGGACGTAGCCGACGACCAGCCCGATCAGCACCGCGATGCGGGACCAGAATCCGCGCAGCAGCACGCTGCAGCCGAGCACCACCATCATGGTGATCAGCGCGATCCACTGGTCCTGCGGCCAGTACGACTCGGCGACCACCGGCGCGAGGTTGAAGCCGATCAGCATCACCACCGCCCCGGAGACCGCGGGCGGCAGCACCTTGTGCACCACCTGCGGGCCGACGAAGTGGATGATCACCCCGACCGCGGACAGCACCAGGCCGAGCACCAGGATCGCGCCGGTGACCGTCGAGCTGTCCCCGCCGCCGGCCCGGATCACCGTCACGACGCCCACGAAGGACGCGCTGCTGCCCAGGTAGCTGGGGATCTTGCCCTGCACGATGAGCAGGAACAGGATGGTCGCCACGCCCGAGACCATGATCGCCAGGTTCGGGTCCAGGCCCATCAGCACCGGGAAGACGAAGGTGGCGCCGAACATGGCCACCACGTGCTGGGCGCCGAGCCCGATGGTTCGTCCCCAGGAAAGCCGCTCGTCCGGGGCCACCGCCTCGCCGGGGCGTGGCGTGCTGCCGTCCCCGTGCAGCTTCCAGCCGACGCCCAGCTTCGCGCCGAGTCCCTGCCGCATGGCGCCCCTCCTCGTTCCACCCCGCCGATCGGGGCTGCCACTTTCCGGCGGAACTCTACAAACCCGCGGCCGTGTGATCGCCGCCGCAGGTCCGCGAGGCGTCAGGACATGGCCGGGATGACGGCATCGCCATAGGCGTCCACAGTGGAGTCAAGCGCGTCGTGCATGGCGTAGATCGCGAACTGGTCGACCCCGGCCTCGCGCAGTTCCCGCAGCTTGGCCAGGTGCGCCTGGACGGGCCCGAGCAGGCAGAACCGGTCCACGATCTCGTCCGGCACGAACTCGGTGCTCGGGTTGTCGGCGCGCCCGTGGTGCGAGTAGTCGTACCCCTTCCTTCCCCTGATGTAGTCGGTGAGCGCGGTGGGCACCGCCTCCGCGGCGTCGCCGTAGCGGGCGACGAGGTCGGCGACGTGGTTGCCGACCATGCCGCCGAACCAGCGGCACTGCTCGCGGGCGTGGTCGAGGTCGTCGCCGACGTAGGCCGGGGCGGCCACGCACACGGTGATCGACGCGGGGTCCCGGCCGGCATCGCGGGCGGCCTCCCGGACGTGGTCGACCATCCACCGCGTCAGGTACGGGTCGGCGAGCTGCAGGATGAAGCCGTCCGCCTGCCGCCCGGCGAGCTCCAGGGCTTTGGGCCCGTAGGCGCCCATCCAGATCGGCAGCCGGCCGTCGCGCACCCACGGCAGCCGGACGGGGGTTCCGTGCAGCTGGACCTCGCGGCCCTCGGCCAGCTCCTTGATCACGCGCATGGCCTGTTCGAGCGTCGCCAGCGTGGTCGGCCGCCCACCGGTGACCCGCACCGCCGAGTCGCCGCGGCCGATGCCGCACACCGTGCGCGGCCCGAACATGTCGTTGAGCGTGGCGAAGGTCGATGCGGTGACCGTCCAGTCGCGGGTGGCCGGGTTGGTCACCATCGAGCCGACCACGAGCCGTTCGGTGGCGGCCAGGATCTGGCTGTGGATGACGAACGGCTCCTGCCACAGAACGCACGAGTCGAAGGTCCAGCCGTGGCTGAAGCCGAGCTGCTCGGCCCGGCGCATCCGGTCCACCACGGACCACGCGGGCGGGTCGGTCTGCAGGACCAGTCCGAAGTCCATCTCTCCCCCAAGCGGTTGCTGCGAATGTGGGCTGAGCGGCCGGCGCCGCTTCGAGCGGGCGAAGCTCAGATCAGGTACTGGCAGGTGTCGCGGGCCAGGAACCGGCCGTGCCCGGCCCGGCCCGTGTAGGTGCCGTCGTCGACGACGACCTCGCCGCGGGACAGCACCGTGCGGACCCGGCCCGTGATCCGCTTGCCCTCGTAGGCGTTGTAGTCGACGTTCATGTGGTGCGTCTCGGCCGAGAGCATGTGCTCGGCGCGCGGGTCGTAGATCACGATGTCGGCGTCTCCGCCGGGCGCGATCGTGCCCTTGCGCGGGTGCAGGCCGAACATCCGGGCCGGGGTGGTGCAGGCCAGTTCGACCCACCGGCGACGGTCGATGCGCCCCTCCACGACGGCCTGGTGCAGCAGGTCGACGCGGTTCTCCACGCCCGGGATGCCGTTGGGGATCTTGGAGAAGTCGCCGCGACCGAGCTCCTTCTGGTCCTTGAAGCAGAACGGGCAGTGATCGGTCGACACCACCGAGAGGTCGTTGGTGCGCAACGCCCGCCACAGGTCCGCCTGGTGCTCGGCGGGTCGCAGCGGGGTCGAGCAGACGTACTTCGCGCCCTCGAACTCCGGCCGGGCCAGGTCGTCGACCGTGAGGAACAGGTACTGCGGGCAGGTCTCGCCGAAGACGTTCAGCCCGTTGTCGCGGGCCCGGGTGATCTCGGCGACGGCCTCGGCCGCCGAGACGTGCACGACGTAGAGCGGGGCACCGGCCACTCTGGACAGCTGGATCGCCCGGTGCGTCGCCTCCGCCTCCAGCAGCGGGTGCCGGACCTGCCCGTGGAATCGCGGGTCGGTGCGCCCGGCGGCCAGCGCCTGCTGCACGAGGACGTCGATGGCGATGCCGTTCTCGGCGTGCATCATCGTGAGCGCGCCGTTGCCGGCGGCCTGCTGCATGGCACGCAGGATCTGCCCGTCGTCGCTGTAGAACACGCCGGGATAGGCCATGAACATCTTGAAGCTGGTGATCCCCTCGGCGACCAGCGCGTCCATCTCCTTCAGCGCCTCGTCGCCGACGTCGGAGAGGATCATGTGGAAGCCGTAGTCGATCGCGCACTGCCCGTCGGCCTTCGCGTGCCAGGCGTCCAGGCCTTCGCGCGGCGAGCCGCCGACCGGCTGGATCGCGAAGTCGACGATCGTGGTGGTGCCGCCCCACGCGGCGGCCCTGGTGCCGGTCTCGAACGTGTCCGACGCGAACGTCCCGCCGAAGGGCATCTGCATGTGCGTGTGCCCGTCGACGCCGCCCGGGATGACGTAGTGCCCGGACGCGTCGATCACGGTGTCCGCATTGGACACCCACTGCTCGGCGACGGCGGGCGCGGCGATCGCGGCGACCTGCTCGCCGTCGACGAGCACGTCCGCGCGGGTCTCCTCGGTCGCGGTGATCACCAGGCCACCGCGGATGATCGTCCTGCTCATGACCGCCCCGCCTTCTCCAGCGCCGCCAGCAAGATCCGGCCGCCCTCGCGCGCCTCGGCCTCCGTGAGGGTCAGCGGCGGCGCGATGCGCAGGACGTTGCCCTCCAAGCCGCCCTTGCCGATGAGCACGCCGCCCCGCCGAGCCTCCTCGAGGACCTCGGTGGCGATCTCCGGCGCGGGCGTTCCGTCGGAGTACGCCAGCTCCACACCGATCATCAGGCCCTTTCCGCGCACGTCGACGACGCCCGGGATCCGGCCGAGCGCTCCGTCGAGCTGTTCGCGCAGCACGCCGCCGACGCGCGCGGCGTTGCCCTGCAGGTCGTGGGCGAGGAGGTAGTCGAGGTTGGCCAGCGCACCGGCCGCGGTGACGGGGCTGCCGCCGAAGGTGGAGATCGAGTTCGCCCGGACGCTGTTCATGATCTCGGCGCGGGCGATGACGCCGCCGACCGACAGGCCGTTGCCGATGCCCTTGGCGAAGGTGACGATGTCCGGCGCGCCGTTGGCGTCGTGCGCCTGCCAGCCCCAGAAGTGCTCGCCGGTCCTCCCCCATCCGGTCTGCACCTCGTCGCTGATCCACAGGATGCCGTGCCGGTCGAGGACCTCCTTGAAGCGGGCGAACATGCCGTCCGGCGGGGTGGCGAAACCGCCGACGCCCTGGATCGGCTCGGCGATCAGGCAGGCGACGTTGCCGTGCAGCTGCCCGAGCACGTCCTCCAGGTCGGACACGCACGCGGCGGTGAACTCCGCGTCCGGCAGGCCGGCGAACGGGGTGCCGCGCCGGCGGCTGCCGTGCACGTACGCCGTCTGCACCGGCGACAGGCTGGTCGGCGACCAGCCGCGGTTGCCGGTCACCGCCAGGGCCGAGAACGACCGGCCGTGGTAGCTGTTGCGCAGTGCCAGCACCTGGTTGGAGGCGCGGTAGCCGGTGGCCAGCAGCAGCGCGGTGTCGTTGGCCTCGGTGCCGCTGGTCGTGAAGAACACCCGCGGGTCGTCGATGCCCGAGAGCTCCGCGACCCGTTCGGCGAGCTCGATCATCGGCCGGTTCAGATACAGCGTGGAGGTGTGCAGGATCCGGCCCGCCTGCTCGCCGACCGCCGCGGTCACCTCGGGCAGCGCGTGCGCGGTCATCGTGGTGAGGATGCCGCCGAAGAAGTCCAGGTACCGGTTCCCCTCGGCGTCCCAGACGTGCCGCCCCTCGCCGCGCTCGACGTCGATCGGCTCGTCGTAGTACAGCGCGAGCCAGTCCGGCAGCACCGCGCGGTGCCGCTTGGTCAGCTCTGCGTGCGTGCTCGTCATCGTCGCTCCTCTCACGGCTCGGTCAGCAGTCGGTAGGCGTCCGGGCGGCGGTCGCGGTAGAACGCCCACTTCTGCCGGACCTCGTCGATCAGGTCGAAGTCCAGGTCGCGCACCACGAGTTCCTCGTCGGTGCCGCTGGCCGGCTCGCCGACGAACTGCCCGTACGGGTCGACGAAGTAGCTGGTGCCGTAGAAGTCGTTGTCGCCGTACTCCTCGATGCCGACCCGGTTGATCGCCGCGATGAAGTACTCGTTGGCCACCGCCGCGGCGGGTTGTTCGAGCTTCCAGAGGTAGGAGGAGAGCCCGCGGCTGGTCGCCGACGGGTTGTAGACCAGCTGCGCGCCGGCCAGCCCGAGCGCCCGCCAGCCCTCCGGGAAGTGCCGGTCGTAGCAGATGTAGACGCCGATCCGGCCGACGGCGGTGTCGAAGACAGGCCAGCCGAGGTTGCCGGGGCGGAAGTAGTACTTCTCCCAGAACCCGGGCAGGTGCGGCAGGTGGTGCTTGCGGTACTTGCCGAGGTAGCTGCCGTCGGCGTCGATCACGGCGGCGGTGTTGTAGTAGAAACCGGGTCCGTCGACCTCGTAGACCGGCACGACGATGACCATGCGGAGTTCCCGCGCCAGCGCGCACATCCGCTGCGTGGTCGGCCCGTCGGGCACCGCCTCGGCCCAGCGGTAGTGCTCCGCCTCCTGCACCTGGCAGAAGTAGGGGGCGTTGAAGACCTCCTGGAATCCGATGATCCCGGCGCCCTGCCCGGCCGCGGCTCGGGCGTGCTTCTCGTGCTGGTCGACCATCGAGGCGGTGTCGCCGGTCCACTTCGCCTGGACCAGCGCCGCACGAACGATGTTGGGCATGGTTGCGCTGCACCCCTTCGGTCGGTGATGCCCTCTAGGACGACGTTCGGAGGGCGACCATGACGAGCCGGTCGGCCCGTCCATCGAAGGTATGACCAGTGGCCATGGCGCGCAATGATCAAGCAACTACGCAGTGTTCCCATTCGGGTCGACGGGAACCACCGCACGGCCCGGGCGTGGGGCGATGCCGGAATCACCGGAGCGCCCCACCTCCCGAATTCCTTCGAACAGGCGAAGCGCCGGTGTGTCGTGCTGGAACGGTCGCGCTATCGGCTTTCGACCGGACCCGCAGCCCCAAACCGGCCCGGCGAAGGCCACCTCGACGCATGGCCGGTCAGGTGGGGCGAGTTGGGCCGTGGTTGTCGCCCAACGCCGTAACGGGTCTCGGGTGTCATCTGCCGAGCAGGTCCTGGACCGCTCGGAGCACGGCGTCGGGGCGGCGCCAGTGAACGGAGGCGTGGCCGGCGCCGTCGACCAGACGGTTCTCGCCGCGCGGGACCGATGCGGCCAGCGCGTCGTGGAGCCGCCGCTTGCCGTCGATCTCCTCGCGCAGCAGCGACTCGGATTCGCCGATCAGCACCGCCTTCTTGAAGTCGTCGATGTCCATGGCGGTGAGGACGATCAACGGAACATCGGGCAGCGGTCCTGCGTGACGCATCTCGTCGAGGAATCGGTCGCGGTACGGCACCAGCTCGTACCCGTCCATGATCCATTCCGGGCTGACGTGGCATTCGATGAGCGACTCGCGAATCCTCTCCGGCCAGTCCTCCATCATCTGGGCGAACAGGTCGCGGTAGAGCCGAACGGCCCTCCTCCGGCAACTCGTCGGGCAGCTCCTGGTCCGGATCCCATGCGTCCCGCATCTCCGTCAACCGCGGAGGCATGTAGTCGTCGTAGTCCTCGTGGTCCGGGTCCATCAGGACCAGGCCCGCCACCTCACCGGGAAAGCGAGTCGCGTAGAGACGGGCGTGCAGCCCACCGAGGGAGTGGCCGACGAGCAGGTAGGGCGCGGGCACGTCGGCGGCCCTCAGCAACCAGTGCAGCTCGTCGACCACTTCAGCGCAGGTCAGCGGGACGTCGACCCGGTCGCTCCAGCCCGTCCCCGTCCGGTCGTAGACCACGCTCGTGGTGAATTCGGCGACCCGCTCCTGCACGTTCCAGTAGTCCAGGCCGACCGCGCCGCCTCCAGGCAGGAACACCACTGCCGGGCCGCCGCTGCCCGAACGATGCAGCAGCAACCGTCGACCCTCTACCTCGTAGTACCGCCCCAGCGGTGGCGCGCCCGTCGCGATGCCGGGATCCACGAACGGTTCGTCTTGCATCGCTGACTCCTCGATGTCGACACAAGCATCCTTTTCCATTTTTGGAAACGGTACCATATGTGGGATCATGGCTCGGTGAACACGCTTGACCTTCTCCTTCATCCGGTGCGGGTTCGCATCGTGCACGCCATGTCCGGCGGGCGTACGCGCACTACCTCCGACCTGTGCGCGAGCCTGCCCGACGTCCCCAAGACGACCCTCTACCGGCATGTCGGCCTGCTGGCCGAGGCAGGGCTGCTGGAAGTCGTCGACGAACAGCGGGTGCACGGTGCTGTCGAACGCCGCTACCGCCTGCGCCGCGAGAACGCGACGATCGACGCCGACGCGGCAGCATCCATGTCACTGGAAGACCACCGCCACGGATTCACCGCAGCCATGGCCGCCCTGCACGCCGAATTCAATGCCTACCTCGACCGGAAGAACGCAGACCCGACCGCCGACTCGGTGGGTTACCGGCAGATTCCGCTCTGGCTCGGCCAGGGCGAACTCGTCGAGCTCGTAAACGAGTTGCGCGACGTCATCGCGTCCAGGCTGGACAACCGACCCGCGCCAGGCCGCAGCCTTCACATGCTGAGCCCGATCCTTTTCCCGATCGAGGAACGACCGCAGCAGGACTGACCGGCAGGGTCACCCGCGGATGATGCCGATCTCGCGGGAAATCGACGCCACCGGACACCGGCCGGTCAGCTGCCGAGGCCGATGCCGCGGTTGTCGAGGAAGCGCAGCCAGCGACCGCGCCGCCCGCCGGTCTCGTCGGCCCGGGCGAGGGCGCGGCGGGTGTACTGGACCAGCGGCCAGCGCAGGGGTTCCGGCGGGAACGGGATGGGCCGGTCGCGCACCATGCGCAGCCGGGTGCGTTCGGTGTCCTCTCCCCACAGCAGGTCCAGCGCGGTCTGCGCGCCGAAGCGGGACGCCGCCACGCCCAGGCCCGTGTAGCCGACTGCGTGGGCGACCCCTCGGTCGCAGCCGATGACCGGCGTGAACCGGACCGTGGAGTCGATCGGCCCGCCCCAGCGGTGGGTGAAGCGCAGCCCCTCCAGCTGGGGGAAGGTCCGGAAGAAGTTCCGCGCCAGCGCGCGGTGCGCGGCGTCGTGCCGGGCCAGGGCCGGATCGGTGCGGCCGCCGTAGTAGTACACCGCGTCGTAGCCGCCCCACAGGATCCGGCCGTCCGGTGTCGGGCGGTAGTAGTGGAAGCGGTTGGCGCTGTCGGTGACGCCCTGCCGGTCCGGCCACCCCAACGAGTCCCACTGCGGTGCCGACAGCGGCTCGGTGACCAGGACGTAGTCCCAGATCGGGAGCACGTACCGGCGGATCGAGCGCAGCGGCGCGGGAAACGCGTTGGTCGCGAGCACGACGCCGCCGGCCCGCACCGTCCCTTGTGGAGTTCTCAGCCGGACCCCGGCATCACGGCGCAGCGCGCGCACGGGGCTGCCCTCGTGGATGCGCACCCCGAGCCGCTGCGCCGCCGCGCCGAGACCCCAGGTCAGCCTCGCCGGGTCGACGAGCCCGCCCGCATCCGGCAGGCGCACGCCCGCCCGGTAGGTCGGCGAGTTCACGTCCGCGCGAATGCCGCCGGCGCCCAGGAACCGCGCCGCCATCCCGTGCTCGCGGTACAGCTCGGCCTCGTCGCTGAGCTCCTCGACCTCGTGGGGCTCGGTCGCGATGCTCGTCTTGCCGCACAGCCGGAAATCCGCGTCGATCGCCTCGTCCCGCACGAACTCGCCGATCGCTTGGAGGTTCTCCCGCCCCAAGCGCACCAACCGGTCGTTCTCCGCCGGCCAGCAGAAGCGACCGTGGGCGAGGCCGTGCGTCAGGGATTCCGACACGAAGCCGCCGTTGCGGCCGCTGCCGCCGTGCCCGAGCCGGTGCGCTTCCAGCAGCAGCACGTCGAGGTCCGGGCGCCGCTGCTTGGCCCGGATCGCCGCCCACAGCCCGGTGAATCCGCCGCCGACCACGACGAGATCCGCGCGGTCGTCGCCGGGCAGCGGATCGCGCGGGGCGGGCGCGTCCGCGCGATCCGTCCAGTACACGGCGATTTCGGCGTCGCGCAACGCCGGGTCGAGCTCGTCCATCCGGCGCTAGTCCCACCACGGGCGGTAGCCGACGCCGTGCTTCGCCACGCGGCTGACGTCTCGGCGCAGTTCCCGGGTTTCGCGCGCGACGCCGGGCGGGAAACCGTGCTTGATCGCCCGGTGCTCGGCGGTCTCGCCCAGGTAGCAGACCGAGTAGAACAGCCCGACCAGCAGGCCCAGCAGGATCGAGGTGAGCCGGATCCACAGCGGACCGGGCATCAGCACGAGGAGGCAGAAGGGCGCCAGCTGGGTCAGGGCGCGCGCGAAGTGCCGCAGCACCCAGGTCGAGCAGGTGACGTCGTGCAGCACCCACTCCGCGCACCGGTCCGGCAGCCTGCCGCCGAAGGCGTACCAGACCCACTGCGCCGGATTGGGTCGGTTGGTCGCCATGTTCTCCAGGCTAGTCTTCGCGATTCCGGTCTCCAGCCGTCCATTCGGCCGGATCCGAGGACGCGGCAATCCTAGGCCCGGCCAGGCGCGGCGCCCGCATCCGGCCGGAAATGCGTCCCGCGACACACCTGGGGGATACCGGTAACGAAGGCCGCTCCTGATCGATGTTATGGGCAGAAGGGGTGAGTGATCGTGTTCGTCGTCGTTGTCGCCTTGTTGCTCGTGCTTGTCCTGGGTGCCGTCATGTTCACCGACGTGCTGGACCGCAAGGGTTCGCCGAGCCGTGGCCTGAAGAACGCCGTGGCCCAGTTGCGGCGGGACCTCCGCCTGCTCGGCCACCGCTGATCGTCCAGAGTGGACTCCGGCCTCGCCTCGCGGCGAGGCCGTTTCCGTTCCCGGCTCCACCGCCCGCAACCCTCCCACCAGCGATGATCTTGCAAATCGCCGGCCAGGGGGCTGGTCACGCGGGCCGGCGGTGACGTAGGGTGCGACCGGCCGCCATCACTCGTTCGGGTGAAGGCGACGCCGCGAACAGACCAATCGGCCGGACAGGTGGGTGGCAGAAGTGGGTAATTCGTCGTTGCCGCGAGCCCGCACTCGGGGCCGCCACCGGCGGGTGGAACCCAAGACGTGGCAGCACGCCACTCCCCCGCGGGTGATCGGCTACGCGGTCGCGGTGTTCCTCACCGTGATCGCGGTCAGCAGCGCCTACCACCGCACCGACGCGCCGCAGGCGGTGCCGGCTCCGCAGCCGGCCGCCGCCCAGCCCGCCGCGCAGCTCCTCGCTCCGCAGGTCACGGCCACGGCGCCGGACCTGGCTCCCGCGACGCCGGAACCGCGGCTGCTCGCCAGCGAAACCCCGGACCCGGCTCCCGCCAAGACACCGGTCACCGAGCGGCAGACCGAGGAAGCCCCGGAGACGACGAAGGCGCCGAAGCCGACCACTAAAACCTCGGCGCCCGCGGCGACCTCGCAACCGGAGGAGCCGAGCCGGACCACGCAGCCGTCCGACGAACCGGCGCCGACCACGCAGCCGTCCGAGCCGCCGAGCGAGACCGCCCCGCCGTCGCAGCCCGAGCCGCCGAGCGGCTCCGAGCCCGAACGCCCGGGCCTGCTGCCCGCGATCGGCGGCATCGTCGACGGGCTCACCGGTCCGCTGCTGAAGCCGTAGCCGTCGCGACCTCGGCATCCCGGTGGGACAGTTGATCCGGAGGTGCCGAGATGGACACAGTCGCGATCACCGGCGGGACCGGACACCTCGGGCGTGAGCTGGTGCGCCTGCTCAAGCCCGCGCACCGGGTGCGGATCCTGACGCGCCGCCCCGGCACCGATCCCGAGCTGGAGTGGGTGCAGGGCGACCTCGCCACCGGTGAAGGGGTCGCCGAAGCGGTGGCCGGCGCGCACACCGTGGTGCACGCGGCGACGTATTCCCCCGCCGCCCAGCGCGGTTTCATGCACCCGGTCGACTTCTGGCGCAGCCCACCCGATGTCGACGTCGACGGCACCAGCCGGTTGCTCGAAGCCGCCGCGGCCGCCCAGGTCCGGCACTTCCTCTACGTCTCCATCGTCGGCGTGGACCGGCCGGCCATGCCCTACCTGCGGCTGAAGCACACCGCCGAGGAGCTGGTCAGCGTCGCCGACGTGCCGTGGTCGATCGCGCGGGCGACCCAGTTCCACTGGCTGCTGGACCGGATGCTCAACCGCGCCGCCCGGCTCCCCGTGCTGCCGCTGCCGGGCACGCTGCCCACGCAGCCGGTCGACACCCGCGACTTCGCCGAGTACCTGGTCGAATGCATCCGCGATGGTGCCGGGCAGCGGCGCGAGGACTTCGGCGGCCCGCAGGTGCTCACCCTCCGCGATGCGTTGCGCACCTGGCAGCGCGTCCGCGGCACCGACCGCCGGGTGATCAACGTGCCCGCGCCGCGGCGGCTGCGCCGGATCGCCACCGAGATGACCTGCCCCGGCGGTCGCCGCGGCAAGATCAGCTGGGCCGACTGGCTGCAGTCGCACCCCGCGGAGTGACCGCCGCGCGGCACGCTCCGGCCGCTCTCCTACGATCTGAGGCGTACGGAGTACGGAGAGGGTGCGATGGCGACGGAGTACAGCGGCGGCGGAGATCCGGCACGCAGCCTGGCGCTGCTGTGGCGGACGCAGGACGGGCCGACCAGCGGGCGCAAGGGGCGGTCCGATCTGGGCGTGGGCCGGATCGTGCGGGCGGCGATCGAGATCGCCGACACCGACGGGCTCGCTGCGCTGTCCATGCGCCGGGTCGCCGACCACCTCGGCGTCGGCACCATGTCGCTGTACACCTACGTGCCGGGCAAGGCCGAACTGATCGACGTCATGCTCGACACCGCCTACGGCGAGACCGCCCGCCCTGAGCCCGGCCCCGCCTGGCGAGACCGGTTGGCGCAGGTGGCGCGGGAGAACTGGGCGATGTACCACCGGCATCCGTGGATGCTGCAGGTCGCGGCCGGGCGCGCCGTGCTGGGGCCGAACGCGATAGCCAAGTACGACTACGAGCTGGGCGCGGTCGCGGAGCTCGGGCTCACCGACGTCGAGATGGACTCCCTGCTGAGCCTGGTGCTGGGGCACGCCGAGGCCGCCGCCCGGCGGTCGGTGGAGATGGCGCAGGCCGAGCAGCGCAGCGGGATGAGCGACGAGCAGTGGTGGCAGGCGCACGCCCCGCTGCTCGGGCAGCTGGTCGACCCGCAGCGCTACCCGACGGCCACCCGGGTCGGCGCCGCCGCGGGCGAGGCCCACGGCTCGGCGCACAACCCGGAGCACGCCTTCGAATTCGGCCTGCAGCGGATCCTCGACGGCATCGAGGCGTTCGTCGCGGGCCGCGGCTAGCGGTCAGGCGATCTCGACCAGCCTGGACCCGCAAGCGAGCTCGCCGCCGGTCGTCGGGAAAGCCGGGGAACCTACCCGGCGTCTGAGATCTTGACCAGCATCTTGCCGGTGTTCTCGCCGCGCATCATGCCGAGGAACGCCTCCGGGGCGTTGCGCAGGCCCTCGACGACCGTCTCCCGGTAGCTGATCTTGCCGTCGCGCAGCCAGCCGCCGACCTCGGCGAAGAACTGGTCCTTGCGTTGCGCGTGGTCGATGACGATGAAGCCCTGCAGCTTCAGGCGCTTGGAGACGATCTTGAACAGGTTGTTCGGGCCGGGCTTCGGCTCGGCGTTGTTGTACTGCGAGATCATGCCGCACTCCGCCACTCGGCCGAAGTCGTTGAGCACCTCGATGGCGGCCTCCAGGTGCTCGCCGCCGACGTTGTCGAAGTAGACGTCGATGCCGTCGGGCGCGGCGGCCTTGAGCTGCTCGACGACCGGGCCGTCGTGGTAGTTGAACGCGGCGTCGAAGCCGAGTTCGTCGACGAGGTAGCGGACCTTCTCGGCCGACCCGGCGCTGCCGATCACCCGGGACGCGCCGCGCAGCTTGGCGATCTGCCCGGCCAGCGAGCCCACCGCCCCGGCGGCGCCGGAGATGAACACCACGTCGCCTTCCTTCTGCTCGGCGATGTCGGCGAGCCCGACGTAGGCGGTCATGCCGGGCATGCCGAGCACGTACAGGTAGGCGCTCAACGGCGCGACCTGCGGGTCGACCTTCACGGCGTGCTTGGCGTCGAACGTCGCGTAGTCCCGCCAGCCGAAGTAGTGCAGCACGAAGTCACCGGGCTGGAAGCCCTCGGCGTTGGCGGCGACGACCTCGCCGACCGCGCCGCCCTGCAGCGCCTTGCCCACCTCGAAGGGCGGCACGTACGACCTGCCCGCGTTCATCCGCCCCCGCATGGCCGGGTCGACGCTCATCCAGACGTTGCGGACCAGCAGCTCGCCGTCGCCCGGCTGCGGCTGCTCGACCTCGACGACGTCGAAGTTCTCCTGCGTCGGCCAGCCCTTCGGGCGGGACGCGAGGCGGATCTCCAGGCCCTTGCTCATCGTTGCTCCTCCATCGGTGCGGTCGACACCGACCATACATAAAGTGTCAGTCGCTGCCAATTGTCGCTACGTGACTTATGTCGTCCTCTGGCATAATGACGGGCATGAGTGCCCCGACCGACCAGGGTGGCCTGCGCGCCCGCAAGAAGCAGCGCACGCGGGCCGCGCTGATCGACGCGGGCCTGGACCTGTTCCTCACGAAGGGCTACGACGCGACGACCATCGACGAGATCGCCGCCGAGGTGGAGATCTCGTCGCGCACGTTCTTCCGCTACTTCGCCGGCAAGGAGGACGTCGCGCTGGCCAAGGGCGACGAGTTCGACGAGCTGGTGCTCGAAGCCCTCGCCGCCCGGCCCGCCGCAGAACCGCCGCTGCTCGCCCTGCGGCACGCGGTGCTGGCGATGATCCACGAGGCCGCTGCGGATGACGGCGTCCGCCGGTTCCTCCAGGTCCAGCACCTGATCAACAAGACACCGGCGCTGCTGGCCGGCAACCTGCGCCGCGCGGCGGGCAGCGAAGAGCGGCTGACCACCGAGATCGCCGCTCGGCAGGGCGTCGACCAGGCCCACGACATGCGGCCCCGGGTGCTCGTCGGGATGGTCTGCGCGGGCCTGCGCATCGGCCTGGAGACGATGTGCGCCGACCCGCGCCGCGACCTGGAGCGGCTGGTCGAGCTCGCCGAGGAGGCCATCGACCTGGCCACCGCCGGGATCCCGCAGCGCTGGGGCGACGACCCGCACACCTGGTGAACGAGCCGGCTCAGAGCCTCGGCCAGGGGCGCTGCGCGGGGCGGAGCTGCTCGTACGCCCTGGCCAGGGCGAGAGTGCCCAGGTCGTCGAAGCGCTTGCCCGCGATCTGCAGGCCGATCGGCAGGCCCTCCGGGGTCCAGCCGCAGTTGACCGACACCGCCGGCTGGCCGGACATGTTGTAGGGCAGCGTGAACGCGATGTGCTCCATCGCCCGCATCGGATCGCCGGTCGGGTAGGCCTGCTCCGCCGGGAAGGCCGGGATCGGCGCCACCGGGGACAGCACGTAGTCGAAGTCGCGGGCCACCCGGTTGGCCGCCACCGAGATCGCGTCCATCTGGCCGAAGCCGTGGAACACCTCGGCCGCCGAGACGTCCTCGGCGCTGGTCGCCCACTGCGCGATGCCGGGCAGGATCTTGGCGCGGCGTTCGGCGGGCAGCGCCGAGAGGTCGGTGAACGACCGGAAGCGCCAGAACAGGTCCATGCCGTCGAGCATCTCGCGGGACAGGAACGGGTCGATGGGTTCCACCGCCGCCCCGGCGGAGGCGAACAGCTGCGCCGCAGCGGTCACGGCGGCGGTGACCGCGGGCTCGACCGGCAGCCCCACCCGGTGGTCGAGCAGCAGGGCGATGCGCAGGCCGCGCACGTCGCGGTCCAGCCGCGTCCAGTCGACGTCGGCCGGGGGAAGCGCCGTGTGGTCGCGCTCGTCCGGGGCCGACAGCACCGACGTCAGCAGCGCGGCGTCCGCGACCGTGCGGGTCAGCGGGCCGATGACCCGGCCGGGATACGGCGGCGAGACCGGGATGCGGCCGAAGCTGGGCTTGAGCCCGACCACTCCGCACCAGCCGGCGGGCAGCCGCACCGAGCCGCCGATGTCGGTGCCCACGTGCAGCGGCCCGTAGCCCGCGGCGGCCGCCGCGCCCGCCCCGGCGCTGGAACCACCGGGCGTTCGCGTCAGATCCCACGGGTTGCGGGACAGGTGGTGGAAGCTCGACGCGCCCGAGGAGAGCATGCCGTAGTCGGGCATGGTGGTCTTGGCGAAGATCACCGCACCGCCCTCGCGCAGCCGTGCGGGTGCGGGCGCGTCTTCCGCGGCCGGGATCAGCTCGGTGGCCGCGGTACCTTGCGGCACCGGCGTCCCCTTCGTGGCGATGTTCTCCTTGACCGTCACCGGCACCCCGTCCAGCGGCCCGGCCGGTTCGCCGGCGTGCCAGCGCCGTTCCGACGCCTGGGCCGCGGCGCGGGCGCCTTCGGGATCCGGCGCGTAGAGGGCGCACAGCTTGGGCTCGCGGGAATCGACGCGCGCCAGCACCGCGTCGATGGCTTCGACCGGCGAGGCCTCGCCCGCCCGGTACGCCGCCACCAGATCCACGGCCGGGAGGTCGGCCAGCTCTGTCATGCCACGTCTCCTCGTTCGCGTCCGAAGCCCCGAGTCTCGGCCAGCGCGCAGCGCGAGGAAAGTTGGCAACGTGTCCACACCGGCGGCGCGAACCGTGCACAACGTCAGTTGACTCGCGCCGGCGACTGCGGACCACAGAACCGTCCACTGTGGATTCAACGCGCCGGTCCGGCCGAAGTGGATGCCCGGCCGGACCGGCGGTGAACTCCGCGGCTCAGCTCGGACGGCGCGTTCGGCCCCGGGCCCGCAGCTCGACGTTCGGCAGTTCCGGTGCGGGCAGCGCCGGGTCGCCGTAGCCGTGCACGACCCCGAACCGGCCGTCCGGGTCGGCGGCCACGCGGCCGTGCTCCCACTCCGCCCTGGCCTGGGCGACCTCGTCGTGCGAGCGCCCGACGAAGTTCCACCACATGACGATCTCCTCCTCGAACGGGACGCCGCCGAGCAGCATCGCCCGCGCCGGGCCGTCGCCCCGCACCGAGAGCTCGTCCCGGCCGCGCCCGAGGTAGAGCATGTTGCCCCTGGCCAGCGGCCGGTCGTCGACGGAGACGCCGTCGGAGACCGCCAGCACCGCGTGCTCGAACTCCGGCTCCACCGGGAGCCGCAGCGTGCGGCCCGCCGCGATCGACAGGTCCGCGCCGACCAGCGGCGTGTAGGTCCGCGCGGTCGACTCGGCGCCGGCGAGCGCGCCCATCAGCACCGTCACGGCACCGTCCGTCGTGGACAGCACCGGCAGGTCGGCGTGGTTCTCGAAGTGCGGGGCGACGTCGCGCCGGTCTCCGGGCAACGCGACCCACAGCTGCACGCCGTGCAGGACCGGGCCGTGGCCGACCGGCGACTCCTCGGAGTGCGAGATGCCGAAACCGGCCGTCATCAGGTTGAGCTCGCCCGGCCGCACCAGCTGTTCGCTGCCCAGGCTGTCGCGGTGCAGCACCTCGCCGTCGAGCAGCCAGCTCACCGTCTGCAGGCCGGTGTGCGGGTGCGGCGGCACCTGCATGCCCGGCGCGCCGGCGATGTCGGCCGGACCGTAGAAGTCGGCGAAGCACCAGGCGCCGACCATGCGCCGGTCGCGATTCGGCAGGGTCCGGCCCACCATCATCGCCCGCGGGCCGCCCAGCGGCACGGTGCGCGGTTCGAGGAGTTCGCATTCCCGCCCGGCGGCGGTCGCCACGCCGCCGCAGCGCAGTTCGGCCGGATCGTGTTCCACGTTGCTCACCCGGCCAGCCTCCCCCATCCCGCGCTGCGTGCACAATCGACGGGACCGATGCCGATCGCTCGTGGAGGCAGAACGTGACCAGTCCGACCAAGCCCGAGGTCGTGGACAACCCCGACGCCAAGCGGTTCGAGATCCGCGCCGACGGCGAGCTCGCCGGCTTCGCCGAGTACCGGCTGCGCCCCAAGTCCATCGCGTTCGTGCACACCGAGATCGACTCCCGGTTCGAGGGCCGCGGCCTGGGCAGCGCGCTCGTCCGCACGGCGCTGGACGACGTCCGGGAGCGAGGCCTCGCGGTGCTGCCGTACTGCCCGTTCGTCCGCCGCTGGATCAGCACGCACCCCGACTACCAGGACCTCGTCCCCGCCGACAAGCGCGCCGAGTTCGAACTTTGACAGTCCTTTGTGGTCAGTCCGGATGGTGAACCGCTCCGCGCGGCGGGCCTAGGCTGGTGGCGGACCGGAAATCGAGACAACACCGATCGGAGCGCACGTGTCGCAACCGTCCCTGCCCCGCCTCGAACTGGGCCGCAGCGGCCCGCTGGTGAGCGCCATCGGCTATGGCGCGATGGGCCTGTCCGGGGTCTACGGCGCCGCCGACGACGCCGAGTCGGCCCGGCTGCTCGACCAGCTGGTCGACCTCGGCATCAACTTCCTGGACACCGCCGACGTCTACGGCGAAGGGCACAACGAGGAGCTGATCAGCGGCCTGCTGGCGAAGCGCCGCGACGAGGTCGTGCTGGCCACGAAGTTCGGCTCGAACAAGGAGACCGGCGGCGGCCGCCCCGAGTACGTCCGCCAGGCGGTCGAGGCCAGCCTCACCCGCCTGGGCACGGACCGCATCGACCTCTACTACCTGCACCGGCTCGACCCGACCACGCCGATCGAGGACACCATCGGGGCGCTGGCCGAGCTGGTGCAGGCGGGCAAGGTGCGGTACCTCGGCCTCTCCGAGATCAGCGCCGACACGCTGCGCCGCGCCCATTCGGTGCACCCGATCACCGCGGTGCAGCAGGAGTACTCGCTGTTCACCCGCGACCCGGAGGCCGAACTGCTGCCCGCGCTGCGCGAACTCGGCGTCGCGCTCGTCGCGTACTCGCCGCTGGGCCGGGGCGTGCTGACCGGCGCGTTCAGCGACATCTCGGACGTCGAGAACCTCGAAGTCCGTAAGAAGCGGTACCCGCGCTTCGAGGAGGAGAGCCTCCGCCACAACATCGAGCTGACCCGGCCGCTGCGCGAGCGCGCCGCGGACCTGGGGATCACCCCGGCGCAGCTCGCGCTGGCCTGGCTGCTCGCCCAGGGCGAGGACGTGGTGCCGATCCCGGGCAGCCGCCGGATCGAACGGGTGGAGGCCAACATCCACGCCGCCACGACGCGGTTGGACCCGGCGGTCGTGACGGAGCTGTCCGCGAAGTTCCCGCCCGGCGCCGCCGCCGGCGAGCGCTACACGCCCGCCGGGATGGCCCGGCTGGACCGGTGACCACTCACCCGACGGTCGCGCCGAAGACCAACCCGAGCAGGTAGGTCACCGCCGCTGCCCCCGCCCCGATGGCGAGCTGCCGCAGGGCGCGGGGCAGCGGTGCCGCACCGGAGAGCACGCCGACGGTCGCGCCGGTGAGCATCAGCGCGAGCCCCACCAGCACGGCGGCGACCAGGACGGCGAGGCCGCCGGAGAGGCCGAACGCGAACGGCAGCACCGGGACCAGCGCGCCGGAGGCGAAGAAGACGAAGCTGGAGATCGCCGCCTTCGTGCCGGTTCCGACGACCTCGTGGTCGTCGGCGAGCTTGTCGGCCGGCGGCACCGCCGGTTTGGGATTGCGCAGCAGCGCGTCCGCGCGGCGCTGGGCCTCCTCTGCCGACATCCCCCGGGCCCGGTAGACCAGGGCCAGCTCGTTCGCGTCGACGTCGAGGTAGGGCACCACGCTGCGGGCTTCCGGATTCGGGGCCGCCGCGGCCAGCAGTTCCCGCTGGGAGCGCACCGAGATGTACTCGCCGGCCCCCATCGACAGCGCGCCGGCCAGCAGTCCCGCCAGGCCGGTGAGCAGCACCGTCGAGGTCGGCACGTTCCCGCCGATGACGCCCAGCACCAGCGCCAGGTTGCTGACCAGGCCGTCGTTGGCGCCGAACACCGCCGCCCGGAAGGTGCCCGACACGCGGGCGCGCCCGCGCGCGGCCAACGCCCGCACGACTTCTTCGTGGATCCGCTCGTCGGCGGCCATCGCCGGCGGCGCGTCGCGGTCGGAGCCGTACGGCGAGCGGCTTTCGGCGCGCTGCGCCAGGGCGAGCACGAACACCGACCCGAACCGCCGGGCCAGGAACACCAGCAGCCGCATCCGGAACTGGCCGCGCCGCACGGGCCCGACCTCGTCGCCGAGCAGCGCCTCCCAATGAGCGGCGTGCCGTGCCTCGGCCTCGGCGAGGCCCAGCAGGATCTCCCGCTCCTCACCGGAGCGGCGGGCGGCCAGTTCCCGGTAGACCTCGGCCTCCTCGCGCTCGTCGGCGAGCCGTCGCCGCCACCGGCGCACCGACCGCGCATCGGCCTTGCCCGCTCGAGATCCGCCGTCCTGCACGCGCCAAGCCTCCCAGCAGAGATCGCCGTCTTCCACTCGAAGCATACGTCCACTGTGGATTTTCAGCGCCGGATGGGCAGCAGCTCCATCGAATCCGCGAGCACCCGGCGCGGCGTCGGCGGCGTCGGTGCCTCGGACGCCGGCCAGCCCAGCCGCAGCACCAGTTGGGGGTGGCCGGCCCCGCCGAGGACCGTCTCCCGGACCCGATCGCGCTCCTCGTCGACCTCGCCGAGGTGGTTCAGCGGGCAGCCGACCAGGCCGTCGCGCGCCGCGGCCAGCAGGACCGCGCTCAGCGCCTCCCCCACCGCCAGCCAGCTGTCGACACCGTCGCCGCGGGTGGCCAGCACCGCGAACACTGCCTCGTCGCCGAGCACCGGGAGCACCGGCTCGGGATCATCGAGCCCCGCGATCGCGCCCTGGTACGCGGCGGATTCCCGGAACTGCCCGGCCCGCCGCAACGACTCCAGCACGACCGAACGGTGCTCGGCGGCCCGCACCAGGACGCCGTGCTCCGTCTCAGCGGCGGCGTGCAGCTCCGACAGCAGCTCGGGGGCGACGAGCTCCGACCGGAACGACCGCCGCTCGGTGCGCCGCTGCCCCGCCACGCCGGCGAGCGCGACCAGCTCCGGGGCCACCCGATCGCGCGGGCTGAACTGGATCGACGCCAGGTGTCCCGGCTGGGCCGGGTTCGGCAACCGGTGCACCAGCGCCCGCCAGCCGAGCGCGGCGAACGCGATCCGCGCGTGGTGCAGCACGGTGCCGCAGCTGATCACCTGCGCGCGCCCCGTCGGGTCGAGCACCTCGGGCAACCGGGACCGGTCCAGGAACAACTGCACCGATCGCTCGGCGAGCAGCCACCGCCACGGTTGGCAGTTGTGCGCGGAAGGCGCCCGGCACGCCAAGGACAGCGCCGAGCACACGGTGTCGTACGACGGTGCCGAGACGCGTGTCATCCCAGCGCCAACAGCCGCCGGACGCGGCGCGGCAGGCGCGGCAACCACCCGTCGCCGAACCTGCGGCGCGCTCCTCGCGGACGTTTCCCGATGATCGAACCGAACACCACCACCACGACCTCACGCACTCCGGACGGGCCACCATCGTTCGCACGACCGGGCTGATCGGTCCAGAGCAGAAAGTCACGGCGGTCGAAGCCGAGCGGTTGCGCCGCTTCGAGAGCGAAGCCCTTCAGTCGCCGAAGGCCGGGGGGCGCTTCTCCAGGAACGCCCGCATCCGCTCGCCCGCGTCCGCGGTCTGCGAGGTCGCCGCCATCACCTCGGTGGCGATCGCGTACGCGTCGGCCTCCGGCCGGTCCAGCTGCGCGTAGATGGTCTGCTTGCCGACCGCCTTGGCGTGCCGGCTGCCGCGGGTGGCCCGGGTCAGCAGCGCCTCGACGGCCGCGTCCAGCTCCGCGTCGGGCACCACCTGGTTCACCAGGCCCCACCGCTCGGCGGTCGCGGCGTCGACCAGGTCGCCGGTCAGCGCCATCTCCATCAGCCGCTTCCGGCCGATCGAGCGAGCCACCGGCACCGCCGGGGTGTGGCAGAACCAGCCGCCCTTGCCACCGGGCAGCGCGAACCCGGCCGACTCGGCGGCGACCGCCAGATCGCAGGTGGCCACCAGCTGGCAGCCGGCCGCGACCGCCGGGCCGTGCACCCGCGCGATCACCACTTGCGGGACCGCGTGGATGGTGCGCATCAGCGACTCGCACAGGCGCAGCAGCTCGCGCATCCCGGCCAGGTCCCGGTCGGCCATGTCGCCGAAGTCGTGCCCGGAGCTGAACACCGGGCCCGCGCCCGCCAGCACGATCCCGGTCGCCTTCGTCTCGGCGGCCGCCTCGAAGGCCCGGCGCAGCTCGGCGAGGTGCCCCGCCGACAGCGAATTGCGGGTCTCGGGGCGGTTCATGGTGATCCGGACGGTCGCACCGTCCTGTTCGGTCAGCAGGTGCTGGTACTCCGGGTTGCTCATCGATGCTCCAGGGAACTCGACTCCGTCGTCGTTCTCCCGAGCCTCGCACAGCGAACACCGCCGCGGCACCCACTTGGCGGGGCGGCCGCAGAATGGGTCCATGTCGGGTTTCGAGACGGACCGGCGCACGCCGCCGGGGTTGCCGCAGACCGCCGACCGCGCCCTGCAGGTGCTGCTGGCCTTCGACCGGGCGAGGCCGGAGTGGGGTGTCACCGAGGTCGCCACCGAGTTCGGCCTGCACACCTCGATCGCGCAGCGGCTGCTGGCGACGCTCGCGCACCGCGGTTTCCTGGTTCAGGACACCGCGAACCGCCGGTACCGGATCGGCCCGGCCGCGCTGCACCTCGGCCGGATGTGGGACCAGGCCGGCGCCCTCGACATCCTGGTGCGGCCGCTGCTCGCCGAGCTCGCCGAGGCGACCGGGCACAGCGCCCTGCTGGCGCTGCCGGACAGCGCGCACATGCGCTGCGTCGTGGTCGCGGAAGGCGCCGACGGCAGGCTGCGGGACTACCCGCTGACCAACGAGCTCTACCCGGCGCACGCCGGCGCCACGAGCAAGTCCTTCTACGCGTTCCTGCCCGACGAGCAGCGGTCGCGGATCTTCACCGACCGGCCGCTGGCCCGCTTCACCGACCGCACGGTGACCGACCTGGCCGAGCTGGAGGCGCAGTTCGCCGAGGTCCGGGCGAACGGCTGGGCCTACACCGTCGGCGAGTACGACCTCGGCGTGGCGACCCTCGCGGTGCCGGTCTTCCTGCGCGACGAGCCCTACGGGAGCGTGAGCGTCGGCTGGCTGTCCGGGCAGTACCGGCACGACCCCACCGAGTGGGTGGAGTTGCTGCGCGAGGTCAGCTCCCGCGTCAGCCTCCGTTTGACCAGGCCGATCCCCCAGCGGCATCGGCGCGGCCGGTTGTGATCGGCGGCCGGATGTGATCGGCTTCCCCCACGCGGGTGAGAGGCGGCGTGTGGGGGCCGGGTAGGGTCTCGTCGGCGCCGGGGGCCGGACAGGAGGCTGATCTCATGAATCGCAAGGCCGTGATCGTGATCGTGGTGCTCCTGGTCGTCGTCTGCGGCTCGCTGCTGGTGCGCGACCCGGTCGGGGCGGCCGACGTGGTCCGGGGCGGCTTCGACATGCTGGTGTCGGGGATCAGCGCCATGGTCAACTCGCTGACCACCTTCCTCCAGCACCTCTTCGCCGGCAGCTGACCGGCCGGGCCCCGTGCGGCGGCCGACAATTCATTCACCAACTGTGCTGCCAGATACTTATCAACCCATCGTCATCCGTGTTGGGCGAAAACATCGCCATGATTCATTTCCGGCACCTGAAGAAGCGAACAGCAATATAAAAGGATCGCACCCAATACCCACTTGCCCAACACCGGAAACGGGCTCTGGAAAACGCTAGGGACCAAATACCCGGATCCCTGCGGGCACCGCCGGAAGCCGCGCCGCAAAGACGAAAAAATCCGTCCGGCCAATGCGAAAGTCGGCTTGTCCTCCCCGGGTCGACCGCTTAGGGTGGGAACCGGTCACATCGAGGAAAGAGCCGGCCGAGGTCAGTGCCAATTGACATCGGCTACTGGGGAAGACCGACTCACCGGCGAAGTGGCCCGGCGCGGGGAAAAGATTTCCGGCCGGACCGCATGCCATAAAGCTCCCATCGGGCGTACGTTCGATCCAGGGCCCAGATCGAGCTGCCCGGATGGCATGCGGATGACTGGAATTCCCAAGCGCTGCGTGCAAGCGCGTGTCGGATCGCACGGTTCGGCACGCGACGTGCATCGATTCCGGAAATGGTGATGGGAATGCAGATCAAGGATTCGTTCAGGTTCGACCGGTTCCGCAGCAACTGGGGCTGGGGCGGCGGCCGTGGCTGGGGCTGGGGCGGTTGGGGCTCCGGCTGGGGCTGGGGCGGCTGGGGCTCCGGCTGGGGCTGGGGCGGCTGGGGCGGCTGGTGGGGCGGCTGGGGCTGCTAGTGACCCCTGACGTCCACTGGACCGTTTCGTCATCGCGTAGCTCCCACCCCGCGGGGGTGGGAGCTACGCCCGTGCATGGGGGGTGAGGATTTGCCGGGCTTGGTGAACTGGCTGTTCCGGCCGGCCGACCGGGACACTGAAGGACTCGTCGAGCGCGCGCCGACGGTGCGGCTGCGAGAAGTCTTCCGCCGCTTCTGGCCGGATGCGCGGCAGTACCGCGGCTGGCTGCTGCTCAGCCTGGTGCTGGTGCTGGTGGCGCCGCTGCTGGACGCCGCCGCGATCTGGCTGTTCAAGGTGCTCATCGACGACGTGCTCACCCCGCGCAACTTCTCCCTCTTCCCCGCCATCGCCGCGGCGTACGCGGTGATCACGCTGGTCTCCGGCGCGCTGGACTTCTGCGGGCAGTACCTGGCGACGTGGATCGGCGAGAACTTCCTGAACAAGTTGCGCACCAAGGTCTTCGCCCACCTGCACACGCTGTCGGTCGGGTTCTTCGACCGCAGGCGCATCGGCGACACGCTGTCCCGGCTCACCGGCGACGTGGCCGCCATCGAGGGCCTGGTGCTCTCCGGCGTCGCGCAGACCTTCGCCTCGGTGGTGAAGGTCCTGCTGTTCGCCGGCGTGCTGTTCTACCTCGACTGGCTGCTGGCCCTGGTGTCCCTGGTCGGGGCGCCGCTGTTCTGGTTCGTCGCCAAGTTCTTCGCGCGGCGGATCCGGGAGGCCTCCCGCGAGGTCCGCGGCCGCAGCGGCTCGATCGCCACCGTCGCCGAGGAGAGCCTCGGCAACGCGCCGCTGATCCAGGCCTACGGTCGGGAGCAGTCGGAGATCGACCGCTTCGCCAGGCAGAGCCGCGGCAACGTCGCCGCCGCGCTGTCGTCCGTGCGGGTCGGCGCGCTGTTCTCCCCGCTCGTCGACGTGCTGGAGGTCATCGGCGTGATGGCGATCCTCGGCGTCGGCATCTACGAGCTGTCGGCGGACCGGATCACCCTCGGCGGCCTGCTGGTGTTCCTGGTCTACCTGTCCCAGCTCTACACCCCGGTCCGCAGCCTCGGCCAGCTGTCCAACACCGTCTTCGCCGCCGCCGCCAGCGCCGAGCGCATCATCGACCTGCTCGACCAGCGCCCACTGGTGCAGAACCCGGCGCACCCGATCCCGCTGCCGCGGCGGGTCACCGGCCGCCTGGAGGTCGACCGGGTCACCTTCCGCTACCCCGACACCGCCGCCGATGTGCTGCACGGGGTGAGCTTCTGCGCCCTTCCCGGCCAGACCACCGCCGTGGTCGGCGCCAGCGGCGCGGGCAAGTCGACCCTCACCAAACTGCTGCTGCGGTTCTACGACCCCACCCACGGCCGGATCCTGCTGGACGGCACCGACGTGCGGGCAGTGGACATTGCCGCGCTGCGCGCCAACATCGCGATCGTGCTGCAGGAAACGCTGCTGCTGGACGGCACCATCGCGGACAACATCCTGGCCGGGCGCCCGGACGCCAGCCGCGAACGGCTCGTCGAAGCGGCCGAAGCGGCCGACGCGCACGAGTTCATCCAGCGGCTGCCGGAGGGCTACGACACCCGCGTCGGGCAACGCGGCCGGCTGCTCTCCGGCGGCCAGCGGCAGCGCATCGCGATCGCGCGCGCGATGATCCGCGACGCCCCGATCCTGCTGCTGGACGAGCCCACCACGAGCCTGGACGCCGAAGCCTCGCGGCGGATCCTCGCGCCGCTGCGGCGCCTCATGGCCGGCCGCACCACCATCGTGATCTCGCACAACCTGCTCACGGTGCGCGACGCCCAGCAGATCATCTACCTCGACCGGGGAAGGATCACCGAGGCCGGCACCCACCACGAGCTGCTGGCCAACAACAACGGCTACGCCCACCTCTACCGGCTGCACCACCCGGAGACTCCGGCCGGGCCGGAAGCACCGGCCCGGCCGGACGGCCGACTGCCCAACAACTAGCGCCAGGACTCGCCGCGACGCCGGGCGCGCAACCAGCGCTGCCCGACGCCGGCGAGCCGCTTCCCCTTGCGCACCAACAGGTTCTGGTTGATCAGGTGCTGCTGGTACCGCCACGGCGGCTGCACGCTGTGGCGGCCGGCCATCGCGAAGGTGAAGTCGACCGCACCGCGGTCGGCGTAGCGGTCGAGGTTCTCGAACCACGCCATGCTGGTGCGCGCGGCGGTCTGCGCCAGGCGCAGCTGGGCGTGGCCCTCCTCGTCGAACTCCTTCAACGCGGCGGTCGTGTCGCCGTGGTCGAACAGGTACTGCGCGAGCACGATCGCGTCCAGCATCGCCAGCCGGGTACCGGAGCCGATGGTGAAGTGCGTGGTGTGCGCGGCATCGCCGATCAGCACCATGTTCTCGTGCAGCCAGGTCTGGTTGTAGACCTGGGTGAACCGCTGCCACACCGCGGGTTTCCCGCGGGACTGGCTGATCAGCGAGCCGCCCCGCAGCTGGCCCGCGAAGATCCGCTCCAGCAGCCCGACGGTGTCCTCCGGGCCCATCTGGTCCAGGCCCAGTCGTCGCCAGGTGGTGTCCTGGCATTCGACGATGAAGGTGCTGATGCCGGCGCTGGAGGGGTAGGCGTGGAACCAGATCCAGCCCTCGGGTGTTTCTTCGAAGTCGAAGGTGAACATGTCGAACACCCGGTCCGTGCCCAGCCAGATGTACGGGTTCCGGCCGTGGTCGACCTGGGTGCCGAACTCCTCGGCGTAGCGCTGCCGGGTGCGGCTGTTCGCGCCGTCGGCGACCACGATCAGGTCGGCGTCGGCGAACTCCGACAGGTCTTCCGCGGCGTGCTCGTACCGGACGTCCACGCCCAGCTGGGCTGCCCGCTCGGCGAGTATCTCCAGCAGCGGCGCTCGGTTCACGCTGTAGCCGTATCCCCCGAGATATGCCTTGTCCTGGCCGCGCAGAGCGACGACCTGCTCCTGCCACAGCGTCGAGGCGGCGCGGATCCGCTCCGCGCTCTCCCGGTCGTTGCGGTACAGGGTGTCCAGCAGGTTCTCCCAGTACACGACGCCCCAGCCGTAGGTGGCTCCAGGCGGGTCCCGTTCGATCACGGTGATGTCGTGTCCGGCGTCCCGCATTTTGGCCGAAATGGCGAAGTACAGACCGGCGGGGCCGGCTCCGATGCACACAATTCTCACAGCACGACCTCCTGCTAACAGGCGGGCAGCTGCGCAGGCGCACCGGGAGGCACGCCGTTGTCCGCGTGACGCCCTCGTTGTACACCGCCGCCGGGTTGGTCGCACGCCCACGTGGTGTGTCGCGGCACCGCGCGCCGCTACTCCCCCAGGCCCGTGCGCACCGCGGACGAGACCTCCTCCAGGTCGCCGTCCTCCCGCAGCGCCAGTGCTCCCGTGATCAGCCCCACCACCTGGCTCATGCTGTGCTCGCGGGGCGTCACCACGCCGACCCGGCGGCCGAGCCGGTGCACGTGGATCCGGTCCGCGATCTCGAAGACGTGCGGCATGTTGTGGCTGATCAGGACCACCGGCAGGCCGCGCTGCCGGATCCGGTCGATCAGCGCCAGCACCTTCCCCGACTCCGCCACGCCGAGCGCCGCCGTCGGCTCGTCCATGATCACCGCCTTGGTGCCGAAGGCGGCCGCCCGGGCCACCGCGACGCCCTGCCGCTGCCCGCCCGACAGCGTTTCCACGGGCTGCGCGATCGACTTCACCGCGATGCCCAGCTCGTCCAGCACCCGCTGCGCCTCGGCCCGCATCCAGCCCTGGTCGACCTTCCGGAACAGCTTCCCGAGCAGCCCCGGGTGCCGCTTCTCCCGCGCCAGGAACATGTTGGACGCGATGTCCTGCGCCGGGGCCAGCGCCAGGTCCTGGTACACCGTCTCGATGCCGTAGCGGCGGGCGTCCAGCGGCCCGCGGAAGTGCACCACCTCGCCGTCCACCCGGATCTCGCCCGCGTCCGGGATCAGCGCCCCCGACAGCGCCTTGATCAGGCTCGACTTGCCCGCGCCGTTGTCGCCGACGACGGCCAGCACCTCGCCGGGCCGGACCTCGAAGTCCGCGCCGTCGATGGCGGTCACCCGGCCGTAGCGCTTGACCAGGCCGCGGGCGGAGAGCGTGGGCACCATCAGCCGTTCCTCCTCGTCACCCGGTCCACCACGACCGCCGCGATCACCAGGGCACCGGTGGCGACGTCCTGGTAGAGCGCGTCGACGCCCAGCTGCGTCAGCCCAGAACGCAGGACCGCGACGATCAGCGCCCCCATCAGCGTGCCCAGCACCGATCCCCGGCCGCCGAACAGGCTCGTGCCGCCGAGCACCACCGCGGTGATCGAGTCGAGGTTGCCCAGCTGGTAGGCGTTCGGGTCGGCGTTGGGCACCCGGCCGAGCGCCTGCCAGGCGGCCAGCCCGAAGATCACCCCGGCGACCACGTACACCGACAGCAGCGTGCGGTTGACCTTGATCCCGGCGAGCCGGGCCGATTCCGGCGCGTTGCCGACGGCGTAGACGTGCTTGCCCCAGGCGGTCCTGGTCAGCGCGTACCAGACCCCCAGGTACAGCAGCAGTGCCAGCGTCATGCCGTAGGTGATCTCGATGCCGCCGAAGAGGTAGCGGCGGGTGCCGAGCCAGGTCAGCAGCGCGTCGCCGGTCGGCACCGCCTCGCCGTCGGCGACCAGCTTCGCCACCGCGGTGAGCATCGTGAGCATGCCCAGGGTGACGATGAACGGCGGCAGCCGCACCTGCGTCACCAGCGTTGCGACCACGGCGCCGATGGCCGCGGTGGCCGCGATTCCCAGCAGCAGCGCGACGAATCCTGGCGCGCCGCCCAGCGCCAGCTTGGCCATGATCAGGGTGGCCAGCACCGCGGCCGAGGCGTTGGCCAGGTCGATGCCGCCGGTGAGGATGATCAGCGTCTGGCCGAGCGCGAGGGTGGCGATCACCAGCGACTGCTGCACCACCAGCGACAGGTTGTCCGGGTTCAGGAACGTGTCGGTGAACACCGAGAACACCGCGATGGCGACGAGCAGCGCCAGCCCGGGCCCGACCGCGGGCGCGCGCAGGAGGAACTCCTGCACGCCCGGCCGCTCGCCGGTGTCCGGCGCGCGGAGCGTCGTCACTTGTCGCCCCAGCAGTTCTGCTCGCCCCAGGCGACCGTCTCGCTGCGCACGCCCGGCATCGGGTTGTCGGTGATCACCACGGAGCCGGTGTCGTGGAAGCCGCTGGGCTTCTGCTTCGTCTTGGCGTACTCCACCGCTGCGTCGACGCCCAGTTCCGCCATCTTGCCCGGGAACTGCATCACGGTCGCCCGGATCTGCCCGGCGGCCACGTTCGCCACGCCCTCGCAGCCGCCGTCGATCGACGCCATCACCACCGGCCCCGCCAGCCCGCGCGCCTGCAGCGCCGCATGCGCGCCGCGCGCGGTCGGCTCGTTCATCGTGTAGACGACGTTGATGTCGCTGGTGCGGGCCAGCAGGTTCTCCGCGCCCTGCTGGGCGAGGTTCTGGTCGCCGTTGGCGTTCTGGGTGCCGCGGATCTCCGGCGCGCCTTCGGGCAGGCCGATGCCCGCCAGGAATCCGTTGTGGCGGAGGGTGTTGACCGACGATCCGGCGGTGCCGTCGATCATCAGCAGCTTCGGCGGCGTCGCGCCGAGCGCGGCCTTGGCGTAGGTGCCCTGCTGCCGCCCGGCCTCGAAGTTGTCGGTGGCGAAGGTCGCGTCAACGGCGTCGGCCGGTTCCGTCGCGGTGTCCAGGGCGATGACCAGGATGCCCGCCTGGCGGGCGCGGGCGATGGCGTCCAGCACGCCGGTCGAGGAGTTCGGCGTGATCAGGATCGTGTTCACGCCCTGCTGCACGAAGTTCTCGATCGCCCGCACCTGGCCGTCGTTGTCGCCGTCGAACTGCCCTGCCAGCGCGATGAATTCGGCGCCCCGTGCCTGCGCAGCGGCCTTCGCGGAGTCGCGGAGCTGCACGAAGTACGGGTTGGTGTCGGTCTTGGTGATCAGGCCGATCTTGGCCGTGCCCGCCGGGCTCGCCGATCCGCCGCCCCATTCGCGTTCGGCCGAACACCCCGCCGCGGTCAGCGCCAGCAGTGCGGCCGCGATCGTCAGGCCCCGTTTGAACATGATGCCTCCCCGTCGAGGGCGTGCGTTCAAAGCTCTTTCCGACCGATCAACAACGGCATCGTAGGAACGCGACCATGGCCGGACAAGTCTTTCCCCGGTGGCCACCGGATCGGCCCATTGAGGACGGAAGCGGTGCCCGATTCCTTACGGGTCATTTCGAAATGCGGCGTCGGCCGCATGCGGTGGGGTGAAGAAATCACCTCCTACACTGGCGGCATGGCTGCCCCACCGCGCGGCGTGTTCGTCGGCCTGACCACCCTGGACGTCGTGCACCACGTCGACGCGCGCCCGGCCGCCGACCAGAAGGCCACCGCGGCCGCCCAGTTCGTCGCGGCCGGCGGACCGGCGGCGAACGCGGCGGTGACGTTCGCCGGGGTGGGTGGCGAGGCGGTGCTGGTCACCGCGATCGGCCGCAGCCCGGTCGCGGCGGTCATCCGGGCCGATCTGGCGGCCTGTTCGGTCACCGTCGTCGACGCGGCCGAGGACCGGACCGCGGACGCCCCGGTGTCCGCCGTCGCGGTCACCCGCGGCACCGGCGAGCGCTCGGTCGTCGGCATCGACACCACCGCGTTGCAGGTGCACCGGGCGCCGGACCTGGCCGAACTCGTCGGGGCGGCCGACATCGTCCTGCTCGACGGCCACCACCCGGTGCTCGCCGAAGCGGCCGCCGACGCGGCATCGGCGCCGATCGTGGTGGACGCCGGGCGCTGGAAACCGGCCATGCGGCCGCTGCTGCGACGCGCGGAGGCGGTCATCGCCTCGGCCGACTTCCGGGTGCCGGGCGCACCGACCACCGATGCGACGACCCGAGCCCTCGTCGATCAGGGCGTGCCGACCGTGATCACCACTCACGGCGGCGGCCCGGTGCGGTGGTGGCACGACGGCGATCACGGCGCGGTGCCGCCACCGCGCATCCAGGCGGTCGACACGCTCGGCGCGGGCGATGTCTTCCACGGCGCCTACTGCTTCTTCGCCTGCGAGCCAGGATCGGGCATCCCGGCCAGGATCGAACGCGCCGCGGCGGTCGCCGCGCTGAAGTGCGAGACTCCCGGGCCTCGGGCGTGGCTGCGGCGCCTCCCCGAGCTCCTGCTACGTCGGGGGGAGTAGGCGGAGGTGCGCTCCTGGGACGACCCGCACGGCTCGGACATCGCGGAAACTGCGGGCATGCGCGGGATGAAATCGCTGATCGGGGACGCGGTCCTCGCCGCCCTGGTCACGTTGGTCGGCATCGTCGGCACGCTCGGCGCCGACCGCTGGACCGCGGCCGCGCACCGGCCGGTCGACGCCATCGGCGTGGGTCTGGTGGCCGCCACCGGGCTGGTCCTGGTGCTGCGGCGGCGCCGGCCGGTCGCGACGCTGCTCGTCGCCGCCGCGCTCACCTCGACGTACCTGGTGCTGGGCTACACCTACGGCCCGATCCTGCTGGCGCTGCTGATCGCCGTCTACTCGGTCGCCAGGCACCGCCCGCCGGCGACCTCGGTACCGGCCGCGCTCGCCGCTCTGCTCATGCTGCTGGTCCACATCTTCACCAGCGGCGGGACGCTGCCCGGTCTGTTCGGCGTGATCCCGGGTTCGGCGTGGGTCGTGGTGCCGTTCGCGGTGGGGCTCGCGGTCCGGCTGCAGCGCGAGGCGGCGGCCCGGGCCAGGGCCGAGACGCTGCGCCAGCGCGTCGACGACGAGCGGCTGCGGATCGCGCAGGAGGTGCACGACGTCGTGGGCCACGGGCTGGCCGCGATCAAGATGCAGGCCGATGTCGCGCTGCACGTGCTGCCGAAGAAGCCGGAGCAGGCCGAAGTCGCGCTGGAGGCGATCAGCCGGACGAGCAGCGATGCGCTGGAGGAGCTGCGCGCGACCCTGGCCGTGGTGCGCCGAACCGCCGCGCAGGGCCCGGCGCCGGGGCTGGCCAGGCTCGACGACCTGCGGAAGCGGATGCGCGAGGCCGGCGTCCAGGTCCAGCTCACCACCACCGGCGAGCCGCGCGAGCTGCCCCCCACGGTCGACCTGACCGGCTACCGGATCCTGCAGGAATCGCTGACCAACGTGCTGCGCCACAGCGGCGACAAGCGCGCGTCGGTCACGCTCGACTACGCGGCCGACGCGCTGGTCATCACGGTCACCAACCCGCTCACCGGCTCCCCGGGCGACGGCGGCGGGCTCGGCGTTCCCGGCATGCGGCAGCGGGTCGCGGCGCTGGGCGGCGAGTTCACCGCGGGCCCCACCGGCGACGGACGGTTCGAAGTGCACGCCCGCCTGCCCACCGAAGGACATCCATGATCACCGTGCTGATCGTCGACGACCAGGACCTGGTCCGCATCGGACTGCGCACCCTCCTCGACAACGAGGACGACCTGACCTGCGTCGGCGAGGCCGCGGACGGGCTGGCGGCGGTGGCCGCGGCGCGCGAGCACCGGCCGGACGTGATCCTGATGGACGTGCGGATGGCCGGCGTCGACGGGCTGGAGGCGACCCGGCGGATCACCGCGGACCCGGAGCTGCCGGACACCAAGGTGATCGTGCTGACCACCTTCGAGGTTGACGAGTACGTCTTCGCCGCACTGCGCGGCGGGGCCAGCGGGTTCCTGCTGAAGGACACCAAGCCGGTCGACCTGCTCCGGGCGATCCGGCTGGTGGCCGGCGGTGAGGCGCTGCTCGCGCCGTCGGCGACGCGGAAGCTGGTCCGGGAGTTCGTGTCGATGGCGCCGCGGTCGCGCCGCCCGCACCCGCAGCTGCACACGCTCACCGAGCGGGAGCGCGAGGTGCTCGGCCTGGTCGCGGAGGGCCTGAACAACGAGGAGATCGCGGAGCGCCTGGTGGTCAGCCCGGCGACGGCCCGAACGCACGTCAGCCGGGCGATGATCAAGCTGGGCGCGCGTGATCGCGCCCAGCTCGTCGTCTTCGCCTACCAGTCCGGCCTCGCCGACTAGCGCGTCACCGCCTCCTGCCGCACCGGCGGTCGCGCCGCGGGTTTCCGCGTTCTGCCCCACGGCTTGTAGACGGACAGCACCGTCGCCGCCACCAGCATGATCAGGTGGGCGACGGGCAAGGCGAGCAGGAGCCCGGCCGACCACGGCTGGGCGTCGAAGAACGTGCTCCCGTCCCGCCACTCCAGGGCCGGTACGGCGCGACGCACGTAGCGGTCTTCCAGCTGCACCGCGGTCACGATCACCGCGACGGTCAGCACCAGCTTCGTCACCACCCAGTAGTGCCGCAGCAGGCCCCACCTGGTGCCCAGCGAGAGCACCACGCCGGACAGCAGCGTGGCGATCGCCAGCGGCGGGAACGCCACGTCGACCGCGTCCACCGCCAGGTACAGGCTCTGCGCGCGGGGCGGAGCACCGGTCAGCACGGCGGCCAGGCCGAGCACCAGCTTGGCCGCCGTGACCCCCAGCCACGCGGACGCGACGACGAGGTGCACCGTGGTCCACAACTTGTAGGCGCGCGGCGAAAGCCGGCGCGCACCGCGCTTGGTCGATGCCGGCCGGTTCGACACGATCGCCTCCCGTTGGTCCCACGGCGCCCGGGCGGTCCGAGTGCCGCGCAACCAACCCTGGCCGGGCTCCCCCGCCGGCACATCGGGCCGCAAGCGACTCCTGCCGTACGCCCGTCTGCGTACCCGGTCTGAAACCTGAAAAAAGGAGGTTCGCCGGTGCTGGCGTTGGGGCACACTGTGGCCGTGCTCGTCACCCTCACCACCACGCACCGACCGGCCACCGATCTCGGCTTCCTGCTGCACAAGCATCCGCAGAAGGCGCAGACCTTCCCGGTGGCCGGCGGAACGGCGCACGTCTTCTACCCGGTCGCCGCCGAGGACGAGTGCACCGCCGCGCTGCTGCTGGACGTCGATCCGGTGAACCTGGTGCGCGGCAAGAAGAACGACGCCTTCGCGCTGGCCCAGTACGTCAACGACCGGCCCTACGCCGCGGGCTCGCTGCTCGCCGTGGCGCTGGGTTCGGTGTTCCGGACGGCGCTGAACGGGCGTTGCGATGCGCGGCCGGAGCTGGCGGAGACACCGATTCCGCTGCAGGTCGGGGTTCCCGCGTTGCCGTGCCGGGGCGGTGCCGAGCTGGCCGCGCGGCTGTTCGAGCCGCTGGGCTGGCGGGTCGAGGCCGCACCCGTGCCGCTGGATCCGCTGGTTCCGGGCTGGGGCGACTCCGGTTACGTGGACCTGCGGCTGTCCGGCGAGCTGCGCGTCTCCGCCGCGCTCAAGCACCTCTACGTGCTGATTCCGGTGCTGGACAACGGCAAGCACTACTGGGTCGGCTCGGACGAGGTGGACAAGCTGCTGCGCGCCGGTGACGGCTGGCTGGCAGACCACCCCGAGCGGGAGCTGATCAGCAGCCGGTACCTGGCGCACCGCAAGTCCTACGTGCGCTCGGCCTTGGCGCAGCTGGCCGAGTCCGGCGACGACGAGCTCGACGATGCGATGGCCGAACCGGCGGTGACCGCAACGTCCGAAAGGGACCTGCCGCTCGCCGTGCAGCGCCGCGGAAGCGTGCTGGCCGCGCTCAAGGCGAGCGGGGCGCGGCGCGTGCTCGACCTCGGTTGCGGTGGCGGCGCCCTGCTGCACGACCTGATCCAGGAGCCGTCGTTCACCGAGATCGTCGGCGTGGACGTGTCGGCCCGCGCGCTGGAGGTCGCCGCGCGCCGCTTCGAGCGGCTACCGGAGCGCCAGCGCGAGCGGCTCGCGCTGCGCCAGTCCGCGCTGACCTATGTGGACACCTCCCTCGCCGGATTCGACGCGGCCGTGCTGATGGAGGTCATCGAGCACGTCGACCCGCCCCGGCTGGCCGCGCTGGAGCACGCGGTGTTCGCCGCCGCCCGGCCCGGCACCGTCGTCGTCACCACCCCGAACGTGGAGTACAACGTGCGTTTCGAGAACCTGCCCGCCGGTGCGTTCCGGCATGCCGACCACCGCTTCGAGTGGACGCGGCCGCAATTCCGGCAGTGGGCCTGCGGCGTGGCCGACCGGCACGGCTACGCGGTCGAGCACCTGCCCGTCGGGCCGGAGGATCCCCAGGCCGGGGCGCCGACGCAGCTGGCGGTGTTCACCAGGACGGCGGTGGCGTGATGCGGCTGTCCATTCCGGACATGGCGCTGGTGGTGCTGATCGGCGCCTCCGGCTCGGGGAAGTCCACCTTCGCGCGCACCCACTTCGCGCCGACGCAGGTGCTCTCCAGCGACTACTTCCGCGGTCTCGTCGCCGACGACGAATCCGACCAGTCGGCCAGCGCGGACGCCTTCGACGCGCTGCACTACGTCGCGGGCAAGCGGCTGGCGGCCGGGCGGATCACGGTCATCGACGCCACCAACGTCCAGCGCAGCCCCCGGTCCGCGTTGATCGAGCTGGCGCGGAAGCACCACGTGCTGCCGGTCGCCATCGTGCTCGACATGCCCGAGTCGGTGTGCCTGGAGCGCAACGCGGCCCGCCCCGACCGGGATTTCGGCGCGCCGGTCGTCCGGCGGCACCGCGCCGAACTCCGCCGGTCGCTGAAGTCGTTGCAGCGCGAGGGTTTCCGGCGCGTGCACGTGCTGCGCAGCGTCGAGGAGGTGGTGGCGGCCACCGTCGGGATCGAGCCGCTGCTCAACGACAAGCGCGCCGAAACCGGGCCGTTCGACGTGATCGGCGACGTGCACGGCTGCCGGGCCGAGCTGGAGGAGCTGCTCGAATCCCTCGGTTACGCCATCGAGCGCGATGACGAGCAGCGCGCCATCGGCGCCGCGCACCCGGAAGGCCGGCGCGCGGTGTTCGTCGGCGACCTGGTCGATCGCGGCCCGGACACCCCCGGCGTGCTCCGCCTGGTGATGGGGATGGCCGAGGCCGGGACCGCGCTGGTGGTGTGCGGCAACCACGAGCAGAAGTTCGTCCGCGCGTTGCGCGGCCGCAACGTCAAGATCGCGCACGGCCTGGCCGAGTCGCTGGCGCAGCTGTCGGCCGAGCCCGCGGAGTTCCGCAAGCAGGCGGAGGAGTTCTGCGACGGCCTGGTGGCCCACTACGTGCTCGACGGCGGCAAGCTCGTGGTCGCCCACGCCGGGCTGCCCGAGCACTTCCACGGCCGAGCGTCGGGAACCGTGCGCAGCTTCGCGCTGTTCGGCGAGACCACCGGCGAGATCGACGAGTTCGGGCTGCCGGTGCGCTACCCGTGGGCCAACGACTACCGGGGCAAGGCGATGGTGCTCTACGGCCACACGCCGATGCCCGAGGCGGAGTGGGTGAACGGCACGATGTGCCTGGACACCGGTTGCGTCTTCGGCGGCAAGCTCACGGCGCTGCGCTATCCGGAGCGCGAGGTCGTCTCGGTTCGGGCGCACCACGTCTGGTACGAGCCGAAGCGCCCGCTGCTGCCGCCCGAGGAGCTGCCCCCGGCGGCGGATTCGGTGTCGCGGCGGGAGCCGCACGTGCTCAACCTCGACGACGTCGCGGGCCGTCGGTCGGTGGAAACCCGGCACCACGGGCGGATCGCCGTCCAGCCCGAGCGGGCGGCCGCGGCCCTGGAGGTGATGAGCCGCTTCGCGATCGACCCGCGGTGGCTGCTGTACCTGCCGCCGACCATGGCCCCGGTGGCCACCTCGAACCGCCCCGACGTGCTGGAGCACCCCGAAGACGCCTTCGCGGGCTACCGCGCGGCCGGTGTGCAGGACGTGCTGTGCGAGGAGAAGCACATGGGCTCGCGAGCGATCGTGCTGGTGTGCCGGGATTCTTCGACGGGCGCGACCAGGTTCGGCATCGACGGTCCGGGCGCGGTGCACACCCGCACCGGGCGGCCGTTCTTCGCGCCGGACCAGACCGAGGAGCTGCTCGACCGCGTCCGCGCGGCGGCGGCTTCGGCCGGGTTGTGGGAGGAGCTGTCGACGGACTGGCTGCTCCTGGACACCGAGCTCATGCCCTGGAGCGCGAAGGCGCGCGGCCTGATCATGGACCAGTACGCCGCGGTAGGCGCTGCGGCGTCGGCGGCGTTGCCCAGCGCCGTGGAGATCCTGGCCGCCGCGTCGCAACGCGGCGTGGACGTCGCCGAGCTGCACGCCAAAACCGTTGCGCGGGCGGCGAATGCCGACGCGTACCGCGAGGCGTACCGCCGGTACTGCTGGCCGACCGAGGGGCTGACCGGTGTGCGGCTCGCGCCGTTCCAGGTGCTGGCCACCGAGGGCCGGACCTACCACGACCGCGAGCACGGCTGGCACCTTTCGGTGGCGGACCGGCTCGCCGGCGCCGACCCGGAGCTGTTCGCCACGACCCGCAGGCTCGCCGTGGACACCACCGACCCGGGTTCGACGGCGGCGGGCGTCGCGTGGTGGGAGGAGCTGACCGGCGACGGCGGCGAAGGCATGGTGGTCAAGCCGGCGGCGAACCTCACCAGGGGGCAGCGCGGTCTGGCGCAGCCGGGCGTGAAGGTGCGCGGGCGCGAGTACCTGCGGATCATCTACGGGCCCGACTACACCGAGGCGGCGAACCTGGAGCGCCTCCGCCGGCGGGCCCTCGGCCGCAAGCGCGGCCTCGCCACCCGCGAGTACGCGCTCGGCCTGGAGGGCCTGGAGCGGGTCGCGAGGGGCGAGCCGCTGTGGCGGGTGCACGAGTGCATTTTCGCCGTGCTGGCCCTGGAATCCGAGCCCGTCGACCCGCGGCTGTGAGCCGGTCACGCCCCGGGCGGCCACCCGACGCGCATCGCCGCGGCCGAGCCGTGGCCCGCGGTCCGATCCGCGATCACTGGCCGATCGGGACGAACTTCGACCAGGCGGTCTCGCTGAGCTTGGTCTTGCCGTCCCAGAGCTCGACCTTGAACCGGACCTTGCCCTTCTCGCTCAGGTCCAGGTTGCAGTCGACCGGCGGCCCTTCGGCGGTGTTGTCGTCCTTGCACTCGTCCTTGCGGCCGTAGTCGGTCTCCGACAGCGTCTTGACCCACATGCCGTCTTTGCTGGTGTCGTGCGCGAAGAGGTGGTCGCCGACCGCCTCGAAGCAGCCGGTGCCACGCTCGGCTCCCTCGTAGCTGATCGACTGGCACCACTTCGTCTGCACCGGACTCGGCGGCGGCGTCTCCGGGTCCTCCGCCGGCTCCTGGGTTTCCGGCGCCGACGTCGCGGGGTCCTGCACCGGCGGCGGGGCGGGCGCGGAAGACGGCGGCGGGGGCGGGGGCGCGCTGGACGTCGGCAGCGCCGAGGTCTGCACCGCGCTCGTTTCCGGCAGCAGCGGCGACGGGACGCCGACCGGAATCGCCTGGCCCGGCTCGTTGTTCATCGTGGTCGCGAAGGCCGCCACCCCGGCCACGGCCGCGACCACGCCGACCCCGGCCAGGGCGTACACCCAGCGCGCGCCGCCCTTGCGCTTCGGCGCCGCAGGCAGCGCGGCGAACTGCGGCGGGACCGCCGTGACGCTGGTCAGCGCCTGCCGGGCCGCCCTCGCCAGCTCGCCCGCGCTGTCGAAGCGGTCGGCCGGGTTCTTCGCCATGCCGCGCGTGACGATCTGGTCGAACTCGTGCGGGAGATCGTTGCGGACGCCGGTCGGCACCGGCGGCGCGTGGTTGAGGTGCGCGTTGATCAGCGACGCCGCGGTGTCCCCGGCGAACGGCTTCGCCCCGGTCAGGCACTGGTACAGCACGCAGGCCAGCGAGTACACGTCCACCCGGTGGTCGACCGGGCCGTCGTCGAACCGCTCCGGCGCCATGTAGGCGAGCGTGCCGACGGTGTAGCCGGTGGAGGTCAGCGTCGCGGAGGCGCGCAGCGACGCGGCGATGCCGAAGTCGACGAGGTAGGCGAACCCGCTGTGGCTGACCAGGATGTTGGACGGCTTGACGTCGCGGTGCACCAGGCCTTCCTGGTGCGCGGCGTCCAGCGCCTCCGCGACCTGCTCCAGCACCGCCACCGCGTCCGCCGGCCGCATCGGGCCGTGCGCGGCGAGCAACGACCCGACGTCGCTGCCCTCCACCAGGCGCATGTCGAGGTAGAGCCGGCCGTCGATCTCGCCGTAGGCGTGGATCGGGATCACGTGCGGCTCCCGCAGCCGGCCGGCCGCGTGCGCCTCCCGCTTGAACCGCTCGCGGAACTCCTCGTCGGCGGCGAGGTTCTCGGCCAGGAGCTTGAGTGCGACCACGCGGTCGTGACGGGTGTCGTACGCGCGGAGGATCTCGCCCATCCCACCCCGCGCGATCAAGCCATCCACCCGGTAAGGGCCGAACTGCCACTTCACGGTGCGTAACTCCTCAAGACCGACATCGGCCGTCATCCTATTGGGTGAGTCACAACGGCGCCGAACACCCCGAGTGCCGCACCCTACCGCGACCTACGGAAGCGATCCGGTCACCCGGTGCCGCCGATGAAGTTTCCGCTACGAACCGACCCCGACCGGTGCGCCGGGCGACCCCGGACTGCTACAAGAAGTGGATCATGTTCGACCACCCGGCTGCGGAAAGGACCGGTCCACCGATGTCGACCGACGGGACGAACGCACGCAAGATCGATCGAGGCGAATCCGAGGGCGGCTGCCCGGTCAGCCGCGGTTCCGACGGCGTCTGGACGATCCGGGGCTACGCCGCGGCGCGCACCGCGCTGCGCAGCACCGACACCGTTCAGGCCGGTCTCGGGGTGGAGACGGTCGAGAAGATGCCCGCCAAGGTCCGGCGCCCGGTGCTGTACCGGGACGGCCCGGAGCACCGCGAGCACCGGCGCCAGACCGCCAAGTACTTCACGCCGCGCCGGGTGGACGAGAGCTACCGGGAGCTGATGGAGCGGGTGGCGGACGCCCAGCTCGACAAGCTCCGCGGCGCCCGGCAGGCGCAGTTGTCGGACCTGAGCTTCAACCTCGCCATCGACGTGGCGTGCGCGGTGATCGGGCTGACCGAGAGCCGCCCCGGCCTCCAGCACCGGCTGGAGCGGTTCTTCCCGGAGGAGTTCGGCGAACCGGGCTTCACCAGCCTCAACGGGCTCTACTGGATTTGGCGGCAGGCCACCAACTGGTCCGGGATCTACTTCGGCGACGTCCGGCCCGCCGTCCGCGCGCGCCGCAAGCAGCGCCGCGACGACCTGATCTCGCACCTGCTGGACGAGGGCTGCTCGTCGGCCGAGATCCTCGGCGAGTGCATCACGTTCGCCGCCGCGGGCATGGTCACCACCCGCGAGTTCGTCAACCTCGCCGCGTGGCACCTGTTCACCGACGAACCGCTGCTGGACCGCTACCGCGCCGCCGATGAACCCGAGCGGCTCGCGATCCTGCACGAGCTGCTGCGCCTGGAACCGGTCGTCGGTCACCTCAGGCGGCGCACCACGGCACCGATCGAGCTGCCGGCGGAGAACGACGAGACGGTCACCGTGCCGACCGGCGAGGTGATCGACATCCAGGTCAGCGCGACGAATGCCGACCCGAGCGCGATGGGCGACCAGCCGCTCGCCGTGTGCCCCGCCCGTCCCCTCAACGACGCCTCCGCACCGGGACTGTCCTTCGGGGACGGTGCGCACAAGTGCCCCGGCGCGAACATCGCGATCATGGAGACCGACGTCTTCCTCAAGAAGCTGTTCGCCGTCCCCGGCGTGCACATGAAGAAGGAGCCGCGCGTCTCGTTCAACGACGCGATCGGCGGCTACGAACTGCGCGACATGGTCGTGGCGATCCCCAACCCGTAGCGGCCGCCGTACCAGAACGGGCGCCCCGCACGATCTGCCTTCGCGCGACGCGTTCTGCGTCATCGAGGGGTGCCATCGACCGAGTCGCTCGGTCGATGGCACCCCTCGCGCTATCCGGAGCGTCCCGGATCAGGATTCCGGTGCGTCGCTCCCGGTGGGAACGGCGATCGGCCGCAGCCGGGCCCACACCACGAGCGCGGCGGCGAACACGAGCATGCCGATGCCCGAGTAGAGGTTGATGTTGATGCCGCCGGACTTGGTGATCTCGTCCGCGCCGTCGGTCGCGCCGACAACGACCAGCACCGCGCCGAAGATGCCGAACAGCAGCGCGATCACCGCCCGGATGTCGAAGGCACCCACGGTGCCCGAGGTCTTCGCCATGTCAGTTCCTTTCAGCCGAAGATGATGTTGAGGGCGATGATCAGGACCAGCGCGATCCCCGCCAGCAGCCCCGGGCGGCGGTACCAGCCGGCGTCCTCACCACTGGTCGAAGCCCGCAAACTGGCCCGCGGCGTCAACCCGTACACCAACCCCACCAACTCCGCCTCCGGCTTCGG
>NZ_JBWKKH010000003.1:0-392570 GCF_056431645.1 Saccharopolyspora sp. NPDC045839
ACGGAATGTTGTACGTCGCCGACGGCCCCTCCAAACGATGCAAAAACCACAAACGCCGCTGCGCAAACGACAACGGCACACGATCAGGACGACACCCCACCCGCACAACACCACCACGCGCCCGCCCCGCACCCGACACCCGCCGCGACAACAACGCCACCGACGGAGCATCGAACACATCACTCACACCCAACTCAACACCCAACACCCCACGAACCCGCGACACCAACCGCGTCGCCAACAACGAATGACCACCCAAATCAAAAAAACCATCATCCACACCAACACGATCAACACCCAAAACCTCAGCGAACACACCACACAAAACTTCCTCAACAAAATTCCGCGGCGCCCGCGACACAACCCGCCCACCAAACTCAGGAACCGGAAGAGCCCCCCGATCCAACTTCCCATTCACCGTCACCGGCAACTCATCCAACACCACCACCACAGCCGGCACCATAAACTCCGGCAACCGACCACGAACAAACTCCCGAACCCCCACCCCCTCCACACCCGAACCCACCACATACCCAACCAAACGCCGATCCCCCAAAACATCCTCACGCACCACCACCGCCGCCTGCCCCACCCCAGGACACCCCGCCAACACACCCTCCACCTCACCCAACTCAACCCGAAAACCCCGAACCTTCACCTGATCATCAACACGCCCCACAAACTCCAAAACACCATCACAATTCCACCGCACCAAATCCCCAGTCCGATACATCCGAGACCCAGCCGAACCAAACGGATCCGCCACAAACCGCTCCCCCGACAAACCCCCACCACCCCAATACCCCCGCGCCAAACCCACACCCCCCACATACAACTCCCCCACCACACCCACCGGAACCAAACCCAAAAAACCATCCAACACATACACCCGCATATTGCGCATTGCCCGGCCGATCGGAACCGTGTTCCCGATCGAATCGGCAGTCCTTACCTCGTGGTAGGTGCAGAACGTGGTTGTTTCCGTGGGCCCGTAGACGTGCACGAACCTGGTGTTGGGGCAGGTTTCGACGGCACGCCGGAATGCCTGCGTCGACACCACTTCCCCGCCCGTCCACACCTCACGCAGTGCCGAAACCAGTTCGATGCGCTCGCCGACGAGGTGGTTGAAGAGAGCCGTGGTCAAGAAAGCGTGCGTCACCCGGTTCCGCGTGATGGTCGAATGCCACGCGTCGAGATCGACCGCTTCCCCGGGGGCCAGCACGAGCCGCGCGCCACGGAGCAGCGGAACCCAGATCTCGTAGGTCGACGCGTCGAAGGCCAGCGGCGAGTGCACCAGCACCCGCGCGTCCGCATAGCTGTCGAACGCGCGGTCCCCGGTCAGCTCGACCACGTCCTCGTGCGTCGCCGCAACGCCTTTGGGGATTCCCGAGGAACCGGAGGTGTAGATGACGTAAGCCGCTTGCCCGGGGTGCAGTGCGCCGCCGCGCTCCGCATCGGTGAGCTCGGCCGTCGGCTGCGCGGCGAGCCGCTGCTGCACCTCCGGCGAGTCGAGCACGACGGTCGGCGTGCCGCCGTCCTCGACGCCAGGCCGGGTGGCCGCGGTCGTCAGCGTCAGCACAGGCGCGGCATCGCGCAGTATCGACCGGACCCGTTCGGCGGGATTGCCCGGATCGATCGGCAGGTACGTCCCACCGGCCTTCAGCACGGCCAGGACGGCGACCACCGCTTCGACCGAGCGGGGTAGCGCCAGGCCCACCACCCGTTCCGGGCCGACCCCCGACGCCACCAGGTGGCGTGCGAGCCGGTTCGACCGGGCGTCGAGTTCCGCGTAGGTCAGTTCCGCCTCGCCGGACACGACCGCGATCGCCTCGGGCCGGAGAGCCACCTGCCGGCCGAACAACTCCGGCACGACCGCCGACGGGGTCACCACCGCCGGGTCGTTCAAGCCCAGGAGGCGTTCCCGCTCGACGTCGCCGACCAGGTCGACGTTGCCCACGGGGCAGTCCGGATTCGCGCACAACGCCTCCAGGAGGCGGCCCAATCGCCCGAGCAACTGCTCCACAGTGGACGATCCGAACACGTCCGAGCGGTAATCCAGCCGGAGGACGATCTTCTCGCCGGGGAAGACGATCAGGCTGAGTGGGTAGTGCGAACCATCGTGACCGGCGATGCCGGTGGCCCGCAGCTCGCTTCCGGCCGGCGTGATGCCCGCCGTGTCCAGCGGGTAGTTCTCGAAGACGACCAGGGAGTCGAAGAGCTTTCCGTGCCCGCTCAACCGGCCCGCGTCCGTGAGGCTGAGGTGCTGGTGGTCGACCAAGGCGGCCTGCTCGTCGCGGAAGCGCCGAAACGCGTCGGCCAGGGGTTCGTGCGGATCGAGCCGGACCCGGACGGGCACCGTGTTGATGAACAACCCCACCATCGATTCCACGCCGGGCAGTTGAGGCGGCCGCCCGGCCACGGTGGTGCCGAACACGACGTCGGAGCGGCCGGTCAACGACCGGAGCAGGATCGCCCAGGCGCCCTGGACCAGGGTGGCGGTGGTCAGCTCCCGGCTGCGGCCGAGAACGCGCAGGTCCGCGGTCAGTTCCGCGGGCAGTTCGAGGGTCGCCTGTGCGCGCCGGCCCGGTCCGGCCGGGCCCGCTGTCGGCGCGAGCAAGGTCGGCTCGGGCAGCCCGGCCAGGGCGCGCCCCCACGCGTCCTCCGCGGCCTGCCGGTCCTGCCCAGCGAGCCAGGCCAGGTACTCCCGGTACGGCGTGACCCGCGGCAGCTCGCTGTCGTCACCACCGCGCTGGTAGAGCTGGAACAGCTCGCGAAACAAGACCGGATACGACCAGCCGTCCAGCAGGATGTGGTGGTTGGTCAGCACCAGCAGGTGCCGCTGCGGTTCGAGCCGGATCAGCGCGAACCGGAGCAGCGGGGGGTCGAACAGGTCGAAGCCGGCCTCCCGCTGCTCGAGCAGCAGGCGCTCGCGCTCGGCGCGCTGCTCGTCCACGGTGCGGCCGCGGAGGTCGAACTCCGCCCACGGCAAGGTCACCGAGCGGGGGATGACCTGGACCGGGCTGTCCACCCCCTCGAACCAGAAGGCGGCACTCAGGTTCGGGTGGCGTCGCAAGATCGCCTCCGCGGCGCCGCGCAGCTCGGCGGCGCGCAGCGGTCCATCGAGCTCCAGGACGACCTGGACGACGTACTCGTCCGGGCCGCTCCCCTGGTGCAGGGCGTGGAACAGCAGACCTTCCTGGAGCGGTGACAGCGGCAACACGTCTACGAATCCGGGCTGCTCCATCGTGATCTCCTCCACGCTGACTCGAGCTGGTCGATCTGCTGCTGGGTGAGGTTGACCAGCCCGAAATCGGACGGCGTGTGGCCACCCGCGCCGGGTTGGTCGGTTGCTGTCGTGACGCCGCGAAGCACGTCGAACCAGATCTCCGCGAGCGCCGTGAGCTGGTCCCGGTCGAGTGGCGGCTGCCAGGACCAGGTCGCGACCAGCTGCGGCCGCCCGGCGGTGGACAGCACCGCCGCGTTGAGGTCCAGCAGGTGGACCGGGGGCATTCCCGGCCCGGCGGCAGTAGCGACCCTCAGGGGTTGGCCCGTACCGTCCGCGAGCGGTGCCCACGCGGTGTCCCCGTCGGCGTCATCTGCGGCGGAGAACCGGCCCAGGTAGTTGAACCCGATCTCGGGGCTGGGCAGACCCGCGAGTTCCTCGGCCGTCTCCGGGTTGAGGTAGCGCAGCAGCCCGTAGCCCAGGCCGTGGTCGGGCACCGCACGGATCTCTTCCTTCAGGTGCTGGATGGTGCGCCGGAGTTCCGGCCCGCCACGCCGAACGTCCTCGCGTTCCAGGGGGCGAGGGGTGAGGCGCACCGGGTGCAGCGTGGTGAACCAGCCGACCGTGCCCGACAGGTCCACGCCATCGGCGAGTTCTTGGTGCCGCCCGTGGCCTTCGACATCGACCACCACTGCCCGGCCCGACGACCCCAGCCGCCGTCGCCACTGCGCAACGGCGGCTCCCAGCGCGGCGAGCAGCACCTCGTGGGTGTCCGCGTGGTAGACGGCGGGCACCCGCCTCAACAGCGGCTCGGTGTCCGCCACCGGCAACCGCAGCGTCAGCTCGCCGGACTCCTGATGCCCGGCTGCTCCCCCGCGCTCGGGCACGGCGTCTGCCAGCGTCCGCTTCCAGTGGTCCAGCTCGGCGATTCGCTCCGGACTTCGCGCTTCTGCGGCAAGAATTCGCGTCCAGCGGCGCAGCGACGTGCCGCGCGGCGGCAGCGACGGGGGTCGCCCAGCCGCTATCGCCTGCCACGCGGTGGCCAGATCCGCCAGCAAGATCCGCCAGGACACCCCGTCGACGGCCAGGTGGTGGATCACCAGCAGCAATCGGCCCGCCCCTCCGGCTCCGGCATCGAAGAACACGGCTTGCCACACCGTTTCGGACCTCGGGTCCAGACGAGCCCGCGCAGCGGCGAAGTACTCGTCCGCGGCCGCGTTCAACTGGTCGTCGGAAAGACCGCGCACGTCCACCTGCGTCACGCGGTCCGCCACGGGCGACGACCCGACGGGCGCTACTCGCAAGCCCTGCTCGGCACCGTCGTCTACGCACAAGCGCAACGCGCCGTGCCGCTCCACCAGCGCTTCCAAGGCGGCCACCAAGTTCGGGCGGTCAATCCCCGTCGGCAAGGCCACCACCATCGCCTGGCACAGCCCGTCGAACTGCCCGCCCGAACCCCGGAACCAATCCACGATCGGCGTCGAGCCGAGGGCGCCCACGCCGTCGTCCTCGACCGGCTCGGCATCGGGATCCGCGTGCACGCCGGCTGCGGACGCGATGCCGGCCACGGTCCGGTGCACCAGCACGTCTTGCGGGGTGAAGGTGATGCCGGCGGCCTGTGCCCGGCTGACCAGCTGGATGGCGGAGATGCTGTCCCCGCCGAGGTCGAAGAAGCTGTCGTCGATCCCCACATCCGGGACACCGAGCAGCTGGTCGAAGAACTCGCACAACGCTTCCTGGACCTGGGTTCGCGGCGGGCGAGAAGACACGGCACGCGTGAACTCCGGCGCAGGCAAGGCCCGGCGGTCCAGTTTGCCGTTCGCCGTCAGCGGCAGTGCGTCCATGGGCACGATCGCCGCCGGCACCAGGTGATCCGGCACGCGGCCGCCCAGGAACTCGCGCACCTCGCGAACGTCCAGCTCCGCGGACGGCGCGGGAACCACGTACCCGACGAGGCGTTTGTCCCCCGGCCGATCCTCGCGGGCGGCGACCGCGGCGCGGGCGATGCCCGGATGCTCGGTCAGGACGTTCTCGATTTCGCCAGGCTCGATCCGGAAACCTCGCACCTTGACCTGGTCGTCGACCCGGCCGACGTACTCCAGCCGGCCACGGTCGTTCCACCGCACCAGGTCTCCGGTGCGGTACAACCGACCGCCGGCACCCGCCGACACGCTCCCCGCCACCGGGTTCTCGGCCGGGCCGAAGGGATTGGCCACGAAGCGTTCCGCCGTCAGCCCCGCCCGGCGCCAATAGCCGCGCGCCACCCCGAGTCCGCCGACGTACAACTCCCCGACCACGCCGGGGGGAACCAATGCCAGCCTGTCGTCCAGCACGTAGACCTGGGTGTTGGCGACCGGACCACCGATTCCACCGCCGTCCGCGTCCGACCCGCACCAGCCCGCCGTTGCGTACACGGTCGCCTCGGTCGGCCCGTAGGCGTTCATCACCCGGCATCCCGGGAAGGCCGCCTCCAGCGCGGCCACCACCCCCGTCGGCAGCGCTTCCCCCGCGCACACGACGACACCCGAGAACCCGGAATCCCGCACCGCTGCGGCCACCTGGCCCAGCACCGACGGAACGCCGCTGATCGCGCTCGGAGCCGGCCCCGCGGACAACCGCTCCGCCAGCGCCGAGCCGTCCCGCACCACTTCGACGCAGCCCCCGCAGGCCAAGGGGGCGAACAGTTCGAACGCCGATACGTCGAAGCTCAACGACGTGGACGCGAGCACCCGGCCGAGCCGCTCCCCCAGGGCGCGAACCGCCCAGGACACCAGGTTCACCGCACTGGTCTGGGACACCACCACGCCCTTCGGGACGCCGGTCGAACCCGAGGTGTAGATGACGTAGGCGGGATGCGAACCTCGCAGCGGCGACCGGCGGTCGTCGTCGCCGAGCTCGGAGCTCGGCTGCTCGGCGAGCGCCCGGCGCACGTGCCGGTCGTCCAGCACCACGATGTCGACGGGCGGTTGCGCGACGCGCCCTGCGGTGTCCGTTGTGGCCAGCAGCAGGACGGGGTTCGCGTCGGCGAGCATGAATTCGACGCGATGGGCGGGATAGGTGGGGTCGACCGGCAGGTATGCACCGCCGGCCTTCAGCACCGCAAGCATCGCGATGACCATGTCCGCCGTGCGCGGCAGCAACAATCCGACCACTCGCTCGGGCCCAACGCCCAGCTCGACCAGGTGGCGAGCGAGCTGATTCGCCCGCGCGTGCAGCTCCGCGTAGGTGAGGCTCTTCCCACCGCACACCAACGCGACCTCGTCCGGACTGCGCGCCACTTGGTCGTCCAGCAGCTCCGGCACCACCGAGGAAGTCAGCTCGGCTGCTGCGCCGTTCCACTCCCCCAGCAGCTTGTTCCGCTCCGCGGCGGTCAGCACGTCCAATTCACCGACTTCGGCGTCCAGGTCGCCGGCCAGCACGTCCAGCAGGGCGAGGAATCGATCCTGATGGGTACCCAGGGCATCGCTGGTGTAGCGGTCCGCGTTCCCGTTGAAGTCGACCCGGACAGCACCACCGTCGGGGCGGTCGTAGGCCATGATGGACAGATCGTCGACCAGCCCGTTGGACAAGTTGTGCAGCCGCGCGGCGCACTGCCCGAAGCTCAGGTCGAAGTCGAACGGCATCACGTTCACCTCGGGGCCCATGAGGTGGCGCATGCCGGTCGTCAGGTTGAGATCGCGAGCCAGCTGCTCCGCGCGATAACGCTGGTGCGCCAAGGCCCCGCGAACCTCCCGCGAGGCCTGCCGGAGGAGCTCCTGCACCGTGGTCCCACCATCGACCTTCACCCGCAGCGGAACCACGTTCGCCAGCGTGCCCGGGTTGCGGCGCAGCGTTGCGTTCTTGCGGGCAGCCACTGCGAAACCGACCGCGATGTCCTCCTCCCCGGTGAGCCGGTGGAGGTACACCGCGGTCGCCGCGAGCAGCATGACCGACCAGTGCGTGCGGGCGGTTCGGGCGGCCGCCTTGATCCGGTCCGCGGCTGCGGCCGGAACATGGCTGGTGTGCCGGAGGAAGCTCCGCGGCAGATCCTCCGTCATGGCGGAAATCCGTGCCACGTTGGGCCGGTCGGCGAACCTCTCCAGCCAGTACTTCCGATCCCGTTCGAAATCCCCGGAGTTCCGGTACTCGGCGTCTTCCGCCACCAGTTCCCGCAGTGACGAGAACGGCGCGGGCTCCGCGGGCAGACCTTGCACGCTCGTCGTGTAAAGATGCGCTGCGCGTTGCGAGATCAGGATGCTGCCCGCACCGTCGGTGACCAGGTGGTGGTAGCCCTGGTACCAGTAGAAGCGGTCCGGCGCCAGCTTGAGCAGGGCGTACGAGAACAGCCGGTCGCGGGTCAGGTCCATCGGGACGGCGAGGTCTTCGTACATCCAGCGCTCAGCCGCCGCACCCGGATCGGGTTCGGTGCTGAAGTCGAGCACGGGGAAGTCCCAGTCGTGGACGGGGTTCACGGTCTGGTGCGCAACGCCGTCCACCTCGTGGACGCGGCAGTGCAGCACATCCACCTCGGCGACGGTCTTGCGGACCGCGGCTTCGAACTCGGCGCCGTCGATCGCCCCGTCGATCTCGACGTACTGGCCCACGCGGAAGTGCAGGCTATCCGGGTTGAACCGCTGCGCCAGCCAGATCTCCCGTTGGGCGTCCGACAACGGGAAAGCGGAGTCGGCAGCCAGTTGGTCCATGATCCCACCCATCGACACGTCGCTTGCGCCTCAGGACACGGCGACCGCGGTCCCCGCTCACCACTCGACCGGGAGCCGGGACACCCCGTACACGGGCATCTCGGTGCAGATTTCGAGTTCGTCCGCCGGAACGGCGAGCCGCAGGGCGGGGAACTCCCGGAAGATCCCGGCATAGCTCGTGCGCAGGATGTTCCGAGCGAGGTGTTGGCCAAGGCATTGGTGCACGCCGTAGCCGAACGCGAGGTGCCCGGCCGACGAGTTGTCGATGTCCAGTGCGGCCGGGCACTCGACGTGCTCGGGGTCGCGGTTGGCCGCCGGCAGGGCTATGGACACCGAGTCACCGGCCTTGATGGTTTCGCCGCCGAGCTCGACGTCCCGCAGCGCGGTGCGGATAGGTCCGATGTGGGTGACGCTGAGGTAGCGCAGCAGTTCGTCGACGGCCTTGTCGAGCTGGGCCGAGTTGGAAAGCGCCCGAGCCCGCTGGTCCGGGTGTTCCAGCAACGCGAGCGTTCCGAGGGCCAGCATGTTCGCCGTTGATTCGTACCCCGCGGTCAGCAGCACCATTCCGACGGTGGCGATCTCCTCGTCGGGCAACTCGCCCGAAGCCGCCAGGTGCCCGAGGACGTCACCGCTGGTCCCGGCCCGCTTCTTCGCGTCGACGAACTCCTGGAACTGGGTGTGGATCGCCTGGGTCGCTGCCCCGACGTCGGCGGCCTCGGCGTGCTGGTCGAACAGGACTGAGACGCGCCGCACGAAGCGGTCGCGCTCGTCCTCGGGGACGCCCAGGATCTCGGAGACCACGTTCAGCGGCACGAGTTTCGCGAAGTCCCGCACCAGATCGGCGGGTGGGCCCCCGCGGTCCATCGCGTGCAGGCGTTCGTCGACGATCCGCTGGATCGTCTCGGTCAGCGAATCCATCCGGCGCACCGCGAAATGACCGGCTAGCAGGCGGCGGTACCTGGTGTGCTCCGGCGGGTCCATGCGGTGGAACACGCCCGGCGGGATGTCCTTGCGCGCCTGCTCTGCTTCGGCGGGCAGCTCGACGGGGATGCGGGCGAGATCGGCGCGGCTGCTGAAGCGGCTGTCGGCGAGTACCGCGCGGGCCAACGAGTAGCTCGTCACCAACCAACCCAGGTGGCCGTCCCCGTAGACCATCCGTCCGATGGGCTTCCGATCCCGCAGCGACTCCAGTTCCACGGGCAGTTCGAAGATCCGGTCGCGTTCGGTCGGAATGCCGACGGGAACACCGATGGTGTCGGACAATTCAGGCTCCTTCCCGAGTTTTCGTCGCGCTGGCGCGAGCCGGCTCACCGAACCGCACCACGCGCCGCCGCGGCGCTACCGCGGGTTCGCACAAGTCGTGGGGCGTGCAAATCAGCAACCCGAGCTTGCTGCGGACCAGCGGCCCCTGCGCGCGCATGCCCGCGTAGGGCGGGTACGGGTTGCCTCGCCACGGGGAGTGCGGCAAGCGGGCGAACGGATCGCCTCCCCTGGCGAACAGCCAGGCAACCACCCCTTGGGCGAACAAGCGCGTGCGAAGGCCGGGCTCGGCGAACAGATGCTGATCAGCTCGAGACTGCTGACCGGACATCGGCTCACCTCTCTGATCGAGTCACTGGATGGGAGAAGCTTTTCGCGCGGTGGAATTGACTGCCCTGCCGACGCCCCGCAACACCGCACCCGAGGCGGCCGGCACCGCTCGACAGCGTTCACGGGGCTGTCGGTGCGACAGTTCAGCAAGCTGGTGGGCATCGTGCGAGGTCGTGGCGCCGAGCAGACCGGCGCCGGTCGCCGATGGGGGCTGCCGCTGGACGACCGGGTGCGGCCGGTCGCGGTGTACTACCGCACCAACCTGACCAGCGACAGGTCGCGTTGCTCTTCGATGTCTCCAAGTCCGCAGCCGGGCGGGTCGTCGACCACCTCGGCCCCTATCTCGCGTTGTCGCCGACCAAGCGCAAGCACAGCCCGGACACGGTGCTGATCGTGGACGGCACCCTGGTACCCACCCATGCCCGAAGCGTGAGTGCGTCGTCGAAGAACTACCGGTACTCGACCAACCTGCGGTGATCATCGACGCCAACATCCGCCTGACGGTCGCAGTCCGAAAGCCGCTGCCCGGCACTCCTCCGCAACTGCCGACGCAAACGCGACGGCGTCTGGCACGCCGCACGCGGCGTAGCCCTCATGCGCAACCTCACCATGGCCCGCTGAACACCACCCGCCACGCCGCAAGTCGCGCTTTCCCATGCACGCCAACAATATTTGATCATTATGGGACAGGCTTCAGACGCTATTGCCGACCCATTCGAACAACAAGACCTGCGGCCACAAGCTGCCATGCGCGGTCACTCGCGTGCCACCGGACGACCTCGTTGGCAAACAACTGCCATTCGCCTGGACAGCGACCATTCGCAGGCCACCGGAAACGCCATGGGGAGCCGTCCGATAACGGCGATGCGGGCAGCAATCCGACCTCGGCGGCCCGCACCCCGGCTCGGAAACGCGAGTTGGCCCCCAACAACTCCACGATTTCCGCGACGTAGCGCCGATACGTGCGCACCGACACCGCCAGTTCGCCACCAAGCTCGAGGTCGGGACGGTTCCTGGCTGGGTCTGGCGTACCAGGGACGAGGGTTTGGCACTGAGGCTCGGGCCGCCGTGCTGCCGTCGCGTTTGATCAGCTTGGCGCGGTCCAGGCGCGCACGTCGGCGTGGTGGGACAACACTGCCTCGCTGCGGGTCAGCGCCAAGCTCGGCTATCACCGCGACGGCACTGATACAGGCGAGCGCCGTGGGGAACCTGCCTCCGCGGTCCGCCTGCTGCTCACGAGCGAGAATTTCGCAAAGCACCGCCCAGACTGGGCCTTGGAGGTAGAGGGCCTGCAGCCGTGCCTCCACCGCCCAGACTGGGCCTTGGAGGTAGAGGGCCTGCAGCCGTGCCTCCCGCTGTTAGGAGCAATCCCATGACCGAGCTGGCTGAATGGATAGATCCATGGCCCCTTCGACACCTCGTGCTCCGTACCCCGCGGTTGGAGCTCAGGCCCGATGACGACGAAGGGTTGCGAGATCGTTGACCACGACGCGGGCTCCTTCGCCGGCAAGCTTCAGCGCGATCTCCCGGCCGATGCCACGGCCGGAGCCGGAGACCAGCGCGACCTTGCCGTCCATGGTTCCCGTGCCCGTCACAGGCCGAGGTCCTTGGCGATGATGGTCTTGAGCACCTCGCTGGTGCCGCCGAAGATGCGAGACACCCGGATGTCGGCGTACAGAAGGGCGATCGGGTACTCGAGCATGTAGCCGTAGCCGCCGTGCACCTGCAGGCATTTGTCCACGACGCGGCCGGCGACCTCCGTGGCGAACAGCTTGATCTTCGCCGCGTCCGCGGCGGTCAGCTCCCCCGCGTCGTCCAGCTCGATTCCCCTGTCCGCCAACGCCTGCGCCGCCGCCACCTCGGCTTCGCACTCGGCCAGCACGAACTTCGTGTTCTGGAAGGAGGCGAGCGACGCGCCGAACACCTTCCGTTCGAGGGCGTAGTCGCGGGCGAAACCGATCGCGGCCGCGGCGGACGCGACCGCCCGGACCCCGATCGACAGACGCTCCCGCGGCAAATTCCGGCCGAGGTAGGAAAATCCCCGGTCCTGCTCGCCGAGCAGGTTCTCGGCCGGGACCCGGACGTCGGTGAACGACAGCTCCGACGTGTCCGACGACTTCAGGCCGATCTTGTCCAGGTTGCGGCCGTACTCGAAGCCTTCGCTGTCGGTGGGCACGACGAGCAGGCTGAGGCCGTGCCGCCGATCGTCCGGTTTCGGCTCGGAGGTGCGGGCCACGACGACGCACAGCTCGGAGTTCCGCGCTCCGGTGATGAAGGTCTTGGCACCGTTCAGCACGTAGTGGCTGCCGTCGTCCGACAACACCGCAGTGGTGCGGATCCCGGCGAGATCGGAGCCGGTGCCCGGCTCGGTCATGGCGATGCACAGCACGAGGTCGCCGGAGGCGACGCCGGGCAGCCACCGCTTCCGCTGTTCCTCGTCGGCCAGATGCAGCAGATACGGCAGGACGATGCCGGTGGACACGTTGTAGTGGCCGAACCCGACCGTCCCTCGGGCGGATTCCTCCGCCATCACGGCCTGGTACTTGTAGCTGACTTCTCCCGGGCCCCCGTATTCCTCGGGGATGCCGAAGCCGGTGAGCCCGAGGGCCCCGAGTTTGCGGAACAGGTCGCGGTCGACGACGTTGTCGTGCTCCCATTGCGCGAAGTGCGGGAGGACCTCCTTCCCGATGAAGTCCCTGATCATCAGCCGGAAGGCTTCGTGCTCGTCGTCGTAGAGGTTGCGTTTCATGACAGTTCCCTGCGCTTCGTGACGGATGGATGCGGATCAGCGGCTGCCGGCGTCAACGTTCAGCACCTGGCCGCTGACGTAGTTCGAATCCTGCGTGCACAGCAGGTAGATCGCGCCTGCCGCTTCTTCGGGCGTGCCCGGACGGCCGAGTGGATTGGTGCGCTTGACGGCCTCCATCACCGCCTGGCTCACGCCGACCTTGATCCGCCGGCCGCCGATCTCGACGAACGCGTCGTCGGCGGCGGTGGCCTCCGTCATGCGGGTCAGGATGAAACCGAAGGCGACGGCGTTGACGTTGACCTTGTAGCGGCCCACTCCTTGGCCATGGTCTTGGTCAGGCCGATGACACCCGCTTTGGCCGAGGAGTAGTTCGCCTGGCCCGGGTTGCCGAAGACGCCCGACACGGACGAGACGTTGACGACCTTCCGATGGTGCTCGGTCGGGTTGGCCTTGATGAACGGCTGGGCGGCGCGCAGAATCCGGAACGGCGCCTTGAGGTGGACGTCCAGAATGGCGTCCCACTGCTCGTCGGTCATCTTCTGGATCACGGTGTCCCAGGTGTAGCCGGCGTTGTTGACGATGACGTCCAGCCCGCCGAACGAGTCGAGCGCCGCGCGGACGAAGCGCTCGGCGAAGTCGTCATCGGTGACGGACCCGATGCACGCCACGGCGCGGCCGCCGTCGGCGGTGATCTCGCCGACGACCTCGTCGGCCGGTTCCTTGTCCAGGTCGTTGATCACGACCGCGGCACCCTCCGACGCGAGCTTGCGCGCGACCGCGCGGCCGATGCCGCGACCCGAGCCGGAGACAAGGGCAACCTTGCCGTCCAGTGTTCCCATGAGCGGTTCTCCTTGCAAGGTAAGGGCTATTCGGCAGTTGCGATGGCGGAGCCCGCCAGGGTGACGGTGCCGTCGGGCAGCGCCACCATCAGGTCGAGGTGGGCCACGCCGTCCTCGACGCGAGTCACGGTGCCGGTGCAGACGGGGGTCGCGTGCACGGGCGTGATCGCGGAGAAACGGACTTCGTAGGACTGGAGGCGGTCTTGCGACAGCCAGTCGGTGAGCAGCCTGGCCAGGTACGCCATGGAGAGCATCCCGTGCGCGAACACATCCGGGATGCCGACCGCCCGGCAGGCGTCGACGTCGATGTGCACCGGGTTGTGGTCGCCGGACGCGCCCGCGTACAGCGCCAGCGTGGTACGGGTGATCTCGGGGCATTCGAGGGTGTGCGAGTCGCCGGCGCGCAGGGTCGTCATTTCGCCGCCTTCGGGTCACGCACCACGATGGTGCTGGTCACAACGTGGCGATCGGGACGCCGTCCCGGGTGACGCGGGTAGCGCGGACGAGAAACTCCAGCGCGCCGCCCTTCTTGGCGTAGACGTCGGTGACCTCGGACCGGAAGGGCAGCCGGTCACCGGCGCAGGCCTGCGCGTGGTAAGCGAACTTCTGGCCGCCGTGCAGGATCGTGCGCGAGTCGATGCCCAGGTCAGTGAGCAACTTCGACCGGTAGGGGTCGTCCACTTCCAGGCAGAACAGGAACGTCGGCGGGAGTGGCAGATCGCGGTGGCCGGCCGCCTTCGCCACCTCCAGATCGGTGTAGACCGGGTTGGTCTGGCCGGTCGCGGCGGCGAAGAAGCTCAGCCGGCCGGGTTCGGCCTCAGTGGTGAACTCGGCGGTGCGGGTGCCGATGACAGCGGTTGATCGGCATGGTCAGGACACCTTTTCGAACAGGGTGATGATGCCGGCGGTGCCGAGCCCGAGGTTGTGCTGCAGGCCGACCGTCGCGCCCTCGACCTGACGCGGGCCGGCGTCGCCACGCAGCTGCCAGGTGATTTCGGCGGTCTGCGCAAGGCCGGTCGCGCCCAGCGGATGCCCCTTGGAGAGGAGCCCACCGGACGGGTTCGTGACGACGCGTCCGCCGTAGGTGTTGTCACCGTCGAGGATGAACTTCTCCGCGCCGCCCTCATCGCACAGGCCGAGGGCCTCGTAGGTCAGCACCTCGTTGACGGTGAAGCAGTCGTGCAGTTCGACGACGCGGATGTCGCGTGGGTCGACGCCGGCTTTCTCGTAGATCTCTGCCGCCGCCGCGCGGGTGACGTCGGAGCCGATCAGGGCCATCGCGCTCCGTTTCGCGAACGGATCCTCGGCGTCGGACTGCAGTGTCTGTGCTGCGATCGCCACCTTCGGGGACAGGCCGTTGGCCCGGGCGAACTCCGGCGAGCAGACGATCGCTGCAGCGGCTCCGCAGGTGGGCGGACAGCACTGCAGACGAGTCAGCGAGCCAGCCACCTGCGGCGAGCCCAGGACGTCCTCCAGCGTGATCGGCTCCCGGAACACTGCGTACGGATTGCCGGCCGCGTGGGCGCGAGCTTTCACCGACACCCGTGCGAAGGTGTCCGGCCGCATCCCGTACTTGTCCCGGTATTCGACGCCGGCCGCGGCGAAGTACTGCGGCGTCATCGGCAGGTTCGGATCGACCGGGTGGATCTCGTCCAGCGCGGTGATGAAATCGGCGAGCGGCATCGGCCGGTCCTGCCACTTCGCCGACAACGCGCCCGGCGGCATCTGCTCGAACCCGACCGCGAGCGCGCATTCCGCTGCGCCGGACTCAACCGACTGGCACGCCAGCCACAGCGCCGAAGAGCCGGAGGCACAGTTGTTGTTCACGTTCAGCACCGGCGCCCCGGTCTTGCCGAACCGGTAGACAACGCGCTGCCCGCACGTCGAATCGCCGTACACGTAGCCGGCGAACACACGCTCGATCTTCTCGTAGGCCGTGCCGGCATCGGCCAGCACGGCCTTGACCGCGCCCGCGGCCATTTCGTCGTACGTCTTGCCGGCGCTCGGCTTGGAGAAGGGCACCATACCCACTCCCGCGACCAGCACTTTGCGTCCCATCGACACTCCCTGAATCTCCAAACCGGACAGTTGATGCCTTCTCGGCGGAGCAGCTCCGCCTACAGCCGCTCGAGAATCGTGGCGTTGGCCATCCCGCCGCCCTCGCACATGGATTGCAGGCCATAGCGGATGCGCTCGTCCCGCAGGTGATGGACCAGCGTGGTCATCAGCCGGGCTCCGGAACCGCCGACCGGGTGGCCCAGCGCGATCGCGCCGCCCAACGGGTTCATCAGCCGGTAGTCGACCCCGGTTTCCCGAAGCCAGGCCAGCGTGACCGAAGCGAAGGCTTCGTTGATCTCGAAGGCTCCGATGTCCCCAATGGATAGTCCTGCCTTCCTCAACGCCTTGACCGTGGCGGGAATCGGGCCCTTGAGCATAGTGACCGGGTCGGTGCCGGCGACGACGGCGGTGTGGATGCGCGCGAGCGGTGTCCAGCCCTGCGACCGGGCGAATTCGCTGCTGGTGATGAGCAACGCGGCCGCGCCGTCCCGAGATCTGGCTGGCGTTTCCGGCAGTGATCGAACCGTCCTCGCGGAACGCCGGCTCAAGCCGAGCCAGAGCATCCATAGTGGACCCTCGGCGCACGCCTTCGTCGGTGTCGAACGTACGTCCGCCGGAGAGGGACACCGGCGTGATCTGCGCGGTGAAGCGCCCCTCATCGATGGCGCGGGCGGCACGCTCGTGCGAGTCCAGCCCATGCTGGTCCATTTCGGCGCGCGTGATGCCGTACTCGTCGGCAATCAGCTGCGCACCCATGCCCTGGTTGAAGCGCATTCCCCCATAGCGTGCCCACACCTCTGGGCCGTGCGCTTCGCCGAAGGTTCCGTCGCCGCGCGTGGCACCGAGCGGGATCTTGCTCATGATCTCCACCCCTCCCGCCACCGCGACGTCATATGCACCGGAAATCACGCCCTGCGCGGCGAAATGCACTGCTTGCTGGGAAGACCCGCATTGCCGGTCGAGGGTCACACCGGGCACGGCTTCCGGCCATCCCGCGGCGAGCACCGCCATCCGGCCGATGTTGCCTGCCTGCATGCCGACCGTCCCGGTGCAGCCCCAGAGCACGTCGTCGACGAGAGCCGGGTCCAGCCCGGTGCGCTCGGCCAGCGCACGCAATACGTGGGCAGAAAGGGCAACCGAGTGCTGGCCGGACAATGCGCCGTTGCGCTTGCCGACCGCGGTGCGCACGGCGTCGACGATCACAGCGTCGGACATGGGGAACTCCTGATTCGTTGGTCGTCAGAGACCGAGGTCCTTGGCGATCAAGGTCTTCATGACTTCGCTGGTGCCTGCGTAGATGCGGGTGACGCGGGTGTCCGCGTACAACCGGGCGATCGGGTATTCGCGGATGTATCCGTAGCCGCCGTGCAGCTGGAGGCAGTTGTCGATGACGCGCCCGGCGAGTTCGGTGCAGAACAGCTTCGCCTTGGCCGCTTCGGCGGGCGTCAGCTCGCCTGCCGCGTGCAGCTCGATCGCCCGGTCCACCAGCGCCTGGCCTGCCTCGACCTCCGCCGCGCATTCGGCGAGGACGAACTTCGTGTTCTGGAAGGCAGCCACCGGCTTCCCGAAGATCTGCCGCTCCAGCACGTAGTCCTTGGCGAAGCCGATCGCGGCGGCCGCGGTGGCGTGCCCGTTGATCGCGGCGCCGAGCCGTTCCACGACGAGGTTGTGCGTCAGGTACGAGAAGGCCTTGCCTTCTTCACCGAGCAGGTTTTCCGCCGGCACGCGCACGTCGGTGAACGACAGCTCCGCGGTGTCCTGCGCGCGCAGGCCGATCTTGTCCAGCTTGCGGCCGACGGCGAAACCGTCCGCCGAGGTGTCCACGCACAGGATCGACAACCCCGCCCGCCGGTCCTCGGCGCCAGCCGACGTGCGGCAGACGACGAGGATCAGATCCGCCTGCGCACCACCGGTGATGAACGTCTTGGCGCCGTTCAGCACGTAGTGACTGCCGTCGTCGGCGAGCTTCGCCGTCGTCCGGATCCCGGCGAGGTCGGACCCGGTGCCCGGCTCGGTCATCGCGATGGCCGTCATCAGGTCGCCGGACTGGAATCCCGGCAGCCAGCGGCGCTTCTGTTCCTCCGTGCCGAACTCCAGCAGGTAGGGCAGGACGAGACAGGTGTGCACGACGTCGGCGCCGAACGTGACACCGGCCCGGGCCACCTCTTCCCGCAGCACTGCCTGGTACCGGAAGTCGGTGACCCCGGATCCGCCGTACGCGACGGGCACCTGGATGCCGAACACGCCGAGTTCGCCGAGCCTGCGGTAAAGGTCGCGGGGGACCTGTCCCTGCCGCTCCCATTCCGCGTGGTGCGGGACGACTTCCCGGTCGAGGAAGGCCCGGACGACGGCCCGGAAGTCCTCGTGATCCTCGGTGAAGATGCTGCGCCGCATGCCGTCGACACCCTTTCTGACGAGCGGACCGGATGCCTCGAAGTTAACAGCGAATAGACGTTGATGTCCAGGCAAGGTTCATCAGACGTCGCAGTTCTTGACAGATAAGCCGGGCGAAGTTAACTATCATTAAATGAAAAGACGGGCCGGGCAGTCCGTCCGCGAACCAGCTGGGAGGGCCTTGTGACCGACACCGAAGAAGTCCCCGCGTACCCGATGCAACGCGGCAAGTGCCCGTTCGATCCGCCGCTTGAGCTGGGCGCGCGGCGGGCAAAGGCACCGATCGCCAGGGCCCGGATCTGGGACGGCACCGAGCCGTGGCTGATCACCCGGTACGACGACATCCGCACCGTGCTGGCCCATCCGTCGGTCAGCGCGGACAGCGAAACCCCCGGCTATCCCCACGGCTCCGCCGCGGTCAAGGCCCGGCGCAACCGCGCGAAGACGTTCTTCACCAGCGACGGCCCGGCCCACGACGAACCGCGCCGCGTGCTCGCGAAGGAATTCACCGCCAAGCGGATGCAGGCGTTGCGCACGCACATCCAGCAGGTCGTCGACGGCCTGATCGACGACCTGCTGGCCGGCCCCAAGCCGGTCGACCTCGTGGAGACGCTCGCGCTGCCGGTTCCGTCGCTGATGATCTGCGAACTGCTCGGCGTGCCCTACGAAGACCGCGCGTTGTTCCACCGGCTCAGCAAGGTGTTCGTCGCGAACGCCTCGACCCCGGAGCAGACCCTGGCCGCGGCGGAGGAGCTGCTCGGGTTCCTCGGCGGCCTGGTCGACCGGAAGGGCGAGGACCCGGGCGACGACCTGATCAGCAGGCTGGTCGTCGAGCAGCTGCGCCCGGGCCTGATGACCCGCGAAGAGGTGGCTCGGGTGGGCGTCGTGCTGCTCACCGCCGGCCACGAGACGTCCGCGAACATGATCGCCCTCGGCACCGCGGCGCTGCTGTCCCACCCGGACCAGCTGTCCCGCCTGCGGGCGAGCGACGACCCCGTCGTCATCGCCAAGACCGTCGACGAACTACTGCGCTACCTGACCGTCGCACACCGCGGAGTGCGGCGCGTCGCGGCGGAGGACTTCGAGCTCGGCGGTCAGACCATCCGCAAGGGCGAGGGCCTCATCCTGGCCGTGGACTCCGGCAACCGCGACGCCGCCGCGTTCCCGGACGCGCCCGCCGACCAGCTCGACATCGGCCGGTCCGCGAGTCATCACCTCGCCTTCGGCTACGGCATCCACCAGTGCCTTGGGCAGCAGCTCGCCCGCGTGGAGCTGCAGGTCGTGTTCGGCACGTTGTTCCGCCGCATCCCCGCTCTGTCGCTGGCCGAGCCGATCGACGCGCTCGCCTTCAAGGGCGACATGAGCGTGTACGGCGTGCACGCACTGCCGGTGACTTGGTGAATCAGGAGGAAGAACCGTGAAAATCAGCATCGACGAAGCGAAATGCGTCGGCGCCGGGCAGTGCGTGCTCGCCGCCCCCGAGGTATTCGACCAGCGCGACGAAGACGGCATCGCCGTGCTGCTCACGCAGGAGATCGCGCCCGCTCAACACGAGGCTGTCCGGCAGGCCGCGCTGCTGTGCCCTGCCTTGGCGATCGAAGTGGATGAGCCGTGACGCTGTCGCGGGTGGTCGTCGTCGGCGCGTCCGCGGCCGGCTTCACCGCGGCCGAAACGCTGCGCCGCGAAGGATTTTCCGGACAACTGACAGTGATCGGCGCAGAACCCCACCCGCCCTACGACCGGCCGCCACTGTCCAAACAGGCCTTGCGCGGCGAATGGGGCGTCGAGCAGATCACGCTGCGGTCAGCCGGCGTGTTCGACGCGCTGGACGCGGAATGGCTGCTCGGGCAGGCGGCCGCCGGCCTGGACGTCGCCGGACGGGCGGTCGAGCTGGCCAATGGCACGCGCGTGCCGTTCGACGGCCTCGTCATCGCCACCGGGGTCCGCCCGCGCCGCCTCCCGTTCGGACACGACCTCGCCGGGGTTCGCGTGCTGCGCGGGTGGGACGACGCGATCGCCCTGCGCGATTCCCTGCACGCAGGCGCGTCGGTCGTGGTCGTCGGCGCGGGCTTCCTCGGCGCCGAGGTCGCCGCCGTCGCCAGGGGTCTCGGATGCACCGTCTCGCTCGTCGATCCGCTCGACGCGCCGATGGTGCGCCAGCTGGGCCCCGCGATCGCGACCCGGCTCGCTGATCTCCACCGGGAACACGGCGTCGACGTGCACTGCCACACCACCGTGGTCGGATTCACCGAGCAGCACGGCCGCGTCGCCAGCGTTCGCCTGGACGACGGCCGCACGATCCCCGCCGATGTCGTGCTCGTCGCAATCGGCTCGGCACCCGCCACGGAGTGGCTGCGCGACAGTGGGCTGCCACTCGGGGACGGCGTGCTGTGCGACGAGTACTGCCAAGCCGCACCAGGCATCGTCGCCGCGGGCGACGTCGCGTCCTGGGTGCACCCAGACCACGGGCGGATCCGCATCGAGCACCGGATGAACGCCACCGAGCAGGGCATGGCGGCGGCACAGACGCTGCTCGGGCAATGGATGCCGTTCGCCCCGGTGCCGTACTTCTGGACCGACCAATACGACGTCAAGATCCAGGCGTACGGCTTGCCGTCAGGCGAATTCACCGTGGTGACCGGTGATCCGGACCGCGGCCGCTTCGCCGGGGTGTACCGCCGGGACGGCCGCACCACCGCCGCGTTGGCCTGGAACCTGCCGCGCGAGGCACGGGCACTGCGCGCACGGCTGGCCCCGCCGCGGGCCGCATCGAACGAAGGGACCGAAGCATGACCGACACCGTCCTCTACCGGGCTTCCGACGGCGTCGCGACCATCGCGATGAACCGCCCCGAACGCCGGAACTCGTTCAGCGTCGAGATGGCCGACGGGTTGCTCGACGCCCTGGAACGCGCGGAGAACTCCGCCGACGTCGGGGCCGTCGTCCTGACCGGAGCCGGCGGGAACTTCTCCGTCGGCCGCGACAACGGCGACGCTGCCCCGCCGCCGTACCCGCCGGGCGATCACCTCGCCTTGCGCCCCAGGCTGATGCGCTTCACCCGGATGGTCACGTTCATGTACGAGATGAACACCCCCACCATCGCGGAGATCCGCGGCGGCTGCGCCGGGGCCGGCCTGTCGCTCGCACTGGGCTGCGACTTCCGTTACGCCGCAACCGATGCCGTCCTGAGCACGGCGTTCGTCAAGGTCGCCTTCGCCGGTGATCTCGGCGCGGCCTGGCATCTGACCCGGCTCGTCGGGCCTGCCCGGGCCAAGGAGTTGCTGCTGCTCTCCCCGAAACTGCGCGGCGTTCAGCTCCTGGAGGCCGGGCTGGTCAACGGGGTCGTGCCCCCGGAAGAGCTGTCCGCGACGGTCACCGCGACGGCCACCCGGCTGGCCCGGTCTTCGCCGACCGCGATCGCTTCGGCCCGACGGAATCTCCAAGCGGCACAGACTCTTTCCCTCGGGGATTACCTGCCACTGGAGGCGGACCAGCTCGTGGTGTGCGCAGCCTCGCCCGATACGGAGGAAGCGCGGCAGGCCTTCCTCGAGAAGCGAGCTCCGCGCTTCCGGACCTCCGCCGGATCGCAGCCGTGAACCCGCCGGGCCCGCTCGCGGGCGTGCGCGTCCTCGAGCTCGGCGGCATCGGGCCCGGTCCGTTCGCGGGAATGCTGCTCGGCGATCTCGGCGCGGACGTCGTCCGCATCGATCGGCCGCGCGACGCCGGACAAGCAGGCAGCGAGCCGATCCTGCACCGCAATCGCCGTTCCGTCGCCGTCGACCTGAAGCATCCGGACGGCGTCCGCGTCGCGTCGGCTCTCGCCTCGAACGCGGACGCGCTGATCGAGGGCTTCCGTCCCGGGGTGGCCGAACGGCTGGGCCTGGGACCGGAGGCGATGCTGGCCCGCAATCCGCGGCTGGCCTACGGCCGGATGACCGGCTGGGGCCAGGACGGTCCGCTGGCCGCCGAACCGGGGCACGACATCAACTTCATCGCGCTGACCGGCGCGCTGCACGCCACCGGATACGCCGACGAACCCGTCGTCCCGCTCAACCTCGCCGGCGACATGGCCGGCGGCATGCTGCTGGCGCTGGGCCTGCTCGGCGCCGTGGTGTCCGCGCGCGCGACCGGCCGGGGTCAGGTCGTCGACGCCGCCATGACGGACAGCTCGGCCGCCCTGCTCGCGATGGTCTACGGCTTCCTGGCCAAAGGCCGTTGGCAGGACGAACGGGCGGCGAACCTCATCGACGGTGGCTGCCCGTGGTACGGCGTCTACCGCTGCGCCGACGGCAGGCACGTGGCCGTCGGAGCCGGAGAACCGCGAAGTTACACAGGCCTGCTCGAGACACTCGAACTCGGCGGCGACCCGGATTTCGCCGACCAGTACGACCGGGCCGCGTGGCCGGCCATGCGCAAGAAGCTGACCGAGGCGTTCACCGCCCGCGCACGCGACGAGTGGGCGGTGGTGTTCGAGGACCGGGAAGCCTGCGTGACCCCCGTCCTCTCGCTGGCCGAAGCACCCCGCCATCCGCACAACGTTGCACGGGGCACGTACCGCACGGGCGCGCACGGCTCCGTCGAACCAGCGCCTGCGCCCCGGTTCTCCGGCACTCCCCTGCCCGCGCCGCAGGCCGCACCGCTCGTCGGCGCCCACACCGACGAAGTACTGACCCACGCCGGGTTCAGCCCTGAAGCGATCGCCGAGCTGCGCGCCGGCGGCGGCGTCGGCTGACCCCGCCTCCCGCAAAGGACGGATCACAATGCAGGAATCGAGCCGCAAAACGGCCCTCGTCACCGGAGCCGCCCGCGGCATCGGCCGGGCGATCGCACTGGAACTCGCGCACGACGGCTACGACGTGGCCGTCGTCGACCTCGACTTCGACGGCTACCGCGAGTTCGGCGACGACCAGGCCCAGCCCGTCACCGCCGAACTCCAGGCCGCGGGAGCCGACGTCCTCTCGGCCCAGGCGCCGACCACCGACGCCGCGGCCCTGACGACGCTGGCCGGGCAGATCACCGACCGCTGGGGCCGGCTCGACGCCCTCGTCTGCAACGCGGGCGGCGGATCCGGACCGCTCGACGGCAACCTGGCGTCCGCGATCGACCTGGAACAGCTCGATGACGTGCTGCGCAGGAACCTGCACGGCACCATCGTGACCGTAACAGCGGCGCTGCCGGCTCTGGCCCGCGCCGCAGAACCCGCCATCGTCACGATGGGATCGGTGACCGGCGTCCGGTCCGGCGACGAAGGCGCCTACGCCCACTATGGGATCGCCAAAGCCGCGGTCATGCACTACACGCGGTACCTGGCGAAAGACCTAGCGGCGCGCGGGATCCGGGTCAACTGCGTGGCGCCCGGCCCGATCGCCACCGGCCGCGCCCGGCTCCGCATCCAGGAGATCGCGGCCAGCGACGCGGAGCGGGCACGCGAACTCAAGGACGGTCTCGGCACCCCGGAGGAGGTGGCCCGGACCGTCCGGTACCTCGTGTCGGCAGGTTCTCGGTCCATGTCCGGGCAGATCGTCCACCTGCACCGATGAACCCGGCCTCGTTCGAATGGCTGTTAACATCGAGCCGTGCGCAGGGAACGAGCCGGGGAGGACCTGCACCCGATGACGAGCGTCCCGCCGAAGACCACGCGTCCGCGCGACCGGAAGCAGCAGATCCTGTCGGCGGCTTCGGCGCTGTTCCGCGCGTCCGGCTACCACAACGTCGGCATGGCCGACATCGCCGAGGCAGTCGGCATCTCCGGCCCCGCGATGTACCGGCACTTCGGGTCCAAACAGGATCTTCTGCACGCTTCCCTGGTCCGAGCGATCGACCAGGACGCGGACACGTTCCGCGGCAACTACGAGACCCTGCGCGAGATGCTGTCCGCCGTTGCCGAAGCCATGCTCCACGAACGCCACGCCGGCGTGCTGTGGGAACGAGAACTCTCGCACCTGCCTCCCGAGCAGCGGCTGGAGTTGCGCACTCGCTACGTCGAGACGATCGAGCCGCTCCGCGACGCGATCGCCCGGCGTCGCCCGGAACTTCCCGCCGTGGCAGTGGAACTGCTTCTGCGGGTGACGCTCACCGTGTTCGCGTCCATGAGCCACCACGCGGGCAAGCTGGAACCCGAGCGGGTCCGCGTCCTGATGACCGACCTCGGGCTGCGGGTGTGCGATTCGCCGGTGCATCCGGCGGACGAGCCCGAGCCGCGCAGCCCGCGGGCCCCGCGTGGACGGTTGCTGCCTGCGTCCCGGCGGGAAGCCGTGCTCGCGGTCGCCACCCGGCTCTTCGCCGAGCGCGGCTACGACGCGGTCGGCATGGAGGACATCGGCGCGGCCGCGTCCGGAATGACCGGACCGAGCCTCTACTACCACTTCGACAACAAGGCCGCGATCCTCGTCGCCGCGTTGACGCGCTGTCTGGAAGCGATGCTGTTCGACCTGTCCGCGGCGCTCGAACTGGCGGACGAGCCGGGCGAAGCGCTCGACACGGCACTGCAGTCGTTCATCCGGATCAACCTCGAGCACGGGGCCGCGATGAGCTCGCTGCTCAACGACATCGTCAGCGTTCCCGAAGACCAGCGCCAGCAGGTGCGCCGGATGCAGCACGACTACGTGACCGAGTGGACCGCGCTGCTCACCGGCCACGCGCCGCACCTGGAGCCTGCCGAGGCGGAGCTGTTCGTCCACGCGGCCCACAGCGTGGTGAATTCGTTGCGGCACAACCGGGAAATGTGGCTTCGGCCGGCTTCCCGGGACGAGCTGGCGTCGTTCGGGCGGCTCGTACTGGGCCTGCCGGACGCTTCCCGCCCGGCGAACTGACGCCTCCCCGCCGTACGGGACCCGTCTGTCAACCGCGCCACCCGCACCGTTTCGGTCCTGGTCGGTGCGGCGGTTGCCGTCGCCCACGCTCTGACGGGCCGCCCGGCCCGCTGAGTGCCGCCGCCCCCTGCCGTCCACAACACCAAAAGTGATCGGCAATTCAATACGCCTGAACGGAAAACGTCAGTACTGAAGGCAACAAGTTAACAGAGAATAGACAGAAGTATTGCCAGGGTCGGCCTGGCGTGCTTCAGTTCAGGCAGTGGCCGAGCCTCCGGCGGGACCTTTCCCGCGGGGCTGTCGCCGCGACTTCCGAGGGGCTTTCCCGCCCCGGTCACCCCATCTTCCGAGGAAGGTCGCCAATGACTGTCGACCGCACGACTCCGGTCGCCCTCTCATCCGGCCCGCAGCCGCCGCTCGTCCGGCGCCGCGCGTGGGCGATGGTGGCCGTGCTTTTCGCGTTCATGGTCCTGAGCTTCGCCGACAAGGCCCTCGTCGGCCTTGCCGGAGTCAACCTGCTGCACGATCTGAACCTAGACGCCGGCCGGTTCGGCATCGTGCAGAGCGGGTTCTTCTGGCTCTACGCCGCAGGCGCCATCCTGACCGGGCTCCTGGCCCGGGCGGTGCGAGCCCGTTGGCTCCTCGCCGGCGTCGCGTTCCTGTGGTCGCTCAGCCTGCTCCCGATGGTGTGGAGCAGCAGCTTCGCTGTGCTGCTGGGCACCCGCATGCTGCTCGGTTTCGCGGAGGGGCCGACGGCGGCGCTCGCCTTCGGCATCACCCACAGCTGGTTCCCGGCCGAGCGGCGCGCACTGCCCACGTCCCTCGTCACCGCCGGCGCCTCCTTCGGCCCACTGCTCGCGGCGCCCGTCATCACCGCGGTGATCATCCACGCCAGCTGGCGCGCCGCGTTCGCAGTCACCGCGATCGCCGGATTCGTCTGGGTCGTGCTCTGGCTGCTCGTCGGCCGGGAAGGACCCGAGAACGTCGCGCGGCCGACGGAGTCCGAGACGCTGCCCGAACGCATCCCGTACCGGCGGCTGCTGACGTCCGGCACCGTGCTCGGCGTCGTCGTTCTGTTCTTCGCCACCTATTGCCTGGTCGCCACCAACGTCAGCTGGCTCCCCCTCGTCCTGCGCCAAGGGCTGGGTTACGACGCGACCACGACCGGCTGGCTGGTCACCGTCCCGCATCTGTGCGGCGCGATCATGATGATCGCCTTCGGCGCCGTCTCGCGAGCACTGACCAAGAAAGGCGTCACGAACCGCGCGGCCCGCGGGCTGCTGTCCTGCGCGCTGGTCGCGCTCGGGGGCCTATGCACTGCGCTGTGGCCCGCCGTCGACAGTGGTCCGCTCCAGATCACCTTGCTGACACTGGGTTCGTCGCTGTGCGTCGGTGCCCAGGGTGTGGCCTGGTGTCTCGTGTCCGACGTTGTCCCGGCCAAGCAGCGTGCGGCTTCGATCGGGTTCATCGTCACCTGCTACAGCATGGGCGGCGTCATCGCGCCGCTTGTCCTCGGCAACCTCGTGAACAGCGCCGCCACTGCGCTGGCCGGCTACCAGCTGGGCTACCTGGTGCTAGGCATCGTCTTGCTGGCCGGCGGGCTCGTCGGCGCCAAGCTGATCAACCCCGAACGCACCGTCGCGGCCCTTTCCACGGCCAACTGACCATCCACACTCCACGAAGGACTGATGAACGTGACCGAACACTATGCGGCGTACGAATTCCTGAACTTCCACCGAGACGGCCAAGTCCTCACCATGGAGTTCAACCGGCCCGAGGCCTACAACGCCATCACCATCCCGATGCACCAGGAACTCGCGCGGGTCTTCGCGGAAATCCGCCACGATGACACTGTGCGCGCAGTCGTGCTGACCGGGCACGGCAAGGCGTTCTCCGCCGGCGGAAACCTGAAGGGCGACCGCAAGGGCGCGGGGCCGGAGCTCGACGCCTTCTTCGCCGACGCGCGCAAGCTGATCACGGACCTGCTCGAACTGCCGCAGCCGATCATCGCGGCGATCAACGGCCCCGCCGTCGGCCTCGGCGCGACCATCGCGCTGCTCTGCGACGTCACGATGATGGCGAGCACGGCGATCATCTCCGACCCGCACGTCACGGTGGGCGTCGTCGCCGGGGACGGCGGCCTGATCGCGTGGCCGTGGCTGGTCGGCATGTCCCGGGCCAAGGAATTCCTGCTGACCGGCGACAAACTGTCCGCCGCGGAAGCCGCGCGGATCGGGCTGGTCAACCGCGTGGTGGAACCCGAGCAGCTGGCTGCCGAAGCCCACGCACTGGCCGTCCGGCTCGCCGACAGTCCGTGGCGGGCGGTACAGGGCACGAAGGCAGCGCTCAACCGGATCTTGCGCGACACGGCCAACCTGGTGCTGGACGCGGCGCTCGCCACTGAGAAGGAGTGCTTCGCCTCGGGCGATCACGCACGCGCCGTCGAAGCGTTCCTCGCCGCGCGGGAGAAGAAGGCCCCCACCGGAGCACGCGCGTGACTTCCGCGGAGAAGGACATCTCACGGTGGTTGGAAGTCAAGCCGCGGCGGTGAGAGGGGGTGGAAACGCGCGGTGTTCGTCGAAGAGTTGACCGGTGTGGAGGCAGTGGTGGAGCTGGCCGAGGAACTTGTTGAACAGGTGCCGTTGGGCTTGGTGGTTCCAGTCGCCGGTGGCGCGGCGGGCGTCGAAGTGACGGCGTGCTCCGGGGCTGGCTTTGAGCGAGGCCAGTGCCCAGATGCTGCCGACGGCAGCCAGACGCCGGTTTTTGATGTGCCGGTGCATGACTACCGTTTTTCGACCGTAGGCCTTCAGGCCCCGTGGGTCGGGGAAGCGGGTGCGGTCGTCTCCGATCTCGGCGAGCACCCGGGCGCCGGCAAGCAGCCCGAGGCCGGGGAAGCTGGTGATGGTTGTGGCGTCCGGGTGCTGTTCAAAATGGGCTCGTGCGGCCTCCGCGAGTTCTTCGGCGGAGTTGCAAGCGGCAGTGAACTGGGCCAGCAACGCGGTGAGCTGTATCCCCATCGCCTCTTCGACGGTGCCCGGCTGGCGCAGCTGTTCAGTGCGGAAGATGCTGTGGAGCCGTTCCACATCGGACTCGACGTTGCGGCGGCGGCCGGCCTTGACCAGCAGGCGGCGCAGTTGTGTTCGGGTCAGCTTGGCCGCGGTGGCGGGGCTGGGGGCGGCGGTCAGGACGGTGCGGGCATCGACGCGGGCCAGGCCGCCGTCGGGGAGTTTGGCGAAGGCTTCGATCGCGGCGGGGAAGAATTCCTTGAGCAGCGAGCGAATCTGGTTGCCGAGTTGTTGACGTGCCCAGACCGCGTCCTGCTGGGCGCGGGCCAGCACCCGAATGGCTTGGGCCAGGTCGCTGTCGGCGGGCAGCGGGCGGTGGGCGGCGGCGTCGGTGCGCACGATGTTGGCCAAAAGCACCGCATCCGCCGGGTCGGACTTCGCGCCGGAAACCTGGTGCCGGGAGCGGTAACGCGACGCCGACAGCGGGTTGATCGGATAGATCATGCGGTCCGTGCAGCGCAGCGCGGCGATCAGGAGGCCGTGGTCGGTTTCGATGCCGACCGGGATGGGGTTTTCCGGGGTGTCGTCGGCCTCGGCCAGCAACTCCAGCAACCGCGCGAAACCGGTGGAATCGTCGGTGACGCGGCCCTTGGTCACGACCGTGCCGGTCTCGTCGACGACCGCGACACCGTGGGTGCGTTCACCCCAGTCGATGCCGCAGAACAGATTCACCAAGTCACAACTCCCTTGTCATCGCAGGGAAAACGCCTGGGTGGGGTCACGCAGCGCCCTAATCGCGGGACTCGTGGGTCCGTCATCTCACTAGCCGTCCGTGACTCCAGCGCACGGCAGGAACCTCGCGCTGTCGAAGAGCTCACGGCTCGGGAACACATCGGGAGGTCACCTCCTGCGGCGGGCTCAAGCAACGAACATCCCACCACGACGATCAGCCAATCCACCGGCAGTGCGCCGTTCTTTCGTAAGACGTCGCACGTCAAGAGGAAGCCGGGCGTCACGCCGGTGGACCAACCACGACCAGCCACAGTCGCGCCGCTCTTTCTCTAGACGTCGAACGTCTGGACTAACACGGGCGTCAACAACGGCTGGAAGACCAAACCAACCCAACTACACGATTAGGGTTGACAGTGACCGAAAACGCATCGAGCCTGTGTGCGATCTTCCAAGCCACCGCCGCCGCGCGGTCCGACGAAATCGCACTGCGCTCTTCGGACGACGCCATCGCCATCACCTGGCGCCAGTACGCCGAACGGGTCCGCCGCATCGCGGAGGGACTGGCGTCACTCGGCGTACGCCGGGGCAGCACAGTCGCGCTCATGCTGACCAACCGGCCGGAGTTCAATCTCGTCGACGCCGCGATCATGCACCTCGGCGCGGTGTCGTTCTCGGTCTACAACACGTATCCGCCGGACCAGATCGCCTTTCTGTTCTCGAGCGCGCAGAACCGGATCGTCGTGTGCGAGGAGCAATTCCTCGGCAAGGTCCGGGCGGCCGGGGCCCAAACCGAGGTGAAAACGATCGTCTGTCTCGACGCCGAAGCCGACGACGTGCTCAGCCTGCGGGAGCTGGAATCCCGCCGGGAGCCCGGTTTCGACTTCGATGCGACGTGGCGGGCCGTCGAGCGCACGGACCTGCTCACGATCATCTTCACCTCGGGCACGACCGGCGCGCCCAAGGGCGTCGAGCTTACCCACGGCAACGTCCTGTTCTCCGTCGGGGTCAACCTCGGCACCCAGCGGGAGATCTTCGGCGCGGGCCACCGCGGCAGCGTGCTGTCCTACCTCCCCGACGCCAATCTCGCCAACCGCTGGGCCGGGCACTACGTGCCCATGGCGAGCGCGGCCACGGTCACCACGGTGCGCAACGGCCGGACCGTGCTCGACGTCCTGGCCCAGGTGCGCCCAACGATGTTCACCGGCGTGCCGATGATCTGGTACAAGCTCAAGTCGGCCGTCGAGGAGGAGATCGCGCGCCGCCCCGCATGGCTCCGATCCTTGACGCGGCTCGCCCTGGCGCTCGGTGCCCTTCAGGTCCGCGCCGAGGTCGCCGGCACGACCGCGGCGCCGCACGTCCGGCTCCTGCACCCGCTCGCCGACCGCGTGTTCCTCAAGCCGCTGCGCCGCCGGTTCGGGCTCGACCGGCTCGGCTTGACCACCTCCGGCGGCGCGCCGATCTCCCCCGAGGCGCTGCAGTTCTACATGTCGCTCGGCGTCCCGCTGTGCGAGGTGTGGGGCATGACGGAGGCGTCGGCCTCCGGCGTCGGCAACCAGCCCGGCCGGCGACGGCCGGGGACCGTCGGCCAGCCGCGGCCAGGGATCGAGATCCGGCTGGCGGACGACGGCGAGCTGCTCTTCCGCAGCCCGGGCGTGATGCGCGGCTACCGCAACGACCCCGAGAAGACCGCGGAGGCTCTCGACGCGGATGGATGGTTGCACACCGGCGACATCGCGACCGTCGACGCGGACGGCTACGTGACCATTGTGGACCGCAAGAAAGACATGATCATCAATTCGTCCGGGAAGAACATGTCCCCGGCCAACATCGAGAACGCGCTCAAACTGGAATGCTCGCTGATCGGCTCGATCGTCGCGATCGGCGACGGCCGCCCGCATGTGACCGCACTGATCACGCTCGACGCCGAAGTCGCCTCCGCGTTCGCCAATTCCCACGGGCTTGACGGGAAAGACCCCGTCTCGCTGTCCGGCAACCCCGATATCCGGACAGCCGTGTCCGAAGGCGTGGCCAAAGGCAACGCCCGCCTCGCTCGGGTGGAACAGGTTCGCAACTTCACTATCCTGCCCGTGTTCTGGGAAGCCAACGGCGACGAGTTGACCGCGACGATGAAGGTCCGCCGAAAGGTTGTGTCCGAGAAGTACCGGAGGGAAATCGAATCGCTCTATGCCAACCTCGACCAGCTGAAAGCGAAATGACCTCACTGCTTGGGTGCCACTAGTCGGCACGTGCCGGTGGATCAATCCTGCGGCGCGAGCAGGACGATCGGAATCATGCGGTCAGTCAACACCCTCGATGACTGCCAGACCGTCGACACCAAGACCAAGAACCGCACGACGGGTGTCAAGGGCAATGTGGCCTGCATTTCCCAGCTGCGGCTCAAAGAAAGGTCGCCCCCCGAGGGAACGGTGCAGGTCCTCGAGTGGTGCGCCCCCGACCAAGTCATCCTGACGCGCCTGCGCAGCGTCTCCGATGTCACCCCGAACTTGGCCGCGATCGAGCAGATCGCCGCCCACTCCAAGTCGTACTCACCACGATGCTCGGCCACCAGCCGCACCGCGCACTGCCGCACCTCCACCGGGTGCTTCGAAGGTCGTGCCACGACTCCATCCTTCCTCACAGAACAGAGCCTCCACCGCCCCAGGACGGTTCAACCAGCGGCGTCCCAGGTTCCACCACCCGCACCGTCACGCAAGACGAGGTTGGAAGAACCTCAATGAAAGTTGGATGTCCAATTTCCATCGAAATCGCGTCCACCCCGTCGAGAACCGCAGGCGCGGCACCAGATCAGGGGACGCCGGCGGCGACGCGGAAGCCCGTGTTCCCGCTGGAGCTGTCGGGGCTGTTGGCCGTGCGGGCGGCGACTCGGTAGCGGTTGCAGTACGAGGTGTGGCACAGGTAGGAACCGCCGCGCATGGGCCGCGCCTGAGCGGTGTCGTCGAACCAGTCGGCGCACCACTCCCACACGTTGCCCGCCACGTTGTGCAGCCCGTGCCCGTTGGGTTCGAAGGAGTCCACCGGGGCAGTACCGGAGTAGCCGTCCTCGGCGAGGTCCTTGACCGGGAACCGGCCCTGCCAGATGTTGCACCGGTGCACACCATCCGGGGTGAGTTCGTCGCCCCAGGGGTACCGGGCCTGATCCAGACCGCCCCGCGCGGCGTACTCCCACTCGGCCTCGGTCGGCAGGCGGAGCCCGGACCACTGGCAGAACGCGGCCGCGTCGCGCCACGAGACGTGCACGACGGGATGGTCCTCGCGGCCCTCCAACCCGCTGCCCGGACCTTCCGGGTGGCGCCAGGTCGCACCGGACACCCCGCACCACCACGGTGTCTGCTCCGGACGCGGGGAGATCTTGCGCAGCTGCGCCGGGATGAACTTGGCGAACACGTAGCTCCAGCCGAACCGTTCCGCGTCCGTGCGGTACCCGGTCGCGTCGGCGAACTCGGCGAACCGCTCGTTCGACACGCAGTACGGGTCTATCACGAATGGCGCGACTGCCACCTCCCGCACCGGCCCTTCGCCGTCGGAAGGAAACCCGTCGCGGTCACCGGTGCCCATCCGGAACGTCCCGCCAGGCAGTACGACCAGACCGGAAAGATCGACTTCACCCCGGAAAGCCACCTCCGCCGCCGCGTCGGGCTGCTGTTCGGCATCCGACGGCGGACAACATCCAGCCACCGCTGCCCCCCTCCGTTCCTCGCCGGTGGCCGCCGCCGGGGCACCCGCCACCTCCGGCACCGAACCGCCAGCCAAGCGCCGGCAGGCGCTTTCAAACCCACCCACGCAGCTTGCCCCGCACCGCCACGCAAGACGAGGATGGAAAACCCTCATTGTTCCGGGGGTGCCATGCCCAAGCCACGGCACCCCCGGGACCGCACTACTCGTTCTTGGAATTGGCGCTCTCGATGATCCCCTTGATCAGCTCGGTGATATTGGCGTATTCACCGCCTGCGAGTGCTCCGAGCATGCCGAGGCGTCCGACGGGGAACGACTCCAGCATCTTGAACACGTCCACGCCCTCGGGCAAGACCGAGACGATGTCGCCTGCCCTGCCGGCCATCTCGCCCATCGCCGATAGCGCGATCGGGCCGGCGACAGGATGTGCGAGGAGATCACCGAGCGACGAGGCGTTCGAGAGAGGCAGGACCACCTCATCGCCGCTGATCTCAACAGACGCCGACGAGCGAATGTCCCGGCTCGAAGCAGCGACGTCCACTGTGTACTCGCCGCCTTCGACGATCCAGCGGTCGACACGGATGTCCCAGTAAGCCAGGTCCTTTCGCCGCACGACCAGCGATACCTCGCGCGACTCCCCCGCCTCCAGCGCGACGGAGGCGAAGGACTTGAGCTCGCGCACCGGCCGCTGCACCTTCGCGCCCGGGAGTGACGTGTAGACCTGCACGACCTCGCGTCCCGCGCGGTCACCGGTGTTGGACACCGTGACGGTCACGTCGATGTCACCGTCAGCGCGCACCGCGGCCGAGACGTCGCCGTACTCGAACGTCGTGTACGACAGCCCGTGGCCGAACGGGAACGCCACGTCCATGCTGCGCGCGTCGTACCAGCGGTAACCGACGAACAGGCCCTCCCCGTACCGGACGTGCGAGAAGTCGCCGGGGAAGTCGAGGTATGCGGGGGTGTCCGCCAGGCGCAGCGGGATGGTCTCGGTGAGCTTCGCCGACGGGTTGACCTCGCCGAACAGCACATCGGCCGTCGCACCGCCACCGGCCTGGCCCAACAGCCAGCCTTCGACGATCGCCGGAGCGTTCTCGGCGAACGGCAGCGCCACGACGCCTCCGTTGGAGAGCACGACCACCGTGCGCGGGTTGGCTGCGAGCACCGCGTCGAGCAGGTCGAGCTGCTCGGCGGGCAGGTCGATGTCCTCGCGGTCGTAGCCCTCCGACTCCAGACGTGCGGGCAGACCCAGGAACACGACCGCGGTATCGGCAGCGGACGCGGTGGCGACGGCCTCTTCGCGCAGCGCCGCGGTTTCGTCGGCCGATACGTCGCGAGCGAGGCTGAAGCCCTTCGCATACGTCACTTCGCTCGTCGCGAGCGCGCGGATCTCGTCCAGCGCGTTGTCGAGACGCGTCGGATTGATCAACGACGACCCGGCACCCTGGTAGCGCGGCTCGGCGGCGAATGCGCCGATGACGGCGAGCGACGCGTCGTTCGCGAGTGGGAGCAGATCGCCGTCGTTCTTCAGCAGCACGATCGACCGGCCCGCGGCCTCGCGCGCGAGCGCGTGGTGCGCGTCGACGTCGAGCGGGCCCGCGACCGCACCCGCCCCGGCCCGGGCCTTGTGCACGAGGTCGAGCACGCGGCCTGCCGCGGTGTCCAGCACCGACTCGTCCAGCGAACCGTCCTTCACCGCCGCCATGATCTGGGCGTCGGTGACGCCGTTCGACGACGGCATTTCGAGGTCCATGCCGGCCGCCAAGCCCAGGACACGTTCGTTGACCGCACCCCAGTCCGAAACGACCAGCCCCTCAAAGCCCCACTCGTTGCGCAGCACCTGCGTGAGCAGCCACGGGTCTTCCGAGGTGTACACGCCGTTGATGCGGTTGTACGAGCACATGACCGTCCACGGCTGGGCGTCCTCTACCACGCGCTGGAAGCCCCGCAGGTAGATCTCGCGCAGCGGTCGCACGTCGACGTCCGAACTGGACCGCATGCGGTCGTGTTCCTGGTTGTTCGCGGCGAAGTGCTTGAGCGAGGCGCCCACTCCCTTCGACTGGATGCCGCGCACCATCGCCGCGCCGAGCACACCGGCGACGACAGGATCCTCGGACAGGTACTCGAAGTTGCGGCCGCACAGGGGCGATCGCTTGATGTTGATGCCCGGACCGAGCAGCACCGCGACGTCCTCGATCGAGGTCTCGGTGCCGAGCGCCGTGCCGACGCGGTGCACGAGCTCAACGTCCCACGACGAGCCGAGCCCGACAGCGGGCGGGAAGCACGTTGCCAGCACGCTCTCACCCATGCCGAGGTGGTCACCCCCGTCGGGCTGCTTGCGCAGACCGTGCGGGCCGTCGGTGACCATGATCGACGGGATACCCACCCGCTCGGCCGCCTGCGTGTGCCAAAAGTCCGCGCCGCTGGTCAGGGATGCCTTCTCCTCGAGCGTGAGATCGGCGACCGAGTCGGGCAACCCCGTCGCGGGTGCGGTGCTGTCTGCCATCACTTCCTCCTCCGTATCCGTGGTCTCCGCTGAGTCATGACATGTCTGACGGGTGCCGGGCACCGCTGCGCAGTCGAAATTCGGGGACGGGCTTCCGGGCTCAGCGGACGGTTCGGATGAACTGGTTCACGATGGCGCCGATGATCGAGATGATGGCGCCGCCGACGAACAGTGCGGCGTAGTTGCTCGTCCCGCCGCCGATCATCAGGAACAGCGGCGCGGTGACCGGCACGAGCGTCTGCGGGAGCACGTTCGCGAGGTGGAGCACGGCCATGTCCTTGGCGACGTCGTCGCGGGAGGGCAGCACCTCCACCATCAGGGCCTGGTCGACGGCCAAGTAGACGCCCATCGCGAGTCCTGCGACCACGGCGGAGATGACGAACACGTTGAAGGTCGGCGCGTAGGCGGCGACGATGTGGGCGATCGAGATGATAACCGCCGAAATGAGCACGAAGAGTTTGCGGCGGCCCAACCGGTCGGAGACGCGACCGAGCAGGATGCTGGCGGGAATGGCCGTGATCGCGTTGATCAGGGTGAGCAGCAGCACCGCCGGGCCGACATTCGCCTGTGTGTAGCCGAACCGGTCGAGCAGGAAGTACAGCTGGTAGTTCGCCAGCGTCATGTTGCCGAAGAGGACCAGCAGGCGGGAGACCCAGGCCAGTGCGAAGTCGGGGGCCTCGCGCGGGCTCGTCCAGAACGCCTTGAGGAAGGTCAGCAGGCTGAACGTCGGCACGTCCTCGCGTCTGAGACGCCGGTCTTTCAGGACGAGCAGGAACACCGTCCCGAAGAACAGCAGGAAGACCCCGGGGATGAGGATGGCGGTCGTCAGGTCGGGCAGGAGCAGTTGCGCCAGGAAGGCGCCGCCGACGCCGGCGAGCACCTGGGTGATGCCGATCAGACCGGAGACGCTGCCGAGCTGCCGCCTCGGCACCTGGTCCGGGACGACCGGGTTGAGCCCGGCGAGCAGGATGTTGAAGGTCAACTGGGTCAGCGCCCAGGCGAACACGAGCAGCAGGATGTTGCCGGCCGCAGCGAGCAGCAGCAGGCTGGCCGCGCCGGCGATCATGCCGCCGAAGATCCACGGCTTGCGCATCCCGAACCGGCTGGTGGTGCGGTCGCTGAGCGCACCGAACACGTTCTGCGCGACGAGGGCCACGAATGCGCCGACCCCGAGCACGAGAGAAAGGCTGGTCGCCTTCCCGCCAGGATCGATCTGGTTCACCTTGAGGGCCAGCGTGATGCCGGTCGCCGGCAGCAGCGCGGTCCAGGCGCCGAGGAAGGCCAAGAACAGCGACGTCTGAAATCCGGCCGACACGGGTTTGTCCGGGTGCTGCCCGGACTCGGCGGCGCCGACGGGCCGGGCACGCTCGTCAAGCGGCGCTTGCACTGGCTGAGAGGAGCTTTGGTGGTCCACGACGGCGTGGCCTTTCTCCAACGTCATCCTCGCGGGGACGAGAACCAACCGCATATATACCGAGCACTCGGTAGGTAGCGCAATAGTCAGCGGCGATACGATCCAGGTATGACCGATGCCGCTCCCACTGCTCACCTGAGGCCACGCGCGCGACGCACCTCACCCGAACAGCGCCGAGCCCAGATCATCGAGGCGGCCGCCGCCGTCTTCGGCCAGCAGGGCTACCGGCAGGGTTCGCTCAAGACCGTCGCCGACGAGGTCGGCCTGACCATCCAGGGCCTGCTGCACTACTTCCCCACCAAGGAAGAGCTCCTCCTGGCGGCGCTGGAGCACCGCAACGCGCTCATGCAGCGCGCACTCGAAGAAGAAGCGCTGACGGACGGCGGACTCGCGGCCTGCCGGTCAGTACTGCAGCGAAACCTGGAAAACCCTGGATTCATGCGGCTTTTCGTCACGCTCTCCGCAGAAGCAACCGATCCCGACCATCCCGCACACGAGTACTTCATCCATCGCTACAAGACCGTGCACGCCGGGTTCGCGCAGCACTTGCGGGCGGACGCGGCGAAAGGCCTGCTCGCCGAGGACGTTGATCCGGACGCCGCCGCCGCGAAGCTGATCGCGCTGATGGACGGGCTCCAGCTCCAGTTCCTCTTCCGGCCCGAGATGGATTTGCTCGACGTGTTCGAGCAGGCCATCGCCCCGCTGCAAGCCCAGGCATAGCGCGACCGGCCACCGCTCTGCTATATCTACCGAGCACTCGGTAGATATAGGAGGCGTGGCGTGCGCACTGCCCCAGAACGGCCGAACGTTCTCTGGATCGTCGCGGAGGACTGCCCGCCCTGGTACGGCTGCTACGGCGATCCGAGGGCATCGACCCCGGCCATCGACGCCCTCGCCGCCCGCGGTGTGCTCTACGAACGCGCCTACTCCCCCGCCCCGGTGTGCGCACCATCGCGCTTCGCCCTGCTGACCGGTGTCGCGCCCGAGAGCCACTCCCCCGCCGACCGGATGCGCGCCGCCGCGGCTCGCCCGGACTGGATGGCAACCTGCCCGGAGCTCCTCCGCAGCGCTGGGTACTACTGCACCAACAATGCGAAGACCGACTACAACCTCGAGGTGGACGCGACCGCGATCTGGGACGAGTCGTCCCGCACCGCGCACTGGCGGGACCGGCCCGCCGAGTCGCCGTTCTTCGCCGTGTTCAACTACGACCCGACGCACGAGTCGTCGATCTTCGACGAGAATTCCAGCCTCGCTCGGGCTATCGCGCAGCTCATCGAGAAGCCGGACCCCGAGCCGCCGGGTCCCACCGTGCCGCCCGAAGCGATCCGCGTCCCGCGCTACCTGCCGGACACCCCCGAGGTGCGCGCGGACTTCGTCCGCTACTACTCCCTCGTCGCCCGGCTGGACGCGTTCGTCGCCAACTTGCTCGACCAGCTGGCCGAGGACGACCTCATCGAGAACACCGTCGTGCTCCTCACCTCGGACCACGGCGGCGTCACCCCGAGGAGCAAGCGGTACCTCTACGACGAAGGCCTGCACGTGCCGCTCCTGGTGTCCGCACCGCCGCACTTGGCCGAGCGCCTGGCAGCCGCCGGATCCCGGCACCCCGACCCGGTCTCGACGCTGGCCATCCCCCCGACCCTGCTCGAACTCGCGGGCCTACCGGTCCCCGATCAGATGCGGGAGCCCGCGCTCACGGCGCCGACCGCCCCAGCGCTCGCGTTCGGCGGACGCGGCCGGATGGACGAGCGCTTCAGCCTCGTGCGCACGGTCCGCAGCCGCCGCTTCCGCTACCTGCGCAATTACACGCCGCACCGCCCGGTGATCCAGCATCAGGCCTTCGCCTGGAACGCGGCCGGCTTCCGCTCGTGGGAGCAGGAGCACGCCGCCGGGCGGCTGACGCCCGAGCAGGAGCGCTGGTGGCGGCCCGCCGACCCGGTCGAGCTCTACGACGTGGATGCCGACCCGGACGAGGTCGAGAACCTGGCCGGACGTCCCGAATTCGCCGAGGTCGAGGCCGAACTGCGGGAAGCACTGCGCGAACGCATCCTCGCCGGCAACGACAACGGTTTCCTGCCGGAGGACTCGCCCCTCCTGGGCTGGGACGCGACCCGCGAGCCCTGCGCCTACCCCTTGGAACGGATCCTGTCCCTCGCCGACCGAGGGCTGGACCGCGACCCGGCCGCGCTCCCAGACTTCCTGACCGCCCTGACCGACGACGACGCGACCGTTCGCCGCTGGGCCGCTATCGGCATCCTCTGGCTCGCGCCCGCCGCTGTCGACGCAGCAGCCGGACTGCGCATCGCGCTCACCGATTCCGAGCCGTCCGTCGTCGTCCCCGCCGCGGAAGCGTTTGCTCGGATCGCCGGCGACGAAGACGCGTACACCGCTCTCGCCCGCGTCGCCGCTTTGGAAAGCGCACCATGGGCGCGCCTCGAGGCGATCAACGCTCTCACCCACCTGGACCTCGACCGGGTGCGCCCGCACCGCGCTGTCATCGACGCGGCGGCCGAGTTGGGAGGCGAGTACCTCGGCAACGCCGGGCGCTACCTCCGGCTGCAGCTCGACGGCGAGTACACACCGGACGCACCAGTGTTCGACCCCATGGCATTCCTGGCCGCCGTTCAACGCTGAGGTCCGTCCACTGAGGATTTTCCATCCTCGTTCTGCGTGGCGGTGCGGATGCCGTCACCGACCAGGAGGAAAAACAGTCACGAACGGATTGACGCTTGTTGTGTCACAGGTTGTGGAGTGCGTACGACCAGGCGGGCTGCTCACTGCCCCTCTCGTCGATTTCGGTCAGTGCTCCCAGGACCCAATAGGTGATCTGCCCTCGCTCGGAACTGGCCGGGGGCAGAATGCTCCGCATACGCAGCCCGGTGACGTACAGAGCGACCATGGTGAGGAAATCTACGAGGCTGTGCGCGGCGGGAAGGCCGGCGAGGTGATCCTCGCCCGGCTTCGTGGGAACGCGCAGGACGTGTCCGGTGGGCCCGTCGATGACGAGCTTGCCGCCCATCCACTTGCCGATCTGGAAGAAGGGCCCGCTTTCCGGGACGGGCTCGATTCCCTCGGGCCAGGAGGGCAGCTCGTCGAGAATTTCGGTCTCCCAGTTGCCGAACGGGAAAAGCCCCATGGCCCCTTCGTTCATGTACGGCAGACCGAAATCAAGGAGAAGTTCGCGCGTCGCCGCATGGGTGAGCCGATCCGGAAGGTCCTCGGCCTCGATGGGATAGAGCGCGTCCTCGCCGAACAGAGCGATGAGGTCCTCGTGACTCGGCGCCGGCGAGTCGATCGGACTGCACCGGCCCGCGTCCGCGTAATCCCAGCTCAGGGGTTGCAGCCGGGCACCGAAGTCGGAGATGTTCACGCCGTCCGCGGGCTTGACGGCGATCAGTCCCAAGTCTCCCGCGAAGACGACGGCTTCCCCCACGGCCAGCGGCACGCAGGGCAGCATGAGAGCGCGCTTGTTTCGTCGGGGCGACGACGAGGCGAACAGCTCTCGGACACGAGCAGGCGCGGCGGAGCCGCTCCCGGGTGACGCGGGCCAGGTGAGTTCTGCACGATGCGCCGCCGGAATCTCGTCGCTTTCCCAAGGGTGGGCGACACGCTCTCCCGTCTCCACGTCCCAGATCGAGACATACGGCTGCTGTGCACCGTCCACCGTCCGCTGCTGCAAACCGGCAATGGCGGGTCGCCCCTGCCAGCGCACCTCCGCCAGGGCGGCAAATCTCCCGGCCCGCAGATAGCGCGCGTGATAGCCACCCGGTGGCCGCCAATGGGCCCACTTGACCTGCCAGGGCAGTGCCACACCAGACGCAGCGACGGCGGACGCGAATTCGAGATCGTCGCGCGAAAGCGCCATGAGGTGCAGCCACGAAGCCCACTCCGTCTGATGCCGCGGTGTGACTCCCCACCCCCACAGATGAATCGCGTCGGCGGCAGCCGTGTTTCCGGGGATGAGGAAGCTGATGCTTCGTGCCGCGTCCATGAGTGCCGTTTGCGGCAGATTGGCGATGACGCGTCCGTCCCGAAGAACTTCGTAGTACGTTCCTGCCTGTACGGCGTGCATGGCGAGCCCAGTGGCCGCGTACAGGCCGACGGCACCGCCTTTGGCCCACCCCTCGGGGTGGCGAAAATCCGAAGCCGAGCGCATCAGCCAACCAGCCAACTGGCTATGGACGCGGCGGAGTTCGGCCGATTCGACCTCCTGACGCAAGGTCTCGGCCAGGCCCTCGTCGACAAAGGAAACCCCGAGAGGTCCGAGCCGAAGAATTCCGGACCCCTCCCTCGCGAATTCAGCGAGCTCGTCTTCGGATGCCGCTTCACCGGTCAGCGCGGTGACGAGTTGGGCCCAGACAGGGACGGGCACGAAGCGGGGCTCGGCCAGTGCCAACGCCTGCACGGCAACGGACTCCGTTGCCGCCGGCGGATACTCGACGGCTGCCGCGGACAGCCGAAACACCGCTCTGGGATCAACGTGGGCCGGCAGCAACTCGGGAACCACATGGACCACCACGGCCAACTTGCCACGCGCCAGCCACGGAAGGGTCGGGGTCACCAACCGCTCGGCCTCGTACGACCGCCGTGTCGGCCCGGCGCGGTGGGCGTTGACGACCAGCAGCAACCGCTCCTCGGGCCACGAGCCGAGCGCGAAACGCCAGTCGTCCCGCTTGTCCGCGGACAGATCGACGCCAAGTGCCGCAAGGGCCTGCTGCATGACCTGCTCGGCGGTGAGGCCGGTGGCGTCGACGAGAACACTCCCGGGCAGGTGCTCGTGCACCTCCCGCATGACGGCCGAGGCGTCATTGCCGGCCGGAGAGACGAGGAAGGCGACTTGGCCACCGTGCTCACCCTCACGCCACCATGCGCCGACGCGACCGGCGATCTCTTCCTCGGGGATTCCGGGGGTATCGGTGGTTGGCTCGGACATGGTCCTCCTCGTTGCGCGATGCCCCCCGACCCTCCGCGTGGCCGCATGCGAATGGCACCGGGCTAATACTGTCGCATGACCCGGACCAGAGGTGCGGCCGGCAGAAGTCTGCGGTGGCGGCCTCAGGCCGGGGCAGTCGCGACGCGTCTCAGCATCACGATCCAGTCGTCCTCGCTCGGCCAACCCGTCAAGTCGGCGAGCTGCCACGTCTCGTCGCCCACGGGGAAGGTCTCACCAATTCGGAGGGTGTGCTTCCGCTCCCCGGTGGCGTGCTGTACTAGGCAAAAGCCTTCCAGCCCTCAGGCGGCCGCCCTAGCCATTGGGCCGGCGCAGGCTGCGGTACAGCTCGATCGCGGAGTCCGGCGGAAAGTTGGGGACATAGGTGACGGCTCCATCGCTTTTGGAGATCACCATGTGACTGCCACCCAACGGCGCCTGAGTGCCGGGCGGCGGCGGGGGCATGACGGCGTGGACGAGGAAGCCGATGTCGAACTCCACCGTGTACAACGGCGCCGGTTTTCCTTCCAGATCCAGTACTTCGAATCGGGCGCGAGCGGCAGCCAATGCCTCTTCGGCGGTGGCGGGGATGGGCTGTACCGGTTCCGGCGCGCCGGGGTACGACACGGACTCTCTCCTATCAGTGGAGGGGCGGCTGTGGGCAGGCGTGAGCCGATCGCCGATCCACCTCAGATCGCCCGCCTGGACATACGAAGACGTGCACGCCTGGGCGACATCCGCAAAGAGTACCAACGCGCAGCCTGACCTCGATGGATGACACCACCGGCAAGCGCAGGGCCAGCGAACGGTCCGTCGCGGCGACCACCGCAAGCGGGACCAGATCCAGGTCGCAGTGCCCCAACGCATGTCTGGCCCCATCGAACGGGTCCGAACTGGATCTGGCCAGCAGCGCCACCCCGCACGAAAACTAACAACGTTTGTTAGCTGCATCACTCATCTCGTCGTAAGGAGCGCCGAGCATGGTGAGCGAGAAAAGTACGGACGATGCCTCGCGCCGCAGACGCATGTCGAGAGTGGCGATGGCGAGCTTCGTCGGCACGACCATCGAGTGGTACGACTTCTTCCTGTACGGCACGGTGGCCGCCCTCGTCTTCAGCCAGCTGTTCTTCACCAGCCTCGACCCGGCCACCGGGACCATCGCGTCCTTCGCCACCTTCGCCGCCGGATTCCTGGCCCGCCCGATTGGTGGCATCGCATTCGGCTACTTCGGGGACCGGGTGGGGCGGAAGGCTTCGCTGATCGCGTCGCTGAGCCTGATGGGCGTCTCGACGTTCCTGATCGGAATCCTGCCCACTTACAACGCGATCGGCGTCCTGGCCCCGGTGCTGCTGTCGGTTCTGCGGTTGCTGCAGGGATTCGCGCTCGGCGGCGAGTGGGCGGGAGCTGCGGCACTCGCGACCGAGCACGCCGATGACCGCAGGCGCGGCTTCTACGGCGGATGGGTGCAGATCGGGTCGACCGCGGGCAGCGTCTTGTCCACCGCCACCGTCCTCCTGCTGACCACCCTGCTGGACAAGGAATCGTTCCTCGCCTGGGGGTGGCGAACGCCCTTCCTGCTCAGCGCGATCCTCGTCGTCGTCGGCATGTTCATCCGGCTGAAGGTGGAGGAAACGCCGGTCTTCCAGCAGATGCAGCGGGAAGGTCGCACCGGCCGACTTCCGCTGGCTGCGGTCTTGCAGCGACAGTGGAAGACCGTGCTTCTCGTCATCGGCATGCACCTGGCCAACACCACGATCGCCTACCTCACGGGCGTGTTCCTGCTGTCGTACGGAACCCAGCAGATCGGAATGGAGTCGAACACCGTACTGCTGGCGAAGTTCGCCTCGGGCCTCCTGCTGATGATCGTGGTATCGATGCCGGTGGCCGCACTCGGCGACCGCATCGGGCGACGGCCGGTGTACCTCGCCGGAACGATCGGCTTGGTGGTCACCGCGTTCCCGACGTTCTGGCTGTTCGACACCGGAAGCTTCCCGCTGGTCCTGCTCGGCATCATCCTGATCGGGCTGGCGAACGTGCTGATGTACCAGACCCAGGGCGCGTTCTTCACCGAGCTCTTCGATCCCGACGTCCGCTGCACCGGTGCGGCGCTCGGCGTCCAAGTCGCCACCGTGATCGGCGGCGGCACCGCTCCGATCATCGCGACCTCGCTGCTCGCGTTCAGCCACGGCCGGTCGTGGCCGGTCGCCGCCTACCTGATCCTCATCGGATTGATCTCCACCGCATGCACGCTGCTGGTCAAGGAAAGCCGCCCGGTACCGCCAGGACAGCGGTCCGAGGTCGTCACGGAAGGTGTGATCTCACGATGACGAGCGCCGACATCGTCTTCCTCGGCGGAACAGTGCTCACCGTGGACCCGCAGCGGCCGACGGCCGAAGCGGTCGCTGTCGCCGGGGAGCGGATCCTCGCAGTTGGTAGCGCGGAGGAGGTGCTGGCTCGCAGGGGATCGAGAACCCGTGTCATCGATCTCCACGGCGCCTGCCTCATGCCCGGCTTCGTCGAGGCGCACGGTCACCCCGTGCTGGACGGAATATTGCGCAGCGGAGCCCTGACCGACATCCGGCCGGTCACGCTGCCCACCGCGGCGGAAGTCCTGGACCGGATCAAACGCGAGCTGGATTCAGGCGAGGATCGCGTCGCCCACTTCTTCGGCTGGGACGGTCTCCTGCAGGAAGGGTTGGGCACGCCCACGAGGTCTTGGATGGACGAAATGGCTCCGGATCGTCCGTTCATCATCACGCACAACTCCGGACATGCGGTGTACTTCAACGGCTTGGCGGCACGGGCGGCGGGTCTCTCGAGCGCGACCGAGGATCCACCCGGCGGGAGCTTCGGGCGGGACTGCGATGGCGAGTTGACCGGAGTCGCGTACGAGAGCGCAGGCTGGCACCTGCGTGCGCTGACGGCGCACCGGCAAGACGAACTGGTTCCGGTGCTGGCCGCGGAGTTCGCCGCGCTTTCCGCGGCCGGGGTCACGACGATCTCCGACATCGGCTTCGACCCCTCCCACCGCTGGGCCTTCGACCAGGCCGCGCGCGACGGTGTGCTGACCGCCCGGGTACGGATGTACGAGAAGGCCGGGCCTGCTCTGCACAGCGAGGTTCCGCTGGAGAACGGCGATGACCTGGTCAGGCAGATCGGCATCAAGATCTGGTGCGACGGCTCGCCCTGGGTCGGCAACATCGCCACCAGCTTCCCGTACCTCAACACCCGGCAGACGACGGCGATGGGCCTCGGCTGCGATCACCGCGGGCACCCCAACTACACGCCGGAGCAGCTGAGGGAGATCAGCGAGGCGTACTTCCCGGCCGGCTGGCAGTTGGCCTGCCACGTCCACGGCGACGAAGGCGTGGACATGGTGCTCGACGTGTGGGAAGAGCTGCTGGAGCGCCATCCGCGGCCGGACCACCGCCTGCGCCTGGAGCACTGCGGAACGATGACGGCCGAGCAGTACGCCCGGGCGGCCCGCATCGGCGCAACGTGCAGCTTGTTCGTCGATCACCTGCACTACTGGGGGGACGTGCTCGTCGACGGGCTCTTCGGTCCGGAGCACGGCGCTCGATGGGCTGCGGCCGGATCCGCAGTACGGGCTGGACTCCGCATCTCACTGCACAACGATCCCCCAGTCACCCCGGAAGAACCCTTGCGCAACATCGCCGTGGCGACGACACGGCGATCGCGCAGCGGCCGGCTGATGGCGCCCGAGGAGCGGCTCACCGTGGATCAGGCGATCCGGGCGCAGACCATCGACCCAGCCTGGCAGCTGTTCTGCGACGACCAGATCGGCTCCCTCGAACCGGGCAAATATGCGGACCTCGTCGTGTTGTCCGCCGATCCGCTTCAGGTACCACCCGCGGAAATCGCCGGTTTGGAGGTTCGGGCGACCTTCCTCGGTGGACGTCAGGTGTACGGCGAAGCCGTTTGACGACGAGCGCACGAAGGTCGGGAAGCTCCGGAGAACCAGCGGTTCTCCGGAGCTTCCCGTGTCTTGCCCGGCCCACGCAGGAAGGAATCACGTGATCGGTGTTGTGGTGCGCAGGTTGGTCGCGGTAATGCCGTGGCCGATCAGCGCCTCGGACACCTGACTGGGGAGGTCGAGCACCGTGGCGCCCGCCTCGGCGAGCGCCCTGGCCTTCGACTCGCCGCTGCCCTTGCCACCGGTCACGATCGCTCCGGCGTGCCCCATCCGCCGTCCGGGCGGCGCGCTTCGCCCGGCGATGAAGGCCACCACCGGCTTGCTCATGGTGGTGATGTACTCGGCGGCTTCCTCTTCCATCGTCCCGCCGATCTCACCGACCAGCACCACCGCGCGGGTGCGCGGGTCGGCCTCCAGGGTCCGCAGCGCGTCGGTCGTGGTGGTGCCGAGGATCGGGTCCCCGCCGATGCCGATGAACGCCGACTGGCCGTATCCCGCCGAGACGAGGTTGAGCGCGAGCAGCGTACCGAGGCTTCCGCTGCGCGAGATCACCCCGATGTCGCCGGGTTGGAAGATGTTCGCGGCGAAGCCGGGCATGATGCCGACAGCCGTCTCTCCCGGCAGCACGAGGCCCGCCGTGTTCGGGCCGAGCACCTGGGTGCCGTGCTCGGTGGCCTCGGCGAGCACCCGCATCACGTCCTGGTACGGGATGTGCTCGGTGAGGATGACGAGCTTGCGCACTCCCGCGTGGATCGCGTCCAGCGCCGCCGAGCGTGCCCCCGCCGGCGGTACGAACAGCACGCTGGCGGCCACATCGTGCTGGGCGACCGCGTCGGAAACCGTGTCGTAGACCGGGATTCCGTTGACGTTCCGGCCGCCTTTGCCGGGGCTGGCACCGGCGACGATCCGGGTGCCGCACTCGACCATCCGCTCGGCCCAGAACGTGCCCTGCTTGCCGGTGATGCCTTGGACCAGCACCCCTTCGTGCTCGCGGATCAACATCAGTTCATCACCTCGCGCTGTTCACCGGCCGCCACGACCGCCGCGCGGACCGCGTCGTCCATCGTGTCGAAGGGGGCTTCCCCCAGGCGTTCCCGGACGAGCGCCACCGCCTCGTCCTCGCCGGTACCGTGGATGCTGAAGTACACCGGGATCCGAGGTCTGAGCTCTTCCAACGCCGCAACGACGCCTTCGGCCATCACATCGGTGCGCGCGAACGCGCCGCAGAAGTTGACCACGAGGCTGCGCACGCGGGGGTTGGACAGGACCAGCCGAAGCGCGGGAGTCGCCTTGGTGTAGGCATCTCCGCCGATCTCCAGGAAGTTCGCCGCCCGCCCGCCGTAGTGCCGGACGGCGTCCACTGTGGTCATCGTCAGGCCGGCCCCGTTGGCCAGCACTCCGACATCGCCGTCGAGCTCCATGTACTGCAGGCCGAGCTGTTCGCCCGCTCGCTCCAGATCGGTGCCCGAGTCCCGCCCGGTCACCCCGAATCCCGACAGCAGTTCGGCGTGCCGCGGGATCGCCGCCGGGTCCAGCGAGATCTTGCTGTCGAGCGCGATGACGCGCCCGTCGGTGCAGACCGCCAGCGGGTTGATCTCGACCAGCGTCGCGTCCACGTCCCGGTAGATCCGGTAGGCGGCCAGCAACGTCGTCACCACCTGGTCCAGGACCTCGCCGGACAGACCGGGGGCTGCGACGAGCCCGCGGACGGCGTCCGCGTCCAGGCCGCTGCGGATGTCCACCGGTAGTGACCGGATCGCGGCGAGTTCGACCTCCTCGACGTCCATCCCGCCCTGGTCCGAGAACAGCACGAGCGGCCCCTTGCTGTTCGGGTCGTTGAGGATGGCCGCGTACAGTTCGGACCGGATGCCGACGCATTCCTCGACGAGCAGCTCGTGCACGACGTGCCCGCCGATGTCGGCGCCGAGCAGGCGCTGCGCGACCTCTCCCGCTTCGGCTGCGTCTGCGGCGAATTCGATTCCGCCGAGCTTGCCGCGCTTGCCGGACGGTACTTGGCTTTTCAGCACCACCTTGCCCCCGATCGCCGCTGCGGCGCGTTGCGCTGCGGCCGGATCGGACACCACCGTGGCCCGCGGCACCACTACCCCCGCGTCGCCGATCAGCTGCTTTCCTTCGTGTTCCAGCAGATCCATCGTTCACCGCCCGTAAGTTCGGAAGTATTCGCCCCACAGCTGGTCTTCATCCGGGTCGCGCGGCGGGATGGTGGTGGCCAGCCGGGTGATGTTGAGGAAGTGCCGGTACGAGAGGTTCTCGGAGATGCTGTTACCGGCCCACGTCCCGGCGCCCATCGTGAGGGTGAACCCGAGACCGTTGTCGAACCCGCCGCCGGTGCCGAAGCAATGGGCCTGGTTGACCAGCACGCGCGCCACCCGGAGCCGCTCGGCCACGTATCGCGCGTTCTGCTCGTCAGCGGTGTGGATGCCGCAGGAGTGCCCGGCTCCCTGGTGGTCCAGCAGGCCCTGGATCCGCTCGACCGCGGCCGGCAGGTCCGCGTAGCGGTACACGGTGAGGACGACGGACAACTTCTCGCCGCTGAACGGGAATTCCGGCCCGACACCGTCCTCTTCGACCATGAAGAACTCCGCATTCCGTGCCTCTGGAGCGTCCAGCCCGGCCAACGCGGCGATCTTCTCCGGGGCCTGTGCCATGATCGCGGGGCTGAGCTTGCCGCCGGGCCACATCACGGCCTGCAACCCGGCCTTCTCCTCCTCCGTCAGCAGGTAGCCACCCTGTTCGCGCAGTGCGGCGATCGCTTCGTCGTAGACGGCGGCGTGGACGTGCACGGAGTTCTCGGACGAGCAACTCGTTGCGTAGTCGAAGGTCTTGCTGCGCTTGATCTTCTGCGCCGCGTCGGCGACATCGGCATCGGAGTGCACCAGGACCGGCGCGTTGCCCGCGCCCACCCCGATCGCCGGGGTACCGCTGCTGTACGCCTGCCGCACGTTCCGCTGCGAACCGGTGACGACCACCAGATCCGCCTGGCGCATCAGTTCGTAGGTCTTGTCCTTGTCCGGGACTTCGATGAACTGCACCAGATCGCGCGGCGCACCGATCCGGTCGAACTCGGCGTGGATGTAGTCCACCAGCAATCGGCAGGTGCTCGCGCCTTTCGGCGACGGGGAGAGGATGACCGCGTTGCGGCCCTTCACCGCCATCATCGTCTTGTTCGCCGGGGTGGCCGCCGGGTTGGTGGACGGGCAGATCGCGGCGACGACGCCGACCGGCTTGGCGTATTCGGTGATGCCAAGGTCAGGGTCGGCGGAGATCACCCCGACCGATGGTGCGCCGGTGAGGTCCCGCAACGTTCCGATGGTTTTGCGCTGGTTCTTGGCAATCTTGTCCTCGACTCGCCCCAGCCCGGTGTCGGCGACGGCGAGTTCGGCCAACTTCCTGGCCCGTTCAGGCTGGTAGATCGCCCAAGCCACGGCGGCGACGACGTCGTCGACCCGCCGCTGGTCGTAGGTTTCGAAGGTGCGTTGCGCGGATCGGGCTCGCGCGACCAGTTCCGCGACGGTGTCGTGGACGGACGACGAGTTCTCGGACATGTCGGTGTCCTCTCCGGCTGCGTGCGTCAGCGAACGCAGCCATGCCGGGTCGACGACAGCGCCGGAATTTCACAATATGAGAGCCGATGCCAAATGAACGTACGAGCTGGACGGAACCGAGTCAACGGGGCCACCACCGTCCCAGCGATGTGACCGTTGACACAGCATTGGCTCGTCGGTAGCTTCATGTGGGATTCGATTCCAATTATTGGAATACAGGACGGCGCTTTCGAGCCCCGTCGATCCACCCACGCGGCTCCAGGCCCCTGAAATCCGGTGCAGCCGGAGCCGCAGCGCGTTTTCCGAGCCGGACCTGCCGACCCCACGTCGGCCGTTCCGTCGTACCCACGCCAGCCGAGGCGGTGTGATCAATGGACTCCAAAGCCCGCTCCCGTCCGCAGTCCGTGCCCGCGACGCCCACCGACCCCGGTCCGGTGGGCATGATCCGCACCCGCGTCCGCGGGCGAATCCTCCTGCTGCTGTGCGCGATGTACTTCCTCACCTACATCGACCGCGTCAACATCGCCACGGCCGCCCCGTTCATCCAGCACGACCTCGGCATTTCGCACACCCAGCTCGGGTTCGTGCTGTCGGCCTTCGCTGTGCCGTACGCGTTCTTCCAGGCCTTCGGCGGCTACCTGGCGGACCGGTTCGGACCGCGCGCCGTGCTCGGCGTCGCCGGTCTGGTGTGGGCGGTGTCCACCGTGCTCACCGGTTTCGCCACCGGACTGGTCAGCCTGTTCGCCGCGCGCCTGGCGCTGGGTTTCGGCGAGGGAGCCTCGTTCCCCTCCGCGACGCACGCGATGACGAAATGGTTGCCGCCCCACCGCCGCGCGTACGGGCAGGGCATCACGCACGCGTTCTCCCGCATCGGCAACGCGATCGCGCCCACCGTCGTCGCCCTGATCATCGCGGTGCTGCACTGGCGGGCGTCGTTCTGGATCCTCGGTGCGGTCAGCGGAGCCTGGGTCGTCGTCTGGTGGCTGATGTACCGGAACCGACCCGGCGACCACCCGAAGATCACCGAGGCCGAGCTCACCGAACTCCCACCCGAGCAACGGCGGGACGATCGGCCACCGGTGCCGTGGCGTGCACTGCTCAGGGCGATCCTGCCGGTGACCTTCGTGGACTTCTGCTACGGCTGGATGCTGTGGGTCTACCTGACCTGGATCCCGTCGTTCTTCTCCGGGAGCTTCGGCTTGGAGCTGAAGGAGTTCGCCCTGTTCACCACCCTGGTGCTGATCGCAGGCGTCGTCGGCGACACCGTCGGCGGGTTGCTGTCCGACGCCCTGCTCAAGCGCACCGGTGAACTGCGGATCGCGCGGAAGTTAGTCCTGTTCGTGGGCCTGCTCGGCTCGTTCATCTGCATCGTTCCGACGCTGCTGGTCAACGACCTCGTCCTGGTCACCGGCTTCCTGGCCCTGGCGTTCTTCTTCCTGGAGCTGACCAACCCGGTCCTGTGGTCGATCCCGATGGACATCGCACCGCACCACGCGGGGACCGCCGGCGGCCTGATGAACACCGGTTTCGGCTTCGCCGGCGTGCTCTCCCCGGTGATCTTCGGCTTCCTGGTCGACCAGACCGGCAGCTGGGTGGTGCCGTTCGCCGTGTCCGCCGGCCTGCTGGCCATCGGCTGCCTGGCCACGCTTCGGATCGACGTGAACGCGACGGTGGGCGAAGCCGGCGCCGTTCCCCACCAGCGCACCGGAGACCCAAAGATCACTTGATACCCCTCAACAACGGCCTTTGATGCCGATGTGCGCGAACCGATCTACGGTCTGATTCGGACAGGTCCTCGACGCCCGGAGGTGTTGGGGCGCCGGACAGTCCTCGTTCGACCGACCGCGATTGCTTTCCACCCCTGCTATTGGCGAGGAGGACCGGCGTGCGTTACGGCTTCGCCATCGACCAGCGGACCTGCATCGGCTGCCACGCCTGCACCGTCGCGTGCAAGACCGAGCACGAAGTGCCGGTCGGCCAGTTCCGAACCTGGGTCAAGTACGTCGAATCGGGTGATTTCCCGTCCACCACGAGAGATTTCGGCGTGATGCGGTGCAATCACTGCACCGATGCGCCCTGCGTGCAGATCTGCCCGACGAAGGCGTTGTTCAAACGCGACGACGGCATCGTCGACTTCGACCGGGAGCGGTGCATCGGCTGCAAGGGCTGCATGCAGGCGTGCCCGTACGACGCCATCTACATCGACGAGGACACCCACACCGCCGCCAAGTGCAACTTCTGCGCCCACCGGGTCGACGAGGGCCTGGAGCCGGCATGCGTCGTGGTGTGCCCGACGCACTCGATCTGGGTGGGTGACCTCGACGATCCCAGCAGCGGGATCGCCAAGCTGGTCAACGAGAATCCCGTCCAGGTGCGGGCACCCGAGCAGAACACCGGACCGAACGTCTTCTACCTCGGCGCCGACCGGGCCGTCCTGGATCCGCTGGCGGCGCCGACCGGCGAGTCCTACATCTGGGCGCAACCCGATGAGCACCGCCGCGAAGCGTCGAAGGACCTGCCCGTCGACCCGGTCAGCCGCGCCCGCACCACGCTGAACACCGCGCACCCGCGCCCGTGGGGGTGGCGGGTGACGACCTATCTGTGGACCAAGGCGTTCGGTGCCGGTGCGCTGCTGGTCGCCGCGCTGGCGCGGTTCCTCGGAGTCGACCTCGGCCTGCTGGGCGCGGTCGTCGCGCCTGCGCTCGGCGTCGTCGGCGTGGCGGCCACCGGGGTGCTGCTGGTCTGGGACCTGAAGCAGCCCAAGCGGTTCCTGTACCTGCTGCTGAAACCGAATCCGACCTCGTGGCTGGTGTGGGGTGCGCTGGTGCTCGGCGTCTTCGCCGCGATCGCCGCCGCGTGGCTGTGCACCGGGGTGCTGGCCGCCGCCGGGGTGGTCAGCGCGCACACCGCCGACGCAGTGCTGACCCCGCTGGCCTGGGCTGTGGTACCAGCGGCAGCGATGACCGCCGGCTACACCGGATTCCTGTTCGGGCAGGCCGAAGGCCGAGACCTGTGGCAGTCCCCGCTGCTGTTCTGGCACCTCATCGTGCAGGCCGTGATGGTCGGCGCCGGTGCGTTGCTGCTGCTCTCCGCATTCGCCGGTCCGTCCGGCGACGCGGTCGCGCTCGTCGCCCGCAGCCTGGCGATCAGCACCCTGCTGCACGTGGTGATGCTGCTGCTGGAGTACCTGGGCCGGCACCCGACCCGCAACTCCCAGATCGCCGCGCACATGATCACCCGTGGTCGTTACGCCCGCCTGTTCTGGGGTGGTGGCGTCGCACCGGCCGCCGTCGCCGCGGTGGCAGCCGGAACCGGATGGCAGGGCACGTTCGTGGTACTTCCGGTGCTGGCAGGTGTCGTGGTCCAGGGCGCATTGCTGGCCTACGAGAGCGTGTTCGTGCGCGCCGCCCAAGACGTTCCGCTGTCCTGACTCGGGAGAGGAAACGCCCATGCACAACGAGCAACCGTTCCCCGAACCGGTGCTGCCAGGCGCGCGGAACCACGAGCACCTGCGCAACTTCCCTCCGGTGTCCACATGGGATGACCACGTCGAATACGACGCCAAGGCACATCCGCGAAAGGTGCCCCACTCGTACGCGCTCGTGCCCACCACCTGCTTCAACTGCGAAAGCGCCTGCGGCCTGCTCGCCTACGTCGACAAGGACGATCTGTCCATCAGGAAGCTGGAGGGCAATCCGGCGCATCCCGGCTCACGTGGTCGCAACTGCGCCAAGGGCCCGGCGACGATCAACCAGCTCAACGACCCGGAGCGGATCCTGCACCCGCTCAGGCGCACCGGCGACCGCGGCGGCGGGCAGTGGCAGCGGGTCAGTTGGGACGAGGCGCTCGACGACATCGCCGCCCGGATCCGGCAGGCCATCGTCGAGAACCGCCACGAAGAGGTGATGTACCACGTCGGGCGCCCCGGCGAGGACGGATTCGCCGAGCGGTTCCTGAACGCCTGGGGCGTCGACGGACACAACAGCCACACCAACATCTGCTCGTCCGGCGCGCGGTTCGGCATGACGTTGTGGGCCGGATACGACCGCCCGTCGCCGGATTACGCCAACGCCAACGTGATCCTGCTGCTGTCCTCGCACCTGGAAACCGGGCACTACTTCAATCCGCACGCCCAGCGGATCATGGAGGGCAAGCAGGGCGGCGCGAAGCTGATCGTGCTCGATCCGCGGATGTCCAACACCGCCTCGCACGCCGACACCTGGCTGGCGCCGTGGCCGGGCAGCGAAGCCGCCATCCTGCTGGCGATCGCCTCGCACCTGCTGCGCACCCGCCAGATCGACGAGGCCTTCCTGCGACGCTGGTTCAACTGGAAGACCTACCTGCGCGAACTGCACCCCGACGCGCCGTCGGACTTCGGAACGTTCCTCGACCGCCTGGAGTCCGACTACGCCGGGTACACCTTCGATTTCGCCGCCCAGGAGGCGCGCGTGCCCGCCGCCAAGATCGCAGAGGTGGCCGAGACCGTGGCCGCGTGCGGCGGCCGGCTGGCTTCGCACGTCTGGCGTTCGGCGTGCGCCGGCAACCTCGGCGGCTGGCAGGTCGCCCGCGCGCTGTGGTTCGTCCTCGCGCTGACCGGCAGCATCGGAGCGAAGGGCGGAACGAGCCCCAACGGCTGGAACAAGCTCATCCCGCACGGGCCGGCGATGCCCGCGCCGCACGACCACTGGAACGAGCTGACCTGGCCCCGCGAATATCCGTTGTCCACCAACGAGATGTCCATCCTGCTGCCGCACTTCCTCGCCGAGGGCCGTGGCCGCCTGGAGGTCTACTTCTCCCGCGTCTACAACCCGATCTGGACCAACCCCGACGGCTTCACCTGGATGCGGCAACTCACCGACCCCGACAAGGTCGGCCTGCACGTCGCGCTGACCCCGACCTGGTCGGAGACCGCGGAGTTCGCCGACTACGTGCTGCCCATGGGCCACGGGGCGGAACGCCACGACACGCACTCCTACGAGACCCACGCCGGCCGCTGGCTCGGCTTCCGCCAGCCGGTGCGCCGGGTCGCGATGGATCGGCTCGGCCTCGACTACACCGACACCCGCGACACCAACCCGGGCGAGGTGTGGGAGGAGAACGAGTTCTGGTTCGAGCTGTCCTGGCGCATCGATCCGGACAATGCGCTGGGCATCCGCAAGCACTTCGAGTCGCCGTACCGCCCGGGCGAGAAGATCACCGTCGACGAGTACTACCGCTGGGTCTTCGAGAACCAGGTGCCGGGCCTGCCGGAGAAGGCCGCCGAGCAGGGCATGACGCCGCTGGAGTACATGCGGCGCTACGGCGTCGTGGAGATCGACCACGACGTCTACCGCCAGGACGAGCGGGAACTCACCGACGCCGAGCTGGACGGCGCGGAAGCCGACGCGGACGGGGTTTTCCGGCGGCCGGTGGGGCTGGAGTCCGCGCCTCCGGTGGTCGGTGAGGCCGGGGCTGTCGGCGTGCGGCACGACGACGGTTCGGTCACCGCCGGTTGGCTCACCCCGTCGCGCAAGCTCGAGGTGTACTCGACGACGATGCGCGACTGGGGCTGGCCCGAACACGCCACCCCGGGATACATCCGGTCGCACGTCTCCCACGGCGAGATCGACACCGCCGCCGGCGAGCTCGTGCTGGTGCCGACCTTCCGGCTGCCGACGCTGATCCACACCCGATCCGGCAACGCCAAGTACCTCAACGAGATCAGCAACACCCACCCGCTGTGGTTGAACTCGGCCGACGCCGGGCGCCACGGGGTCGGCACCGGCGATCTGGTGCGCATCAGCACGGAGATCGGCTACTTCGTCTGCCGGGTCTGGGTGACCGAGGGGATCCGGCCGGGCGTGTGCGCGCTGTCGCACCACATGGGACGGTGGCGACTGCACCCGGGCGAAGGCAGCCGGTGGGTCGCCGGCATGGTCGAACTGTCCCATCCGGGCGGTGAGCACACCTTCATGCTGCGGCACAGGACGGGAATCGCACCGTTCGACTCCGATGACCCGGACTCCTCGCGCATCGACTGGCAGGACCCCGGCGTGCACCAGAACCTCGCGTTCGCGGTGCACCCGGACCCGTGGTCGGGCATGCACTGCTGGCTGCAGAAGATCAGCCTGACCCCGGCCCATCCGGAAGACCGCTACGGCGACGTCTACGTCGACACCCGGCGCTCCCGTGCGGTCTACCGGGAATGGCTGGCCAAGACCCGTGCCGCGCTCGGCCCCGACGGCCAGCGCCGCCCGGAGTTCCTGATGCGGCCGGTACCACCGGTTCGCCGCGCCTACCGCGTCTGACCCCGCTTCACGGAGGTACGCCGATGTTGTTGAACCGCAAGACGAAACACCACATCGATAGCCGGTCGGTGCGGACCGCGGTCGGCGCCGTGCAGGACCCGGAACTGCACCGCGGACTCGCCGAGCTGGGCATGCTCCGCGACGTCGAGGTGGACCGCCGGGGCCGGGCACGCATCGGCATCGCCCTGACGACCTCGGCATGCCCGCTGCGCGAGTCGCTCCGCGAAGCCATCACCGCCGCCGCGGTCGAGGTCGGTGCCACCGCGGTCGAGGTCGATTTCAGCACCATGTCGGAGCGAGAACGCATGGCCCTGGCCCGCGACATCCGCGGCCGGCGGCCGCGCGGACTCCCCGAGCAGACCCGGGTCTACGCCGTGGCCAGCGGCAAGGGCGGCGTCGGCAAGTCCAGCGTGACGGCGAACCTCGCGGTCGCGCTGGCTCGGTCGGGACAGCGCGTCGGCGTGCTCGACGCGGATGTGTGGGGTTATTCGATCCCGCATCTGTTCGGTGCGCGGCGCAATCCGATCGCGTTGCACGGGATGATGCTGCCGGTGGAGGCGCACGGCGTGCGGTTGATGTCGGTCGGATTCTTCGTCGACGACGCCGAACCGGTGGTGTGGCGCGGCCCCATGCTGCACAAGGCCTTGGAGCAGTTCCTGGTGGACGTGCACTGGAACGATCTCGACGTGCTGCTGCTCGACCTGCCGCCGGGCACCGGTGACGTGGCGCTGTCGCTGCTGGAGCTGGTGCCGCAGGCCGCGCTGCTGGCGGTCACCACACCGCAACCCGCCGCGCAAACCGTCGCCGCCCGCATCGGCCGGATGGCGCGCGACCAGCGGATGCAGATCGCCGGTGTCGTGGAGAACATGTCCGAGCTCGTGTGCGGTACGTGCGGTGCCGCCACGTCCCTGTTCGGCTCCGGCGGCGGTCAGCGACTCGCGGAGCAGCTCGACGTGCCGTTGCTCGCGCAGGTGCCGCTGGACATCGCGATGCGCGAGGCGGGCGACGCCGGGATTCCCGTGGTGGCGCGCGATCCGGATGCACCGTCCGCGACGGCGATGGCGAAGCTCGCCGCGGAACTGCCGTTGGTGCGACGCGGCCTCGCTGGGGTGCCATTGCCGCTGTCAGTGGTGTGAGCGCTCGGCGTGCCGAGATCGCCTCGCCACCCCGATCAGGTCCCGCACCGGTCCCAGCAGCGGGTGGCCGGACCGCCACACCGCGCGGATCACCCGCCGCATGTCGATCCCCTCGACCGGGACCGCGACCAGCCGACGCTCCACGAGGTCCCCGGCCACCGCGAGCGAGCTGATCACCGCAGGCGCCACCCCCGCCGCGGCGGCCGAGCGGACGGCGGTCGTCGAAGACGCCTCCAGCAGTGGCGGGGCAAGCGGCCCGAAGGAGGCGAGCACCCGTTCCAGCGTGTACCGCGTGCCGGAGCCCGGCTCCCGCTGGATCAGCGGGGTCGCCACCAGCTCCGTCGCCGGCACGGGGGTGCGTCTGCCACTCCACGGGTGGCTCGGCGCCACCACCACTTCCAGCCGGTCGGCGGCCACGTCCTCGCAGTCCAGTCCCTCCGGCACCGACGGGCCCTCGACGAAGCCGAGCTCCACCTCGCCGCCGAGGACCAACCTGGCGACCTCGGCCGAATTGGCCAGCCGCAACGACGCCTTCAGCCTCGGTGCCCGTTCGTGCAGTACGACCAGCCAGCCCGGCACCAGGTACTCGGCCGCCGTCATGCTCGCCGCGACACCCAGTTCGTGCGCGCGCGTCTCCCGCAACGCGCTGATACCCGCGTCCAGCACCGCCGCTGACTCCACGACGCCGCGGGCCCAGTCCGCGACGAGCGCGCCGGCCGGGGTCAGCCGCGAACCGGAGGTGGAACGCTCCAGAAGCGGCACACCGACCAGCCGCTCCATGTAGCGGATCCGGGAGCTCACCGCGGGCTGCGAGATGCCGTGTTCCTTGGCCGCGCGGTTCAAGCTCCCCAGTCGCGCAACGCTGAGCAGCACTTCGAGCGCGCCGATCTCCGGCATCCGGGGCGACAACGGTGTCACATCGCGAATCCTACGAGCGGCACGTCGTATTGGGGACCCTTGATCGGGTTAGTCGACCGATCGTGCCCTGCCGGCTGGTTGCGGCGTTGCGGGTGCGCCGATGCACCACCGTGCTTCCAGCGAGCTCCGGCCCGGCTCGGGCTGGTGCCGTGGCCCACGTCGTAGGCTCACCCCGGGTGGATGCCGAGGAGGTTCGGATGTCGTCACGCGCCACGCGCTCCGAGGTCGATGCGCGCGCCGGTGCTGCGCCGATGGGGACTCAAGCCATCGGGCGCGCGATGGCGGTGTTGCGGCTGTTCATCGACATGAACGGCGAGGTGCGGTTGCACCAGGTGGCGGAGCACCTGAACCTCTCGACCGGTACCGCCCACCGCATCCTCCGCGCCCTGGCGGCCGAGGGCTACGTCGCCCAGAACCCCACGACGGACAGCTACTACCTCGGCTCCCGGGCGGTGCTGCTCGGGCAGGCAGCGCAGCAGACCCTCGGCCTCGACAAGGCGCTGCCGGTGCTCGAAGCGATCAACGCCGCCACCGAGGAATCGGTCAACCTCGCGGTTCGGGAAGCTGGGGAATCCGTGGTGTTCATGCGAGTGCAGTGCTCCTTGCCGCTGCGGTTCGAGCAGCACGTCGGGGCCCGTTTTCCGCTGTATTCCACGGCATCCGGCAAAGCCATGCTGGCGCACGCCGAGGACGCCGACCACTTCGTGGCTTCGCTGCCTGCCGAACTCCCGGCCGTGACGGCGAAGACGTTGCGGGACCGCGACAAGCTCATCAAAGATCTCAAGTCGATCCGCCAACGCGGTTACAGCCTCGACGACGAGGAGAACGTGCTCGGGGTGCGCTGCGTCGGCGCGCCTGTGCTCGATGACGCCGGCAACGCGCACGCAGCCCTGGTGGTGCAGGCTCCCACAGTCCGGATGCCTCGTGCGCGCATGCACGAACTGGGCCGATACCTCGCCGAGCCGACGCGCAAGATCAGTCGGCTCATTCCGGTGCACCACTCATTGAGCCGCCCATCCGCTCCCTGATCGATCAATCACCTCCTGCACCGCAGAAGGTATCGCCGGCACCAAGCGTCCCTTCGTGACCGACTGCTGATTTCTGTTGCGGCGCTTACCTTCTGACGCGCTGATTCCACTCCGCTCCGGTTGTTTCCCGAGTGGGTCCACGCTGCCTTCGCGGGGGTTGTGGCGCGCACCACTCGACCATATAGTGGCATACCACTCCACATGTTGAAGACGATGCGGGAGGTACGGAATGACCACTCCAGCCAACGACTCCGTGTTCACCTGGGCCGCGCCGCCGCTCAAGTTCGGCCTGGGCGCGCTGGACGAGATCGGCGGCGAACTGGCCGCGTCCGGGGCGCGGAGGGTCCTGGTCCTCACCGACCCGGGCGTGCGCGACACCGGGATCCCGGCCCGCGTGCAGGACCGCATCCGCGCCGCGGGCATCGAATGCGAGGTCTTCGACGGCGTCGCGGTCGAGCCGACCGACGTCAGCATCGACCTGGCGGTCAAGTGGGCCCGGGAGAAGGATTGGGACGCCTTCGTCGCCGTCGGCGGTGGCTCCACGATCGACACCGCGAAGGCGGTCAACCTGCTCACGACCCACGACGGCGAGCTGCTCGACTACGTCACGCCGCCGATCGGCGCCGGACGCGTGCCCGAGGGGCCGGTCAAGCCGTTGATCGCGGTGCCGACCACGGCCGGTACCGGGTCCGAGTCCACCACGATCTGCGTCGTCGACCTGCTGTCGATGCACCTCAAGGCCGGTGTCAGCCACCCCCGCCTGCGGCCGGCCCTCGCCCTGGTCGACCCGTTGACCACGGTCAGCATGCCCCCGCAGGTCACCGCCGCCAGCGGTATGGACGTGCTCTCCCACGCGCTCGAGTCCTACACAGCCGTTCGCTTCGACACCAAGCCCGCACCCGCCGACCCCATGCGGCGCCCCGCCTTCTGCGGCTCCAACCCGATCAGCGACGTGTGGTGCGAGATGGCGCTCAAACTCGTCGGCCGCCACCTGCGCGCCGCCGTGCACAACGGTCGCGACCTGGATGCGCGCTACCAGATGGCGCTCGCCTCCACCTATGCCGGAACCGGCTTCGGCAACGCCGGGACGCACCTACCGCACGCGAACGCCTACCCGATCGCGGGCATGGCGGAGAGCTACCAACCGCAGGGGTACCCGGAGATGCCGATGGTGCCCCACGGCCAGGCCGTCGCAGCTACCGCACCGGCCGTGTTCTCCTGGACCTACCCGGCCGATCCCGAACGGCACCTGCGCGCGGCCGAACTGCTCTCGGGCAGCACCTTCACCCGCACCGACGGAGCCGAAGCACTTCCGCACGTCCTCCGCGAACTCATGGCCGACATCGACATGCCCAGCGGTCTGCGCGCCTTCGGCTACGCGGAACACCACGTCGAGTCCCTTGTGGACGGAACGCTCAAGCAGACCCGCCAGCTGGCCGTGGTACCGCGCCACCTGGACCGCGCGGCCGCCGCGGACATCTTCCGAGCCTCGCTGTGAACCACCGGCATCGACCAGGGAGCCCGCCTTGACGGAGCAAGCGCAACGAAGAGCCCCCGCCCAGCAGGACATGAGGATCGTCATCCTGTCCAGCATCCTGGGCACGACCATCGAGTGGTACGACTTCTTCCTCTACGGCATGGCCGCCAGCCTCATCTTCGGCCAGCTGTACTTCCCCGGCCACGACCCCCTCGTCGGCACCCTGCTGGCCTTCGCGACCTTCGCCGTCGGCTTCGTGGCCAGACCGGTCGGCGGCTTGATCTTCGGGCACATCGGCGATCGCATCGGTCGCAAGAAGACCCTGGTCACCACGATGATGATCATGGGTGTCGCGACCTTCCTCATCGGCTTGGTCCCCACCTACGACAGCATCGGGATCCTCGCGCCGATCCTGCTGATCCTGTGCCGCGTGGCGCAGGGCGTGGCGATCGGCGGCGAGTGGGGCGGAGCCGTGCTGCTCGCCGTCGAGTACGCGGGGCCGCGGCGCAAGGGGCTCTACGGCAGTTGGCCCCAGGTCGGCCTGGCGCTCGGCCTGCTGTTGGGCACCGGCGCGTTCCTGCTGCTGTCGGCCACGATGGACGAGACCGCGTTCCTCGCCTACGGCTGGCGCATCGCCTTCCTGTTCAGCCTGGTACTGGTGCTGATCGGCATGTTCGTCCGCTTGAAGGTCATGGAGACCCCTGCCTTCACCGCCCTGCGTTCGCACCAGGAGGCCGCCACGGTGCCCGCCGCCGAACTGCTGCGGGACCGCCTCGGTCGGCGGCACCTGCTGCTCGGCATGGGCAGCCGGCTCGCCGAAGGCGTCGCCTTCAACACGTGGGGCGTGTTCATCCTGTCCTACGGCGTGAAGTCGCTCGGCCTGCACTACTCCGACCTGCTGCGCGTCGTGCTGGTCTGCGCGGCGGTGATGGTGGTCTTCATCCCCGTGTTCGGGCACTGCTCCGACCGGTGGGGCGGCCGGAAGACCTTCGCGCTGGGCGCGATGACCTTCACCGTCCTGGCGTACCCGGTGTTCGGCCTCTTCGAGACCCGGTCGCTCGTCGTCCTCACCGCTGCGCTGCTGCTCAGCTTCGGCGTGGCCTACCCCTTGATGTACGGGCCGCAGGCAGCGCTGTACTGCGACCTGTTCCCCACCGAGGTCCGCTACACCGGCATCTCGCTCGTCTACCAGTTCTCCGGGATCTTCGCCTCCGGCCTGACCCCGCTGATCCTGGCCGGTCTCCTCGCAATCGGTGGCACACCGTGGCTCCTGGTGGCCTACCTCGTCCTCACCGGTGCGGTCAGCACGGCGTGCACCTTGGCGATGCGTCCGGCCGACCTGTCTGCCAGGGACACGCGGGGCGCGAAGCGGCGTTCAACGCCGTCGCTCGCCGTGGAATGAGAATCCCGGCTTCCCGGCCGGCACGACCGCAGTAGCGTCCACATCGGACTGACCGACTCGCACCGACGCGCCGGCGAGCTCGACGATTCCGGCAGTGGGCCATTTGGCGATCACGTGGAACATGCGGATCCGGTGAGATCGCACGGGCTGCCACGATCTTGCGTCGCACCTGGGAGATCCCGACCTCGATGTGCCACGTGGCGCGCGGGTTCGTGCGGTTGCGATCGGGATTTCGCCTGTCCCGCACAGGTGGTGGGACGGTTCAAGCTGGTTCCTGCGATCCATCCTGAACTGGCACTCCGCACGAGTCGATCCGCTGCCTAGCGTGACCGGAACCACAACGTCTCGCGCAACGACTGCTCCAGGAAGTCCTGGGGTGCGACCTGAGGAGGAGGAAACGTGGCTCCCGACTCGGCCGATGGACAAACCACTGGTTTGCAGCAGGGTTTGAAACGTCGCCACATGAACCTGATCGCCCTCGGCGGCGTGATCGGGGCCGGCTTGTTCGTCGGCAGCGGGGTGGTGATCCACCAGACCGGGCCGGCGGCCGTGGTGTCATTCCTGCTCGCGGGGATGCTCACAGTGCTGATCATGCGCATGCTCGCGGAAATGACGGTCGCCAGGCCCGCGCTCGGCTCGTTCTACGTGTACGCCAGGCAGGCGCTGGGCAACCGGGCCGGGTTCTCCGTCGGCTGGATGTACTGGTACTTCTTCGTCATCGTCGTCGCCGTCGAGGCGGTCGCCGGTGGGCAGATCCTGCAGCTGTGGCTGCCGGGAGTGCCTCTGTGGGTGCTCAGCGGGGTGCTGTTGACGCTGCTGACGGCCACCAACCTCGTCTCGGCGCGCTCCTACGGCGAATTCGAGTACTGGTTCTCCTCGATCAAGGTGTTGGCCATCGTGGCCTTCCTGCTGTTCGGCGTCCTGCACGTGCTCGGGTTCTGGCCGGGCGCACATGCAGGCCTCGACAACTTGGTCGCACACGGCGGCTTCGCGCCCATGGGCGTCGGGGCGGTCCTCGCGGCCGTAGTCCCCTGCATCGCCTTCTACACCGGTGCCGAGATCGTCACCATCGCCGCAGCCGAGTCCGCCGAACCGAAGCAGGCCGTGGCGCGAGCCATGAAGTCGATCATCCTGCGAGTCGTGGGCTTCTACGTCGGTTCGGTGTTCCTCGTGGTGGCGATCGTGCCCTGGGACTCGCCGCAGACGAAGGTCAGCCCCTACGCCGCCGTCCTGTCCGCGCTGGAAGTCCCGGCGGTGACGACGGTGATGAACGCGATCGTGCTGACCGCGGTGCTGTCCTGCCTGAACTCCGCGCTCTACACCTCGTCGCGGATGTTGTTCGCCCTCACCAAGAACGGCGATGCACCCAGGACGCTCACGAAGCTCGGCCGGGGCTCGGTGCCCAGGCGCGCGATCCTCGTGGGAACCATCGCGGGCTACGTCTCCGTCCTGGCCGCCTACTTCTCCCCCGACGTCGTGTTCCAGTTCTTGGTCAACTCCTACGGCGCGGTCGCCCTGTTCGTCTACCTCGTCATCGCGATCGCCCAGGTGCGGATGCGGCGCACTCTGGAGCGAACCGAGCCCGCGGCACTCACGCTCAAGATGTGGTTGTTCCCGTGGCTGAGCTACCTCACGATCGCGTTGATGGGTGCCGTCATCATCGCGATGGCGGTGCTGCCGGACACCCGCTCGCAGTTCTGGCTGAGCTTGCTGACGCTCGCCGTCATCTTGGCCGGCTACCAGCTCCGCGTGCGCCGCGACCGACGCGGCGGTGCTCCGCAGGCAGACGAATCAGCCGGCATACCTGAGATGCGGCCGGCGACAGCCGACGAGCCGCACGTCCTGCCGGAGGCCCGGAAAACCTAGTGGTGGACCGGAACGGCGGTGGGGCGGCCAAGCCGTCCCACCGCAGTTTCGCTTGTTGGGTGGGGGGTGCTGCCGGGGGCCGTCGGCTCACTGATCCGCGGTGCTCAGCTGACCGGTCCCGTCCCCGCGTGCGGCCCTACCGCCGGTTCGAGCAGCGACAACCTCCGCTGCTGCGCATCGAGGCCGACGCGGATGCCGACCGGCATCGGCAGATTCGGGCCGGCATGCCCGAACTCGACGTTGCCCAGGACCGGGATGTCACGGTCGCCGAGGACGTCGAGGACGATCTCGGGCAGGGTAGGAGACGCGCTGGGCTCGAGTCCACTGATCTCGCGCGGAACGCCCACGACCATGCCGGAGATCCGATCGAGGATGCCGCAGTGTCGCATCACCTGCAGATAGCTCCACACGTACGATGCCAGGCCGCCCATCTCCTCCCAGAACAGCACCGCACCGTCGAACCGTTCGAGCGGCAGCGCGAAACGCGTCGCCTGCGCCAGCACGATGCGATTGATCAACCCGCCGATCAGCCGGCCTTCGACACGACCAGGACGCCAGCACTCCCACGACGGGCTCGCAGGCAGCGCACCGATTGCCTCGGTACCGGTCAGCAACCTGGAGTAGAGCTTCGCGAGTTTCGCTTGGCGTGCCACGGGCGCAGACTGCCAGTGTCCGCCGAAGCCGGGGACGGCCATGTCGGCATGGAACCCGACCAGACCCGTGCGCGCATAGAGCAGCAGATGCAGCAGCGAGATGTCGCTGTAGCCGAGGATCGGCTTGGGGTCGGCCCTGATCGCCTCGACGTCGATCAGGTCGAGGTAGCCGAGCGCCGACTGGCCGCCGTCACTCGCGACGATCGCGCGCACCTCAGGATCGCGCAGAAGATCATTGAGCTCTCCGGCGATCTCCGCCGGCGTGGCCGCGCTCCACCAATGGCGGCGTCCTACTTCGAGTAGCGGAGCCCGACGCACGCGGAAGCCCATCCGCTCGAGCACAACCACCGTCTGCTCGACGTTGGGCTCGTAAGCGGCTGGCAGCGGACCGGACAGCGATGCGATGACAACGAGATCTCCGGGCCTCAGGGCACGCGGTCGAAGCAGTTGAGGCAGTGCAGAACCGGTCATGGCGTCAGTGTCGCCGGTGCCATTGGTAGGGTCACGCGATTTTCGCCGGTCGTCCGCCCCAGCGCAGGCCCTTCTCGCTGCGGATGCGGGCTCGCTCGCGGCGCTGGGCCGCGAGAACATCTGGATGGCGGGCGTTGGTGTTGCGCCAACCGCCCCGGCGAACCATTTCGGTCAGAGCACTAGCGCAAGGACTGAACCGCGCTGGCGAGAGCCAGCACTTCGATGTCGGCGGCGCTGCAGCCCCGCGAGAGGTCGTTGAGCGGGGCGTTGAGTCCCTGCAGGATCGGGCCGAGCGCCAGCGCTCCCCCGATTCGCTCGGTGATCTTGTAGCCGATGTTGCCGGCGGCGAGGTTCGGGAACACGAGCACGTTGGCCCGGCCCGCCACGGCCGATCCGGGTGCCTTGTGGGCGCTGACCGCCTCCACCACCGCCGCGTCGAACTGCAACTCCCCGTCGACGACCAGCTCCGGCTTTCTTTCGCGCACCATCCGGGTCGCGGAGCGGACCCTGTCGACCAACTCGTGATCGGCGCTTCCCCTGGTGCTGAAGGAAAGCATGGCCACCAGTGGTTCAGCGGACGACAGCCTCCGGTGGGTATCCGCCGCCGCGATCGCGATGTCGGCAAGTTGCACTTCGGTGGGCTCCGGAAGAACCGCGCAGTCGGCGAACGTCAACACCCGCCCGTCCGGCAGGACCATCACGAACGAGCTGCTCAACGTCTGCACGCCGGCCTGCAGGCCGATCACCCGAATCCCGGCCCGCAGCACGTCCGCGGTCGGGCGCGACGCACCCGCCAGGCAGCAGTCGACAAGGCCGGCGCGCAATGCCGCCGCCGCGAGGTACAAGGAGTCGCGCCGCGCCAGCTCCCGCTGCTCGTCCGGCTTGCCGGCGAAGGACTCGTCCAGCACGTGCAGCACGGCCGGATCGGCGGCGAGGCGATCGACGTCGAGGACCAGCTCGGGGGGCAAGGCCACCCCGCTCGCGCGGGCGGCCTCCTCGATCTGCTCGCGCTGACCGACCAACCGCGGTTCGAGCACTCCTTGCTCGTAGAGCCGAGCTGCGGCCTCTACCGCGCGGGGATCGTTGCCGTCCGCCAGTGCCGCACGGACCACGTGACCGGCCAGTTGCCGCCGCCATCGCGCCGATGTCCGCGATCCTGCCTCGCCCGTCTCGTGCCGTCCGGGCAGACGAGCGGAACCCGCAGCGGTCTCCGTCATGACGTTTCTCCAGCCCAGAGTGATTTCAATATATAAAACCACATTCCAACATTTAGCATAGGCGGCGGACCGACGAGCGTCAACAAATGATGTAAGCTACTTCCAACATGTGGTAGAGGAGGGTCATGTCTACCGATGAGGGCTCGACGTCGCCGCAAGGCACGGCCCGGGTGGTCGGCGCGCAAACCATCAGCCGAGCCTTCGCCGTGCTCCGGCTCTTCCGGGATCGCGGCACCGACCTGGGGGTCGGGCAGGTCGCGAAGGACCTGGGGCTGAACCTGAGCACCGCGCACCGCATCGTGCGCGCGCTCGTGGCCGAGGGCTACCTCGCCCAGAACGAGGACAGCGAGCGCTACTACCTCGGGACCGGAGCCCTCCTCCTCGGCCAGGCCGCGCACCGCAACTTCGGCCTCGACGTCGTCTACCCGGTACTTCAGAACCTGGCCGCGCAGACCGGCGAATCGGTGAACCTGGGCGTCCTGGCCGACAACGCGGCGATCGTGGTCGAACGAATCGAATCCGCCCAACCGCTGCGCTTCACGCAGCCGCCCGGCACACGGGTCGTCCTGCACGCCTCGTCGATGGGCAAGGCCCTGCTGGCCTTCAACGACGACGCACGGGCGAGAACTCTCCGGGGCGTGTCCGAACTGCCTGCGCTGACGCCGAAGACGTTCACGAACGTCGACGACCTCACGGCGGATCTGGAGGCGATTCGCGCCCGCGGCTGGAGCATCGACGACGAGGAATCCACGCTGGGCGTTCGCTGCGCCGGCGCGGCGATCCGGGACAGCTCCGGCAACGCGCGCGCGGCCATCGCCGTCCAGGCCCCCGCCGTGCGCGTCCCGGACGCACGTTTCGACGAACTCGGACCGGAAGTCGTTCGTGCGGCCAAGGAGATCTCCACGCTCCTCCCTCCGGGGCACAGCTTCTGAGCGGAGCAAGCGCTCCCGCATCGCACCACAGCGTCATCTGCGGAGGCTCGACGAAGCGCCCGGCAACTCGCCGCAACCGACTTCGCGAGTCCCCCACACACAGGCGTACGAACGCACAAGGCGGGCTCCGGTTCCACGAATACCGCTACCAGAGCCCGCCCTGCCGGGCGTGCGGGCGAGGCGCCTCAGCGCCGGGTGCTCACGCGTCGCTGATCAGACGTAATCCTGGTACTTCTCGAGCAGGCGGACCGGCTTGCGCAGGGCGTCCCGGCGGAAGGGATCACCCAGCTCGCGGGTGCACATGATTTCGAGGACCACGGTCTTGCCCTCGTTCATCTGCAGATCCACCGCCTTGCGCAGCGACGGGCCGACGTCCTCGAGCTTGTCCACCACGATGCCCACAGCACCCATGGCCTCACCGATCTTGGCGAAGCTCTCGTTCTCCAGCTCGCCGGCGACGAACCGGCGGTTGTAGAAGTCGACCTGGTTCTTCTTCTCCGCGCCCCACTGGCGGTTGTGGAACACCACCGCCGTGACGGGGATGTCGTGGCGCACCGCGGTCATGACCTCGCCCATGCTCATCCCCCAAGCGCCGTCACCGGCGTAGGCGATCGCCGGGCGTTCGGGCGCAGCCGCCTTGGCGCCGATGATCGTCGGCAGCGCGTACCCGCAATTGCCGAAGCTCATGGGAGCGAAGAAGCTGCGGGGCTTTTCGAAGCGGAGGTAGCTGTTGGCCACGGAGTTGATGTTGCCGATGTCGGTGGAGACCATCACGTCCGCCGGCATTGCCTTCTCGAGCTCCCGCAGCACCTGGCGCGGGTGCAGCCAGTTGCCCTGCTCCTGCTCCTGCTCGGCGATCATGTCGAGGCTGAACGGGTCGGTCTCGTGGGTCCACTCGTCGAGTTCCTTCTCCCACGCGTCCTTCTCGGCCTTGATCGCGGCCGCGCGTTCCTCCTGGGTGGCGTCGCAGGCAAGCGTCCTGCCCGCCAGCCGTTCGGTCAGCGCGACGGCGCTCGCCTTGGCATCCCCGCAGATGCCGACGGAGATCTTCTTGACCAGGCCGAGCATCTTGTGGTCGGCGTCGATCTGGATGATCTTGGCGTTCTCGGGCCAGTACTCCAAGCCGTGCTGCGGCAGGGTGCCGAAGGGACCGAGGCGCGAGCCCAGGGCGACGACGACGTCAGCGCGCGAGATCAGCTTCATCGCGGCTTTGGAGCCCTGGTAACCCAGCGGCCCGCACCACAGCGGATGGCCGGCCGGGAACGAGTCGTTGTGCAGGTAGCTGTTGACCACCGGGGCGCCCAGTCGCTCGGCGAGGGCCTGGCACTCCTCCACCGCGTCGGCCATCACCACGCCACCACCGGAAATGATCACCGGGAACTCCGCCGCGGCGAGCAGTTCCGCCGCTTCGTCGAGGCTCTGCTCGCCTCCAGCGCCGCGATCGAGGCGCTTCGGCCGGGGGATCTCGGTGGCGATCTCGCCGTAGAAGAAGTCCCGCGGGATGTTCAGCTGGGTCGGCCCGATCTCGGACATCGCCCGGTCGAAGCAGCGGCCGGTGTACTCCGCCATGCGCGCGGGGTTGTTCACGTGCCCCTGGTACTTCGTGAACTCCTGGAACATCGGCAGTTGGTTGGCTTCCTGGAAGCCACCCAGGCCCGTGCCCATGGTGCCGGCTTCGGGCGTCACGATGACCACCGGGCTGTGCGCCCAGTACGCGGCGGCGATCGAGGTCACGCAGTTGCTGATGCCCGGACCGTTCTGGCCGATCACGACGCCGTGGCGCCCGCTGACGCGCGCGTAGCCGTCGGCCATGTGGCCGGCGCCCTGCTCGTGCACCACCGGGATGAGGCGAATGCCGGCCGGAGCGAAGATGTCCATCGCGTCCATGAACGCGGAGCCCATGATGCCGAAGATGTCCTTGACATCGTTGGCCACCAGCGTCTCCACGAACGCTTCCGACGGCGTCATCTTCTGCACGCCCTGGACAACGGTGCGGCTTGCCCCGTCCGTCTGGTCAGTCATGGTCGTTCCTCTCCTGCGACAGGCAGATCCGAAAATCGGTACGTGGCGTCTCTAAAACCTGTATTCGATGCTAGGAGGCTCGTCAGGTGCGGTCAATAGAAATCCAGGAAACCGGTACGTCTTGTACGGTTTTCCGATACTTGGCTACAGTGGGGGCATCATGGACGAGAATCGCGGAACCGAGGCCGCAGTCGAGCTCAACGGGGAAACGCCCACGTTGCGCCTGTTCGCGCTGCTCGAACTGATCGCCTCCAAAGACCAGTTCGTGTCGCTGCAAGGCCTGGTCGAGGAAACCGGCATGCCCAAGCCGACCTTGCACCGCATGCTCCAGCAGCTCGAAAGCGGCGGCCTGCTGGTTCGGCAACGCGACGGCCGGCACTACGGCACGGGCGCCCGACTGCGGCGACTGGCCGAGAACCTGCTGCTCAACGCCACCCAGCACGGTGCACGGCACGCGGTCCTGCGCAATCTCGTGGAGGAACTCGGCGAAAGCTGCAACGTGACCGCGCTTTCCGGCGACGAGGTGGTGTACCTGGACCGCGTCGAAACGCCCGAACCGCTGCGGTTCTACCTGCGGCCCGGCTCGAGGGTCCCGGCCCACTGCTCCGCGAGCGGCAAGATGATCCTGTCGCAGTTCAGCCCCGCGCAACGGCGCAAGCTCGTGGCGCACGCTCCCCTGAAGCAGTACACGCCCAAGACCATCACGGACCTCGATGAGCTGGAAGTCGAACTCAAGCGGGTGCGCAGCGACGGCTACGCCATCGACGACGAAGAATTCCTGCCCGGGCTGGTCTGCGCCGCCGTGCTCGTGCCAACGGACAGCGGGCGCTCCAACCTCTGCCTGGCCGCTCAGGCACCCGTCATGCGGCTCACCGCAACGGATGCACCGAAATTGCTCCCGGCGCTCCGGCGCGCCGCCGAAGCCATCTACCGCATCGAGACCGAAGGCTCCACGGCCTCGACCGATACCCCGGCGTGATTGGTGACGACATGACCTTGCCCCGACCGGACCTGCCCGGCCCGGACCGCCAGGTCTCCGTGCGCGATGCTTTCGGCATCGACTCCGAGATGGTGGTCCCGGCGTTCAGCGAGCCCGACGAGCACGTTCCCGAGATCGACGAGGCCTACCGGTTCAACCGCGACGTGACGCTGGCGCTGCTGGCAGGGTTCACCAGGGACCGGCGCGTGCTCGTGCAAGGACTGCACGGCACCGGCAAATCGACCCACATCGAGCAGGTGGCGGCCCGGTTGAACTGGCCGTGCGTGCGCGTCAACCTCGATGGCCACCTCAGCCGCCTCGACCTCGTGGGCCGGGACATGGTGGTGCTGCGCGACGGGCAACAGGTGACCGAGTTCCAGGAGGGCATCCTCCCCTGGGCGCTGCAACGCCCGGTGGCGCTCATCTTCGACGAGTACGACGCAGGCCGCCCGGACGTCATGTTCGTGATCCAGCGGATCCTCGAGCGCGACGGCAAGCTCACGCTGATGGACCAGAACCGGGTGCTGCGCCCGCACCCGCACTTCCGGCTCTTCGCTACCGCGAACACCTTGGGACTCGGCAACCTCAACGGTCTCTACCACGGCGCGCAGCGCCTCAACCACGCGCAGATCGACCGCTGGAACATCGTGGCATCGTTGAACTACCTCCCGCCGGAGGAGGAAATCGCGATCGTGCGAGGCCGAGCGCCGCAGCTGCACGAGGACCTGATCGCGTCGATGGTCGCCGTCGCCGGCCTCACCCGCGCCGGTTTCAACGCCGGGGACCTGTCGACGTTGATGTCGCCCCGCACGGTGATCACCTGGGCGGAGAACGTCGAAGTGTTCGACGACCCCGCGCTGGCGTTCCGGTTGTCCTTCGTGAACAAGTGCGACGAGGCCGAACGCCCGCTGGTGGCGGAGTACTTCCAGCGCTGCTTCGACCGCGAGCTGGCAGAGTCCTACCAGCTGTCTCCGGCATGAGCGGCTCCAGAGCAGCCGCGCGGCGCCAGCAACGGGTCGAGGAGCTTTGCGCCGCTGCGGTTCGCGCGCTCAGCGGCGAGCCGGACCTGCACTTCCGGGGGCGGCGCCTGCATCGCGGGCGCCAACGCCTGCCGCTGCACGCTCCGCACTTGCAGCCGTCGCTGGAAGACGACGATTTCGGCTCGTTCCGGGGTGCCGCGGACGGAATGGCACTGCGTCTGACGCACTCGGACGCAGAACTCCACCGCAGACTGCAACCCACCGATCCGGTGCAGCGACTCATCTTCGAGATGCTGGAGCAGTTCCGCGTCGAGGCGCTGGCCGACTTGCCTGGTGTCATCGCGAACCTGCGCCACCGGCACGTCCAGTGGTCGCTCGGCGTCCACCACTCCGGTATGACCGAAACCTCGCGCGGCATCCTCCTCTACACCACGGCGCAGGTCTGCCGATCCCGCGTGACCGGACAGCCCGTGGTGGCCGAAACCGAGGACCTGCTGGAAGCCACCCGCTTCGACATCGCCCCAGCGTTGGGCAACGACCTCGCCGGGTTGCGAAGGCATCGCAAAGATCAGACCGCATACGCAGAGCACGCGCTGGCCATCGCACGCATCGTAGGAGGCATGCTCGCCGCTGCCGACGAGAACGACCGGCACGACAGTGAGGAGGCCGACGGACACGCCAGGTTCCCGTTGTTCCTGGATTCGGACGACGATGCCGACGACACGTTCGCGCAGGCGTCCACCGGCCACAGCCGCGTCCTCGCGGAATCCGGCGACGGCTACCGCGTTTTCACCACGGCTCATGACCGGCAGCACGCCGTTCCCGCGCTCGTTCGGGCAGAGCTGCTGCGGGAGTACCGCCAACGGCTCGACCGGCGAATCGCGGAACAGGGCGTGAACGTTCCCCGCCTGACCCGCCAGCTGAAGGTGCTGCTCGCTGATCCGTCCCGCGACGGCTGGAACGGTGGCCAGGAGGAAGGGCACGTGGACGGTCGCCGCCTGGCCCAGCTCGTCGCGTCCCCGACCGAGCGCCGGTTGTTCCGCACCGAACGGGTCGAACCGGCGGCGAACTGCCTGGTGTCCTTCCTGATCGACTGCTCCGGGTCGATGAGGGAGCACATCGAGTCGATCGCGGTGATCGTCGACGTGTTCGCCCGCGCGCTGGAGCTGGTCGGGGCGAGCAGCGAGATCCTGGGATTCACGACCGGCGCGTGGAACGGCGGCCGCGCGCTGCGCGATTGGCGCCGCAGCGGACGACCGCCGCATCCGGGGCGTCTCAACGAGTTGTGCCACCTCGTCTTCAAGGACGCCGACACGTCTTGGCGACGGGCGCGCCCCGGCATCGCGGGGCTGCTGAAGGCCGACCTGTTCCGGGAAGGCGTGGACGGCGAAGCGGTGACCTGGGCCTGCCGACGCATGGTCGGCCGATCCGAGCAACGGCGGCTGCTGATCGTGCTCTCCGACGGCAGCCCGATGGACAGCGCGACCAGCCTGACCAACGACCGGTGTTACCTGGACAACCATCTCAAAAACGTCGTCCGGCAAGAGGAACTCGCCGGTTCGGCTCAGATCTGCGGCCTTGGCGTCGGCCTCGACCTGAGCCCCTTCTACCGCCGCTCCCACGCCCTGGACCTGTCCCGCGGACCGGGCAACGACGTGTTCCGCGAGATCCTCGGAATGATCGCCGGCGACCGGCGGTCGTGATGCACCGGGAGCCGGTCGAGCTCGTTCTCCCCGGGTCAGGAGGTACGGCGCCGGGTCCTCGCGTGCGTGGCACCGAGCGAAGCCACGACGACAGCCGCGACACCAAGGGTCTGTTCAGCGCTGAGGACCTGACCGAGCAGGACCAACCCCACGAGCGCACCCGCAGCCGGTTCCAAGCTGGCAAGCACGCCGAACGAACCGCGGGACATCCTTCTCAGCGCTTCCATCTGAAGCGAATAGGACAACACGCTGGACAGCAATGCCACCACCATGCCCAAGGCAAGCACGCTGAGGCTGAACAATGCGTTGCCCGCCTGGCCGACCCCGTAGGGCAAGGTGAGAACAGCCCCCCAGCACATCGCCAAGGCCAACCCCCTTGAATCGCCCAACCGCCGAACGAGCGTTGCCGACACGACGATGTAAAGCCCCCAGCAGAACCCGGCAACGCCGGCGAACAGCAAGCCACTACCCGTCACGTTTCCACCGTCACCCGTCAATGCGAAGACGCCAACGGCCGCCAGCAACGCCCACAGGACGTCCAAGACTCGGCGAGAGCCCACGAGCGCCACGGCCAGCGGACCCAGGAACTCCACGGACGTGGCGATACCGAGCGGCACCCTGGCCACTGCCTCGAAGAAGGCGATGTGGTGAACAGTGAGCGCGCTACCCGCCAACAGGACGAGGCCCCAGGTCCGCCGGTCGTACCGGACGCCAGGTCGCCACCAGAGCAACAACAGAACCGCCGCGAAGGAGAGGCGCAGCGACACGACTCCCGCGACACCGACGACGGGAAAGAGGTCCGTCGCGACCGCTGCGCCGCACTGCAGGCCCACGATGCCGCCGAGCACAAGGCCCGGCGCCGGTACACGCGCCAGGCCCCGGGCTACTCGCATCCGAGAACTGCCGCGAGCCTCCTGCGACTCCACTCCTGCTCGAGCCTCCTCGTCATCCGGTTCGCAGCCGACGGGTCTGCTGCCCGATCCCCAGCAGACCGGGCAGATCGGCCACCGATGCGAGGACGTGGGTGGCACCACCTGCGAGGAGTGCGTTCGCATCGTGCGATCCCGTGCGGACTCCGGCGACCACGGACGCGCCCGACCGACGCCCGGCCAGCATGTCGTAGGCCGTGTCGCCGGCAACCGCGACGGCCCGCACATCGCTGATCCCGAGGCGAAGGACAGCGGTCAGGATCATGTCGGGGAAGGGACGTCCCCTCCCGGATTCCTCCGGGCACAGCACGAGATCCGCGAGATCACTCCACCCAAGGCGGTCCAGCAAGCGTTCCCTGGTCGGTTTCGAGAACCCGGTGCTCAGGCACGTCCGGATGCCGTTGTCCCGCAGCAACCGCACGGCTTCCTCAGCGCCCGGCACCGGTTCGCAGCGACGCGCGGCCAGGGCGTCGTAGCTGCTCTCGAAGGCGCCGTTCGCTTGCTGGGCACGGCTTTCATCGCCGGCGAACAGCGTGCGGAACACCTCGATCTTCGACTGCCCCATGGTGTCCCGGACGTGCCGGTGGGCGTCCGCGAACTCTTCTGTTCCCTTGTGGACACCGGATTCGCGCAAGGCATCGTCGAACGCTTTCGCCACAAGGCCGTCGTCGCGCACCGTGGTGCCGGCCATGTCCAGCACCACCAGCTCGATCTGATCCATCACGTCAACTCCCATCGCCTTCGGGCGCTTCGATCCGGTCGACGCCGCGCGTTCCGCGAAGGATTCAACTCCGGGGCAGCAGCCGCCGGCAGGCCCAGATGCGGTCCGGAAACGAGTACCAGCGTCAGTCGACGCGCTCGGCCAGCACTCCGCCGGCGACCTCCGCGAGCAATCGGATGCCGTCGTCGATGGAGCGCAGTGGTACCGCCGAGAAGCCGATGCGGAAGTGGTTGCGCCCGCGTTCCGGATCGAAGAAGAAGATGTCCCCCGGTTCGATGAGGATCCCGTGCTCCTCGGCCCGCTCGACGAGCCTGCGGCAGTCCAGGTCGGGTGGTCCGGTCATCCACAAGCTCACGCCGCCTGGTGGGAACGCGGCTTCCTGCCACGGCAGGTAGCGGTTCACGGCCTCGCACACGGCTTCCCACTTGCCCATCAGCTTCGAGCGGTAGCGGCGAAGCGAACGGTGGTACTCCCCCGTTTCGACGAGCATGGCCAGCGCGCGCTGCAAGTGGCCGGACGGATGCCGGCAAACGTAGCGGCGGACCTGCCGCAGCTCCGCGACCAGCGGTGCGGGCCCCACCAGGTACCCCAGCCGCAGACCCGGCGAGAGGAACTTGGAGAACGTCCCGAGGTAGACGGCGTCCCCAGTGCTGTCCAGCGCCTTCAGCGCCGGTGTCGGCCTGCCCTGGTAGCGGAACTCGCTGTCGTAGTCGTCCTCCACCACGACCGTGCCGCTCTCGGCAGCCAGTTGCAGCAGTTGGCGGCGACGACCGATGCTCAACGTCACGTTGGTCGGGTGGTGGTGGCTCGGCGTCAGGTACAGCAGGTTCGTGCCCTGCAACGACTTGGGAGGCTGCAGACCGGCGTGGTCGACGCGGTGGCACCGCACATCCGCCCCGGCTCGCAGGAAGATGTGCCGGGCATCGAGGTAGCCGGGGTCCTCGATCATCACGGTCTGCCCCGGCCCGAGCAGCGTCCGGCCGAGCAGGTCCAGGCCCTGCTGCGATCCCACCGTCACCAGCACCTCGTCCGGGCTCGCCTCGATGCCGCGGGCAGGCAACAGGTGACGGCAGATCATGTCCACCAGCATCGGATCGTCGGAGCCCACGCTGTCCTGCAGGCTCTGGTAGATGTGCGGGTGGAACAGCGCATCACGCAGGCAGCGCGACCACGACCGGGACGGGAACGCGGTCACGTCGACCTGCCCCGCCAGGAACGGATACGGGTACTGGTGCCAATCCGTGCGCTTCTCGATGTGCGGGACGTCGGCGTCCGGGGCACGGCGGATCCGCTGGGACCAGTCGATGCGCGGCGCGGTGTCGCGCATCTGGGCATGGCACTGCTGACGCATCTCGGAGTTGACGAACAGCCCGCGGCGCTCCTCGCTGTGGACGTATCCTTCGGCGATCAACTCCTGGTAGGCCAGGCTGATCGTGTTCCGCGAGACGCCCAGCTCCTCGGACAGTTCGCGCGAGCTCGGCAGCCGGTGCAACGGGTCGAAGGTGCCGACCGCGATGCCGTGCTCGATCGCCCGCCGCACCTGCTGGTACAAGGGCTCGTCGGACGACCGATCCACTTCGATCAACGTTCGCGGCATCTTCCCTCCCACAGATGTTCACCCGGGAGTGGTGGAACAGTAGCGCTGCAGGTGCCCCACGGCTAGAGCGTTCCTCAAGGTCCCGCGCAGGAGCCCGTGGGGCACGGTCGCCCACTCTCGTGGTCGCGCCGCTCAGCCCAGCAGCTGCTCTGCCCGGGTGAACTCGCGACCGAAGGCGTTCGCCACGTGCTCATTGGTCAGCTGTCCCGCCACGGTGCTCACGCCACCCGCCAGCTCAGGCCGGGCCTCCACAGCTTTTCGCAACCCGCGGTTGGCGATCTCCAGCGCGTACGGCAGCGTGACGTTGGTGAGCGCGTGCGTCGAGGTGTTCGGCACCGCACCCGGCATGTTCGCCACGCAGTAGAACAGCGAGTCGTGCACCGGGAAGACCGGGTCGTCGTGCGTGGTGGGCCGGGAGTCCTCGAAACAACCTCCCTGGTCCACCGAGATGTCCACCAGCACGCTGCCGGGCTTCATCCGCGACACCAGCTCGTTGGTGACCAGCTTCGGCGCCTTCGCACCGGGGATGAGCACCGCGCCGATGACGAGATCGGCCTCGGTGACTGCGCGCTCGACCTCGTAGCGGTTGGACGTGGTGGTGCGGATCCGTCCCTGGTACATGCGGTCGGCGGCGCGCAACTTGTCCACGTTCTTGTCGAGCAGCTCCACGTCGGCCCAAGCACCGGCGGCGACCGCGACCGCGTTCATACCGGCCACGCCCGCACCGAGCACCGCGACCCGCCCCGGGTGGACGCCGGAGACACCGCCCAGCAACGTGCCTCGACCGCCGTTGGCCCGCATCAGCGCCTGCGCGCCGACGAACGGCGCCAGCCGTCCGGCGACTTCGCTCATCGGGAACAGCAGCGGCAGCGATCCGTCCGGCAACTGGACCGTCTCGTACGCGACACCGGTGATGCCGGAGTCCAGCAGCGCCTGGGTGCATTCCTCGCCGGCCGCCAGGTGCAGGTAGGTGAACAACACCTGGTCCGGCCGCATCCGGCCGTACTCCTCGGCGATCGGTTCCTTGACCTTGAGCACGAGCTCGGCCGTCGCCCACACATCATCGGCCGCATCCACCACCTTCGCCCCCGCCGCGATGTAGTCCTCGTCGCGGATCGCCGAGCCGGCGCCCGCCCCGCGCTCGACGAAGACCTCGTGACCGCACGCGGTGAACTCGTGCACGCCTGCCGGCGTCACCGCCACCCGGTACTCGTGGTTCTTCAGCTCCCGTGGAACACCGATCCTCATCTGCCACTCCCGTCAACCCCGTTGTGCTGCTCGCCGCCGGGCGAGCTCGGTGAACAGAGGTTGGGGCCGGCGCTGGCACCGTGAGAAGGGCCAGTGGCGCCCATCTCGATGGGTCCAGTCCGGAGTTCCCGCCGATGTCCGCGGCTGGTCCTGCCATTCCCGCCCGTTCTGGACCTGCCGTCCAGCCCCGTCCGGGCTGCATCGTCGGGACCAGACAGGGTGCACCGGCGCCAGGCCGATCCCCCGCAGACCGAAGGAGGAAGCGTGGACACCGCAGAGTTCAGGGACAAAGCTCGTCGACACCTCGGACCGCATTTCACCCGCGGAGCCCAGTGGCGATCCGGCGAACTGCCCGTGTTCGTGCGCGGCGAAGGGTGCCACCTGTTCGACAGCGACGGGCGTCGCTTCCTCGACGGGCTGGCGGGCCTGTTCTGCGTCAACCTCGGGCACAGCCGCAGCGACATCGTGGCCGCGGCGACGAAGCAGATGGGATTGCTGCCCTATTCGACGAACTGGGGCTCCGCGCACCCGCCGTCGATCGAAGCGGCTTCCCTGATCGCCGAGCTCGCGCCGGGTGACCTCAACACGACGTTCTTCGTCAACTCCGGTTCCGAGGCGGTCGAGAGCGCGCTGAAGTTCGTGCGCCAGTACCACCGCAGCAACGGGCAGCCGCAGCGGACCAAGATCATCAGCCGGCAGATGGCGTACCACGGCACCACGATGGGCGCCCTGTCCGTCACCGGCCTGCCGAAGATCCGCGAGCCGTTCGGCCCACTGCTGGACGGCATCCGGCACGTCCCGAACACGCACGGCCTCCTCGGCGACTGCGGGCCTGCCGACGAGTTGGCGCCCGTGCGCGCGATCGAGCAGGTCATCGAGGAGGAGGGCGCCGAGACCATCGCCGCGATCTTCGCCGAGCCGGTGCAGAACGGTCGCGGGGCGCTCGTCCCGCCGGACGGCTACTGGCAGGAACTGCGCAGGATCTGCGACGAGCACGGCATCCTGCTGGTCTCCGACGAGGTGATCTGCTCCTTCGGCCGCATTGGCGACTGGTTCGGCAGCGCCCGGTTCGGCATCGTCCCCGACCTCATCACGTTCGCCAAGGGATCCACCTCCGGTTACGCCCCGCTGGGCGGCGTGATCATCCGCGAACCCCTGATCGAGAAGCTGTTCGACCACGGCGGAACCGGGTTCACCCACGGCGCGACGTGGGGTGGGCACCCGGTCGCCACGGCGGTCGCCGTCGCGACGATCAAGGCCATGCAAGAAGAATCCGTCTTGTCCAATGTGGAAGAGCGAGGCCCTGATCTGCGCGCCGGCCTGGATGCCCTGCAGAGCGGCCACCGTTGCGTCAAGGACGTCCGCGGTACCGGGTACTTCTACGCGATCGAGCTGATGGCGGACCGGGACTCCGGGCGCGAACTGACCGACGAGGAATCGGCCAGGGTGCTCCGGGAGGTCCTGCCGGAGTCCTTCCGCCGCACCGGCGTGATCCTGCGCGGCGACGACCGAGGCGCGACCATGATCATGGTGTCCCCGCCGCTGATCGCGGACGGCGAGATCATCGGCGAATTGCTCTCGGGCATCGACGGCATGCTCTCCGACGTCGAGAGCGCCGTGGCTCGCTGATCACTCGAACTGTCGAGCGGCCGGCAAGGGTACTTGCCGGCCGCTCGACGCATTCTCCACACGCGGCGAACCGAAAACCGAAGCGCCCGTTGCGGACCGAAGGCTCACCGGCCCTGGCGTCGCAGGGCCTCGCGCAGCACTTGGGCCAGGTGGAGGCCGTCGCGGTCGGTGCCTTGGGCGATTTGCGTGCGGCAGGAGAAGCCGTCGGCCAGGACCAGGTCTTCGGGGTCTGCTGCGCAGACCGCCGGGTAGAGCTCCTGCTCGGCGCAGGCTTGGGAGACGTCCCAGTGGCCGCGCTCGAAGCCGAAGTTGCCCGCCAGACCACAGCAGCCGGATGCGATCACATCGGTGTCGACACCGACGCGGGCGAGCACTTCGCGGTCCGGGTCGTAGGAGCCCTTGGCTTCCTGATGGCAGTGCACCTGCGACACCGCATGCACGTCGAGCAGCCCGAACGGCCACGGGCCGTCGTGCGCGGCGACGAACTCGGCGAACGTCCGCGTCTGCGCCGCGAGGCGTTGGGCCCGCGGATCTTCCGGCAGCAGTTCGGTCGCCTCGTCGCGCAGCATCACCGTGCAGGACGGTTCCAGCCCGATGACCGTTCGGCCGGCGGCCAGGTGCGGTGCGAGCGATGCCAACGACCTCTCAAGCACCCACCGGGTGGTGTTCAGCTGGCCGGTCGAGTGCCAGGTCAGTCCGCAGCACACGAAACCGTCGGGCAGCACCACCCGATATCCCATTGCTTCCAGCACTTCGACGGCCGCTTGCCCGACGTCCGGGCTGAGGAAGTTGGTGAACGTGTCCGGCCAGAGCACGACGGTCCGCGAACCGCGTGACGGACGCCGCCGCAGCCACCGCGACAGCGACCGCGGCGCGAACCGGATCATCTCGCGGCGCGGTTCGATCCCGCCGAGCCGCTTGACCAGCACCGCCACCGGGCGTTTCGACAGCAACGAGTTGGTCGCCGAGGCGAGGCCTGGCACCGAGGTGATCAGCTTGGCCCACAACGGCAGCCAACCCATCGAATAGTGCGCCGCCGGCCGCAGCCGCCCCGCGTAGTGGTGGTGCAGGAACTCCGCCTTGTAGGTGGCCATGTCCACGTTGACCGGGCAGTCGTTGGCGCACGCCTTGCAGGACAGGCACAGATCCAGCGCTTCCCGCGTCTCCTCCGACCGCCAACCATCCGAAATGGACTCGCCGCGCAGCATTTCGGCAAGCACCCGAGCCCGGCCGCGCGTGGAGTGCACCTCGTCGCGCGTGGCCTTGAACGACGGGCACATGCTGCCGGTGTCCAACGACCGGCACGCACCGACCCCGACGCATCGGTTGACCGCTGCGGCGAACGATCCCCGATCCCGGTGCAGCGCATGCACGGGTGTCACCTCCAGCGCGCGGTGCCCGGGTCCGGGCCGCACTGCGGCGTCGATCGGTGCCGGGTCGACCAGCACGTCGGGGTTAAGCGTCCCCTGCGGGTCGAAGATGTGCTTGAACGCGGCGAAGCAGTCCAGCATCGGCTGCGAGTACATGATGTCGAGCAGCTCAGAACGGGCCCGTCCGTCACCGTGCTCGCCGGACACCGAACCGCCGTGCGCGACGACGACCTCGGCCGCTTCGGTGATGAACGACCGGTACCCGGCGAGACCTTCCTCGGTGCCGAGCTCGAAGTCCACTCGCAGGTGCAGGCAGCCTTCCCCGAAGTGCCCGAACGGCACACCACGCAGACCATGATCGCCCAACAGCGCGTACAGATCGCGCAGGTAAGCGGCCAGGTTCTGCGGCGGCACGGCGGAGTCCTCCCAGCCCGGCCAGGCCTCGCCACCGTCGGCGAGCCGGGTGACGATACCTGCACCCGATTCCCGGATCCGCCACAGCGAGCGGGTCGCCGCCGGATCGGTCACCACCAGCGACGTTGCCCCGTCGATGCGCTCGGCGGCCAGGCGTCCCAGCTCGTGCGCCCGCTCCGCGGCTTCAGCGAGCGATTCCCCTCCGGTCTCGCAGTACAGCCACGCCTGACCGGCGGGCAGGACATCCCCAGCGTTGGCCCTGCCCGGGCGCGAACGCAACGCCGCGAGCAAGTCCGCACCCATGCCTTCAACAGTCATCGCGCCGGCCGCAGCCAGCTCCGGCGCGACCTCGGCGGCCGAGTAGACGTCGGGAAAGCCGAGCACCAGCAGGGCGCGGGCCGCCGGGGTTTCCACCAGCCGCACCGTGGCCTCGGCGATCAGCCCGCAAGTGCCTTCGCTACCCACCAGTGCTTTGGCGACGTCGAACCCGCTCTCCGGCAGCAGGTGGTGCAGCCCATACCCCGAGACCTGCCGCCCGAACCGCCCCAACTCGGTGCGCAGCAGCGCGAGATTGTCGCGCACCAGCCCACGCAGCTGCGCGTCCACCTCGGCGTCGCCGCTGGTGGAGCCGGTGACGGTCAACTCGCTGCCATCGGCGCGGACCATCCGCAGCTCGATGACGTTGTCCGCGGTCGTGCCCCAGGCCACCGAGTGGGAGCCGCAGGCGTTGTTGCCGATCATCCCGCCGATGGTGCATCGGGAGTGGGTGGAGGGATCCGGCCCGAAGGTGAGCCCGTGCTCGCTCGCTGCGGCACGCAGATCGTCGAGCACCACGCCCGGCTGCACCCGGGCGGTACGTCCCAGCGGGTCGATCTCGAGGATCTTGTTCATCCTCCGGGAGAAGTCGAGCACGACGCCACGCCCGATGGCGTTGCCCGCGACCGAAGTCCCGCCACCGCGAGCCGTCACCGGCACACCAGCCGCGGCGGCCAACCGCACGACGACCGCGACGTCCGCTGCCGAGCGCGGCTCGACGATCGCGATCGGAACCTGCCGGTAGATCGAGGCATCCGACGCGTACGCCGCCCGAGTCGTCAGATCCGCGCGCACCAAACCGGGCAGCTCGGCTTCGAGCTTCTCTTGCAGCGCCGACGCCTCGACCGCCATGAGCACACCTCCAGGCAAGTTGCATGCAACAGTTGCATGTTACATTCCACGATGCCGAGGGGGAAGCGGTCCGCCGCCTGACTACGATCAGAGGCAGCGGTTGGAGGGACACAGTGGAGCGGTTGCCCGAGGAGCTCACCAAGAGCGAGCGGCTAGCCGTCGCGGTGCGCGACGCAATCCGCAACGGCGAGCTCGCGCCAGGACGCCTCTACTCCGCGCAGGAACTCGGCGAGCGCTTCGGCGTCTCCCGCACTCCCGTGCGCGAGGCGCTGCTGAAGCTCGCCAACGCGGGCCTGGTGCGCATCGAACGCAACCGCGGCGCGCGGATCCTCACCAGCACCGACAAGGACATCAACGAGGTCTTCACCCTGCGACTGCTGCTGGAACCGCCGGCCGCCGGGCGCGCCGCGGGACAGCCGGCGTTCCCGGTGGCCGACCTCGACGCTGCGCTGGCCGAGATGACGGCCCGCCAGGACGACCGCGAGGCATTCTTCGCCGCCGACCGCGCGTTCCACGACGTCATCCTGCGGGCCAGCGGCAACGAGCGGCTGGCGGAGTTCGTCGCCGGGCTGCGCGACGCGATCTCGCTGCAGGGTCGTCGAACCATCCCCAGTGGACGCAGCCCGGCGCAGATCCTCGCCGAACACGAAGAAATATCCGCCGCGGTCCGTGCGGGCGACCGCGAACTGGCCGCCCGGACCATGCGCGACCACCTGCTCAACACCGCTGAGCTCCTGCTCCCCGACGACCGCACCGAACTCCGGGAGTGGCTGGGGCCGGAAAGCACGTGAGCGAAGATCCCAGCTCTTGCCAGATCGACCGCCCCGGGTCGAGCGACGGGCGAATGCGCGGACAAGAAGCACACCGGCCTGTCAGCACCGCGGTTACACCAGCCCCGCACTTGCCGGAAACCGTATCCGTGCGGGTCATGCTGCGTGGTGGTACTCGTGGAGGATGCCATCGAGCCGATCGCGTCGACGTATGTCGAGCGGCTCGTGTTGGTCCGGATCGGCGGCCGGCGCGATCCGCATGGCGGTTTCGTACTGGCAGTCTCGCTCGCCAGCGGTCAGTGACGCGCTCCTCGGGTGGTCAGGGGTAAATCCCACGAAGGCGTACAGAATCGGCCACGCGACCCACGCCGACGACGTGCGCAGCTTGCCGCAGCGTGATGCCGCGGGCACGGCTGGTGGCGGCCACGGTGTCGTAGGCGTTGTTCATCAGGTCGCGCAGGCGAACCTGCACATCGTTCTCGTTCCAGGGATAGGCCTGGAGGTTCTGCACCCACTCCAGGTAGGACACGGCGACGCCGCCGGCATTGGCGAGGATGTCCGGCACGACCAGGATGCCCCGGTCAGCGAGGATGGCATCGCCTGCCGGGGTGGTCGGGCCGTTGGCGCCTTCGACGATGAGGCCGGCCTTCACCTGGTCGGCGTTGGCGCCGGTGATCACGCCGTCGAGGGCGGCCGGCACGAGCACGTCGACGTCCAGCGCGAGTAGATCGGCGTGGCCCATTGGCTCTGCGCCGGGGAAATCTCCAACGCCCGGGGCTCCGCCGGCAACGTAGTCGCGCAGCAAGCCGATGTCGAGTCCGTCTCCGCGATAGCAGCCTCCACTGACATCCGATACCGCGACGACGCGGATCCCCGCCTCGGCGAGATACTGAGCCGCCAGAGCACCGACCTTGCCGAAGCCCTGGACTGCGGCTGTGCACTCCTTCGGGTCACGGCCGAGGTCCCGCAGCGCAGACAGGGCGCTGATCACGACCCCGCGCGATGTGGCACCGCGACGGCCGGGGGAACCGCCCAGCGGCAACGGCTTGCCGGTGACAACGCCAGGCACGGAATGTCCGGCGTTGACCGAGTAGGTATCCATGATCCAGGACATGGTCTGCTCATCGGTACCCACATCAGGCGCGGGAATATCACGTTCGGGGCCGAGCAGGGGCATGATTTCACTCGCGTAGCGGCGGGTGACCCTTTCGAGCTCGCGGGGGGTCAAGGCCGTTGGGTCGACGGCGACACCTCCTTTGGCTCCGCCGTACGGAATGCCGACCACCGCGCATTTCCACGTCATCCACATCGCCAACGCGGTGACCTCGTCGAGATCTGTCGCCGGGTGGAAACGGAGTCCGCCCTTAGCCGGTCCACGGGCGAGGTTGTGCTGGACTCGATAGCCCTGCAGGACCTGCACGGTGCCGTCCTCCCGTTGCAGCGGCACCGACACCGACAGCGATCGACGCGGCGTGGCGAGGATCGCGTGCAGACCATCGTCCAGCTCCAGGATCCGGGCTGCATGGGCGAGCTGGGACAAGGCGGCGGATCGGGCTGTTTCCCTGCCGCCGACGGCCGGTGCGACCACATTGTCGGCACATGTCCGCGTGGACGGTCTCGGCGCGGCGTGTGGTCGTTCCGTGATGGATGTCATGGCGAACTCCTTTGGAGGATTGGGTTCTGGTGTATCGCCGGGACAAGTGGAAGAACTCCAGTGGCGCAGCGGAGCGGGGAGGTTCGGGCTCGCGACGCCGGTGTGGCGGGTGAATTGTCAGCGGTGGCGCGGCCGAATTCGCGGTAGGCGAGCCAGGTGTGGCGGCGGCCGCGGGTTGCCGGCCGCCCATCGCCGTTAATGCGGACTCCCCGTCCCCGTGGCAGCAGGACGTCGGCTTCTACACCCCTGACAAGACGGCGGCGAACTGCTCGACCATCCAGTTGAGCTCCGATTCCTCGATGACCAGTGGGGGTGCCAGGCGCACCGTCGATCCGTGGGTGTCCTTGGCCAGAACGCCCCGGCTCGCTAGCCGCTCGCATACCTGACGTCCAGTCATCAGACCGGGCTCGATATCGATCCCTGCCCAAAGGCCATGGGTCCGCACGGCCGCGACGCCACTGCCCACCAGCTCCTGCAGCTGCACGTTCAGCCGCTCGCCCAGAACCCTGGCACGACGTTGGTACTCCCCCGTTTCGAGCAGGCCGACTACGGCGTGTCCGACGGCGGCAGCGAGCGGGTTGCCACCGAATGTGGAGCCGTGGTTGCCGGGTTGGATAACGCCGAGCACGTCGTGATCGGCCACGACGGCGGAGACCGGCACGACACCGCCGCCCAATGCCTTGCCGAGGATGTAGATGTCGGGAACGACCTCTTGGTGATCGCAGGCGAACGTGGCGCCGGTGCGACCGAGCCCGGACTGGACCTCGTCCGCCACGAAGAGCACGTTGCTCCGCGTGCAGAGATCCCGGACCTGTCGCAGGTAGTCGGCGGGCGGCACGAGCACACCGGCCTCACCCTGGACTGGCTCGATCAACACGGCCGCGGTGTTCTCGTCCACGGCGTTCTCGAGTGCCGCGATGTCGCCGTGCGGGACGGCCCGGAAGCCGGGGGTGAACGGACCGAACCCCGTCCGTGCGACCGGATCGCTGGAGAAGCCGACGATCGTCGTGGTCCGTCCGTGGAAGTTTTCCTGTGCCACCACGATGTTGGCCATGTCCGCTGGAATGCCCTTGACCGAGTACCCCCATTTGCGGGCTACTTTGAGCGCGGTTTCCACCGCCTCCGCACCGGTGTTCATCGGCAGCACGAGATCCTTGCCCGCGAGCGCGGCGAGGTCCCGGCAGAAGGGGCCGAGCCTGTCGTTGTGGAATGCCCTGCTGGTCAACGTCACGCGCTCCAGCTGCTTCCGCGCAGCAGCCAGGAGCGTGGGATGACCGTGGCCGAAGTTGAGTGCGGAGTACCCGGCAAGGCAGTCGAGATATCGCTTTCCCTCGACGTCGGTCACCCAGGAACCGGCAGCTTCGGCGATGACGACGGGCAATGGATGATAGTTGTGCGCGACCACCGCCTCGGCGAGCGTGACGGCGTCGGCGTTGGTGGCGGAACCCGGGAAAGGAGCCGGCGATTCGAGTGCTGACATGGAAGTTCCTTGCTTCATCGGTTTCATCGGGCCGCTGTTCGAGAACCGCGGAAAGTCATTCAAAGCCCTGTCTCGGGGGTGCAGGCGCTGTGCGTGACACGCAGCCGGCCAGGCCGGACGCGTCGGTCAGGCGCTCGGCGGCGCCGAGGTAGCCGGCGAGCAGAGAGCGCGCTACGCGTGCCACATCGTCGTCGCCGGGCAGGAAGGTGTTGCTGTGCAGGGGTTGATCGGTATCGATGCCGACGAACATCATCAGCGAAGGGATGTGCTCGGCGTAGTAGGAAAAATCGTCCGCGCCGACTGATCGCAAGGTGTCTGAGACCTGGAGGCCGGCGTACTCGAGGTGACTGGACACTCGTTCGGCCAGCTCGGGGTCGTTCTCGAGCACCGGCTCACCGTGGGTGAAGGTCACCTTCGCGCCGCAGTTGTGGGCTCGAGCGACGCCCTCGACCACATCGCTCACCCGGTGGTGGAGCAGTTCTCGCGTTGTGGTCGACAACGCCCTGATCGTCCCGCAGGCGCGGGCGATCCCCGGCACGACGTTGGCGGCACTGCCCGCCTGCAGCGAGGAAACGCCGACGACCGCTGGCTCCATCGGGTCCACCGACCTGCTCACCACGCTCTGCAAAGCGACGATGATCTGTGACAGCGCGAGCACCGGATCACGAGCGAGGTGCGGATAGGCTGCGTGCCCGGACTCGCCCTCCACTGTGATCTCGAACTCGTCCGAGGAGGCGTTGACCCCGCCTGGGACGCAGGCGACGACACCTGGCGCGAGAACGGGTTGGACGTGGGCGCCGATCATGGCGCGACAGTCCTGGGCGGTGAGCACGCCGCTGTCGACGATGTCCTGCGCGCCGGACGGATACGACTCCTCTCGAGGCTGGAGCACCAGTAGCAGAGGGGCTGGACCGCCGACTTCGTGCACGGCACGGGCAACGGCCGTGACTGCGGCGAGGTGGGTGTCGTGCCCGCACGCGTGCATCACGCCCGGCCGGGCGGACGCCCACACGATGCCGGTCGACTCGTCGACCGCAAGCGCGTCCAGTTCCCCGCGCATGCCGACCGCAGGGCCGGGGCCGCCGATTCGGGCAACGGCGCCAGTGTGCGCGGTGTAGACGGACGCGGTGCCCTCGGGCAGTGCGGCAAGGACGGCATCGCGGGTCGCGGCCTCGTGCCCGGAGAGGTCCGGGGCCACGTGCAGCCTGCGGCGAAGAGCCCGGGCTGCCGGGAGCTCATCGGCGAGGGCGGCGAGCAGCCGCGCGTGGTCACTCATCGCCCAGCCCGTAGATCCGAACGGCGTTCTCACGACCGATCATCTTGGCCACTCGCACCGCATCTTGTTGTGACCACTCCCCTTCCTCAACCCACCGGCTCAGCGCCGCAGCCATGCCCCGGCGAAAGAGCACGGCCCCGAGGAAGTGCAGTTCTGGCGGTCCCCAGGCGTCGGACGAGTAGAGAACCTTGGCGAAGGGTGCCAGTTCCAGGCTCTCGGCGATGACCGCGGCGGAGCGCGCTCCGGTGTAGTTGATGCCGAGACCGACATCGAAGTAGACGTGGCCGAACACTTGGGCGAGATACCCGGCGTTGCGGTGGAACGGATAGCAATGCAACAACAACACGTCAGTGCCGGATCCCTCGATGGCCTTGAGCCAGCGGGTGAGCAAGAGCGGGTCGCAGCGGTGCAGTTCGACGTCGGGATCGCCGTAGCCCGCGTGCAGTTGCAGAGGTAGTCCGGTGTGGACGCCCTCCCACAACAGCATCCGCAGCAGAACCGGGTCGACCACGCGCACGTCCGCACCGGATTCGATGCTCCGCAGCCACCGCCCGGCAGCACGCAGTACCTCGACCCCGGACGGGGGTTCGGGGTCGAAGTCGAAACCGTAGCGGTACGCCACGATGCTCTTCAGTCCGACCGCGGCCGCGGTGCGGCGCGCGAGCTCATCCCGGAACGCCGCGGCGAGGCCGGCCGCCGTGCTTCCGCTCCCCACGGACTCCAGGACGGATTCCAAGCGGACGATCTCGTCCACCCGCCCGTTCACGTGGTGCCGAAGCTCGCCGGGTTCCAGGATCTGTTCGCCGCAGTAGCCGGTCTCGATCAGCCAGTGGAATGTCCCACTGGCATTCAGGAAGCGCCGGGTCAGCTCGTCGGGGACGAGCTCGGACCGGGCCGACCAGTACTCCGCTGCGCTCGCCCGCGCGGGCAGGCCGAGCAGGGGCGCGCAGTGCCGGCGCAGCGCGAATCCGATCTGGGAATCGAACTGGGTCATCCACGACGGCACCGGGCGGTCCGACTCGGTGATCAGCAGCTCGAAGTCGGCGCGCGAGACTCGGTCCCGCAGTGGCCCGTGAACGTGGTGGTCGACCAACGGGATATCGACGAGCTGAGTGCGCAGATCAGTAGACACTGGCCACCTTCCGGCAGACCTGGGCGACGGTGAGCCCGTCCATCAGAGCGAGCTCGGCGCGTTTGACATCGAGATGGGTCTGGAACAGAGCAGGGGCAAACCATTGCCGGACGACGTCGTCCTTCTCCAGCTCGTCGAGTGCCTCTGGGAGGTCGGCGGGGAGAGGGGGGACATCGGCGAGCTGCTCCGCGGTCGTCTCCTCCGGCCACACCGTCGGCAGCTCGCTGTCGCCGAGGATGCCCTCAAGACCGGCGCGGACGAGGACCCCAAGCACCAGCCAGGGATTTGCGGTCGCGTCCGCAGCGCGGTACTCGAGGTTCAGTTGTTGCGCGGGGTGCGCGCCACCCACCGTGCTCGTCGGGCAGATGCGTAGCAGTGCTTCGCGGTTGCGCTCGGCGAGGAAGACCCCGCCTGTGCTCCAGCGATTTGGCCTCAACCGCAGGAACGAGGACGGGCTGGGAGCAGTGATCGCGGTGAGGGCCCGGGCATGCGCGAGGATGCCGGCGGCGAATCGGGCACCGACGTCGGCCAGCCGACCGGGCCGGTGCTCGTCGAAGAGGACGGGCTGGCCGCTGGCCGCATCCCGCAGGGACAGATGCACATGCACGCCGTTCCCGCTTCCGTCCGCGTCCGGCAGTGGGGCGAATGTGACCCGGCGGCCGTGCCTGCGGGCGAGGTCGCGGACGATCTCCTTGAGCAGTACGGCGCGATCCGCCGCGACGAGGGCGGTACTGGGCTTGAGCGTGACTTCGAACTGGTTCTCGCCGAACTCGGGCAGCCAGGTCTCCGGCTGGAGACCGGTCTGGGCGAGGAGCTGGACGAGTGCGGATCCAAAGGGCTCGATGCCGCGGTAGCGATGGAACGAGAACGGCGCCGTCGGTTCCACGCAGTCGACCATGAACTCGTGCTCGAACGAAGCGACGATCTCCAGCCCTGCTCGCTCGCGCAACTCGGCGAGGGCGGTACGAGCGAAGGTGCGCGGGTCGCATTCCCATGCCGCGCCGTCGAGCGAGGTCTGATCGGCGAGGAGTACGTGGACGCCGGGATGGGTGCCGGTTTCCGGGATCAGAACCCCGGTCTCATGGTCAGGCATCAGGCGCAGATCCCCGACAGAGCCGAACACGTTGTTCTCGGCGATGGGGCCGAAACAGGTCAGGGCGAGGTCGGCTGGAACCCAGCCAACTCCCCGGCGCAGCACGCTGTCGTGCTCGGTATCCGGGACTGCCCTGCCGCGCATCAGCCCAGCCAGATCGCAGGTCGCGACGAACACGGTCGATTCCATGGGTATGCCTCACCAGCCTCGCGTGAATGACCCCGAAACCGAAACATGTATTACATCGAACTGTCAACAGTCAGTTTTTGTAATAGATCATCCAAGCTCTGGGCGCGGTGCTCCCCGGACAGGCCGCGAAGGGCGAGCTACTCGGCGCCGGACGAGCGCGAGAGCGACTCGATCTCGCGCAGCCGAGCACGAGCGGCCGCGCCCAGCTGCTCGGCGACGGCCGCGATCACCGTTTCCACCACCGCCATCGCCGGCACCAGCGAGTCGAACGGGCTCGGCGCCTCGACCCTGGCGGGGAGCACTACCTCCGCCACCTGCGCGACGGGCGACATCCACGGATCCGTGAAGACGATGACGTGGGCACCGCGCGCAGCCGCGTCCTGTGCGAACGCGGCCAGATCCTGGTCGTAGCGGCGATAGTCGAAGAGCACCAGCACATCGCGCCGCCCGAAATCCAGCAGCGTGGTCGTCCGCTCGAGCTCACTGACGGGAACCAGGTGGACCGAGGCGCGAATCATCGTGAGGTGGGTAGCCAGGTACTCGGCCAGCACACGGCTGAACCGCCCGCCGCCCAGATGCACTTGCATGCGCTGGTCACTCAGCAAGCCCGCGGCCCGGTCGAGTTCAGCCTCCGGGAGCGCCTCGAACGACCTGGACACGACGTCGACGTAGTGGTGACGGGCGGCCGACGCACCGCGCCCTCCCCCCGGCTCGTCGTCGGCCGCCCCGATCTGCCGCAGCGGCGAGCCCATCTGTTCATGGACCTCGCGAATCAGCGCTTCCTGAAACGCGCGATAGCTGTCGAAGCCGAGCTGAGCCGCGAAGCGCAACACCGTCGGGGCACTGACGCGCGCCCGCTCGGCGAACTGCGCGACCGTCTCCAAGCCGGCCGCGGGGTAGGCGGCGAGCAAGGCACGCCCGACCTTGAGCTCGCTGGGACTCAGATCGGCCAGCTTCGCATGCACCCGATCGGCGACCGAGGCGGCGAGATCCACCCTGTCCAGCCCCCGCGCCCGGCCGGACTCACCCTTTGCTGCCATTGGCCATCCTTCCGGTGATGCCCGCGCGTCGTCCCGCGCGAACCCACCACAGTTTCGCCGCCTCGGGACGCATCGGACGCAGGGCCACCCCAATCTCACAAGACTTACAAAATTGACCATTGACGGCGTCATTGTAACGTGCATAACATCGTGGCCCGCAGCGGCGATCAGGCCTTCCACGCCGCCCAGCTCAACGCCTGTCCCAACACCGACCGCCACGTGCTGGTCCGTTTCACATCGTCGGCATGGCGCTTTACCGATGGAGGCAATGGTGCCTGGAAAACACAGATTCACCTTGTGGGGCGCACTGGCGCTCTCGCTCGGGCTGATGGGCCCCACGCTGGCGATGACCGGCAACGGCCAGGGCGTGATCGGCCAGGTGGGCGCCGCGGTACCGCTGGTGTTCCTGCTCGGCTTCATCGGAGTCGCGCTGGTCGCATACGGGTTCATCCGCCTCACCCAGCGGTACAACCACACGGGCAGCGCCTACGCCCTGGTCGGGGTCACGCTGGGGCCGCGCGCCGGGTTCGTCGCCGGGTTCGCGTTGTTCGGCACCTACGTGTTCCTGGGGATTTGCACGAGCGCCGCCGTCGCCGCGTTCTTCAACGCCTTCCTGGACGCCGCCGGCAGCCCGGGACAACTCGCGTGGGCAATCCCGGCGTTGATCGCCCTGGCCATCAGCACCTGGCTGAACACCCGGGACAACAGAAGCGTGGCCACCTGGCTGCTGGTGATCGAGGGCCTCGGCATCGCAGCCATGATCGTGCTGGTAGTCGTCATCTTGGCCAGCGGCGGCAACCCCCGCACCGGACTCAGCCTGGCTCCGTTCAACCCCGGCAGCGTCGGCATCGGTCCGATCATCGCCGCTGTGGTCACCGCGTTCCTCTCCTGGGCCGGTTTCGAGGGGTGCGCGGCGCTGGGCGAGGAAACGGACAACCCGAGACGCAACATCCCCCGGGCGTTGTTCGGCTCCGTGCTGATCACCGGTGTGCTGTTCGTCGTGGTGATGTACGCCCAGGTCATCGGCTTCGGTACCGACGCCGGAGGACTGGAGGCGTTCAGCAGTTCCCCGAACACCCTGGGCGATCTCGGCACCACCTACATCGGACACTGGTTCGGGATCCTGGTGTTGATCGCTGCGGTGATGTCGGCGTTCGCATCGAATCTGTCCTCGCTGGCCACCGCGTCCCGGCTGTTGTCCGCGCTGGCCCGAGACGGGTTCGGGCCACGGGTGTTCGCCCGGATCGAGCCGCGGCACCACACTCCCCGCAACGCGCTCCTGCTGGTCGCGGCCGTCGCCCTGGTCGTCACGCTGGTGTCCTACCTGACGACCTGGCCGGTGATGGGTACCGGCGATGTCGCGCTGGACTCCTACTTCTACTTCGGTGTCACGGGCGCGACCTGCCTCCTCGTGGTCTATTTCCTGGTCGAGGTCGCCGTTTTCGCAGCGTGGTGGCGAGGGCAGATCCGAATCCGACCGGTCGAGCTGATCGCACCCGGGGTGGGCGGACTGTTCATCCTCGCCGTGCTGGGATACGGCTTCACGGACCTGACGGACTTCGGACCGGCGTACTTGGCCGGCATCTGGGTGGTCACCGGTGTCGTCGTGGCCTTCGCCGCGCCACGACTGACGCGCAAGATCGGCGCTGCCCTCGCCCACGAACTGGACACCGACCAGCGCGCGGAACTCGACACGGAGGTTCCTGCGCGATGACCGAGCCAGCCGAACTCTATGCCCGGGACCGGGTGATCGCCGGTGTCGAGAAGCTGCGGTTCTATCCGCTCGCCGTGCGCGCGGGGCAGGGTTGTTGGCTCACCGAGCCCGGCGGCCGGAAGCTGCTCGACCTGTCCGCGACATGGACCGCAGTCGCCTTGGGGCACGGCCACCCCGCGGTCGCATCGGCAATCTCTGCAGCGCTGGCCAATCCGCCCGGTGCGGGCGCACTGTCAGCGGCGCACCCTGATTCGGTCGGCCTGGCCGAGGACTTGCTGGCACTGGTTCCCGGGCCCGGCGAGCGCAGGGTCTATTTCGGACACTCGGGCAGCGACGCCAACGATGTCGCGATCCGCTGCGCCCGGCACGCCACCGGCAAGCCAACAGTGCTCGCATTCGAGCACAGCTACCACGGCGGGCTCGGCGTAGCCATGAACGCCTCCGGTGTGCACCTGGATGCCGGGCACGTACAGCCCGATCCGGCGATCGTGTTCGCCCCCTACCCCGACCCGTACCGGGGCACCACCGCGCGGCAGAGCCTCGCCGAAGTCGCCTCGGCGCTGTCCAGCGGCCAAATCGCCTGCGTCATCGTCGAACCAATCCTGTCCGATGGGGGACTCGTGGCGCCCCCGGACGGGTTCCTGCGCGACCTCGCGGCCCTGTGCTCCGATGCCGCAGCCCTGCTGATCTGCGACGAGGTGAAGGTCGGGTTGGGCCGCACCGGGCTGCTGCACGCCTTCGCCCACGACGACATCACCCCCGACCTGGTCACCTTCGGCAAGGCACTCGGCGGCGGGCTGCCCATCTCGGCGGCGGTCGGGCCCGCCTGGGTACTCGACCAACCCGTCGCCTCCGCTCTGCTGACCACCGCCGGCAACCCGGTCTGCACCGCGGCGGCCCGCGCCGTGCTCAGCGTGCTTGCCGCCGAACAGCTTGCCGACCGGGCCGCCGCGGCCGGCGATCGGTTCATCACCGGACTCCGGCAGGCCTGCGCGGATCTGCCGGTGGTCGGCGATGTCCGCGGCCGCGGCCTCGCCATCGGGATCGACCTGGTCCGCGACCCGACCACCCGGGAGCGCAGCCCGGATCTCGCGGCATCGACCGTCTACCGCCTCTGGGAACTCGGCGCCGTCGCCTTCCCCGTCGGCGGCAACGTCCTGGAAATCACGCCGCCGCTGATCATCAGTGACGCCGAAATCGACCATGCCGTCGCACTGCTGGCGCAGGCCATCGGCGAAGCCGCCACAGGCGCCGTCGACCCCGACATCGTCCAGGAATACGCCGGTTGGTGATCGCTCCTCCGGCGACCACGGAGAACTACCAACTACCAATGGACAACCGCAACACCGACAACACCAGTCGCCCGGTGAGGTGGAAGAGGAACATGGACACAGCCAGCGCCGTGAAGATGGTGACCGCACGGGTGGAACAGGACCGGAAGTTCCCCGTGGAGCTGACGCAGGAACTCGTGCGGATCCCGACCGTGAATCCGAAGTTCGAGTCCGCCGAAGGCCTCAACCGCGAGGCGGACGCCCAACGACTGGTGGCCGCACACCTCGCGGCAGCCGGCCTGACCACCGAGCAGCACGAGGTCTTCCCCGACCGTCCCAACGTGCGCGCCTACCGCGACGGCTCCGAGGAACGCAGTCTCGTCCTCAACGGTCACATCGACGTCGTCCCCGTCGGGGATCGTGCCATGTGGTCTGCCGATCCGTTCGGGGCCGAGATCCGCGACGGCAGGCTCTACGGGCGAGGCGGCTACGACATGAAGGCCGGAATCGCCGCCGCGATCGCCGCCGCGAAGGCGATCCACGACTGCGGGATCGAACTCGACGGCCGGTTCGAGGTGCACAGCGTCGTGGACGAAGAGGCCGGCGGGTTCGGCGCCAAGAACCTCCTCGCCCGCGGACGTACGGCTTCCGCGGTCATCGTCGGTGAGCCGACCGAAGAACAGGTCATGCTGTGCCAGGGTGGACTGGAATGGGTCCGGGTCACCCTCCGAGGACGCAACGCGCACACCGGATGGCGGTACAACGACATCTACCCGCAGCGCGACACCTCCAACCGCACCCGGCCCGGTGTCAACGCCGCCGAACTGGCTGCGCGCTTGATCATCGCCGTCGGTCAACTCGAGCGCGACTGGGGCTGCCGCAAACCGGCACATCCCCTACTCCCGCCCGGAGTCAACACCATCAGCCCCAGTGTCGTCCACGTCGGCGCGGGCATCGGTGCAGACGGCCTGCCCGCCACGATGACCAATCCGGCCATCACCCCGGACGTCGCAGTAGTCGACTTCGACCTGAAATACCTGCCCACCGAGACGTCGGCGCAGATCCGAGCCGAGTTCGAGGACTTCCTCGCGCACTGGGCGGCCCAGGATTCGTGGCTGCGCGAGAATCCACCGGTCGTGCGGTGGGAGCTCGGCGACCTGCACTTCCCGGCGTTCGACACCCCTCCGGAATTCCCCATCGTCGACAGCATCCGACGACAGCGGACCGCATTGGGCAAGGCAACCGAGCTCACCGGGTTCGTCGCGGTCTGCGACGGCGCTTTCTACCATCCCACCGGCGCGACTCCACTGATCTACGGCGCCCTGGGCGGGGATGCGCACGGCCCCGACGAATGGGTTGACGTCAACTCGATCGTAGACACGGCAAAGGTCTTCGCCGCCGCGGCGATCGAGTACTGCGGACTACGATCGAGAACCCCGTAACGCGCGCTGGGGAAGTTCTTGAACTGTCCAGAAAGGACAGATCGAGCTACGAGCCTTCTCCGCTTCTCCGCCAACCCGGAGGCACGTGGACGAGAATGCCCAGCCCCGCTGTTCCGAACAAAGGGATCTTCCGCGCGACAACTGCACTGCCCTCGTGCGTCACCGAAGACGGAATGCGAGTCAATCCGATGAGAATACCGCAGGACAAGGACGTTCCGGCCCGGCACTACCGTCAGCCGAAGGGCGTCGAACAGTACGGCGTCGAGGCGATCCCCGATGACAAGAAGACCGTCCGGTGGTGGGACGTGTCATTCATGATCATCAACTTCCTGATCAACCCGGGCATGATTCTGGTCGCCGGTGGCGCTGTCGCCGCCGGCCTTCCCTTCTGGGGCGCCGTCGCCACGATGCTCGCCGGGATCATCATCGCCTTCGGCGCCTACTCGATCATGGCCACCATCGGCGTCGACTACGGCCTGCCAGGCCAGGTCGGCACCCGCATCACCTTCGGGATGCGCGGTGCGAAATGGATCCCATCCACCCTGCACATGATCAGCTCCGTCTACTGGTTCGCGTTCCAGACCGTCGCGGGAGCCCTCGGGATCATCGCAGTGCTGCGCGCGCTGACCGGGCACACGCTGAACTTCGCCCTCGTCAGCGTGATCTTCGCGATCGTGCAGGCCGCCGTCGCCCTCGTCGGCTACGACTCGGTGAAGGTGCTGGCCCGGATCGCCTTCCCCACCAAGATCATCCTGACGATCGTCTTCTGCACAGTGCTGATGACGCACGACGACCCGCAGTACGCGCCGGGTGCGGTACTCGGCATGAATCAGCCAATCCCCTGGGAGTGGTCACTCGTCGCGTTGTGGCTGAACAGCGTCGTGTCCGCCTGGCTGTCGATGATCACCAACGCCAGCGACTTCTGCCGCTACTCCCGCAGCCGGGTCGACATGTGGCTGGGCACCATGGCCGCCGCCGTGCTCGGAACACTCATCACCGCGTTCGTCGGCTGCTATGCCGCAGTGGCATCGGGCGGCAACGCCAACGCCTTCGACGTCATCGCCCACATCACCAGCAGCCCCCTACTGCTCGGCCTCGTACTGCTGTACATCGTGCTGGACAACTGGACGATCAACGTCCTGAACCTGTACACCGCAGGTCTGGCACTGGTCAACATCATCAGGTGGCTCGGCCGGTTCTGGGCGACGCTGGGACTCGCCGTGATCGGCATCGTGCTCTCGCTGCTGCCCGAACTGGTCAACGGGTTCACCGGTTTCATGACGGTGATGGGCAACCTGTTCGCTCCCGTCGCCGGCGTGCTGATCGCCGACTACCTCTTCTGCAAGCGCAGGGGAATCGACATCACCGAACTGTTCACCAAGGACGGTCGGTACTGGTACTGGTCCGGCTTCAACTGGCTGGCCATCGGCTGGACGATCACCGGCTTCCTGGTGTACTTGGTGTTGCCCGACGCCGCGGTACCATCCGTGACCTGCCTGGCGATCACCGGCGCCGGCTACCTGATCACTACCTGGCTGCTCGCCGCGCGGTTGCCGCGGCTGCGCGCGGCCAACGCGCCCGTTACCCGCGCAGCACCCCCTGCGGCCACACCTCATTGATGGCATCGGAAAGCCCTTTCAACCCGTCGCAGCAGGGGGCTTGTTGATGCCGTTGTACTGGCGAGCGGACCGCCATGCCTTGGGACTTGAGCCGAATTCAGAGCGGAACCAGCGGGAGAAGGTGCTGAGTGCGGAGAAGCCGAGCAGTTCTGCCACCTGGGTCAGGGGGCGGCTCTGGGAGCTGATGTATTGCTGGACGAGTTGCCTGCGGGTGGAGTTGAGGACCGACGAGAATGTTTCGTCGAACCTGGCGAGGTGTCGGTGCACCGTCTTGCGGTCAACTCCAAGACTGTGCGCGACCTGCTGGAGTGAGCAGCGTCCGGTCGGGAGCAGTGCTTCGATGAGGTCCCTGATCCGGTCGACGTCGGCGGCGGGTAGCGGGGACGCGATCGCTTCGAGGTACTGCCGGGCATAAGGCCGCAGCAGGGGGTCGGAAAGGGTGTTGGGGGCGTCGAGATCACTGGCGTACACGACGACGCCGTCGAACTCCTCGCCGAAGCGGATCGACCGGCCCAGCACGCGATGGTGAGTGGCGAGGTCCGCCGGTCGGTCGTGGCTGAAGCAGACGGCGACCGGCTCCCAGCCGTGGCCGGTGAGGCTGCGGATGTTGCAGAGGATGACGCCCACGATCAGTTGGGTGGCCTGGCGGCATTCGGCGGGAGCGCCCAGGGCGCTGTCCACCTTGATGGTGACGAGGCCGTTGGTTTCGGCCATCCGGATCCGGAGCGCCTCGTTGTGCAGGTGCAGGTAGCGCGTGATCATCTCCAGCGCGCTGCGCACGTCCGGCTCCTCGCGTGCGGCGAGGCTGACGGGGCCCAGATTCGAGAACGGCCGGTCTTCGGCGAGTCTCAAACCGAAATCGTCTCGACCGGTCGCGATCGCGGTCAGCTCCAGGAGCTCAGCGACCGCGTCGGCGGAGATCCATTTGTTGTGCGCGGCCAGATCGGTGGCGTGCAAGCCGGCCGATCGCAGCAGTGGCAGCGGGTCGACGTTCAGGGCGCGGGTGAGTTCCAAGTAGCCGTTCAGCGCGGCGTTGCGGACGAGCGGTCTCACGAGACACCTCCAGATGCCACAGAATGTCAAGTATTCTGCCACGTCAGGTCAAGCATCTTCGGTTGATTGTGCCTAGTCTTCGGGTTATCCCGGCACCGGAGCCGGCTGTGAACCCGGAGGATGCGCATGGTCAGGTTGTCGTGGCGCAGTGAACCACCACTGATCTTGGACACCTCCGGCTCGGCAGCGCATCTCATCTCCCGGCGCTATGCGTGGGGCGTGTTCGCGATGGCGTTCGCACTGGCTGTCACCGACTACGTCGACCGGCAAATCATCGTCTCGGCGTTCCCCTACCTGAAAGCGGAGTGGGGACTGTCTGACACCGCGCTCGGTGCGCTGATGTCGGTGGTCTCGATCGTGATAGCCGCGGCCGCGCTGCCCACCGCGCGGGTGGCGGACCGCTGGGGACGGGTGAAGACCATCTCTGCGATGGGCTGCTTGTGGAGCCTTGCGACGATCGGGTGCGCCGTGTCGGCCAACTACGCGCAGCTGTTCGCGGCTCGGGCGCTGCTCGGCGCGGGCGAGGCGGGCTACGGAGCGGCCGGCGGAGCACTGCTGTCCAGCTACTTCTCCCAGCGGTCGCGCGCGACCGTGCTGAGTGCGTTCCAGGCAGCCGGACCGCTCGGATCGGTCCTGGGCGTCCTACTCGGCGGCCTGGCCGTCGCGCACTGGGGCTGGCGCATGAGCTTGGTCGTCTTCGGCATTCCCGGCCTGGTACTGGCGCTGTTGTTCCTGAGGGTGCGCGACTACCGCACGCCCGCTCTTGCCGCCGAAGCTCCCTCGGGCGCCGAGAAGCGAGCTGGTGGGACGAGGACGGCCCGACCAGGGATGTGGCTGACACTGGGTGAGCTGCTTCGTCCCCGCACGGCGATGGCGTGCTACGCGGGCGGGGCGTTGAACCTGATGGTGCTGTCCACTATGTACACGTGGCTGCCCAGCTACCTGGGAAGGGCTTACGGTCTGGCCACCGACAGGGCCGGCGTGTGGGCCGCCATGGTGATCCTGGCCGGCTTCATCGGTGCTATCTCGTCCGGCTATCTCGCCGACCGCCGCGCCGCGGTGCGCCCGGCTCACAAGCTGGTCGTCCCCTCGGTGCTGGCAGCCGTGACTGCGGTGCTGCTGTGCACCGCGTTCGGCGCGCTGGCTCCCGGCGGCCTTCAGTTCACCCTCATCCTGGTGGCTGGATTCCCGCTCGCCGCCGCGCTGGGCACGGCCCCGGCCGCCGTGATCGATGTCGTGCACCCCTCGTTGCGGGCCACCGCGGGCGGCGTGGTGGTTCTCGTGCAGAACCTGTTCGGTCTGGCGGTCGGTCCGCTCCTCACCGGGTGGCTCTCGGACGGCTTCGGCCTGCAGACCGCGCTCGCGGTCATGCCCCTGTTCTGCGTCGCCGCCGCCGCGGCCTTCTGGTTGGGCTCGCGGACCTATGACGGGGACCTCGCCGCCGTCACCGGCAGTGCATCGGCGGCGACCACACCCCTCACCCGAGAAACGGAGTTGAACGGATGAAAACCGACAGCGAGCCGGCCCGTGCCGGGATCGTGAACCAGATGCGCGCCCGCGGCGCTTGGAACCCGTTGTGGGACAAGCTGGACGAGTGGGATCCGGCCTGGACCGAGCAGTTCATGGCCACTGGCATGCAGCCCTGGCAGAGCGGAGTGCTGGACCCGAAGGTCATCGAACTGCTCTGCATCGCCGTGGACGCTTCCGCCACGCACATGTACGCCCCCGGGGTGCGCCGGCACATCCGGGCGGCACTGGAACTCGGCGTCACTCGTGCGGAGATCCTCGAGGTCCTGAAGCTGACGACGCTGGTCGGCATCCACGCGTGCAACATCGGCGTCCCCATCCTCGCCGAAGAGCTCGCAGCACGCGAGCAGCGCACCGGCGACTGAGCACTCACCACAACCACGAAACCCACCCCGACAAGGAGGCAGGACATGCATTTCCTCGACGACTCGCTGCTGCCGGAGAACCAGGAGAAGCTGGTCATCCAGGTCGCCCCGTACGGCCCCGAATGGCTGCCCGGCGACTCCGACGACATCCCGGTGACCATGGATGAACAGGTCCAGAAGGCCGTTGACTGCTACAACGCCGGTGCCCAACTGCTGCACATCCACGTTCGCGAGCTGGACGGACGCGGGTCCAAGCGGTTGTCGATGTTCAACGAGATGCTCGACCGGCTGCGGGAGGCCGTGCCGGAGATGATCCTGCAGGTCGGCGGGTCCATCTCGTTCGCGCCCAAGGACGAAGGCGAAGCCGCGGAGTGGCTCGACTACGACACCCGGCACCTGCTGGCCGAACTCGACCCCAAGCCGGACCAGGTGACGATCGCGATCAACACCGGCCAGATGAGCATCGTCGAACTGCTGACCCAGGACGACATCGCCGGCACCTCCATGCAGAACCCGCAGCTCTACAAGGCATACCGGGACATGGTCAGCGAGGCCGGCCCGGAGTTCTACCTCGAACACCTCAAGCGGCTCACCGAAGCCGGCATCCAACCGCACTTCATGCTCGGAAACCTGCCCTCACTGGAAACCGTGGAGCGGTTGATCCGAGCCGGGGTCTACACTGGCCCGCTCAATCTCAACTACGTCGCCATCGGCGGCGGAGCGGCGGCCTTGCACCCCGCGGACCTGGTCGAGTTCGCTCGTCGCAGCCCAGACGGTGCGGTACTCACCATCGAGAGCATCATGCGTTCCACACTGCCGATGAACACCATCGCCATCGCGTTGGGCCTGCACGTGCGGGTCGGCATCGAGGACAACCTGTGGGCGCCCCGCAAGGAGCGCATCACCTCCGTACAGCAGGTCGAACAGATCGTCCGCATCGCCAACGAGCTGGGACGCGACGTGGCCAGCGCCGAGGAAGCCAAGCGGATCTACCGGATCGGCGAATACTGGTCCACTGCCGAAGAGACACTCACCTACCTTGGTCTGCCGCCGAACCGTCGCGCTGGTGAGCGGGGTGTCCCGCTGCGCCACCGTGCTCCGGCGAAGCCCGTCGGCATGCCGTCGGTCCACGAATCCGGCACCACCGGGGAGTCTCCGGTTGGGGCTGCCCGCGCTCTGGTCTAGGACCGCGCGGCCGACCCCGCTCGATCAATTCGTGGGTGCGTCGGACCGTTCCCGTTCGCCGGGGCGGTCCGGCGCACCAGAACCTCTCCTCAATCGCGCCAAGCCCGTGGCGCGGCGTGCGCCGAGAACGGCGCACTGCACGCCGAACACCACCAGCTCTCCGCGGCCAGTGCTTGCGCTCGCTACCCATACTGCGAAAGACCCTGGAGTTCTCGATGCTCAACCTCGCCATCGTGTTGGAGGACAGTGCCCGGTCGGTGCCCGGTCGGGTGGCGGTCGTGTCGGGCGAGCAGCGGTTGACCTATCGACAACTTGACGCAGCGGCCAATCGGGTCGCTCACCTGCTCGCGTCGCGAGGAATCGTCAAGGGCGACAAGGTGGCGCTGTCCTGTCCCAACATCGCGTGGTTTCCGGTGGTCTACTACGGGATCCTGAAGTCCGGGGCTGTGGTGGTTCCACTCAACGTCCTGCTCAAGCGCCGCGAGATCGCTTACCACCTCGCCGATTCCGATGCGAAGGCGTACTTCTGCTTCGAAGGCGGCGCAGAGCTCCCGCTTGGCCGCGAAGGCCGCTCCGCATTCGATGACACGGACGGTTGCGAGCACTTCTTCCTGATCTCCGGCGACCCAACGGAGCCGCCGAGCGCAACGCCCTCTGCGGATGAAGGCGAGAACCTGGCCCACGCGCTCACCACGCAGCCCGCTGCCTTCGACACCGCAGTGACAGAGCCCGGCGACAGCGCGATCATCCTGTACACGTCCGGCACCACCGGCCGGCCGAAGGGCGCCGAACTCACCCACGCCAACATGATCTTCAACGCGCTGACCTGCCACAAGCTGTTCGGCGAGGTCGAGCACGACGTCCACCTGGTCACCCTGCCCCTGTTCCACTCCTTCGGCCAGAGCGTGCAGCTGAATGCCGGGCTCGCCGCGCGGTCCACCTTGGTCTTGATGCCGCGGTTCGACGCCCGAGGCGCACTCGAGCTCATACGGCGCCACGAGGTGACCTTCTTCGCGGGCGTCCCGACGATGTACTGGGGCATGCTCGGCGAAGATACCGCCGATGCGGACGTGTCCGCCGTCGCGAAGAACCTCCGGATGGCCGTGTCCGGTGGCGCGGCGCTGCCGGTGGAGATCCACCGCAGGTTCGCCGAGACCTACGGGTTGGAGATCCGCGAGGGCTACGGGCTCTCGGAGACAAGCCCGGTGGCAACCTTCTCCCCCCGTGGGACCCGGGTACGGCCAGGGTCCATCGGCGTGCCGATCTGGGGTGTGGAGGTAGACCTGGTGGCACCGGACTGGACCCCGGTCGGGCCGGGGCAGACCGGGGAGATCGCGATCCGCGGGCACAACATCATGAAGGGCTACTACCGCCGCCCCGACGCGACCGCGGAGGTCATGCGCGACGGCTGGTTGCGCACCGGCGACCTCGCCTGCCGGGACGAGGACGGCTGGCTCTACATCGTTGACCGCGCCAAAGACGTGATCATCCGCGGCGGCTTCAACGTTTACCCGCGCGAGATCGAAGAAGTCCTGCTCGCCCACCCCGCTGTCAGCATGGCCGCTGTCGTCGGCATCCCCCACCACCGCCACGGCGAGGAGATCAAAGCCTACGTAGTCCCCACCCCGGGCGCGGACATCACCGAGGAAGCCCTCACCGACTGGGCCCGATCAACAATGGCCGGCTACAAATACCCGCGCCTCGTCGAGTTCCGCGACGCCCTACCCACGAATGCCACGGGCAAGATCCTCAAGCGAGAACTCCGCCGTACCGACCAGGCGACCCGCCCGCGGTAACCCATCGGCCGCCAGACGCTCGTCCCGCACCAAACCAGCCGGGGAAAGCTTTCGCTCCCGGGCTGCACTGATCCACCAGAAGCATCCTGGCTCGCATGACGCCATCGCCTGGGCGGCGCGCTCCCGCTCTCGGCCTACAGGAGGTTCTCATGGACTTGTCCGGAAAGATCGCACTCGTCACCGGGGCGGGGCCCGGATTGGGCCGAGCGTGCGCGGTGGCGCTCGCCGAAGCCGGTGCAACGGTCGCCATCTGCGACATTAACGAGACCACTCTCGCCGAGACCGGGGAAGCGATCCAAGCCCACGGTCGTGAGTGCCTCGCGATCAGGTGCGATGTCTCCTCCAGCACCGAGGTTCGGACCATGTTCGAACGAGTGGCGGAACGCTTCGGCACTGTGCACGTCCTGGTCAACAACGCTGCCCTGACCCCCAACCGAGAGACTGACACCGCGCGGCGTAACAAGCACTACACGTACATCTCGACGCCCGTACCACGCCAGTCGCTGGGATTCACCGCCGAAATCAGCGATGAGGAGTGGCACCGCTACTGGGGTGTCAACGTGCACGGAGTCTTCTACTGCACCCGCGAAGCGCTGAAGCTCATGGAGCCGCAACACGACGGGAAGATCATCAACATCGCCTCCATCGCCGGACTGTCCGACCTCAGCACGCACAGCCCGCACTACAGCGCCACCAAAGGTGCCGTCATCGCGTTCACCAAGTCGGTGGCGGCGGAGGTCGCCGGAGCAAACATCTTCGTCAACGCGATGGCCCCGGGTGGAGTGGCCACCCCGGAGTTCAATTCCTATCTCGACAAAATCGGCGAAGAAGGCCGCAACCAAATGTGGCAACGTTGCCCGCTCGGTCGTCTCGGCACCGTTGAGGAATACGCCTCGCTCGTCGTCTACCTAGCCGGTTCCCACTACCTGATAGGTCAGGTCATCAGCCCCAACGGCGGCGCGGTCATCTGACCGGCTTCGCGCCGGCCCGCTTTCCACTGCACGGAAGTACAGTGCCAACGCCCCCGTAGCACGGACGTCCAAAGAGATCGAACAGTCGCTACGTGGAAACGGCCTTCGACCGACCGGACCAGGTAATTGGTCCGGTGGTTGAGATCAGGCTTGATCGTTTGTGTGGGATGATTTTGGGGTGCAGCGCCGGGGATGGCTGCTCGGTGATCGTTGACCTTGTCCGGCTCTTCCAAGGAGAACAGGCGTTGCTTGCCGTCGCGTACGAGCCACTGCGTGCCACGGCGTTGCGGGCGCTGTTCCACGGGTCCGCACCCGGTCGTCGAGGCAGGCGAGGCCGCTATCCGCTGCATCACCCGATTCGTCCGGCGGGGCGCCGCTTCCACGTCACCGGCCTCTAATAGGGAGTTCAACCAGTGCCACGAGGCTGTCGGGGCAACCCCCGTCCCGTAGCCGAGGAGCACATCCATGGTCGACATCGACCGCCGCAGGTTCCTGTCCATCGCCGGTGGTGCCGCCGCCCTGACGATGCTCGACCAGACCATCGCGCGCGCCGCGGCCATCCCTGCGAACCGGGCCACCGGCTCGCTGCAGGACGTCGAGCATGTCGTCGTCCTGATGCAGGAGAACCGCTCGTTCGAGCACTACCTCGGCTCGCTGCGCGGCGTCCGGGGGTTCGGCAACCCGCACCCGGCGACCCTGCCGACTGGCAAGACGGTGTGGCACCAGACCGACGATGTCCATGAGGTCCTGCCCTTCCATCCCACCGCCGAGGACCTGGGCGCGCAGTTCCTGCAGGGGCTCGACCACACCTGGAAAGGTGGCCAGCAGGCGTTCAACAACGGCGTCTACGACCGGTGGATCCCGGCGAAGACCCCGGTGACGATGGCCTACCTGGAGCGCCAGGACGCGTCGTTCCACTACGCCCTGGCCGACGCGTTCACGGTCTGCGACGCCTACTACTGCGGGTTCATCGGCAACACCGACCCGAACCGCTACTACATGTGGACCGGCTGGACCGGCAACGACGGTAAGGGCGGTGGCCCGGTCCTCTACAACGACGAGCTCGGCTACGACTGGACGACGTACCCGGAGCGGCTCGAAGCGGCCGGCGTCTCGTGGAAGGTCTACCAGGACGAGGGCATCGGCCTCGGCGGTGGCGGCCAGCACTGGGGCTGGACCGACGACCCCTACATCGGCAACTACGGCGACAACGCGCTGCTCTACTTCAACAACTACCGCAACGCCCAGCCCGGCGACCCGCTGTACGAGAAGGCACGTCGCGGCACCCGGGCCCGCGACGGCCAGAGCTACTTCGAGATCCTCCGCCAGGACGTGCAGTCGGGGAACCTCCCGCAGGTCAGCTACATCGCCGCGCCCGAGGCCTTCAGTGAGCACTCGAACTGGCCGACCAACTACGGCGCCTGGTACCTCGCGCAGGTCCTGGACGCGCTCACCTCGAACCCCGAGGTGTGGAGCCGGACCGCGCTGTTCATCACCTACGACGAGAACGACGGCTTCTTCGACCACCTCGTGCCACCGCACGCCAACAGCCGGCTGATCCCGGGCGCCTCGACGGTGCCCACCGACAACGAGTTCTACGCCGGCAAGCCGGGCGATCCGGGGTACGTCGCCGGCGCGTTCGGCATGGGCCCGCGGGTGCCGATGTTCGTGATCTCGCCGTGGAGCACGGGCGGCTGGGTCTGCTCGGAGACCTTCGACCACACCTCGATCATCCGGTTCATGGAGGAGCGCTTCGGTGTCATGGAGCCGAACATCACCCCGTGGCGTCGCGCCGTGGCCGGTGACCTGACCTCGGCGTTCGACTTCTCCCGCACGATGGGAGAGCTGCCGGTGCTGCCGTCGACCGAGGACTGGAAGCCGTTCGACAACAAGCGGCACCCGAGCTACCACCCAACGGCACCGGCCGCCGGCACGATGCCCAGGCAGGAGCCCGGCACCCGTCCGGCCCGCCCGCTCGGCTACGACCTCGACGTCCACGAGCTGCCCGCGAAGGGCGCGATCAAGGTCGAGCTCGCGAACAACGGCAAGCTCGGCGTGCACGTCCAAGCCCGGCTCATCGCACCGGACGGGGCCCCGCACAGCTACACCATCGGCGCGGGCGACGACCTCACGGCGTCCTGGCCCGTGTCCGGGGCGTACGACGTGCAGGTGCACGGACCCAACGGCTTCTTCCGCCGGTTCGCCGGCGACACGGCCAGGGACTCCGCCGCCGTCAAGGTCCGCCGCCAGAGCGACAGCCGGACGCTCGTCATCACGGTGACCGCCCCCACAGACGTGACCGTGGTGGTCGAGGACGCCTACCGCGGTGCCGTCCCGGTCCAGGACGGGCGGGCGATGCTGGACACCCGCGCCTCCGGCGGCTGGTACGACGTGACCGTCGCCGTACCGGGAACCGCCTGGAGCCGGACGTTCGCCGGCCACCTCGAGGACGGCCGCGCATCGGTCAGCGACCCGGCTCTCGGCCGCTGAGCCCGCGCGCCGGCCCGCCATGCATGGCGGGCCGGCGCCACTTCAGGCGCGGTTCCCGGCGTCCATTCGCCGCCGCTCGAGGGGCCGGCTGCGACGAGGAAAGCTGTCCGAGGCGCTGCGGATCGGCCCACCGGCCGTGGCCGGTGTCGCATTCCTGGCCGTCGCGCGGGAGGGGCTGGAGACCGCGGTGTTCTTCTTCTCCAGCGTGCAGTCCGCCGGCGGCGGAACCGCGCAGCCGTTGCTGGGATTCCTCGGCGGTATCACCCTTTCCATCGTTTTCGCCTGGCTGCTTTACCGGGGCGCGATCCGGCTCGACCTGTCCCGGATCTTCACCATTACGGGGATCCTGCTGGTGTTCGTCGCCGCCGAGGTGCTCGCCTACGGCGTGCACGACCTTCAGGAGGCGTCGCTGCTGCCAGGGCTAAACGCCCTCGCGTTCGACGTCAGCGAGCAGGTCCCACCAGAGTCGTGGTGCGGCACCCTGCTCAAGGGCATCTTCAACTTCTCCCCCGCGACCAGCGTCCTGGAAGCCGTCGTCTGGATCGGCTACGTCGGCGTGATCCTCACATTGTTCGTGCTGCCGCAGCGCACCCCGGCAAACTCATCGCAGACCAGCTAGATGATTGATTCCGGACTCGTTTCGGGTGGCGGTGCGGGTAGCGGAACCTGAGCGGCCTTCTCGGCTGTGGGAGCCCCTCCTTATGTATGTCCAAGTGCTTGAACATCTGCTGTCAGGTACGCGCCGGAATCGCGCCGCAGCCGAGGTCGATCCACACTCGCTCCATCGCCAATGGGACTTCGACCCGAATCTGCCGGATTAGCGTGGCGAGTCAGGGCCGAGCAGACTGACGACACGACACACGTCTCGTGGAGGGGGCTACACCGTGACGACGGACGCTCATTTTCCTCCCGTGCAGGTGCTGGTCTTCAGTGCCGCGCTGCGTGCCGGGTCCATCAACACCCGGCTCGCCTCCCTTTCGGCTCGCCTGATCGCACAGGCCGGCGCCGAGGTTGATATCGGCCGCATGCACGACTTCGACATGCCCTTGTACGACGGTGACGTCGAGGCCGCCGAGGGGCCGCCCCAGGGAGCGCTGACCCTGCGCGACCGGATCCAACGCTGCGATGCCTTCGTCGTCTCCTCCCCCGAGTACAACGGCTCCGTCCCCGGGGTACTCAAGAACGCCATCGACTGGGTTTCGCGCATCACGCCGCAGCCGTTCAAGAACAAGCATGCGCTGCTCGTCTCGGCCTCCCCGTCGCTGGTGGGCGGCAACCGCGGGCTGTGGGCGCTGAGGGTCCCGCTGGAACACCTCGGAACACGGGTCTACCCCGACATGTTCAGCCTCGCCAGGGCCTACGAGGCGTTCACCGAAGACGGGCAACTGGCCGAGCCCGTTCTCCAGCAACGCCTGGCCGATACCGTCTCGGCATTCGTCCATCTCGTGGAAGCCGACGTGCGGTACGTCTGCCTGCGGCGCCGCTGGTACGAGTTCCCGGCCGAATTCACGGAGGCGCCGGTCACCCATCGGGCCGAAGACTGAACGGCCCGATTCGACGGCGGCGCTCACCTCGGCATCCGGCGCAGTGGGCCTGCGCGACTGCCTGACCATGTGCTGGGCCGGCCAGCACTCTCCGGTGGCTGCAGGACCGGACCTCACGGAGCGCCCATTCCGGCCAGTAGTGATCCGCAGGCCCACAAGACCAGCCGCTGTCACGGAGCCACCACCGAAATCAGCCGCGGTCAGGCTCCGGGGGCGCGGAAGTCGACAGTCTTCCTCGCAGCCTCGTCGATGTCCTCGGGACGGAAGAGCGGCACCGCCCTGGACATCACGCCCCCGGTGGCCCGCACCGCCATAGCCGTGGCGACCATGGAGATGTCGTCGGGCATGTCGACCACGATGTAGAAATCGTTGTCGCCGAACGCGAAGTACATCGATTCGAGCGTTCCGCCGCACGACCTGAGGACCCTTTCAACGGCCTCCCGTCGCCCGGTTCCGCCCTCAGCGAGCACCCCCTTCGTGCCCTCGGCGGTGTAACTGCCCTGCACCAAGTACTTCGACATGTCGCTCCCCCACTTCACCGTGCGACCACCCGCGGCCGCGCTTCTGCTCCCACCCTCGGGCACGAGAGCTGGCTGGGCCATTCGAAGCGGCCGACCGGACTCCTCACGCGCAAGGCGACGAGCGGTCGCCCGGTGGCACCTACGTGCAGAGCGACATACGCGGGTCGGCGGCAGCTGGATCTCGCCGACCGCACGATGTCGACTGCGGATGGCGGTACCGCGTTCGGTATGCACAGTTCGGCAGTCCGCAGACATGGCACATCTACTGTGGACGTGATGAGTGCCGCAGTATCCCGGACCGCACCGGCCGCGGTGACCCACGAACGATCCGGCTGGGGCGAACAGAAATACACCAGGAGGGGCACCCACAGACCAGGGAGTCTCTGAGGTTCCGCCACCCGCACCGCCACGCAAATTGAGATTGGAAAAACCTCAATGGCTTTCATGGTGTTCTCGGACGTCATATCGGCGTCAGCCAGGAAATGCGACCGCAGGACAACGAAATAGCCCGGGCGTCGGCGCTCTCGCCTGGGAAACCCATTGTGGTAGCGCGGGTTCGCCGGAAACGTTGATAAGGACCGATCGGGGGTGGAGACTGGGGACGTGGATCAACCCTGGGGATTGTCTGGGCCGCAGTTCATCGCGGTGTACATCGCTGGCTACGTTGCCTCGGTGGTGATCGTGTTCGTGGCACGGGCGGTGTTGACCAGCACCGACGCACGGGCGGCGGACACCGGGACGCCACTGGACGTGTACCAGACCGCCTACTTGGTCGGCGGGCCAAACCGCGTGGCAGAGACCGCGATCGCCGGGCTGGCGCTGCGGGATCAGATTCTGGTGGCCCGCGGCGGCAGGCTGACCGTAGTCCACGGTGCGAGGCCGTTCGGACCGGTAGAAGCTGCCGTGCACCACGAGCTGACCTTGACCCCGACCGTGTTACCGGGGCGGGTGCGGTCCCGGATACGCCGCCACCCGAATGTCGAGGCGATCGCGGACCAGGTGCGCTCCCGGGGCCTGCTGCTTACCGCTTCCCAGGCGCTGCTCTGGCGTCTGCTCCTGTTCGTCCCGGCCGCGGTGTGGTGCGTCGGTCTGATGCGCGCCATCAACGCCGCCTATCTCGGTCGGCCCATCGAAGCCCTGAAGCTTCTGTTGTTTATGAGCGGGGCAATCACGGTGATCCTGACGCTCCGCTGGTGGTCGGCGGCCCGCAACCTGCCATCGGCCGCCGGCCGGTCCGTCGTGCGCCAGCTACGTCAACGGCACCGAACCGGCCCGACACCGGACATCGGGGTGCAGGTCGCGGGTGTGGCCGTGCTCGGTTTCACCGCCCTGGCCGATCCCGCACTGCGCAGCGCACTGGCCAAGTCGATCGTGTCCGGAAGCGGCGGCGGTGGCGGCGGTGGCGGCGGGTGCGGCGGTGGCGGCGGGTGCGGCGGTGGCGGATGACCACATCACCGGCGGTGGGCATCGGATGGCGTCCAGAGATCGATCTCACCGTCGAACGATTGCCCGGTGTCGAGTTCGTCGAGGTGATCGCCGAATCGATCCGGCCCAACCGGTTGCCGGAGTCGTTGCGCGCTCTGCGCGGCCGAGGGACTCCCGTGGTGCCCCACGGAGTGTCGCTGTCCCTCGGTGGCGCGGCACGGCCGGAACCGGCCCGGCTGGCCAGGTTGGCCGCCTGTGCCACCGCGCTGCGCGCACCGTTGGTCAGCGAGCACATCGCCTACGTGCGCGCGACCGGCCGGGAAATCGGGCACCTGCTACCGGTGCCGCGTACCCGCGCCGCGCTGGACGTGATCGTGGCAAACGTGCGGATCGCGCAGGAGAACCTGGACGTGCCGCTCGCGCTGGAACACATCGCCGCCGTGCTGGCCTGGCCGGACGACGAGTTCACCGAGGCCCAGTTCGTCGCCGAGATCATCGAACGCACCGGAGCGATGCTGGTGCTGGATGTGGCCAACCTGTACAGCTCCTACATCAACTTCGGTGCCGACCCGACCACCGCGCTGGATGTGCTGCCCCTGGAGCGCATCGCCTACGTGCACGTCGCCGGGGGCGCGCTGCGCGGCGGGGTGTGGCATGACACGCACACCCATCCGGTTGGCGAACCGGTACTCGCGCTGCTGGCCGAACTCGCCGGCCGCACCACGCTGCCCGCGGTGATGCTCGAACGCGACGGCGACTACCCGGCTCCCAGCGTCCTCGCCGGCGAACTGGATGCCATCCGCTCCGCCGTGGGCCGGGGGCCGGCTTGCACGGACCTGGCCACCCCGCGCCTTGGCGCTGCCACCCCGCCGCTGCCGGGCGTGGTCGCAGCACCGGACGAAACCCGGCACGGATTAGCCCAGGAACAGGACCGGCTGGCGCAGGCATTGGTCGGACACGCCCAGTCGCCGCCGCACTTCGACGTCGACCGAGTGGATGTGGCACGCTCGGCGTTGGTGCGCAAGCGATCCCGCGCCGTTCCCCGACACGCGTCCGCGGTCGCCGCCACCCTGGGGGACCGGCTCGGCACGGTGTTCGCCGACTACGCCCGCGCACAGCCAAAACCACCGGGCGACGCGAGCGCCGATGTCACCGCTTTCGTGTCCTACCTGCGGTCCACCGGCCAATGGCGGGGCCGCCGGAAGTGACCGACGGCCGCGCTGCGCCACGATGGTCAGCTACCGAGGTCGAGGTCCATTGAGCTGATGAACCGGTGGGGCTTGTTTAAGCATCGCCGCAGGTGAAGACACCAACTCGGCAATCACTGGGATCACGCACACCAGCAGCCCGCACCCAAGCCCGGCATCAACGCCCGCAGACCCCTCCGCACGCGGGTCCTCGGCGGTACCTGACCGGATTCCATCCGCGCTTCAGCTCCCGCGCGCAGTCCGCCTGTCGCGAAGCGATCAGTTCGCGGAGGTCTTCGCCGCGTGCGGCCACCTGCGCTTCGGTGAAGTCGAGGAACATGATGTTGTTCCGCAACCTGCCATCTCCCATCCTGTTGCATGCCGCCGACACTGCCTTGGCGGAACCGAACCTTTCGGTCGTCGGGTCGGCAACGCCGCCTTCCCACGGCGATACCATAGGGTTCTCCCTGGAGTGGGGATGAGTGATCGGCGCGTGCCGCACCCGTGGGTGGGCGATTGGCTGGGCGGCGATGGTGATGACGCAGCAGTACCTCGTGGGCGAACTGTCACTGCGGTTGGCACAGCTGCAGGCGATGGCGGCCGACCCGGCGGCCGAGGATGCGGCCGTACGGTTGCGCCGGGAAGTCGAGGCAGCACTGCCGAGCGCGTTGACCTCGGTGGTGGTTCGAGCGCTGCGGCTGGTCGATGAGTTCTGCTGGGACTCGCTGTGCAGGGGGGACATCACCGCGTTCGGGGGCCAGGCCGCGTTGTCGGCAGAGCTGTACGACTTCGGCGTCTGTGCCGGTCTACTCGGTCAGGAGGTCGAACCATGACCACAGCACACGAGACATCGACGTCCGAGGCACAGATCTCCGTGCACTGGCGCGAGGAGGACTACTACCAGCCGCCCGCGAAGTTCATCGCCCACGCCAACGCCGCCGACCCCGATCTCTTCCGCCGCTTCGGCGAGGACCGCTTCCCGGACTGCTTCAAGGAGTACGCCGACCTGCTGAGCTGGGACGCCTACTGGCACACGACGTTGGACACCAGCACTCCGCCGTTCTGGAAGTGGTTCGTCGGTGGCCGGCTCAACGCCTGCTACAACTGCGTCGACCGGCACCTGGCTACCGACCGCAACAAGGCGGCCCTGATCTGGGTCCCGGAACCGGAGGGCGAAGCCACCCGAACGATCACCTACCAGGAGCTGTACCGACAGGTCAACGAGTTCGCCTCGGTGCTGCGCGACTTCTGCGGGGTGCGCACGGGCGACCGGGTCACCTTCCACCTGCCCATGGTCCCCGAACTGCCTGTCGCGATGCTGGCCTGCGCCCGGCTGGGCGTGATCCACTCCGAGGTCTTCGGCGGGTTCAGCGGCGCCGCGTGCGGCGAGCGGATCGCCGACTCCGGCAGCCACATCCTGGTGACCATGGACGGCTACTACCGCAACGGCCACCTGGTCGACCACAAAGCCAAAGCCGACGAGGCAGTGCAGACCGCGAACGGGCTCGGCCAGCAGGTCGACAAGGTGCTGGTGTGGCGACGCCACACCGATCACTACACCTCGCAGACCGCGATGGTCGACGGCCGGGACTTCTTCGTCGACGAAGTCCTCGCCGAGCACCACGGGGCGATGGTCGAGCCAGTCTCGATGCCCGCAGAAGCCCCGCTGTTCCTCATGTACACCAGCGGCACCACGGCACGGCCCAAAGGCTGCCAGCACTCCACCGGCGGCTACCTTGCCTACGTCGCCGGAACCTCCAAGTACTACCAGGACATCCACCCCGACGACACCTACTGGTGCTGCGCCGACATCGGGTGGATCACCGGCCACTCCTACATCGTGTACGGTCCGCTTGCGTTGGGCACCACCAGCGTCATCTACGAAGGTGCCCCGACCTACCCGGACGCGGGCCGGGTCTGGCGCATCGCCGAACGGCTCGGGGTCAACATCTTCCACACCGCCCCCACCACGATCCGCATGCTGCGCAAGCTCGGCCCGGCCGAGCCGGAGCGCTACGACTACCACCTCAAGCACATGACCACCGTCGGTGAGCCCATCGAACCGGAGGTGTGGCGCTGGTACCACGACGTCGCCGGCAAGGGCGAGGCGGTCGTCGTCGACACCTGGTGGCAAACCGAAAACGGCGGCTTCCTCGGCAGCACCCTGCCCGCCCTGCAACCGATGAAACCGGGCAGCTGCGGTCCCGGGGTGCTCGGCGTTTACCCGGTGATCTACGACGAGAACGGCAACACCGTCGAAGCCGGAAGCGGCAAGGCGGGCAACATCTGCATCCGCAACCCCTGGCCCGGGATCTTCCAGACCATCTGGGGCCAACCCGACCGATTCGTACAGATCTACTACCAGAAGTACTGCCAGGATCCGGAAAGCACCGACTGGCGGGACTGGCCGTACTTCGCCGGCGACGGGGCCGTGCAGGCCGCCGACGGCTACTTCCGGATCCTCGGCCGAGTGGACGACGTGATCAACGTGGCCGGGCACCGACTGGGCACCAAGGAACTCGAGTCGGCCTCGCTGACCGTCGACGAGGTCGCCGAGGCCGCCGCGGTCCCGGTCATCGATGAGGTTCGCGGCCGGGCCGTCGAGATGTACATCGCGCTGAAGCCGGGCACCGCCCCCAGCGAAGACATCCAGCACTCGGTGATCCACGCGATCGAGCGGGAGATCGGCAAGATCGCCCGGCCGAAGAACGTCTGGATCGTCGACGACATGCCCAAAACTCGCTCCGGGAAGATCATGCGTCGGGTCATCGCCGGAATCTCCAACTTCGCCGACGTCGGCGATGTGTCCACATTGGCCAATCCGGAAATCGTCGACGAGATCCGGCACCACATCCAGAGCGAAAAACTCGAACACGGAGAGGTACCCCGACAACTCACCCCCCAGGAAGCCGACGAAATCAGGGCATTCGGCAGCAACCCCTAGCTAGATGATTGATTCCGGACTCGTTTTGGGTGGCGGTGCGGGTAGCGGAACCTGAGCGGCCTTCTCGGCTGCGGGAGCCCCTCCTTATGTATGTCCGACATTCTCGCGCTCGTTCGGATGCTTCACCATTGCTGCAGCAGGAGGCTGATGGCGGTGGCGGCGGTCGTTGCGCCTGCCGCAATCATCCAGCCGTGCGGCAGTAGCGGGCTGGCCCCGAAGAATTGGCTCAGGCCAGGGGTCTGAACGACGGCGGCCAGCGCTACGAACGAGACAAGCGCACACCCCACGACCAGTGGTGTCCGTCCGCGCACGACCAGGGTCTGTCCGAGCTGGGCGCCGACCAGCGCCACGAGTGCGACCGTGTTTGCCTGGCACAGGGTTCCGGTCGCCCTGCCCAAGATCCACGCGCCGATGGCGGCCCCGGCGGTCACCGCGGCGCGCCGGTAGATGTCGCGGGTCAACGCCGCGCCAAGTGAGGCTTCGGGGCCTTCGGCCAGGAGCATCTCGGCGGTGATCGTGGGAGGTGGCCTTACCGCGATCGCCATCGCGGGGAGGATGTCGGTGAGCAGGTTGACCAGCAGCAGTTGGCGGGCGTTGAGGCTGCCCCCGCCGTTGATCAGCCCGGTGGCGACGGTGAAGCCGATCTCGCCGAGGTTGCCGCCGAGCAGGATGGCCAGCGCGTCGCGGACGGATGCCCACATGGCGCGGCCTTCCACGATGGCGTCGACGATGGTCTCGATGCGGTCGTCGGTGACCACGAGGTCGGCGGCCTCGCGCGCCGCGGGGGTTGCGCGTTCCCCCAGTGCGATGCCGATGTCGGCCAACCGGATCGCCGGGGCGTCGTTGGCGCCGTCCCCGGTTACCGCGACCACCCGGTCGTTGCGCTGCAGGGCGTCGACGATGCGCGCTTTCTGCGCCGGGCTGACCCTGGCGAACACCGCGACGGCGGTTACTTTCGCCGCGAGTTGGTCGTCGTCTAGGTTGTCCAGTTCGGTGCCGGTCATGATGCGGCGCTCGTTGAGCGCGTTGAGTTCGGCGGCGATCGCCTCGGCGGTGCTGGGGTGATCGCCGGTGACCATGACGATCTCGACACCTGCCTGCTGCAGCTGTGCGACGGCGGCGGCCGCGGTAGGGCGCACCGGGTCGGCCAGTGCGACGAAACCGATCAGCCGCAGATCCCGGATCCGGGACTCGTCGAGATCGCTGCGGTCCGAGGCGGCCCGCTCGGCGACAGCCAGCACTCGGTAGCCCTGCCGGGCGAGGTCTTCGACGATGTGCTCGATGTCTCGACGAGCGGTGTCATCCAGCGGCACGTCGCCATCTGGCCTGCGCCACCGAGTGCACTGGGCCAGCACGATCTCCGGAGCACCTTTCACGCTCAGCAGATTGCCGTCGCGCCAAGTACCGAGCACCGCGTGGTAGCCGCGGGAGGGCTCGAACGGCATCTCGTCGATCGGCGCCCAGCCCTCCTTACCTTCCGCCGGGTGCACTCCCGCGCCGCGCGCGCCATCGACGACGGCTCGATCGGTGGGATGCGGGAGTAGTTCTCCGTTCTCCACCAACGGACTTGCCCGCAAGGCACCGGCGAGCACTCGGCGTTCCACTGTGGATATTTCTTCGAGCCACCGGCTCGACGCGCCGTCGGAGACCCGCCGCAGCGCGATGCGCCCTTCGGTGAGGGTGCCGGTCTTGTCGAAGCACAGCACCTGCGCCCGCCCCAACGTCTCGATCGTCGCGGAGTTGCGCACCAGCGCCCCGCGTTTCGACAGCCGCCGGGCGGCCGCGAGCTCGGCAACGGTGGAAACGAACGGCAATCCCTCGGGAACGGCTGCCACCGCCAGGCTCACCGCCCGCCCCAGCGATGTCCCAAATGGACGCCCGCGCAGAATGTCCGTGACGAGCAGAATCCCGCCTGCTCCCAGGCAGATCGGCACCGTCACCTTGGCCAGAGTCCGCAGGCGAGCCGCGACACCATCAGCACCTCGTCGGGCATCGGGCCCGATCGCGCTGCCTGCCTCGGTGTTCGCGCCGGTCGCAACCACCACACCCACGGCCCGCCCGGCGGCGACCGCGGTGCTTCGGTAGATCATGCAGGTCCGGTCCGCGACCGGCACCGCCGGAGTCGCCGTCACCGTCTTGGTGACCAACATCGACTCGCCGGTCAGGCTCGACTCATCGACCTCCAGCCCTTCCGCCTCCAGGAGCCGGCAGTCGACAGGCACCGCATCACCGGCCACCAACGCCACCACATCGCCGGGTACGAGCTGGTCAGCGGGCACCTGCGTCACGTTTTCCTTGCGGCGCACCACAACTCGAACAACGCTGGCTTCCAGCAGCTTGTTCAACGCGCGGTCGGCGGTGATGCGTTGCACGCCGCCGATCAACGCGTTCATCCCGAGCACGCCCAGGATGATCGTCGCGTCCGCGACGGCACCGATGCTCGCCGAGATCGCGGCGCCACCCGCCAAGGCCGGCGTCAGCGGACTCGCCAGCTCCTCCAGCGACGCCCGCAGCACACCCATCCGGCGAAAGTCCGTTCCCACGTCGCGATCCGGGAAACGCTGATGTGCCGCATCATCGGTCAGGCCCTCCGGTGAACTGTCCAGCAGTTCCAGCACCGTGCCGGGCGCCATCGCATGCCAGGGAGTACGCGGCACGGCGCGCGGAACCGGACGCCACGCGGCCTGCATCCCCCACCACGTCCCTGCTCCGAGGGCGATCGCCGCGCACACGGCCACCGGAATTCCAGCACGGGCCTGACTCCCGATGGCGGGCCCGAACGCGGCTAGCGCCGCCCCGCTGACCGAACCGATCAACGACAGCTGCGCGCTGCGCCTGCTGACATGGCGCGCAGTGAGCACAGTGCGCAACAACGCACACGGCTCCCCCAGGCTCGCGCCCGCGACCAGGTGCGCACCCCACGGAACCTCACCATCGCGGGTCACACCGAAACCGACGTCCGCAGCCGCCAGCGCCGCTCGCGCACGCGAGGACACCACGGCCACGACGGCGCCCTCCCGCTGCATCTCCCGCACCACCGAAGCAAGCCGCGCCCCACCCGGAACCACGTGATCGACGCCGATCCGCGCCGCCAACCGGCCCCCATCCCCAGCGAGGACCACCGACCCGACCTCGCGAGCTGCCGCGATCAACTCGTCGGCGAGGGGATCCAATTCCTCGGCGGCAAGGATCCACCCGACGGTGCGCGAATCGTGGCGGAGCGCGAACACCTCAATTCCGGGCCCCGCCGCGTTGCGCACGTCTGGGGGCAACCGCGACCGAGCCACCGAGGACAGCGCCCAACCGTCGCGCCGCATGCCATCCGCCTTGGTCACGCCGACCAGATGGTGCGCACGTTCCCACAGCTCGACGGCCGTGTGATCGCCGTCCGCGGGAATCACGTCATGCACCAGCCGAGCACCGGTGCGCAGAACGTCCGCGTCGATCACCACCGTGTCCACCCGGTCCAACCGCCGCAACACCCGGGGTTCGAACACCAGAGTCGTCCGCTCCGACAACCCGTACCCGAGCTGTGCCGCGAACGCGCCCCTCCCCACCTGCGCCGCGCGCGGCGCGCCCGCGACCAACATCGCTTGCGCACGCTGAAGGCTCCGCGTCACCCCGAGCATGCCCGCGAACGCCGCTGGCCCGGCGAGAGCCGAACCGTTCGCGACGCGCTCGACCGGGCCGTCGGGCAGCCGCACAGGGCGCGGCCGAACCTCCACCGGCGCACTGCGGTGACTGGCAGGATGCGTCCCCGTTCCGGCTTCCCACCGGGCCCAACTCCGCTGCGCCGCCTGCGTCTCCCGCAACAGGCAGAACCGGTACCCCGATTCCGCCAGCAAACTCGCCGGACGCTGCGCAAGCGTGTTCGCCATCGCACTGCTGAGCCCGAACAGCACGTCGGTGGCGGTCTTTCCGATCCGCGTTTCCAGCGGCGCGCGGACCCGGGAGACCGACTCGCCGGTCGACACCAGTGCCGGAACAGACGGCGGCAGCGCGGGCAGCGGCAGCAGCCGGGCCCCCATGGCGATCGCGGCGCCGGTCAGGTTCGCACCGAGCATCGTCGCCTCGGCGAGCACCTTCGCAGGATTGTCCGGATGGCTCGCGTTGACCGTCGCGAACGGCTCGTCGTCCAAGCCGGTGTCCGCCTCCGCATCCTCCACAGCGCCCACCAGCTCGGCGATCCCGACCAGGTCCGGATCGTGCCCGATGACCACCCGTCCAACGGCGGCGTTGATCTCGGCCCAGGCAACGCCCGGCACCTTCTCCAGCCGCCGGACGATCTGCTCGCCAGCCTCCTCGGTCCCCGGCTGGTGAACACCGCGCACCCCGACGTGCGCACGTCCCTCCGACGCCCAAGCCCGCCGCCCGCTCCCCAAGCCCGCGATGCTCTTCGCGGCGGCCGTCACCGGAGCCACGATCTGCGAGGCCAACGCGCCCAGGGTCCGCAGCATCGAAGTCGCTCAGCTGTTCGATGCCGCGCGAGCCGATTCCGCTGACCTGTTCGAACTAGACGCCGGCGATCGTGCACCGGCGGCCCGCTGCGCCATCAGCACCCCCACGCCGATCGCTGCGGCAACCGGCCACTCGATCATCGACAGCGCCCACAACGCTCCCAGGCCGCCGCAGAAAACCATGAATTCTCGCGACGGCAAGCCATCTCGTACCGAGCGGGCCGCGCCGGCCACATCCCCCCAACCACGCGGCAGGCTGACCGCCGCAGCTCGCGAGCGCTGCTCTGGCCGCGCACCAGCGCCCGACGTTGCGTTCGGCGCCGTTGTAGCCACGACACGCCTCCCAGACACACAAGCACGTTGGCGAACCACCAGCGTAAGCCAGGTCAACGCCGGGCGAACCCCGAAACAGCCCTGCGCCAGTGCCTTGTCGCCAGGGCTGGCAACTTCGCCACATCGATCGCCCTCGGCCGGCTGGGGTCAACGCACAACTGCGGCTGAACGTCGCATGCGTGTTCGGTTTCTTCGAGACAGCGATGCCGCTGCTGGGCCTCACGCCGGTTCTTCAGTTCGTCCCAACAGGTCCTCTGCAACTCGCCACAGGCCAGCCGTATTGGATGCCTTGATGAGTACCACATCTTCAGAGCGCAGTTCGTCGCACAAGAGCGCGGTAGCGGCACCCACATCTGGGACCGATCGGCACTCCGACAGTCCTTCGACCACGGCGCCCTGCTGTATTGCGCGTGCCTGATCACCAACGGTGACGACATTGCCGATTCCCAGGCGGGCAGCCAGACGCCCGGTTTCACGATGCATGTCTTGGCTCATCGGTCCGAGCTCGCTCATCTCGCCCAGAACAGCCCACGCGCGCCCCCGCTTGCGTCGAGCCATGAATGCGAGGGCGCTCAATGCTGCACGCACCGATTCCGGGTTGGCGTTGTAAGCGTCATTGATCACAGTGGCACCGGATTCCGCCTCGGCTATTTCCATCCGCCGCGAAGAGAGCCTTCGCGCACTGCACAGCCGGTCAGCAACGTCGTCCAATGCCGCCCCGAGTTCCAGCGCGATCGCTGCAGCTGTGAGCGCGTTCGCCACGTAGTGCCGTCCGTGGAGCGCCAGTTGCACATGAGCCTTGCCACCGGGTGCGACCAGGGTGAATGACGGCCGCGCGGCGTCATCGAGTTCAACGTCCTCGGCCCGCACGTCGGCGGCAGCGGTTTCTCCCACCAGAACGACCTTTGCCGTCGTGCGTTCGGCCATCGTCATCACCCAGGGATCATCGGCGTTGAGGATTGCCGCACCTTCCTCGGCGGCCGTCCGTGCAGGCAATGCCTCCACGAGTTCTCCCTTGGCCTGCACGATCGCCTCTCGCGAGCCGAACTTCTCCAAGTGCGCGCTCCCGACGTTGAGCACCGCGCCGATGCGGGGTGGAGCGATCGTGCACAGTCTTGCGATGTCCCCGACCCTGTCGGCGGCCAGTTCCGACACGAGGTACCTGGTGGCCGAATCGGCACGGAGGGCCGTCCACGGGTGGCCGAGGTCGTTGTTGAGCGAGCCAGGTGGTGACACTGTCGGCCCCATCGGGGCCAACAGCTGCGCGATGAGATCCTTGGTCGAGGTCTTGCCGGAAGAACCGGTCACACCCACCACGTTCAGTTCCGGCAGCCGGTCTACGACATATCGTGCGAGTTTCGCCAACGCGGCAAGGACCGCCGCGCCCGAACCGTCGCCGTCACCGGCGATTCGCTCCGCGCCCATCCGGTGCGGCGGGACAGGAGGCACGATGACCGCAGGGGCGTCGACCTCACGCGCAGCGAGTACCGAAGTAGCACCGGCGGCCACCGCCCTACCGGCGAACGCATGTCCGTCCACCCGCCCGCCGGGCAACGCCGCGAAAAGGCCACCGACGTGCACCTGCCGAGAGTCGAACTCCACTTCGCCGGATACGATTTCCGAGCCGGAGGCTCGATGCAGCCGCCCGCTCACTGCTTCGGCGATCTCGGCCAGACTCAGGCGGATCATCGGCTCCCCTCCACAGCCGTCTCGGCGCGGTCGTTCCAACCGGCTGCGGTGATCGCAGCACGGGCGATGCTTCGGTCGTCGCAGGGCAGCAGCTCAGCGTTGACGTGCTGGTGACTTTCGTGCCCACGTCCGACGAGGAGCACGACGTCCTCTGCGCGGGCGATGGCGATTGCCGCCCGGATGGCTTTCGGGCGGTCCAGTTCGATTTCCACCCGCGCGCCATCCCGTGCCCCGAGAGTCCCGAGCTGAACTTCGGCGAGGATGCGGTGCGGGTCGTCGTAACCCAGGTCGTCGGTCGTGAGGAACACCAGATCCGCCGTGCCGACCGCCGCGCCGAGCTCAGGGCGGTTGAACCGGTCGCGGCCACCGGCTGCGCCCACCACGACGATCACGCGACCCTGCGGCGCCAGCCTCCGGGCGGTGTTGATCAAAGCCTCCACCGCATCCCGGGTGTGGGCGAAATCGACGACTACGGGGAACGGCTGACCGACCTGGACACGCTCGAACCGCCCCGGTATGTGGGTGAGCGATTCCATTCCGGCGTGGGCGGCGTTCGGTGGCACGCCCAGCACTCGCGCGGCCGCATACGCGGCGGCCACGTTCGTCGCGTGATGTGAGCATGTCAACGGCGTGCGCACTTCGACGCTCCCGTCGCCGCATTCCAGCCTGATCCGGTTCAGATCTGTCGTGCCGAGTCGCACACGGATGTCGGCGTCCGGGTGTTTTCCGACGGTGGTGACCGGAACGGTGGCCTGATGCGCCAGGCGCTGCCCCCACTGATCGTCGATGCACACGACGGCATGCTGACAGCGCTCTGGTGTGAACAATGACGCCTTGCACGCATAGTACTGCTCGATGGTGCCGTGGTAGTCGAGATGTTCGGGTCGCAGGCCGGTAAAGACGCCGACGGTGAACTGGATTCCTTCTACGCGGTACTGGTCCAATGCATGTGAGGAAACTTCGATTGCTGCCGCAATGGCTCCCTGCGCGCCCATGCGTGCGAGCATGCGTTGGAGGTCAGGCGCCGGCGGTGTGGTCAAAGATGCGTGCTCTCGGTGGTCGCCGATGTCGTTTCCCACAGTGCTCGTCATCCCGGTGGGCCACCCGGCGCCGTTCATCGCGGCTTGAAGCAGGCAGGTCGTGGTGGTCTTGCCGTTCGTGCCCGTAATTCCCGCGAGTTTCAGAGCTGTGGCAGGATCGCCGTGGATGGCGGCGGCGATCGGTCCCACAGCTGCCGCGACCGAGGGCACCACGACCTGCGGAACGGGCAGCGGCAAGCGCCGTTGCACGAGCAGTGCCGCTGCGCCGAAATACACGGCTTCGGGAGCATGGTCGTGGCCGTCTGTGCGGCTTCCCGGCACTGCCGCGAACAGCCAGCCAGGCTTGACCTCGCGGCTGTCGGCAGTGCAGTCGGTTATTTCGGCATCACCGAGACGTTGGCATGCGTGCAATCTTGCGACGGCATCGGACAACCACACTGGCAACTGGCACTCCCATCTGCACTCGGTACGCGCCGAACATGTTTGAGATTGTTCGAATGAACGAACACGCGACTGAACGGCTCTCGATGTTGACTGTGCCGCTGTCCGTGGCACCGACCGCCACGATATACAAGGTCAACCTATATCGCTTTTCGATCAAACGCAGATCAATGAGGTTTTCCAACCTCGTTTTGCGTGGCGGTGCGGGTGGCGGAACCTCAGAGGCTCCCTGGACTGCGGGTGCCCTGACTGATGTATGCCCAGATCAGCTGGAGCGATACTCCGGCGACAGATCGCGATATGCGCTGGATCGCGATTAACGCTCGTTCCACGACGTGGTTCGTGGCATCACTCGGCGCCCTGCACTGCCGAATTGATGCGCCTAGCATGTAGCCCATCGATACTGCCGAATGGAGCTGGATCCGCAGCCTCTGGGGGGGCCGACAGTGTTTGAACCGCAGTTCGACAAAAAGGATGACCTGATCAATTTTTACATAAGAAAGAGCACCGACAAGGCGACTCTTTTTCATGTCTGGGAGAACGGTGGCAGCCGCGGCGACTCGGTCACCCCGTCCACCTACAACGTCGAATACCGCACGTGGATGGTGCACCTGCTCATGGCCGAGCTGGACCGCAACGGCGGGGGGCTGCTCAGCCTGGGTTGCGGCAACGCGGCAGTGGAAGCCGAACTCGTGCGCTGCGGTTACCAGGTCGTGGCCATCGACGCCATGGCCGACGCGGTGGAGCTGGCCCGGGAGAAGGGCGTCGACGCGATGCTGGCCGACATCTACGAGTGGGCGCCGGAAGAAACCTGGTCGGTGGCTTACATCGACGGTGTGCTGGGACACCTGTACGACCCGGTGACCGGTCTGGTTCCTGCGCTGTCCCGGATTCGTTCCTGGCTGGAGCCGAGGCCGGGCTCCGAATCGAAGGCCGCCACCCTCGTCGCTTCCAACGACACCCCGAACGACGGCTCGAACGTTCAAAAGGCTCCCGGAGTGGACGGGTTCCACTGGCTGTCCGGCGACTTCATCAGCGATCAGATCATTGCTGCGAACTTCGACGATCCCGAAGTCAGCGAATTCTGCTACAACCGGCCGCTGACCGGGGAGCGGGTCCGATCCATCGTGACCAGTCACGTGACGGGGTAGCAGAAGACGGCGAAGCGAAGCGATCTGCGCCGACGACCCGGCTGATCGGGGTTGCGAAAGGAATGGTGGCCCAATGCGCGACGGAGCGGACCTGCTCGTCGAGGAGCTGGTGCGGCACGGGGTCGACACGGTATTCGGGTTCCCCGGCGATACCAGCATCGCGCTTTACGATTCGCTCAGGCGGCGATCCGAGTTCATTCGGCACGTGCTGGTCCGGGACGAGCGGCACGCCGGCTTCATGGCAGACGCGTACTCGCGTACCGCACGCAGGCTCGGGTGCTGCGAAGCCTCCAGCGGGGCGGGTGCGGTCTACCTGGCCAGCGGGCTGGCCGAGGCACTGGCCGCCAGCATCCCGCTGCTGGCGATCACCACGGACAACAGCACGCGCAGCGCCGGCACGGCGCCGATCAGCGAGATGGACCAGGCGGCGCTATTCGCGGCATGCACCAAATGGCGGCGCACTGCCGTCCGGACCAAGGACATACCCGCCCTGGTCGAGGAGGCGGTCCGGGCCGCCACCACCGGGCGACCTGGGCCGGTCGCACTGAACTTTCCCGAGGACGTGCTCGAGAGCGAAACAACGACCGCGGGCATCGTCGGCGAAGCGGTCAGCAAGGCCGTCATCCCTCGGCACCGGGCACCCGCGGCACGAGACGCGGTGCGATTCGCGGCCGGGTTGCTGGCCGCCGCCCGTCGACCGATGATCATCGCGGGCGGCGGCCTGCATCTTTCCGGGGCTTGGGCCGAGCTGCGCGGGCTGGCCGAACACGCGGCGATTCCGGTGGCCACCAGCATTCACGGCAAGGGAGCGCTCGACGAAGCGCATCCACTCGCCCTCGGGGTCGTGGGCAACAACGGCGCCCGCGACTACGCCAACGCGTGGATCGCAGAGAGCGACTGCGTGCTCTTCGTCGGTACCCGGGCCAACGCCACAGACACGTTGAGCTTCACTGCGCCTGCCCGCGACGCCGGCGCGCGCGTCCTGCACATCGATTCCGACGAAACCCGAGCCGGCCGCAACTACCCGGGAAGCACCGCACTGGTCGGCGATGCCAAGGCGGTACTGGCACAGCTCGCCGATGCGATTCCCGCAGCGGGCAAGAGCATCCTCAAGGCACGAATCGTGGAACTCGCCGCTGCGCGCACCGAGTGGGCGCAGCGCGTCGAGCAGGGCACGAAGGTGCTTGGCGATGATGTCCTGCATCCGAGGGAAGTCGTTCGCACGCTGGCCGAGGCATTCGGCCGGGACACCTGGGTCGCTGCGGACGCGGGCACGCCGACGCCTTACCTGTCGAGCTACTGGGAGGCCCCAGGAGACGGCTGGCGGGTGGTGATCCCGCGAGGGCATGGGCCGATGGGCTTCGCCATTCCCGCTTCCATCGGTATCGCCATGGCGCACCCCGGTGCGCGCGTTCTGTGCCTCACAACGGAAAGCAGCGTAGCCATGGCGGTCGCCGAGTGGGAGACCGCCTGCCGGCTGGGCCTTCCGATCACTTTCGTGGTGCTGGACAACACGTCGATGTCATGGATCAAGATGATCCAGCACCTGTATGCGGGAGGTCGCTACTTCGCCGTCGACCCCGGACCGCTGAACCCGGTGCAGCTCGCGCATGGCACGGGCTTGGCAGGCGTTCGCGCGCACACCCGGGAAGAGCTGTCCGCACTAGCCAAGCAGGCGGCCGACGCTGCCGATCCGTCGGTCCTGCACATCGCGGTGCCCGAGCACATGGACCTTCTCCCTCCGGTCGCGAGCTGGCAGGCCGCGATCTCCGGGCAGGAGACGACCCGGCCCATCCACTGAGGAATACCGGCCACGTGAACGGAGGAAGTCTCGCGGAGATGATGAGCAGGAAAGGTCTGTGGTTGCGCCGGGAAGTCGCGATGCACGAGCAGCGTGCCCCGCTCGTCCCCGCCGACGCCGCCGCACTGGTCGCAGCCGGGGTCGAGGTCACCGTGGAGGTCGCCGAACAGCGCGCCTACCCGATCGAGGAGTACGCCGCGGTGGGCTGCCGCATCGTGCCGAGTGACACTTGGCCGGAAGCTCCACCGGACGAGGTCATCCTCGGTTTGAAGGCACCTTCGCGGGAGGCGCAGGTGTTGACCCACCGGCACATCTTCTTCGGCCACGCTTACAAGGGCCAAGCCGGTGGTGCCGATCTCCTGCGACGCTTCACCGCCGGCGGCGGCGCCCTGCTCGACTTGGAGGCACTCGTCGACGAGGCCGGTCGCAGGGTCGCCGCATTCGGATTCTGGGCCGGATACGTGGGTGCCGCGCTGGGCGTCCTGCATCACCGCGGCGAGCTCGACGCGCCGCTGCGCTCACTATCTCGCGGGGAACTGGACGCCAAGCTGCCCCGCACATCCGCCGATGAACGGGCGCTGGTCATAGGCGCGCTAGGCCGTTCCGGCGACGGCGCGTGCACCGCGCTGGCGGTGGCCGGTGTGCCTACCACCAAATGGGACGTTCAGGAGACGGAGGAACTCGACCGCGAACGGCTGCTCGCCCATGACATCCTGGTCAACTCCGTCGGCACCGCCGAGCCCGGTATTCCTTTCCTCACCGAAGATGACCTGAGGCGCACCGACCGGAAGCTGACCACGCTTTCCGACGTCACGTGCGACCTGACCTCCGCGTGCAACCGACTTCCCGTCAACGACAAGGCCACCACTTGGGCCGAGCCGGTGCGACGCCTGCATTCCGGTCCGCCCGAGCTGGACGTGATCGCCATCGACAACCTGCCGTCGTTGCTACCGCATGAGTCCAGCACGACGTTCTCCGCAGGCTTGGTGCCGCACCTGCGCACGGTGCACGACGGTGAGAGGGCATGGGAACACTGCCACGACCAGTTCCGCGACGCCGCAGCTCGGCTCGCTGAGAAGGGAGGAGTGGGCGATGGTTGATCTGACGACCCCGACCGGCCGCGTGCACTGGATCGGTACCGGCATGTCCACCGGAAGTGGTCTGGGGCTGGTCTGCGACGGCGCGACCACCCTGCTTTGGGGCCGCACCGTCCGGAAAGCCGAAGACCGCCTGGCAAGGCTGGGGCTGATGGGCCGTGCCGAGCCCCGCTCCTTCGACCGCGATGCGCTCGCTGCCGAATTGACCGAGGGCGACGTGGTCGTCTCAATGCTCCCGGCCGTCGAACACCCCACGCTGCTGCGGCTGGCCATCGACAAGGGCGCGCACTTCGTCTGCTCCAGCTACGTCAGCCCGGGCATCTCCGAACAGTCGAAGGAGGCCGCCGCGCGCGGGTTGGTCGTGCTCACCGAGGTCGGCCTCGACCCGGGAATCGATCACCTGCTCGCCCACAAGCTCGTGCACGAGGCCGATGCAGTCATCGGCGACTGCGCCGCCATCGCCCGGTTCACCTCCTACTGCGGCAGCAATCCCGCCGTGGCCAACGACTTTCGCTACCGGTTCAGCTGGGCACCGCGCGGCGTGCTCACTGCCCTGCTGACCCCGGCACGGTTGATCAACGGCGGTGTGGAACGAAAACTGGTCCACCCGTGGAAGTCCGCCAGGCAGCAGGTGGTCAACGGCGAGGTCTTCGAGGTCTACCCGAACCGGGACAGCGTGCCGTTCATCCGGACGTACAACATCCCGGCCAGATGGAAGCTGGAGGACTTCGTCCGCGGCACCCTTCGCCTCGACGGCTGGAGCGAAGCCTGGAAGGACGTGTTCGAGGAGTTGCCTTCGGCAAGCGACGAACGCATCACCGCGCTGGCGGCCGAACTTGCCGAACGCCACCCCACCTCGGCATCCGACCATGACCGCGTGGTCATGTCGGTGAAGTTGGAGGTCCGCACGGACAGCGGTGAAAGCTGGCGCGGCGAATACGTCCTCGACGCCATGGGCACCGAGCGAGAGGCAGCGACGCCCTGGCTGGTATCGGTGCCTCTCGCGTGTGGGGTCCTTGAAGTGACCGAAGGCCGGGTGTCCCAGGGTCTGCATCAGGCCACAAAGGATCCGGACTCGGTCGAGCGCTGGCTGACCTACCTGGCCCTGCAGGGCATCACGGCCGAGCGCTACGGGGACTAGACGTTCTGCCCCGCCGAATCTGATGTGACGACTGTGACAGTTCCAGCAACGGCGAATTCGGCGAGGTGGCTTGCCGATCGATAGCGGCAGAGCGCGGAGTGGATCGCCTGCCGGCGATCGCGCGCGAACGGGCGGGCTCCTGGCCGCGGCTTCACGGCGCGGCAGCATTCGGCGAAAGATTCCTGCAGAACCTCCGTTTCCTGCTGCATCGGAATCTCGGGCATCACACAATCAGGCACAATCGCTTGACCAGCACTCTAGGGCAACGATAGGTGCTATAGTTCGATCGCGTGAACGCTCCGCACTCTGGCGAATTCGATGCAACGGTAGTGACATATCCGTCCGGCTCACTGCGCGAAATCGCCACCGTCGTCAATGTGCTGACCGATCCACACAACGACTCCCGGCTGCTGGTGATCAGCGACGTCACCCCGTTCCACCCGCTCGACCCGCTATGGCCCGACCAGCCGGCCGACCACGGCAAGCTAGAGGTTGGGAGCACGACTTTCACGGTGCACGATTCCGTCACTGCCGCCCGGCGCGGCCACGATCCGTGGATGGTCGGTGGGGCGATCGACGCCAGCCGCAACGAAACCGGCGTTTTCTTCTGCGTTGCGCACGTGGTCGACGCCGCAGCGGCTCCGCAGTTGAGCATCGGCACCGATGTGACGCTCGTCGTCGACGAGCACCGGCGGCGCAGGCTCAGTTCCGCGCACACCGCCTGCCACCTGCTGGCCTACGCGCTCAACGAAGTCACTCACGACTTGTGGCGCAAACCCACCAGGACCGACTCGCGTGGGTATCACGACTTCGACGACGCAACCTGCGTCCGTACCCGGCATGACGTCGACGGTAGCCACGACCACTACAGGCTGGGCAAGTCATTGCGCAAGCGCGGGTTCGACTCGGCCCGCTTTCTTGACGAGCTGCCCGGCGTCATCGACGACGTCAACCGCGTACTTGCACGGTGGATTGAATCCGACGCCCCGGTTCACATCGACACCACCGGTCCCGCGTTGACCGACCGCAGGCAGTGGGTATGCGAGATCCCAGGGGGCACAGCGGAAATGCCCTGCGGAGGTACTCATGTCTTCAGCCTCGGGGAGATCGTTTCGATGACCGCAGCCGCGTCCTACGACAGCAACGACAGAATCCTGGAAATCCGGAACGAAGTTCACGTTCCCGAATAGGGTGTGTGCGTCATCCGCTGCCGCCCGCTTCTTGTCGAGGACCGTCACCTCGGTAGCCCGAGGATTCTTTCGGCGATGATGTTCCGCTGGATCTGATTGGTGCCGCGAGCTATTCGGCGGCCACGGCTCTCCAGGAAGACCCGTTGGAAGCGGTCCAGCGAATATCCGGGGCCTGTTGGGCGCACCGCCGCCTGCTCGCCGAGCAGGTCCAGTGCGGTCTCACCGAAATCGCGGTGGAACTCCGACCAGTTGAGCTTGTCCACGGCCAGCAGCTCGTCCACCGACTCGCCCGCGACGAGCTTGTCAGCGATGAGCCTTCCGCTGGTGCGCATCAGCTGCACACCGATGTGCAGCCGCGCGAGCTCCTGCCGCACCCACAGGTCGGCCAACCTCCCGGTGTCCCGCAGTCGTTGTGCCAGGGCTTCCCATTCGCGCTGATAGCCGAAGTGCTGGGTAGCTGCCGCGCCGGCGCGTTCAGCCCCCAAAGTGGTCATCGCGACGTGCCATCCCTGGTTGAGGCCGCCGATGACGTTGTCCAGCGGCGTGCGGGCGCCGGTGATGAACTCGTGCGCGAACCCGTGCGCCCCTGCGGCCTGCCGGATCGGCCGGATGTCGAACCCGTTGTCAGCCATGGACACGATGGCGTAGGTGAGTCCGCGGTGCCGGGCCTCCGGATCGGGATCAGTGCGGCACAGCAGGAACATCATGTTCGCCTGCTGCGCCCCGCTCGTCCAGATCTTCTCGCCGTCGATGCGCAAGTGGTCGTCCTCGACGACACCCGTCGTGCGCACGCTCGCGAGGTCCGATCCGGACCCGGGCTCGGAGAAGCCCTGGCAGTACACGTCGATGCCGGCCAGGATGGGCGGCAAGAACCGCCGCTTCTGCTCCTCTGTGCCGTGCGCCAACACCGCAGGTGCCAGCAGAGTCTCCCCCATCCCGAGTAGTGGACGGCGCAGCCCGCGCCGGGCGAATTCCTCCTCCACCACCAGGCATTCCGCTGCGGAAAGTCCCCGCCCGCCGTACTCGACGGGCCACGACAGGCACAGCCAGCGCCCGGCCCGCAGCAGGGCGATCCAGTCTCGCTCAGCGGGGCTCGGCTCGTGTTCGTAGGGTTCGTGCGCGTACTCCAGCCGCTGCCCGCCGGCACCGTGTTGGTCCAGCCAGTCGGCGACCTCGGCCTGCAGGCGCTGCAGCGAGTCCGTGTCCGGTGCGTCCAATGAGATCAACTCCAGCGGTCCAGGGCCAACAACAGCATTCGTTCCCGGTGGTGGCGAGCGTCGCCGAACAGCAATTGGCCGCTCTTGGCGCGTTTGAGGTGCAGGTGTGCTTCGTGTTCCCAGCTGAATCCGATTGCCCCGTGCAGCTGGATCGTCTCCGCCGCGACCTGCAGGTAAACCGCGGGGCAGTGCGCTTTGACCACGCTCGCCAAGGCCGGGAGCTCCGGATCGGCGGCATCGGCCGCTTGGGCGGCGAAGAGCACCGCGGAACGAGCGGGTTCGACGAGTGCCAGCATGTCCGCGCAAGCGTGCTTGACGGCTTGGAACGATCCGACGGGACGACCGAACTGAGCTCGCATGGCCGCATACGCGACCGCGCGGTTCAGGCAGTGCCGTGCGCCGCCGACCTGCTCTGCGCCCAACGCGATGAGGGCGATGTCCAGCGAAGACTCCGCCGCCGCGGTGACATCACCAGGAGCGCTGATGCGGTTGGCGGCCACGGCCGCGAAGTGGAGGTCCGCCAAGGGGCGGGTCAGGTCCAGGCTGGGCAGGCGTTGGCAGGAAAGCCCGTTCGCGCCGGCGCGGGCCTCGAACAGCGCAGGACCTTCTGGAGTGCTTGCCACGACCAGCACGATGTCCGCCACGTCGCCGCAGATCACGAGTCTGCTGTGCCCGTCCAACCGCCACTGGTCGCCATGGCGCGTCGCGGAGATGTCGCCGGGCAGCACCACGCAGGCGATGCTCTCCCCGCCGGCCAGCTCCGGCAGCAGCCGTGCCTGTGCGGCGTCCGTCGCGCCGTCGACCAGCAGTCGCGTGGCGAGCACGGCGCTGGGCAGAAACGGGCTCGGGAGCACCACGCGTCCGAGCTCCTCCATCACGACGACGATGTCAGCAACGCTGGATTCCGCACCGCCGTACTGTTCCGGCACCAGCATGGCCTGCAGACCGAGCTGCGACGCCATCAGCTTCCACAGGCGCCTGTCGTAGCCGGCATCGGATTCCATCACCTCGAGAGTCGTCGACGTCGGGGCGTGGTCGCGCAGGAACCTGCGCAGCCATTCCCGGAGTTGCTTCTGCTCTGCGCTCTCCGCGAGGCTCACGCCGTCTCCCCCGATCCGCCGACCAGCCCTTCCAAAGCGGTGCGCCATTCCGCCACCAGGCGCGACATCACCTCGGCAACGCTGTCGACTCCGGTCACGTAGCCCACCGATTGCCCGGCCGGACTGTGCATCAACGGCTCCACCCGATGCCGGTCGATCGCGCCCAGCAGATCACCGACGAGGATGTCCTGGTACGGCATCCGCAGTGGCGCCGGCGCGTCGTCGGCAGCCCACTCCTCGAACCACTTCGTCTTGATCTGCCGCAGTGTTTTCCCGCTGTCCGCACGCGAGATCACTGTGGAATCGACATCCGCACGCAGCAGCTTCGCCACGATCTCGGGTTCCATGGCGTGTTCGTGGGTGGCCAGCCAGGCAGTGCCGGTCCACACTCCTGCGGCGCCCAACGCCAGACTCGCCGCAACGTGCCGACCGGTCGCCACGCCGCCCGCTGCCAGCACCGGGACGTCTCCTGCGATGTCGACGATTCTCGGCACCAGGGAGAATGTTCCCACCGTACCGGTGTGGGCACCGGCGTCGTAGCCCTGCGCGACGAGCAGATCGGCCCCCAGCTCAAGTGCGCGCTGCGCATGCTTCGGTGTGCCGACCAGCGAGACCACGGTCTTCCCGGTGGCTTTGGCGCGGCGGATGGTCCCCGGTGGGCTACCGATGCCCATCGCGAACATCGCGACCGGCGATGCCAGCACTGCTTCGATCTGCCGCTGCGCTACCTGCTCCGAACGCACGAAACGCGAGCGCATGCCGGACTGCCCGTCTTCGGGCACGCCGTACCGGTCACGGAGGTTCCGCACGAAGGTGCGGTGCTCGGCGGGGAGTTCACGTTCGATGGCTTCCCGATCATCCAGCTCCGGCATGCCCTGCGGAAGCACGAGATCCACCCCGAACGGCTTTGCACCGAGGCGGGAGTGCAGTGCGGCGAGCCCGCCGGCGATTTCCTCAGGGGTGTTGCGGGTCGCTCCCCACACCCCGAACCCACCTGCCTCGGTCACCGCAGCCACCACTTCGATGCTGTGCGCGAAGGCGAAGATCGGGTATTCAATCCCGAACCTGTCGCACAGCTCGGTTCGCAGCGCGCCGCGCGCGATGGGATCCGGCATCCCTGCTCCTCACGATCGACCACGGTGGGCCGTGCATCACACGGCCCGGCCGGCGCACCTGTCCGACGTGGCGACATTCAAACCAGCCGCCCGGCGTCCGGTCCATGACGAGTTCGTTGTCGACCGAATAGGGAGCGGCTATCGCTACACGTCGCGTCCCTGCGGCTCGGTGGCCAGCGCGACGAACGCACGCGCGGCAGGGGACAACACCGCATCACGGTGCAGGAGACCGAATTCCCGTCCAAGAGCCGGGGTCGTGCCGACCACGACCGCCCCGAGAGCCGCGGCGCGGTCGGCGAACGCCGGGGGCAGGAACGCGGCGCCGACCCCGGCCCGCACCAGCCGGTGCACGCTTCCCAGGTGATCGGTTTCGATCACCACTCGCGGCTCGACGCACAGGTCTCTCCAGGCCAGCTCCACGAGATCGCGGACGACCGTTCCCCGTGGCGGAAGGATCAGTGGCACATCGGCGATTTCGCGCAGCAGGGCCGGGCGTCGGCCATGACGCCCCGGAGGAAGGGCGAGCGACAACTCCCGTCTGCCCAGCACATGCGCGACGATCTGTGCTTGTTTCACCGGCAGGTAGCCGAGGCCGACCTCGCAGCCCGCGCTGCACACGACGGTGGCGACGTCCTGCAGCTCACCGACGTCCCGCAGGTTGACCCAGACGCCGGGGTGCGCCGTGCGGAACCGTGCCACCAGGTTTACCAACGGGTCGAGCGCGAGGTCGGCAGGTGCCACGACATCAAGCCGCCCCTGCCTCAGTTCCGCGATCGCGTGCACGGTGTCGTGCACGTCGGCGATGCCGCCCACTATCTGATGCGCAGGCCCGAGCAGCGCCGCACCTGCAGCGGAAAGCTCCATGCCTCTCGGCACCCGGTGGAACAGCTCGGCGCCCAGTTCCTCCTCCAACGCCCGAATTGCCTGGGACAACGCGGGCTGAGCGGTGTAGAGCGCTTCGCTGGCGCTCGTCACGCTGCCATGCTCGGCAACCGCTAGGAAGAACCTGAGCTGGCGAACGTCCACGAGAGCAGCTTAGATGCAGTCCTTAGCATCGGACCAACGGTGTTGTCCGAGTCAGTGCCGGGAGGACACCCGTGGAGTTTCGCCAGCTGGAGTGCTTCCTGGCAGTGGTGGAACATGGCGGCATCGTGCGCGCAGCAGCGGCGTTGCACCTTGCGCAGCCGTCGCTCACGCAATCGATCAAGGCGCTGGAGCAGGAGCTCGGGCTCGAGTTGTTCCACCGCATCGGCCGCGGCATCGCCTTGACCCCGGCGGGTAGCGCCCTGGTCAAACAGGCCCGGCAAGTGCTCCGAGACGCCGACACCGTCCGCGCATCGGCCGCGGAACTGGCGGGTGCGGACGTCGGACAACTGCAGATCTCGGCGATGCCGGGCTGCATCTACCACCCGCTGTTGGACCTCGTCAGCGCGTTCGCCAAGCAGCACCCCGAGATTCCGCAGCGGATCACGGAGGCCGACTCGGAACAGCAGCTCGCCGAGTGGGTCCGTGAGGGCCGGGTGGAACTCGGTTTCGGCTACTTGCCCGGCCCGGAAAGCAGCCCTTCGCACCCGGAACCCGAGCTCGACATCACCGTCTTGGGCCATGACGAACTGTGCCTGGTGGTGCCGGTCGAGCTCGCCGCGCAGCTCGACGACCCGATCTCGTTGTCCGACTTGCCCGAACTACCCGCAATCGCGGTATCCCGTGGCGCCGTGGCCCGTCAAACCGTGGAGAACGCGCTGCGCGATGCGGGAGTTCGCACCTCACTGGGCGTGGTGACCGAACACCGGGATCTGGAACTGCCGTTGGTCTCCGCCGGACTCGGAATGGCCTGGACCACTCGAGCCTCCGCGCAGGGCAACCCGTCCGTCGACGTCGCGGTGCGTTCGCTGGATCCGCCCGTGGAGCTGACCCACGGCGTACTCCGCCGCCGCGGGCATCTCGCACCGCCGGCCCAGGCATTCCTGGACCTGGCGCTCAGCTCCGCCGCGCATAGCGACTGAGGTCATCCTGCGAGCGCACCGCCTCGAGCGCCATCCCGCACGACTTCCCCGGCTACCAGCGCCGCAACCTCATCCGCGCTGAAACCCGCCTGCTCCAGGACGGCGATGCTGTGCTCACCCACTGCCGGGGTCGGCGCGGAGGTCTCCGGCGTCCAGTCCACGAAGTGATACGGCAACCCGACGTACGTTTCCTCGCCGCCATCCGAGTCGCACCCGCGAGCGAAGATCCCCGCTGCGACGACGTCAGCGGCTTCGGGTACCTGCTCGTAGTTGCGCACCGCGCCTACGACGAGGCCGTTCTCCGACAGCCAGCGGACGCAGTCCTCGGTGCTCCGCGCGGAAAGCGCCGCGCCCAACTCCTGCAACAACTTCCGACGATTGGCCACCCGGACCTCATTCGTCTCGAAGCGGGGGTCGGTGAGCAGGTCGGTGCGCTCGATCAGGCGGCACAACGTTGCCCAGTGCGCGTCCGTGTAGGCCGACAGGACCACGAAGCCGTCGCTGGTGCAGATCAGGTCGGCCGCCGGAGCGACTGTCGCCTGCCCGTTGCCTCGTCTCGTCGGAACGGTCCCGGTGGCGAAGTACTCGGCGAAGTTCGGAGCTTGCAGCTGGATCGCCACCTCCAGCAGCGAAATCTCGATCTCCGCTCCGTCCCCGGTGCGCTCGCGGCGGAACAACGCGGCGAGGATCGCCTGGGCCAACGCATGCGACGTCGCCGCGTCGACGATCGCAAGTCCGACCCGTTGCGGGTCCCCACCGGCCGCACCGGTCAGGGACATGATGCCGCTCTCGGCTTGGGCAGCGATGTCGAGACCAGGGCGCTGCCGGGACGGACCGTGCGATCCGAACCCGCTGACCGAGGCGTAGATCAACCCCGGGTGCTGCTCGCGAAGCTCCCCGGCGCCGAGCCCCATCCGATCCATCGCGCCCGGTCGCATGTTCTGCACGACCACGTCGGCATCGGAGACCAGCCGGCGCGCGGTTTCCCGCCCGAGCGGTTTCCGCAGGTCAAGCGCAATCGCCTGTTTGCCCCGGTTGTAGGCCCGAAGCATCCCGTCGCCGAAGCTCCCGATGCTGCGGGCCGACTCGCCGCCGAGCGGCTCAACCTTGATCACCTCCGCGCCCAGGCCCGCCAACAGCGCTCCCGCCCCGGGGGCGGCGATGTACTGACCGAAGTCGATGACCTTGATGCCTTTCAGGGGTGCGCTCATCGCGTGCGAATCCCTTCTCGCGCCGTTCCAGCGACCTGCACGTCATTCCGGTCGACGGTCACCACGAGGCGGCCGAGGACGTCGCGATCGGCGATCCGGCGCAGCGCTGCCGGGACGTCGTCGAAGGCGACGACGTCCACCAGCGGCTGCACGAAGCCCTTCTCCCGGTAGCGCAGCAGGTCATCGTGGATCTCGCGGCAGTAAGCGGGGTCGTCCCGGAACGGCCTGGTCCGGAAACCCACGACCGAGTAGTTCTTCAGCAATGCGTGGTTCACCGGCAGTTGCGGAATCGTGCCGCTGGCGAATCCGACCACCAGCAGGCGTCCCTCCACCGCGATGCACTTGCGGGACCGGTCGAAGACCTCACCGCCCACCGAGTCGTAGATGACATCGGCACCGCGACCGCCGGTGACCTCCTTCGTCACCGCGACGAAGTCGTCTTCGTGATGATCGACGACGACATCGGCCCCCAGCTCGGAACACGCTTTGGCCTTGTCGGCGCCGCCGGCCACCGCGATCGTCCTCGCCCCGGCCGCCTTGCCGAGCTGTACGGCGGCACTGCCGATGCCACCTGCCGCGCCGTGGATCAGCACCGTCTCGCCCTTGGCGAGCCCGGCACGGCGGAACAACGCCAGGTGCGAAGTCTGGAAGGCCACGAACAGCGCAGCGCCCTGCTCCCAGCTCATGTCGCCAGGAAGCGGCAGCAATCGCTGCGCGGGAACGACCACCTCCTCCGCGAGCAGCCCTGCCGTGGTCTGGCCTGGCATGACGATGACTCGGCAGCCGGCCAACGACTCGTCGACGCCGTCGCCGACCTCCTGGACGGTCCCGGCCGCCTCACCGCCGATCGCGAACGGCGTCTGCGGCTTGTCGTGGTACTTCCCCTGGCACAGCAGGAGGTCCGGAAAGCCGAGGGCAGCCGCGCGGACGGTCACCCGCACTTCACCCGGGCCCGGCCGAGGTGCAGGGATGTCCGCCAGCCGCAGCGCTCGCTCGGGCTCGCCGGGCTGCTGAACCTGCCATGTCCGCATTGGCACCTCCGATGATCGACGTCGCTACCGGCGAGTCAACCGACAGGCTGCGGAACCGTCCAAGACGAGTTGCCGCGGACAGGGATAGGCGGCGCCGATCAGAGGTTCTGCGCAGCGGCGAACTCGCGGCTCGTGTCGAGGAAGGCGCCTGCCGCGGGCGAGAGCGGTCCGCTGCGGTGCACCAAGCCGATGCGCTGCTCGAGCACGGGATCGGTACGCCGGACCAACGCCCCGCGCAATCCGGCCTGCTCCGCCAGCGACTGGGGAAGCAGAGCCGCACCTACGTCCGCCAGGACGAGGTCCCGGGCGTGCTCCTCCGACTCGGTCTCGACCGCGATGTTCAGCGGCGATCCCGGGGCACAGCTCACTTCGAGGAGGTCGCGGATCGGGTTTCCGCGCGGGCCGACCACCAGGGGAAGTCGGGCGAGCTCGGCCAGGCGGACCGGCATGCGACTGCCGATGGGGCTCTCCGGCGGCAGGACGAGCCGCAATCGCCGGGCTCCCAGCGGCACCGACACCATCCCGGTCGCCGCTGCGGGCAGGAACGTCATCGCGATCTCGCAGGCGGCGGTGCGCAGGAGCTCGGTGATCGAGGTCGTGCCGGGGTCGAGGACGTTGACGCACACCTTCGGATACCGGGCCCGGAACCTGCCGATGATGGCGGACAGCGGATCAACGCCCAGGCCCGGGCTCGTCACGAGGTTCAACCATCCGCCGTCGAGCCGCGCGAGGCGCCTGGCCTTGTCCACCAGGGCGGCAAGGCCGCCTCCGACCTGCATCGCGGGCCCCAGCAAGGCCTCCCCGGCAGCGGAGAGCACCATGCCTCGGCCAACCCGGTGGAACAGCTCCACGCCCAGGTCCCGCTCCAGCGCGCGCAGGCCCTGTGTCAAGGTCGGCTGGGCGACCCGCAGAACCTTGGCGGCCTTGGTGACTCCCCCGTGCTCCGCAACAGCGACGAAGTACCTCAACTGCCGCGAATCCATGGCCTCGACAATAGCCAACAGCCGGTGACCGACCGGCCGACTAGGCTAGCCCGAACGGACCAACCAGAGTGGGGGGACTTCCTTGGATTTCAAGCAGGCCGAGGTGTTCCTGGACGTCGTCGAACACGGCAGCCTGGGCAGGGCCGCGATCGCCCGTCGACTCACCCAACCTGCGGTGTCGCAGACCATCCGGGTACTGGAGCGGGAACTCAAGACATCATTGTTCCACCGAGTCGGGAGCGGGCTCGTGCTCACCCCCGCCGGCGAGGCGGTCGTCAAACCCGCGCGGCAGATCCTGCGCGACCTGGCCACCGCCCGTGCCTCCGTCGCCGAAGTGTCCGGCGCCACGTCCGGCACGCTCGAACTCGCCGCCATCTACCCGGTGTTCGAGCAGCCCTTGATCGAGCTGATCGGCGCCTTCCGGCGCGATCACCCCGGCGTCACCGTGCGGGTGACCGAACCCGACAACGAAGAAGTCCTGCTGCAGCAGGTGCACGAGGGGCGAGTGGAGCTGGGCTTCTGCCATCTGCCGACAGCCGGGCCGCACAGCGTGCCCGGCCTGACCACCCACTTGATCGGGCGAACCGAGTTCTGCGTTGTCATGCCCCCGCACACCCGGCCCGACCTGCCCGATCCGCTGCCCTTCGCGGAGATTCCCGACCTGCCGGTGGTCGCCGCACCCGGCGGGGCGGTCGCCCGGCTCGCGGTCGAGGAGCACCTGCGTGCGGCCGGCATGCGCACTCGGCTCGGAGTGGTCACGGCCAACCGGTCGATGCAGATCCCGCTGGTGCTGGCCGGCACCGGGATGGCGTGGACCGGCCGTCGCAGCGCCGACCTCGCAGAGGTGCGAGGTGCGGTCGTCCGGTCGCTGACCCCGCCGATCCTGTTGCCGCAGGCGCTGACGCACCGTCCTGGTCACCTCGCGCCGTTCGCGCGGGCGCTGCGCGATCTAGCGCTGCGGCGGGGTCCGACCGCCTGACGGGGGTCGCTTCGACCGCATCCCACCACCTTCGCGATGTCGCCGCATGCCGCCCGAGGGGTCGGTGTCAGGTCCATCTTGACCGCCAATCGGCTCGGATGATGCCGCTTCGGGCACGATGCCGAGTCGTCCGAAGACAAATCCGATGCGCGCACGCGTGCCGGCGAGGCGGAAATCCATCGGCAACGTCATGGGCTGCGGGCCGACCAGGATGGAAAAGGCTCATCGGTGCTGGCCCGAACAGCACGGCGCGGGCCGGACGATGCTCAACCACGCGTTGCGTACCGCGCCACCAACGCGGCCGCGTCCTTCTCCGGACGGATGAGCCACACCGCCGCGATGCATCCCATCGCCATCAGCGCACCGGTGAAGGTGAACCCGGAGCTGTAGCCGGCCGCCGGGGTCTCGCCCGCGCCGACGAACAAGCCCATGAGCATCGGCGCAAGCACACCCCCCAAGCTGTAGAAAGCGATGACGAACCCGAAGACGACCCCGCGCTGCTTGGTCGGCACCACGTCCGACACCGCCGCGAACGAGATGGCGAATGCCGCCGAGTACAGCGAGAAACCGAGCACCACGAACACCATCTGCAGACCGCTCTGCCCCAGCACGGCGAAGCCCAACATCGACAGCCCATTGGCGACCACCAGCCCGGCAGCCAGCCAGCCCCGTGCCAACCGGTTCGACACCCCGCGCGCGCTCAGCCAGTTCGACAACAACCCGAAACCGACGTTGGCCAGCACCCCGGCCGCGTACGGCAACGTCACCAGGTACCCCGTGGCGGTGGCGCTGTAGCCGAGGCCCTCGCGCAGGAACAGCGGCAGCCACGACACCTTCAACGAGGTGCCCCAATAAGCCAGGAACAGCAACAATCCGAGCCCGATGATCGTTGGGCGGGTCAACAGCACCCCGTAAGGCACCCGCTCCGGCAGAGGGTCGGCCGACGTGACGGCGGTGGCTTTCTCGGTGCCCATCCGACCGAATGGCAGCCAGAGCACCAACCAGACCAACCCCGCGGCGATGAGCACAATGAACGCGGCGTGCCAGTCGAACACGGCGATCACCCAGGTCAGGGTCGGCGCAGCCAGCAGCGGCCCGAGCGAGGTCCCCGCGTTGATCACCCCGGACGGGAGCGCTCGTTTGTCCGGCGGGAACCAGGAGTGCGCGATCGACATCACCAGCGCCGCCGCCGGTCCTTCGGCGAAACCGAGGATGATCCGGCAAACCAGCAGGGTTCCGAACCCGACCGCACCGACCAGCGGCACCAGCGTCAACGTCCACACCACGATCAGCGCCACCACGATCCACCGCGGGCTGATCTTGCTGGTGAGCAGGCCCACCAGGATCGCACCAGCCGCGAACAGCCAGAAGAACGCGCTCTGCACCAGCCCGAACTGCTCCGCCGACAACCCGAGGTCCTGCCTGATCTGGACTCCGGCGAACCCGATCACCGCCTTGTCCGCGAAGTTGATCAGCATGAACGACATGCACAGCAGCACGACCGTCCAGGCGCTGGTCCGCCTGCGTTCAGTAGCCGCCCCGCCGCGCCCGTTCAGCAACTGCTCGTCGATCGTCATCCTGCCTCCACACCACTGGGGATCGGTGGTATTGAACGGTCTGCGCGAGCGAGGCGACCAAGACGCAAACGGTGTCGACCGCATAGGCAGCGGCAATGGTCACGGTCTCAGGTGTCGCGGTACTCGGCGCGGGCGAGTTCGGCGATGGTGAGCTGGCGGGTCTGGCTGGTGCCCTCGTACAGCCGGAACAACCGCACGTCTCGGTAGAAGCGCTCGACGTCGTTGCCTTCGATGAACCCGCTGCCACCGTGGATCTGCACGGCCCGGTCGGCTACCCGCCCGGGACGCAGCGTTGCCGCACGAACCGCCGGACTTCGTCGAGGAAGCGCGAGAACTCCTCCGGATTGCGAATCACTGGCGCTCGTTTCCCTCCGCCCGTTCTCGACGTGCGGTCACGTCGAGACCTGTCGCCGAGCAAACGCCGACGCGAACCGCAGGACAACGACGAGCACTTGATGGCTCGCATAGGCCAGCCCTATGCGTCCGCGTGCGGAACGGTCTTGGTGCGGCAACCGGAGGTGGACTTGCATGGTGGCCGGTTCGCTCGACAAGCCGAGGAGATGTCCGTGGATTCAGCAGAAGTGCGCTACGAAGTGAACGACGCGGTCGCGACCATCACGATGAACCGACCGAATCGGCGCAACGCGGTGTCGAAATCGTTCATGGCGGAGCTCGCCGAGGTGCTGGGCGCGGCCGCAGCCGATGACGACGTCCGCGTCGTGATCCTCACCGGCTGCGGCGACTACTTCAACGTCGGTGCCGACCTCGCCTCCCCACCGGAAACCCGCGGGCTGTCCCGGATCTCCAAGGACCGCGACCGCCATCACGTCCTCGACGGCAGCCGCTGCGTGGAGCTGCTGCACCGGATGCCCAAGGTCACCATCGCGGCCATCAACGGAGCCTGCGCCGGAGCCGGCCTCGGGCTCGCGCTGGCGACCGACCTGCGCTACGCCAACGACACCGCGAAGTTCAACACCGCCTTCCTCACCGCCGGCATCTCCGGCGACATGGCCGCGGTGTGGTTCGCCAGCCAGGTGGCCGCACCGCAGAAGGTCCGCGAGTTGTTCCTGATCCCGCAGAAGTTCACCGCCGCGCAGGCCCTGGAGTGGAACCTGCTCAACGACGTCGTACCCGCCGCCGAGCTGCGCGACCACGTCACCGCCGTGGCCCGGCGGATCTCCGGCTTCGCCCCGCTGGCCACGCGCCACATGAAGGCCAACCTCAACGACGCCCTGGTTTCTCCGCTGAGCGAGTACCTGCCGCGCGAGGTCGATCGCGTCGTGGACTCGGCCCACACCGAAGACTCCGTCGAAGCGGCCCGCGCGTTCCTGGAGAAGCGTGCACCGAAGTTCATCGGGCGCTGACCTCGACGGGCCCCGCCGGGGACGGCATGTTGCGCGGAGAACCAGCACCGATCTGTTCGCCTGGAAAGACAAGGAGACCAGCGCTGTGGACCTGACACTCTCCCCTCGCGCCCAGGACACGCTCAGCCAGGTCGACGCCTTCATGACCGAGCTCGTCTACCCGAACGAAAGCGTCTACCACCATCAGCGCGCCGAGCTGGGTTACGACGACCACGACGTTCCACCCGTTGTCGAGAAGCTGAAAGCGGAAGCGAAGCAACGCGGCCTGTGGAACCTCTGGCTCCCGGACGCGACGGACCGGACGACGTCCACCTGGCGGTAGCCGCACGTCACGAACTCGCCAAGCACGGGGAGCGGACGAAGGCATGAGCAATGGGAAACGAGTCGCCCTGATCACCGGTGGCGTCGGCGGAGTGGGCCGCGCCGGAGCGGGACGGCTGCAGCTCGCCGAGCAGAAGATCGCGATCAATGCGCTGTGCCCCGGCTTCATCGACACGCCTCTGGTCGCCGAGGAACTGCGGTCGTCCGGTTATCCCATGCTGCAGCCGGACGATGTCGCACGTGCCACGATGCGGCTGCTGGATTCAGGGGGAACGGGCGAGGCATGGCTGATCCAAGTCGGCCACGAGCCTCAGCCGTACAGATTCCGCGGTGTCCCTGGTGCCCGACTCGCGGACGGGACGACCGCACAGTTGCCCTAGCCCGCGAACTGCCTCGGGCCCCGGAGCCGGGGCCCGAGGCAGTTCGACCCGCCGCTGAAGGTCAAAGCCGTTGGCCGCAGCCGATTGCCATGCTGCTGACGGAAACGACGGACGGTTGCAACATCTTCACAGCGGCCTCCTCGCCAGGCTGAATGTCTGCCCGGTCGGTCCGGCGATCGGTCTGGTCGCCAGCCAGGTCACCAGCTCGGCCACCTCGTCCGGATGCTTGACTCGCTCGCTCTTGGCCATCTGCGGAGCTTGCCCAGGTGTGAAGTGCGACTTGGTCAACTCGGTTGCGACAGGTCCTGGCACGACCTCGTTGACGTCGATGCCCAGTCGCCAAACCTCCTGCGCGAGCACGCGCACCAGCTGCGATGCACCGGCCTTCGCCGCGGCGTACGCCGACGCACCAGGCGTCGGAGCGTGACCGATGCCCGATCCCATCAGCAGGATCTTGCCCGCCCTTTGCTCTGCCATGATCGGCACCGCCGCTTGGCAGCAGTGAAACAGGCTCGTCAGGTTGAGTGCGATCGTGTGCGTCCATTCTTGCGGATCGCTGTCCACCAGCCTTCCTTCGGTCAGCCCACCACCTGCGTTCGCCAATAGCACGTCGAGCCTGCCGAATTCGGCAGCCGTCCGCTTCACCATCGCGTGGCAGTCCTCGCCGGACGTGACATCGGCTTCGATCGCCATCGCCGTGCCGCCCAGCTCCCCGATCTCCTGCGCGACTTCATCCAGCTGTTCCCTGCTGCGCGCAGCCACCACGACCGAGGCACCTGCACGGGCGAATGCGAGAGCGCTCGCCTTCCCAATTCCTCGTCCACCGCCCGTGACCAGGCACACTGACCCGTCGAGCGGTCGAATTGCGGTCATCGGACCTCCATTGTCCTTGATCTCCGCCGATGCGGGGACACGGCGACTCACGCGGCGGCCCCAACCTGATCGGACTCGCTTCAGCCCACAGCCGCGCCTATCGCTCCGAGGCGGTTGGGAAACAGCGCATTTCACCATCTCGGTCGATTCGTGGTCAGCGCGACGACACCTTGATCGATTTCGCCAAGCGGATAGCACCCAGGCCACACGCAGTCGCATACAACTACACCCAATGGCGCGCGATCAATGACGATCTGACAATGGGACGGTTAGGCAGAACGGATGGGGTTGATCAATGACATCCCCGCAGTGGCCGACCTCATCCGCCGGATCATGTCCGAGGCCGGGGAACTCATCGAATCCCGGCTCCGAACGTCACTGGCGAACTGAGCTGCGGCCGTACCGGGTGCGGATGCGGGGCGGCTCACCTCGGCCAGAGCGGCCATCACGTTCCGGAACTGATCATCGTAGAACGCCCGCTCATACTCCCCGGTCACAGCATCAAACCGCGGTCAGGACTCTGCGCCGCCGCCAGAAGGGCGGCCGCGGACAGCCGCTTGGTCCACGGCGACCGGCGTGGACCAGCCCTCGTCACACGCGTCATTGGTCGTGCTTTTCGGGTTCCGCAGTCAGTTCGCGCAGTATTTCGCGCATCTCGGTCAGCACCTCATCGGGAAGTCCGGCATCCTGCCCGGCCGCGATCGCGTTCTCCAGCGCCTCGGCCGCCGCCGAATGCCGACCAGTGGCAATGTATGCCACTACCAACTGCCACCATGCGCGGCCTTCGTCCTCCCGGTTCTCCGCCGGTCGTAGCAGCTCGACTGAGCGGATTCCGGCTTCCACCGCGCCGTCGTGATCTTCCACGCTGTTACGGGTCGTCGCTATCCCGAGCAACGCCAGGCCCAACCAGGGTGAATCTGCTTCCTCGTACAGTAGTTGCGCCGCTTGGTAGCTGTTGATCGCTTCCTCGTGCAGTTCCGCACCGGACATGAGGTCTCCCATGCAGAGCCACGATCCCGCTTCCGCCAGGAGGTCGTCCGTTCGGCGGCACAGTTCGAGGTGCTCGGCGTGGAGATGGCGCGCTTCTTCAGTCCGCCCCACCTTCCACAGCGCGATCAGCAGGCACTCGCAAACATCGCGCTCGGCAACGACATCACCGGCGGCCCGGAACAGCGTCCGTGCTTGCTCCAAAGCCTCCACTTCTTCCTCGTGGCGTTGCTCCGCGGACAGGACCGCGCCGAGCCTGAACGCCACGGGCGCGGCTAATTCCGGGTTGTCGGGGTCCGGCAACAAACGCTGAGCGCGCCGGAGTTTCTCCACGGCGTCCGCCGTTTGGTTCAGCTCGTGCAGGGCACTGCCCCACAGGTAGTAGTCCTCCGCCGCCTCTCGGCCGTGGCCCAGCTTCTCCAGCAACGGCACGGCCTTCGCACATGCCTCAGCAGTAGCCTCGGCCGAGCTTTGGAGAGCGGAACGCGCGAGGAATCGCCAGGCGTCGGCCTCGGCGGCTTCGTCGCCGAGGTCTTGCGCACGGCGCACGGCTTGAGCGGCCGCAGCTGCCGCCTCATCAGCACGGTCGGCGAGCGCGTATGCCTGCGCCAACTGCCATTCCGCAACCATGTCGAGCTGGACATTGCCGGATTCACGAATGCCACGAACGGCGAGTTCTAATTGTTCCGCGCCTTCCGGCAAATGGCCGGAATCGGCAAGCGCTCGCCCCAGGAACAGTCGCGCCTCCGCCGTCGCGGTCTCGTCGGCGATTTCGCTGAAAATGCGGACTGCCGTCCGACACGGCTCGATCGCCGCGTCGCTGTCTTCGTCGATGAGAAGCCCACCGAGCCGGGCCGAAACGAGCCCTAGCCGTCGCTGGTCACCGGTGCGCTGGAATAAATCGATGGCCCGCCGGTACAGATCGACGGCCTCCGCCGTTTCGCCCTTCTCACCGAGGACGGCTGCCAGGCTGGCCAGGGCGAGGCCCGCCCCGTGCTCGTTGCCGAGCTCCTCGTGCAGGTCGGCGCCGACCCGGCCGGCATCGGCGGCCTCGTCCAACCGGTCGAGCTGCCAGAGGCATGCGCAGATGTTGGCCAGCACGGTGGCTTGGCCATGGTAATCCTTGGCTTCCGCCAGCAGGTCTCCAGCTTCCAGGTACGCCTCGTGCGCAAGTTCGAACTCGCGCATGCCGGACAGCACAGTGCCCAGATTCGCCACGGCTTGGCCTTCAGCGCCCTTGTTCCCGGTTCGTTCATGGATGTGCCGGGCTCGTCGCAGCACATCGAGGGCTTCCCGGCTTCGATCGACCATGGTCAGGGCAGCGCCGAGACTGTTGTACGCCTGCCCCAGGTCGTCACCGTCGCAGACCCGCTGGAGCAGCAGGACGGACTCCTCCCCTACCGCCACGGCTTCGTCGATCCGGTCCAGCTCCCGGAGCGCGACGCCCAAGCTGCTGAGCAGGATTCCGGCCAACGTCACCTGGCCGAGACGCTGAGCGGCCTCCGCTCCGATCCTGGATATCTGCGCGAGATCATCGAAATACCGCTGCCGGTTCAGATAATGGCGCAGTGCGGCGGCGAGTTTGCTCGCGAGGTCGGGGCGGTCTGTCTCTCGCGCCGATACGACCGCCGCGGTCAGGTTCGGCCGTTCCAGCCCGAACCACGCGTCCGCGTCGAACGGCTCTTCGGAGTCCTCTGCGGACTGCATAGCATCCTCGGCCGCGCGCTGGTAGTACTCCAGCACGCGGCCGACCGCGACAACTTGCCGGGTACGGGCGGTGATGTCGTCCTCCACCGGCTGGGCGGCGAGCTCCTCCGCGTACAGGCGGAGGAGGTCGTGCATCCGCCACCGGCCGTACAGTTCGGCGCGCTCGACCAGGTGCGCTCGGGCCAGCGAATCCAACCGCCGCCGCACAGCCCGGACCGGCTGCTCTTCCAGCGCGGCGGCCGCCTCCGTCGAGAAATGCGGTCCCGGGATCAGCGGTAGCGCCGCGAACAACGCCGCATGTTCCGTGTCGAGTTGCCGGTACGACAGCTCGAAAGCGGCTCGCACGGCATTGTCGTCGTAGCGCAGTTCGTCCAGCCGGCTTCGCTCGTCCGCCAGGTCCATCGCCACGGCGGCCAGCGGGCGCCTCGGATCGGAGGCCAGCAGAGAAGCGATGATCTGCAGGGCGAGCGGCAACCGGCCACACAGCTCGGCAATCCGCCTCGCATCCTGCGGTTGATCCCGCACACGTGTGTCGTCGTTGCGCCGTGCCGTGGCCAGCTCGCCTGCCAGCAACTCGACGCAGGACTCTTCAGGCAGTTCAGCGATCTCCCACAGCGCCATGCGCGGCCCTGGTCCCGCCCCGTCCAGTGTGTGCCGGGACGTCACGACCATCCCTGTGCTGCCGTCGCCAGGCACTAGCGGCTCGACCTGCTTCGCCGACGACGCGTTGTCCGCGACGACCAGGAGCCGACGCCCCTGTTCGGCGAAAGCTCTGAGCACGTCGCGGAACAACCGCGTTCGGTCCTCGATGACAGGGGGAATGTGTTCCGTCCGTACGCCGACGGCGCGCAACAACGATTCCAACGCGCTCGCCGGTGCGACGCGCTGGTGTTCGTCGTAACCGTGCAGATCGACGAAGAGCACCCCGCCCGGGAACGCGCCCTCCGCCCGAGCGCGGTGCGCGGCCTGGATCGCAAGCTCGGTCTTGCCCGCCCCCGGCAGCCCGGTGATCTGCGCCGGCACCGCCGGTCCGTCCCCGGCGGCCAATGCAGTCACCAGCTCGTCCAGTTCTGCATCCCGCCCGGTGAACCCGGTGCGGGCCGGTGGGAGACCGCCGAGCGCGGTCGGCACCTCCGGCGGCAGCGTGAGAGAGACCTCCTCGCCCATGATCACGGTGCCGAAGAACACGCCCCCGGTGATCTTGTTCTCTACCGCCGCCTTCCGCCGCGATCCCGGCATCATCCCCGCGGTTCCGGCTCGCTCTCCCCGGGCTGCGGTGGATCGTCACCATCCTGCTCGGAGCCGGGAAGCTTGACCTGCCCGGAGATCCGGCCGACCTGGAGCACGGTGCCGTGGAACTTCCCGCCGCTGATCTCGTTGCGCACGGACCCGCCGCCCTCATTGCCTGTCGCCGCGCGCTTCTCGACCCTCCGGTCGCCGACGTAGGCCGCAGCCGCCACGCCGAGACCCGCCAGGCTGACGAACAGACTCAGCACGCCCGCCGTCTGGTTCGCCCGATCCAGCCCCAGCAACGACAGGAACACCCCCAGCCCGGCCACGAGCAGCACCCCGCCCGCCCACACCGCGCCACGCCGCCATCCGGTCATCCGAGCCATGTCGGACATCATCTCGAACGCGGCGAGCATCCGTGATCGCTTCCGGCAAATCCCGGTCGCGCCGACCCCGGCAGTCACCCGATGCGATGAGCTCCGGGCCGGCCAAGGACCTCCGCGATCCGCCGGAGCGCCTGCGGGCGATCGAAGCCCAACCGGACCAGCAGCTGGGCGGCGAAGCCTTCACCCTCCCGGAGCAGGCCGAGCAGGATGTGCTCGGTGCCGATGTAGTTGTTCCGCAGGCCCACCGCCTCGCGCAGCGACATCTCCAGCACCCGCTTCGACCGATCCGTGAACGGGAGATGCCCAGCGGGCACTTCCTCCCCCACGCCCAAGGTCTCCCGGACCAGCCCGCGCACGCGCTCGTAACCGATCCCCGACGAACGCAGCACCTGCACCGCCACGCCGTCCCCCGCCTGGAGCAGCCCCAGCAGCAGGTGCTCGGTGCCGATGCAGGTGTGCCCCAGCGCCCTGGCGTCTTCCTGCGCGAGCACGACCGCCCGCCTCGCGCGATCGGTGAACCGTTCGAACATCCCTCTCCCCACCCCGCAGTTTCGGAGCCGGATCTTGCCAGGCACGGCCCCGACGATCCCGGGGTTGCGCTCAGACAACGCCTACTCGCCCGGCCACCAGGACATTGGCCGGTTCGGAAACCTCGTCCGACCGGGCCACCGCTTCGACCTGGTTCGAAATAGAACCACGCGCTGTGCACTCAGAAGCACGGTCGCGGTTTCGAGGACAGCCGCCCGACGCTTCGAATGCGGCCGACGGCATCCGCGCTCCCCCGCGATCTGCATTCCGCCGGGCTTCGTGCACTCCGCCGTCCGTTGACCTCAGAGGCTGTCGCCGTAGTAGACGTGTTCCGGGTGGGGGTGGGTGAGGAAGTCGTGGTGCGAGATTTCCCAGCCGTATGCGCCGGCATGGCTGAACACCAGCACGTCACCGGCGCGCAGTCGCGTCACCGGCACGTCTCGGGCGAGCACGTCCTTGGGGGTGCACAGCTCGCCGACCACGGTTGCGCGGGCGTTGCGCAGCTCCGGGCGCGGTGCGTTCGACGGCCACTGGTCCACCGGTAGCACCGTGAACGGGTGGCTGTGCTGCCACGAGACCGGGAGGCGGAACTGGTGGGTGCCGCCGCGGACCAGCGCGTAGTCCACGCCGTGGTTGCGCTTCACGTCGAGCACTTCCACCACGTAGCGGCCGGATTCGGCGACCAGGTAGCGGCCGCATTCGAAGTCGATTTCGCGCAGGTGGTCCGGGAATCGGCCTACCAGCGCGGGCAGGTCGCGTGCGAAGTACGACCAGTCGAACTGGTCGTCCAGGTCCACGTAGTTCACCCCGATCCCGCCTCCGACGTTGAGCACCTCGCAGCGCATCCCGAACTCGCGCTCCCATCCGATCACCGTGCGCCGGTAGTGCTCCAGCAGTTCCAGGTGCGCTGGGGCGGAGAGGTTGTTGGACAGGGAGTGGAGGTGGAAGCCGACCAACCGCAGTCCGGGCAGGGTCCGCGCCGCTGCGACCGCTTCAGGCAGGACTTCCTCGGAAATCCCGAACTGGGTGGGGCGTCCGGCCATCGCCAGGGTCGCCGCCGGGAACGGGCCGGCGAGGTTGACCCGCAGCAGCACGTCCGCAGTGCGGTCGAGCCGGGTCGCGGTTTCGGAGATCCGGTGCAGTTCCAGCACGCTCTCCGCGTGCAGCCGGGTCACGCCCTGGACCAGCGCTTGCTCGATCTCGGCTGGTGTCTTGGCCGGGCCGCCGAAGATCACCGGGATCTCGGCGCCGACCGCACGCGCCTTGGCCAGTTCGCCGCCGGACGCCACCTCGAACCCGGCGACCAGCGGCGCCAGGGCGCGCAGCAGCCGGTCTGCGCTGTTCGCCTTCATCGCGTAGAACATCCGGCACCGCGGCGGCAGCGATTCGGTCACGGTGCGGACGTGTTCGGTGAGCTGGTCCAGGTCGTAAGCGAACAGGCACACCGGCTCGCCACCGACGCGGTCCTGCACGAGCTTGGCCAGTTGGTCACTCATGGGGCCTCCGGTGCTGGTCGAGGTGCGTGCGGAGCGCCCGGGCGGCCAGGCCGCGTTCTTCGCCGAGCACGAAGGTGCGCACCCCGGCTGCTTGCCACTGCTCGTGGTCCTCGCAGGTCCGCGGGATCGCGCAGAACGGCACGTCGTGCGCTTTGCACTCGGCGTGCACGCGTTCGAGCGCGTCGCGGACCTTCGGGTGCCGGGTCTGCCACGGCACGCCGTAGGACTGCGACAGGTCGGCGGCGCCTTCCAGCACCAGGTCGACTCCGCCCCCGGCGAGGATCGCCGGCAGCTCGTCGACGCCCTCGGCGTCTTCGATCATCGCGATGACCATGATCTCCTCGTTGGCGCGGCGGATGTACTCGGTGAGCTCGATGCGCCCGAAACCCGGCACCCGACCGCCGTTGAGGCTGCGCATCCCCTCCGGCGCGTAGCGCGCGGCCCGGATCGCCATCTCGACGTCGGCTCGGGTGCGCACGTGCGGCACCACCACCCCCAGCGCACCCGCGTCGAGCGCGCGCAGGATCGCGCCCGGGTCGGCTTCCGGGACGCGGACGAAGGCCACCAGGTCGACGGCTTCGGCGGCCCGGATGAGGTTCTCCAGCTGTTGCGGGTCGACCAGGCTGTGCTCGGTGTCCAGGATGGCGAAGTCGTACCCGGCACAGCCGATCATCTCCACCAGCGTCGGCGACGGGATCGAGCAGAACAGCCCGTAGCTCTCGCCGCTGCCGGCGAGGCGTTCCTTGACGGTGTTGCGCCTCAGCACCGGTCCACCTCCGCGAGCGGGTTGGGCACGGTGTGCAGCCGCAGTTCGGTGTCGGGCAGCAACCGGCGGGTGGTCAGCTTCTCCACCTCGATGGTCGGGGTGAACACGTCGAACAGTGCGAAGCGGTCGGCGAGTTCCCCGAACCGCTGCTGGTAGCCGCGGATCTCGTCGCGCACCAGCAGCCAGAACCGCCGCTCCGGGAATTCGCAGCGATCCGCGAGGAAGATGGCGAGCTCGCCGAGGTTGATGAAGAAGAAGGCGTCCAGCAGGAAGTCGGTGACCAGGCCCAGCTCGTCGGTTTCCACGAAGGAGTTGCGGTTCTGGTGGTGCGCCGGCGTTCCGGCCAGCTCCGGGCACCGCTGCGGCTCGGCCAGGTGCGTGCGGGAGAACCGCACCCCGTCGTGGAAGTCCTTCAGCACCACCCTGGTCGGTACGCCGTTCTCGTGCACCAGCGCCATGTTCTGAGCGTGGGACTCCAGTGCGATGCCGTGCCGGCACAGCAGGTGCACCAGCGGCAGCACGCTCACCCGCACCAGCCTCCGCACCCATTCCCCGACGCCGAGCTCTCGCACCCACGGGTCGATCAGCGGCGTGCCGTCCACCTGGCACGCGGTCAGTCCGGTGAAGGGCACGGCGCGCTCGCCCGGCTCGAGGTGCCGGTGCAGGCTCTCCCGCCAGATGCAGGCCAGGGCTCCGTAGGTGTCCGCCTGCAGCAACCCGGACTCGGGGGTCACCGCGACGCCGAGCTCCTCGCCGAGCAGGATCGGGCGCAGCTCATCGCGCAGGTAGTCGTCACCGGCGACCACGTCCCGCAGCCAGTCCGTGATGCGCGGCGCGTTGCGCACGGTGTGCGCGGCCAGCCCGCGGCTCGTCGAGGTGTTCACGATGGACATCGACAGCTTCAGGTAGGGCCGCCGCGGATCGTCCCAGCAGGCCAAGGTGCGGATCGACTGCTGCGCGCCGAAGTCGTCGGGATCGGTCCCGAGCGGGATCAGCTCACCACGGCCGAGCTGGTCGGAGAAGGCCCTGGCGATCCGCTCCCGCCACTGCCACGGGTGCACCGGGATCAGCACGTAGTCGCCCGGATCGTGCCCGAGCTCCTCGATGCGGCGGCGGAATTCCACGGCCGCCGGACCGAGCTGATCGGCCACGTACTGGTCGCCGACCGATGCAGAGGCGCTGCTCTCGGTGATGCGGCGGTGCGCGGCCAGCCACAGCGGGCGCACCGGGTTGGCGAACTCCGGGCCGAAGGCGATGTTGTCCGCCGCGTCGAACCCGAGCCGTGACTTGTACGTGGGGTGGTAGCGGTGGCCATCGGTGATGGCCGATTCCAGGGTGTCGTAGTCCGCAGTGGACAGATCCGTGCGCCGCTCGGTGCGGACGTGTTCTGATAGTGCGTCCTTGAACAGGGTTTCTTCCAGCTCGCGTGCGAAGCCGGTCAGGTGTTCGGCATCGGCTTCCAGCGAGTCGCGCACCTCGGCCAGGAACAGCGTGATCGACTCCGCCTCGCTGTCGCCGCGCCGCACCACCGAGGTGAGGCCGACGCGGTCGAAGCCGAACCGGCGCACCGCGCGGAACGAGTAGCAGACTTCCGCACCGGCGGCGTCCACGCCGTCGGCGAAGTGCTCGTCGCCGTCCTGCCGGGTCTTCAGCGCGCCTTCGTACACCAGCGATTCCACCAGCTGCCGGAACACCCGGCGCCTTGCGTTCCGGAAGCTCGGCGCGGTCAGCGCCGAGCGCACCAGCTCCGCGGTCATCGGTTCACCTCGCGAATCGGGTTGGGGATGTCGACGTAGAGCGGGCGCTCGCCGCGCTCGGCGAACCGGCTTAGCAAGTTCGCCTTGGCCGGGAGCACCGGCGCGGCCAGCAGTTCCGCGGCGTAGTGGCCGGGGCGCTGACGCAGGAAGTCCCGCACCACCGACCACAGCAGCCGCTCGGCCGCCGGGGTGAACCGGCCCAGCACCGCGACCAGGTGGCCTAGGTGGTTGGTGACGAAGTGGTAGCGCAGCCGCAGCCACGCTTCGGCATCGTCGTAGAGCACCGGGCTGTCCGGCGGCAGGATCCCGGGCCTGACCCGGTCGCGGCCGGCGCTGGTGCCTTCCATGTCGCGCACGAAGAACGCACGCGGCCAGCCGTCCTCGACGTGCAGCAGGGTGTTCTGCACGTGGGCCTCGAAGCTGATGCCGTGATCGGTGAACACCGCGAGCAGCGGGCCCAGGGAGATCCGCAGGTATTCGCGGAGCCAGTCCTCGACGTGCTCGGGCGAAAGCGGTCCCGCCTGCGCCACGAGGTCCACCAGTGCGGGCGCACGCCCGTCGAGCCGGTCCTCCAGCAGCGCGGCGAGCACCCGCGGCGCGGCCCCGGACCCGGCGAACGGGTTCCGCCGGAACAGCACTGCGAAGTCCGCGGACAGGTCACCGACCACGCCCGGATCGACGGTTCGGTACCCGGTCTCCGGCAGCACCTCGAACCCGTCGTGCCGCCACCGGTTCGCGGCGTCGCAAACCAGCCGACCGGCGTCGGCCGCGCGGCGAAGGTGCTCGACCGGGTTGTTGCGGACGAAGTTGGTGATCCGCACGTGCAACGGCAGCTTCCACGCCGTCCCGAAGCCCGGGTCGCACACCGTGCGCACCGACGACGTCGCGTACACCTCGGCACCCAGCGGCCCGAGCGGCACGATCCGCCCCGCGTCGACGAGCTCTGCGACCTCCGGGTGCCGCTGCAGGTAAGCCGCCTGCCACGGGTGCACCGGGAGCAGGCGGTAGTCGGACTGGTCGGCGCGCAACGCAGTACGGGCCTTCTCCTCGACCTCGGCCGGGATCCAGCGCTCGTCGGCCAACCGGTCCTCCAGCAGCAGAGCCGGGGCCACCGCGAAGTGGTGCAGCTGGAACGACGCACCGAGTTCCGGGGCGTAGCGCGCGAGTTCGTCGTCGCTGAACCCCTCCGCGCTCTTCGGCGTCGGGTGGAACGGGTGCCCCAGCAGCAGCGACTGCTCGGCGTCCCGGGTGATCTCCGCCGGCGAAACAGGGGCGGGACGCGGCTCGCGGGCCAGGTAGCGAGCTGTCCTCGCGACGCTGTTGGCAATCTGACGACTCAACGCCGCGGCCGCGTCGGGTGGTGTTCCGACGCCGTGCTCGGCAAGTTCCCCGACGAGCAACGACACGAACTCGTCGTGGCCGAGCGGGATCCGGCTGCCGTCGGGGAGTTCCCGGAACACCACGGTCCCGTAGGCGTGATGGCCGGCCTCGGAGCGGTACCGCACCTCGGCCCGGAGCGCACCGTCCGCCGAGCGCAGAGGGATCCGGACCGCCTCGGCGCTCACCTCGCCGCCGGCTTCCCGCACCAGCGCGTTGAGCAGGCGTTGTCGCGCCGCAGCGCGTGCCTGGACTTCTTTCACCGCAACACCTTTTCGCGAGTCTCATCCGGTTGGCGGGAGTCCGCACCGGGTTTCGGCCGACCGGCCACGGCCAGCAACGCGGCCACGCCCAGCAGCGCGCCGATCAGGGAGAACACCGCCGCGGGCGGCAGCAGGACCGCCAACGCCGCACCCGCGAGCGGTCCGAGCACCTGGCCGAGGTCGAGCACCCCGGTGCCGAAGCCGAAGGCGGTGCCGCACCCCCGGTCCGGGACCTGTCGGGCGGTCACGTGCAGCACCGACTGCACGAGCGCGGCGAAGCAGAAGCCCTGGACCAACCGAAGCGGTACCAGCAGCTCCACACTCGCCACCGCCTGCAGCGCCACCGCGAGCCCGCACCCGGCAGCGGCCACGGCGAAACCAGCCTGCGCCGGTCGGACGTCGTTGCGGCGGCCCCACCACGGGCTTCCCGCGCACGACGCCAGCCAGGTCACCGCCTGCAGCACGCCGACCCAGGTCGTCGCGGCGGCCACCGAACCGGTCACGCGCTCGACGTGCGGTGCGAACACCACCACCAGTGCGTAGATCGCGGCCTGGGCGGCCAGCCCGGCCAGCAGCATCGAACGACTTTCCCGTGTCCGCAGCAAGATCCCGGCCACCACGCGCACGGACTGCCGCTGCGGGGCGTGGCCCGGTGGTTCGGACAGCACGACCGCGGCCAGCACGCTGGACAGCGCGAGCATCCCGGCCACCGCAACGAACAACGGGCTGAACCCGAGCCGCCCGGCCAGCAGCCCACCCACCAGCGGTCCGAGCAGCGATCCCGCTGCGGTAGCACCGAACAAGGCACCGAGCGCCCGTCCGCGGCGGTCGGCCGCGGCTCCGGCGTTCGCGTACGCGGCGGTCGCACTGACCACGCCACCGCATGCGCCCTGCAGCACCCGACACGCCAAGAACTCGCCGGGCGTGCTCGCCAGCGCCATGAGCGCGATGGCCAGCCCCAGCCCGAAGTGCGCGCGCACCACCATCGACTTGCGGCCGAAGCGGTCGCCGACCCATCCCCACAGCGGTCCGCTGATCAGCTGCACCACCGCCGGAGCAGCCAGCGAAACGGCCGTCCACCACGGGATATCGGCTTCCGGGGTGCCCAGGCGAGCCAGGTAGAACGGCAACAACGGCACCACGATGGTCAGACCCGCGGTCGCCGCGAACTGCCCCAGGCAGAGGACGCCGAAGGTCCGGGCGGAGGACGATCGCATCAACGCACCGCCCCGAGCGGATTCGGGACGGCACCGATTCCAGCGGGCATGCTCACCCCGCTGGACCGCCCCTGTCGAAGCAACGGCCCCAGCACCTCGCGACTCGGCCAGGTCCCGGCATTCAGCAACTGGGTGCGCACGACCTCCGTGACCGCAGCCGGCAGCGGTTCGAGGCACTCGCGCACCGCACCGGACAACTGCGCCCACAACACGCCTTCGTCCAGGTCGAAGTGGCGGCACAGCGCATCGGCGATGCCGTAGAGGTTCACCTGGAAACCGAGGGTCTGGAGGTAGCCGACCAACGCTTCCGCGGACTCCAGCCGGAGCGACTGCGGTGCACCGGGCTTGATCGCGTACTCCGGGTCCCGCGTCCCGGCCTTCGCCATCCACTCCGGGTACAACCGCAACGTGTCGTGGTCCCGGAGCACGAACCGGTCCACCCGTCCGGCACGGAGCTGCACCACGACGTTCTGGCCGTGCAGCTCCGGCAGGACCCCGCAGCGCAGGAAGCCGAACCCGAACTCGCAGAACGATCGCGCCAACTCCGCGAAGAACTCGACCGGATCGAACCGGACCGACATCGCCGGGGCCAGCACGTCCCACTCGTGCGCGGCCAGTGCGGCCATCGGCAGCACCAGGCCGTCCAGCTCGGGGTACACCCGCACCTGGGCGGCGAGCCGGCCCGGCCGATCGCCGAACTCGTCGTCGGGATCGTGCCAACCGCACCAGATCCGCTCGTCGCACAACGCCACCCGGTGGCGCAGCACGGGATCCCGGTCGACGAGGCCGCGCATGCTCTCCTGCGCCCGCTCGGCATTGGCCAGGTATCGCGGGGGCAGCAACCTCGTGGCCCCCAGCGTGGCCACCCCGAGCGGGAGCTTGACGTGGTTCCGGGTCTCCGGAGCCACGGTCAGGGTGCGGATCGAGGAGGTGGGGTGGAACCGGCCGAGCCCGCGCACCAGCGGGACCACAGCCCGGCTGGCCAGTTCGTCGGCGAACTGCCCGGGCAACACGTGCTCGAACTGCCACGGATGCACGGGAATCGCCACGTACTCGTCGCCGGTGGACGTCTGCGCGTCGGCGAGCGTCCGCTGCGCGGCCCGGTCGAGGACCAGCTCGGAAAGCTGCTGCGATTCGGGAGCACCGCCGAAGCGGAGCCGGTCCCGACGCACAGCTACCCAGTCCAGACCTACCGCAGCGGCACGCATCCACCCGTACCGGGCGACCTCGCCGGCGCTCCAGCCGGCCGCGGCCCGCGCGGTGGGGTGGAACGGTCGGTTGCGCGTCGCCGCCAACCGCTCCCCCGCCAGCAGACGCCCGCCCTGCGGTGCCAGGTCGAGTTCGGCGCGCTGCCCGAGGACCACCTCGGTGTGCTCCACAGCGGCACGCACGTCTTCGGACACCTCGGCAACACCGGGAAACTCACCGCACGCCAGCACCAGCAGCTCCGCCGGATGCAGCGGCCGCGGTGCTGAACCATCCCCGCCGAACCAGACCGGTCCGCGGGCGTACCGGTAGCGCTGCAACGCCCCACCGGACCGCACCCGGCAGCACACCCACCCGGCGGCCAGCTTCACCTGGCACCACTGCTCCCCGGCGGCGAGCGGCTCGCCGGCGAGCGCTGCGGGCCGGTCGGCTTCGGCGCGCGTGCCGAAACCGGCCAGGTCCTCCTGCAACAGGGCGTCGACCAGGTCCCGCATCACCAGCTCGGCCGGTTCCACACCCATCAGTACAGGTCCAGCCAGGTTCCGACGCCCCGCAGCTTCGCCCGCTCGTACACCGCACCGGCGCACGCGATGTCCTCGACCGCCATGCCCATCGGGTTGAGCAGGATGATCTCGTCGTCGTCGGTGCGCCCGGGCTTCGTCCCGGCCAGGATCTCGCCGAGCTCGGCGTGCAACCGCTCGCGGGAGAACGAACCTTCCAGCACCAGCTGGTTGATGATCTTCTTCTCCCGGTTGCTCTGCTCCCAGTCGTCGACCACGACCTTGTCCGCCTTGAGGAAGACCTCCTTCTGAACGTCCATGATGGACACGTTGCACACCAGCGCACCCCGCTTGAGCCAGCTGAACGGGATGTAGGGGCGGCTGGTGACCGTGCACGGGACGACCAGGTCCCCGGCCCGCACGGCTTCCTCCGCGGTGGCGGCGACGTGCGCCTTCACCGCCGGGTGGTCGCGGCCGATCTGCTCGGCCAGCGCGTGCGCCGCTTCGGCGTGCTGGTCGTAGAGGTGGACCGCCTCGACGTGGTCGAACTGCTGCAGCAGCGCGGTGATCTGGGTGCGACCGATCACGCCGCACCCCACCAGCGCGACCTCGGCGAAACCGCTGCGCGCCAGGTGCCGGGCGGCCAGGCAGGTCACCCCCGCGGTCCGCCAGGCGCTGATCAGACTGCCTTCCAGCACCGCCACCGGATAGTTGCTCTCCGGTTCGTTGAGCACGATCACCGCGCTGGCCCGCTCCCGGCCACGTCGGAGCGGGTTGTCGTGCTTGCTGCCGATCCACTTGATACCGGACAACCCGGGCTCGCCGACGTGCGCGGGCATCGCGATGATCCGGTCCGCGATGTGCCCTTCCTTGCCCGCGGCCCGCAGGTACGGTTTGAGCGGCTGCACCGTCTTGCCCTCCGCGTGCGCGATCAGCCCGGCGCGCAACGCCTGCACGTACAGCTCGGCTTCGGCTCCACCGACTTCGGCGATATCGCTTCGGCTCAGGTAGAGAATCTTCGGGGATTCCTCAATGGACACAAGATCTCCTCGTCATCAGCCGGCGCAGCGCAGCCGGGCGGCGGCGAACCAGTCGTCGTCGTAAACCAGGTCGAGGTAGCGGTCACCGCGGTCCGGGAAGACCGCGACCACCCGGCAGGGCCGCGGCAGCCGGGGCAGCGCGCGCCGGATCGCCGCGACCACCGCGCCGGTGGAGCCACCTGCGAAGATGCCTTCCGCGGCCAGCAGGTCCCGGCAGCCCTGGGCCGTTTCGAAGTCGTTGACGTGCACCACGTCGTCGAACTCGGCGGGCACCAGCAGCTCCGGCACCCGGCTGGCGCCGATGCCGGGGACGTCGCGCCGCCCGGGCGCCGCTCCGAAGATCACCGACCCCACCGCATCGACCGCGACCACCCGCAGGTCCGGGAAGCTCTCCCGCAACCGGCGGGAGCAGCCGAGCAGGCTGCCGGTGGTGCTGACCGCACCGAACAGGTACGCCGGCGGGCGGACCAGCTGCTGGGTCAACTCGGCCCCGGTGCCGTCGTAGTGCGCCTGCCAGTTCCGGTCGTTGGCGTACTGGTTGATCCAGATCGCCCCGGGCGAGCCCGCCACGATCTCCTGCACCCGGCGGATTCGGGTGTGCAGGTAGCCGCCCATCTCGTCCGGCTCGCTCACCCGGTCGACCTCGGCGCCCAGGTGCCGCAGGATCGCAACGTTGGCCGGGGCCGCCTTGGGGTCCAACACGCAGGTGAACCGCAGGCCGTGGATGCGCGCGGCGATGGCCAGCGCGATCCCGAAGTTCCCGGAACTGCTCTCCACCAAGTGGCTCCCGGGGCGGATGGACCCCTCGCGCAGTCCACATTCGACGATGTGCCGCGCGGAGCGGTCCTTCATGCTCCCACCGGGATTCATCAGCTCAAGTTTCGCGATCACCTCGACATCGGGTTCGGGGAACAGCCGGTTCAGCGCGACTACAGGCGTGTTGCCCACGCACTCGAAAACGGACTCGGCGACAGATTCGGTCAGAGCGTCGACAGCCACGTTTCTCCTCAGCTCTACGACCGGAACGGGCAGGGCGACAGCCGGAACGCTAGCAAAGGGTAGGCTAACTTAATAGGAAGAGGTCGAGAGACGACGATCACATGGACACGGCGAAGTTGACCCGTATAGAGCAACGACCGGTCACCGGTTCAGACCAATGCGCACGTGCCGATGCCGCCATCCGGCAACAGATCCGGGCAGGCGCCGAACCCGGTCGTTGCACGCGAGCAACAGGCGAGCGAAGCCGAACTGTCCACAGTGTCCTCGCGGCAGGTCACTCAGTCCGGACTACAGGCCGCAACCGTCCGCCCGGAAGCCGCACAACTGGTTTCTTCGGCACACCAAAAGCGACCGGCCGGCATCGGCGCGGCGAGGCGTAAGGCCCGCCGAGGCGTTACCGGGGCAAGGCGGCCAGTATCCGCGCCACATCAACAAGATCGCGGCCGAGCACGTCGGCCGGGGTGAAAACCTCCGCGTAGTGCCCTTCGAGACGGCTGGCCCAACCCGTGGTGAGCCCCGCCCGCTTGGCCCCGTGGCAGTCGAAGGCGTGCACCGCGACCAGGCACACCTCGTCGGCGGGGTGGCCCATCCGTTCCAGCGCGTACTCGTAGACGCGACGCGGTGGTTTCCAGCTGTGGACGTCGGCCACGCTGATGACCTCGTCGACGTAGCCGCTGAGACCATTGCGCGCAAGGAACCCGGCGGTCGTCTCGGCTGTGCCGTTGCTCAGGCACACCATCGAGATCCCGGCTTCAGCGAGGGTGCGCATGGCGGGCTCGACATCGGGGTGAGCGGGCAGTTCACCGAAACCCGCCAGCACGTGCGCCACGGCGTCCTCGTCGAGTTCGCCGCGGGCGAGCGTGCGCAACGCCGCCGCGGCGACTTCCGGAAACGGCTCGTAATCACCGGCCAGCGTCAAGGCCATGCCGTCGCGCAGCAGCCGATCGAACCAGCGCTCCAACAGATTCGGCGGGAGACCGACCTCGGCGAACCGGGGCCGCAGGGGTTCCAATGACATCAGCGTCTCGACAACATCGAACGCCACCGCTCGTGGTCGGCTGGGCATGCAGAACTCCGTTCGCTGGACCGCTGAACCTGTTGTCGACTACCTTCCGTCACCAGTGTTGCAGGGGCGTCGGCATGCCGCCGAGATGGCGATCCGGCAGGTTCCTCGCCGCCGCCTCCGCTACCAGAAATTCATCGAACAAGACACACGCTGAAGACTTTCCCCAAAATCGAGTCCATCCGAATACGCCACTCCGCCCCTCCAGGTGGCGACGGCTGCCGTCACGGCGGCCGGATCGGGTCCGGTCATGTTGTCAGGTCGGTCAGGACGTCTGCGAGCGCCTCGGCACCTGCTTCGCAGTCCACGGGTTCGGCGTGCTCCTCCGGGGAATGCGAGATGCCGGAGGGGTTCCGGACGAAGAGCATCGCTGTCGGCAGGAACGGCGACAGCACGCCGGCGTCATGGCCCGCTCCGGTGTCCAGAACAGGGGCTTCCGGGAGAACTCGGGCGAGGCGGCGCTGAAGTCCTTGGTCGAAATGCGCTGTGGGACTGAAGGATTCCTCGCGCAAAGCCACCGAACAGCCCTCTTGAGCCGCCGCCTCTTGCGCTGCGTCCGCGACCCGCTGCACGACCGCCCGGGCCACCTCGTCGTCCGGGTGCCGCACGTCGAGCCACACGTCCACAGAGGATGCGATGACATTGGTGCCGCCCGGAACTGGTGCGATCCGTCCGACCGTTGCGCGGGCCGCCGGTGTGGACCGTGCTGTCTCCTGGGCGGCGAGGAGGATTCGTGCCGCCACGGTCATGGGGTCGCGCCGGTCGGACATCAGCGTCGTCCCCGCGTGATTTCCCTGCCCGGTCACGGTGAACCGCCAGCGTCCGTGGCCGATGATCGACGATCCGATGGCCACGGGTTGGTCCAGGTCGACGAGCCCGCGTCCCTGCTCGACGTGCAGTTCGACGAATGCCCCGATCCGCCCGAGGGCCTCGCGGTCCGGTCCGATGTTGCCGGGGTCCAGGCCGTTGCGGCCGGCGACGTCGGCCAGGGTGTTGCCATCCTGGTCGGTGAGCTTGAGCGCACGCGTCACGTCCACGGTCCCGGTCATGATTCCCGAGCCGAGGCAGGCCAATCCGAAGCGGGATCCCTCCTCCTCGGGGAAGACCGCGACGGCCAAGGGGCGTTGCGGCCGGTGCCCTCGACTCCGGATCAGGTCCACTGCGGTGAGCGCGGAGGCGACACCCAAGGGTCCGTCGAAAGCTCCGCCGCCCGGCACCGAGTCGAGGTGGCTGCCCGTGACCACAGCGTCGGTCCGCTCCCCTGACGGGACGTCGAGCCAGGCCCACATGATGCCGTTGCGGTCGGTGGTGACGTCGAGCCCGCGCGCGGCGGCCTCGGACGTGAACCACGCCCGGAGGTCGAGCTCGGCGTGGGAGAACACCGGGCGCGAGTACCCGCCTCGAACCGGGTCGGTCCCGACATCGTGGATGTCACGGAGCAACGACGTCACTGTGCTGAGCCGATCAGGCATGGTGCCTTCCTTCACTTCACGGGATTCGGGGCGTTGCGGCTCTGCCTGGTGCCGCAGATCAGTCGGCCTTGACCGCCACGCGGAACTCCTGGGGCACGGTGGACACGTCCGATGTGGCCGCTGCGCTGGCCAGGTCGGCGGCCAGGACACCGATCAGCGGCGCGAACTTCGCCCCGTGCCCGGAGCAGGGGGACACCACGGTGACCCCGTCGGCGCGGTCGAGGACGAAGTTCTCGCCGGGGGTGTTCGTGAACAGGCACGTGGTTTCGGCGTAGGGATCCGGCTCCAGGCCGGGAATTTTCTCCTGCACGTAGGAGGTGACCCGTCGACGGTTGGCCGGATCGATGATCTGGTCCTGGTGCGCTGCCGACGGCAGCGGCTTTCCCCCGTTGAACTCGGCGACCTTCTGCCCGCGGAAACCGGCGTCCTCACCACCGGGCAAGCCGTAGACCTGGATCTGCTCGCTCTTGTAGATGAAGGTCGGCCACGGCTCGGCAGAACTGCCGACGGCAACTCGATCCCGGTACGGGAAGTGGTACGCCTGCTCCTGGCGGACCGCCAACGCCGGCATCCCGGACAAGAACCCCTGCGGGAGCGCCAGGTCGGCCAGCAGATCGGACAACCAGCCTCCGGCGCACACCACGACTCGTTCGGCCTCGACGACGTCACCGCCGGCCGAGACCAGGCGGTACCCGGCCCCGTCCCGAACGGCCGACGTCAGCCGCCAGCCGGTCTCCAGATGCGCCCCGTGCGCCACGGCGAGCTCGACCATCGCCTCCACGGCCGCCTGGGCGTGGATCACGCCGGCGCCCGGGTGCCACAGGACGGGGGTGTCGAAGCTGAACTCCGGCCACCGCTCGGTGGCCTGCTGGACGCTCAGCAGCTCGTGGTCCACGCCGAGGTCGCCGAGGACGTGTGCCAGGTGTTCGGGCCGGCGTTGCGCACCGAAGTCGAGCGCGCCGGTCGGCGTGATGAGGTTGCGGCCGGCGCTTCGTTCGAGGTCGTCCCACAGCGGCTTCGCCTGCACCATCAACCGGGTGTAGAGGTGCTCGGGGTAGGCGTAGCGGAGGATGCGCGCCGATCCGTGCGAGCTGCCACCGTGGTGGGCGGGCGTCGCCTGTTCGAGCAAGGTCACCTCATGGCCCCGGGAGGCCAGCTGCCACGCGGCGGCAGAACCTGCCAGACCGGCACCGATGACGGCGTACTGCGACTGGAGTGAAGGCACGGAACGGCTCCGAAAATTCGTGGAATCGGGGTGGACGAGGACCATCGGACCTCGCGCTATTCAGATCTGTCCAATACTTGTTCGTCGCGAACTGATACATGGGTCGTCGCCGACGAACTGCATTTCGACCGCGCGGCCGAGCGCCTGCACATCTCCCAGCCTCCGCTGAGTCACCAGATCCGTCAGCTGGAGGCCGAGCTCGGTGTCGAGCTGTTTCACCGCACGACGCGGCGGGTGCGGCTCTGGTCGCAGCCCCGCCCGAGGGGGCCTCGTCGCTTTTCGCGACATCCGGTGGAGGTCAACCGGTCGGTTCTGACGTGCGGCTCCTGGTGCCGGTCGGCGTTCGCCGGATTAGCACGAAGGGCACTGCCAGGGCGAGGACTGCGATACCGCCCCAGATTCCGGCGATGGCCCAGCCCGCACCCGCGAGCGCGAGCACCGGGGTGAACGTCACCGCCGTCACCTCCACCGGCAGCAGCGGCAGGTAGGCGATGGCGAAGTCCTCCAGGGTCCGGGAACGCAGCCGCGGGTCGACGATGCGCAGCAGCGCGAGCCCCGTCGAGACCGAACCGGTCGCCCAGCCCCAGGTGAAGATCTGCTTCTCGAACCACGCGTCGCCGAGCATCCGCGGCGCGACCCCGATTCCGAGCAGCAGGCACAGCGCCAGCCCGACGGCGAACAGGACGAGCAGCGGGAGCCAGTAACCGGCGACGAAGCTCGGCACGATCGAGGCGATGCCGCAGACCACGAGGACGTCGGTGGCGCTGCCCGAGATCGACTTGAGCGACTCCGCGTCGACGAACCGGCGCGTCTTGGTCGCCGACAGCAGCCCGCGCAGGACCAGCCCGACCACGAACGCGATCGAGAACAGCGGGAACGACACCGACGGGAAGACATCGCCGAGGAGCGTGTTGACCCCGTAGGCCGCCGCGGAGATCATCAGCACGATCGCGGCCTGGAAGCCCAGGGACTCGATCGAACCGCCGGAGAAGGTGTGCGTGCCGATCGCCGGCCGCTCGTCGCCCGGGCGCAGGACACCGGTGCGGAGGTGTTCGGGCAGCGAGCTGAGCCCCTTGAACTCCTTGGCGTATCCGCGCTTCGCGCCGATCTTGGCCTGGATGATGCCGCCGACGATGCCGACGAGCAGCCCGACGGTGGCGGAGGTGAAGGCCAGCGACTGCGCTTCGGTCCAGCCGCCCTCCCCGAAGACGGTGCCCATCGCCGCGGCCGAGCCGAATCCGCCGGCCCACCCGGCGAACAGCAGCAGGCCGAACCCGTCGTGGGTGCCGAACAGCGGGCCGAGCACCAGCAGCCCGAGCACGACGCCGACCACGATCTGGGCCGCGTAGAACAGGACGCCGTAACTCGCGAACCCGGCGACCGAGCGGCCGAGCCGTCGCACGTCGACGTCGTCGGTCAGCGACAGGCAGGCGAACACGACCACGATGAGCAGCGAGGAGTACGCGCCGAGTTGATCGGAGAAGGGCAGCACGCCGAGCACGTTGGGGCCGAGCACGAGGCCGAGCACGCCGGCGAGCACGCTGGCCGGGACCATCAAGGTCTGGAGTGGTCGGATGGTCGCCCGCAGGGCGGCGCCGATCACGAGGAGAAAGCCGATCAAGCCGGCATCGACGAGCAGCGACCAGGCTGAGTAGTCCACGGGACTCCTACGGTGTTGGTGGGGATGCCTTCCCGAGGCCTAGTCGGCGTCGGAGGCGGTGGGATGGTCGGCGCTGCCGCGAGCGAGCTCGCCGAAACCGAGCGATCGCTGAGCGGACCGGAAGGCGCGCTCGACGACGGGTAGCAACCCGAGCGGGTCTCCACCGGCGACCCGCGCGCGCAGCGGCGAGCGCGTGGTCGTGTCAGGGAGGTGCAGGAACCGCACGCCCGGCCAGGGCGTCAGGCCGGTGATCTCGGAGACGATCGCCACGCCGTGCCCGGCCGAGACCAGGCCCAGCATCGCCTGCTCGCTCTGCACGTGGGCCACCGGTTCGGCGGAGAACCCGGCTTCGGCGCAGGCCGCGGCGATGGCGTCGAAAGCGACCGGAGCGCGGTCCCGGCCGAACAGCACGATCCGCTCGGTGGCCACGGAGCGCAGGGATGCGGTGTCGGCGGCAGCCAGGGGGTGGTCGAGCGGCACGGCCAGCAGGAGCCGTTCGTCGGCGAGCACGATGTGGTCCGGGGAGTCGTCCGCCCACTCCCGGAGGATGGCCAGATCGATGCGCCCCGCGGCGAGGGCGTGCCGCTGCTCGGAGCTGCCGAGGTCGACCACCACGGGATCCCACTCCCCCAACTCCGGCAGCAGAGCCGGGAGCAGGGCGGGGAAGGCCGAGGTCACCGCGGCGATGCGGACCGGGGTGCGGCCCGGCACCCCGCGCACCAGCGTCTTGGTCTCCGCCGCCCTCCGGAGCAGGAAGATCGCCTCCGGGTAGAGGACATCGGCGGCGGAGGTCGGCCACACCGAGCGGCTGGTCCGCTCGAACAACCGCACTCCGAGTTCGTGTTCGAGGTTGGCGATCGCCTGGCTCACCGGCGGTTGCACGGTGTGCAGGCGGCGCGCCGCGGCGGTGAAGCTGCGTTCCTCGTACACGGCCACGAAGTGGCGCAACAGCCGGAGTTCCACATCAGCCTCCGAACCGGTCCGGGGAGAACCGCGAGATGTCGTGCTGCTGCGGCAGTCCGAGAGCCAGGCGGGCCGCGATCTCGCCGAAGGCGGGCGCGAGCTTGAAGCCGTGGCCGGACAGCCCCGCGACGACCGCCACCCCCGGCTGGACCGTTCCGATGACGGCTCGCCGGTCCGGGGTGTAGGCGTCCATGTGGACCGAGTGCCGGCTCGGCTGCGACGGCAGGTCCGGGACCAGGGCGTGGACCTCGCCGCCGACGCCTGCCAGCGCACTCGGTGCCAGGAAGCGGGTCAGCCGGCCAGGATCATCGATCGAGCCCCAGGCGTCGGCCCAGCCGGCCTTCACCAAAGCGCCGTCCACGCTCGGGATGCCGAACAGGTGGACATCGCCGAGGTCGCGGATGAAGCCCGGGAAGACCTCCGGCGCGTACTGCGCCGGGTCCTCCGGGGCGAACCAGGTCAGCACGAGCGGACGGATGTCGAGCAGCTCCCGCAGCTCCGGCAGCACCTGCGACGCCCAGGCCCCTGCGGTGACGACGACGTGCTTGGCGGTGCGGGCACCCCGCGCGGTCGAGACTCGCACGCCACCGGGAATCTCCTCGATCCCGGTGACGGGGGCGTTGTCGATCAGCTCCGCCCCCGCCTGACGCGCCCGGCGCAGCGCCTCCTGCACCGCGGACTCGGGCCGCAGCACACCACCGAGCCGGTCGAGGACGCCGATCTCATCGGTGATCGACCCGTGCTGGGGAAACCGGCTCGTCAACTCCGCCGCATCGAGCACCTCGTGCGGAATCCCGTGCTCCTGCACCGAAGCCAGCACGTTGCGCATCGGCGCGATCGTCGAAGCGCCGATCGACAGCACCCCCGAAGCGTGAAACAGGGTCCGCTTCCCGCCCCGCTCCAACTCCTGCCAGAGCTCGCGGGCCTCGAGCAGCATCGGGACGTACTCGGGGCTCTCGTGGTACCCGGTGCGGAACAACCGCGACTCGCCCGCGTAGCCCCCGGCGTCGTGCCCCAGCGCGTGCTGCTCCACGCCGATGACCTGCGCACCGTGGACCTCCGCGAGCCGCCAGGCGGCCATCGCTCCCACACTGCCGAGCCCCACCAGGATCACGTCTGCATCCATGGACGGGGATTCTCAACTCCCGCAGCGAGCTCCTGCAATACCTGGTCAATATGAAAAGGCTGTCAAGCCATAGCCGATCTTTATAGATCGCACGTGTTCGTGCCTCAGCCTGACCAAGGCGAGAAACTCGGAGGTGCCGACCGCGGGTGAAATCTTTCGACACCACCACCGTTCTCGTCGGAGCCAGGGACGAGGGTCTTGTCACTGGCATGTCAATGCGGCGGTCGTCGCTCGGTGATCGCTCCCGGTTGCCGGAAGCACGGAAGCACCGGCAGGTGCATAGCCACGCGCGAGGATGTGGTCGAGGCGCGTGAGGGGTAGCCGTGCCGGCCAGGTGAAGCCGAATCCGCTGTTGACGTCTGTTGCCGTACGTGTGAGCTGCGCGAAGCGCCTGTCGGTCGTGGCGGTGTTCAGATCACCCAGAACAAGAAGTCGTCGCGCACCATCGCCGTTGATCTGCTCCGCGAGCGCGTCCACTGCGCGGTCGCGCGCATCGCTGTCACCGAGCCTGATCGAGGCCAAGTGGACGACGTACACAGTGGTTTCGCCGCCAGGAAGCCGAACCTGTGCGCTGAACGCTCGTGCCCATTCCAAACCGAGCTTCAGGGGTTGCACATCGGTCACGGGATAGCGGCTCCACAGCCCGACGGTGCCGACGGTCGCGGTGTGGGGGTGGCTTTCGTCAAGGACGCTGGCAACGCTGCGCCTGGTACGGCCGGTGAGTTCCTGCACGGCGATCAGGTCTGCGTCGGAGCGGGCCAACGCTGCCGCGGTGCCGTCGGGGTCGGAGTTCGCCGCGCCGACGTTGTGGGTGAGCACCCGCACACCACTCCCGCAACCAGGAGTCGCTGCCATCACGCCCGGCAGGAACAAGGAGGCCCACACCGTGGCAGCCAGCACAGCAGCAAATGCCCCGTGCAAGGAGCGAAGAACGAGGGCGCACAATCCGAACACCGCGATGGGCACGCCAAGCCAGGGCAGGAAGCTGTCCAGCACCGTGCCGAGTCCGCCCACGTCCGGCACGAACCCGTGTCCGAGGAGAAGCACCGCTAGGATCGTCGCGGCTGCGCCGAGTACGGCGTCCTTTGCCCTTGGCCGAATGGTCATCAGGCCACCGTGGACGAACTTCGTGAGCGCTTCTTAAGAACTTCCGCTTGGTCTGGAGGAACAGTGGATCAGAGCAGCGGGCCCGCGACGGTGCTCGTCGTCGACGACGAGCCGGCGGTGCGCGCTACGCTCTCCGACGCGTTGACCGTGCATTCGTACCGGGTGTGCACGGCCACCGACGGTGCGCAGGCGCTGCGGGCAGTCCCCGAGCAACGGCCGGATCTGATCGTGCTGGACGTGGTGATGCCCGGGCTGGATGGCTTGGCGGTGTGCCGCACGTTACGCGCCGCGGGTGACCGGACACCGATCCTGGTGCTGACCGCCCGGGTTGAGGCGCGAGACCGGATCGATGGGCTGGACGCCGGTGCGGACGACTACGTGCTCAAGCCCTTCGACCTCGGCGAGCTGCTGGCCAGGGTGCGGGCGCTGCTGCGCAGGGCGGGCCGAGGTACCGCCGACGCCGAACCGCTGCGTTACGCCGATCTCGTCCTGCACCCTGCGGCCCGGCAGGGTACGCGCGGTGGGCGGGTGATCCAGTTCAGCGAGACCGAGTTCGCGTTGCTGGAGCTGTTCGTGCGCAATCCGGGACAGGTGCTCACCCGTGAGGTGATCAACGACCGGGTCTGGGGCTACGACTTCGGTCCGGCCAGCAATTCGCTCGCGGTCTACGTCGGATACCTACGACGCAAGCTCGAATCCGGCGGCGAAGGGCGGCTGCTGCACACCGTGCGCGGAATGGGCTACCAGCTGAGGCAACCGTGAGCACCATCCCGTTGCGCACCCGGATGGCCGCGCTCGCAGCGCTGTCGGTGGCGGTGGCCGTCGTGGTCATGGCGGTGCTGGCCTACTGGGTGATCGCGCGCGAATCGCACCGCCAGCTCGATCTGGCGTTGACCAGGGAAGCCAGCCGCGTCCAGTTGCAGATCAAGCAGGGCAACTGGGATCCGTCGTTCTCGCAGCAGTGCGAATGGCTCGCATCACCCGCATGCAGCCAGACGGTCACCGCGAGTTCCGGCTCGACGGCGTTCCCGGTGCCGCCGCAGGCCGAGGCCGTCTTGTCCGGCGTTCGCGGCAGGGCCACTGCCGATCTCGTGGTGGACGGCCGTCCGATGCGGACGCTCGTGGTCGCGCTGGAACCGGGGCGGGCACTTCAGGTCGCGGTTCGCTCGGACCAGGTCGAGCAGAGCCTGGGCCGGGTCCGGCAGGTGCTGCTGCTGGCCAGCGCCTGCGGGGTCGTGCTGGCCTGCGTGCTCGGATACCTGGTGACACGGACCAGCCTGCGGCCGCTGCGCCGCGTCACCGAGGCCAGTCGCCGCATCGCCACCACGCGCGACCCCACGCACCGGATCAGCGCCCGAGGCAACGACGAACTGGCCGAGCTTGCCCGGAACTTCAACACCATGCTCGCCGCGCTGGCCGATTCGATCGCCGCGCAGCGGCGCCTCGTCGCCGACGCCTCCCACGAACTACGCACACCGCTGACCGCGTTGCGCTCCGACATCGACCTGCTCAGCACCGCCGGTTCCCTGCCCCCGGAGGTGCAGAGCCGGCTCCTGCGGCGCGTGCACGACCAGTTCGCCGAACTCACCCAGCTGGTCAACGACCTGATCGAACTCGCTCGCGACGACGAACCGACCGAGATCGTCGAGGACATCCGCCTCGACCACCTCGTCGAACACACTCTCGCCAACGCCCAGCGGCACTGGCCCACCGTGGATTTCCGCGCCGATCTCGACGGGACGATCGTCACGGGCGCACGGGACCGGCTCGCCCGGGCGATCGCGAACCTGCTCGACAACGCCGCGAAGTTCAGCCCGGACCACGGCACCGTCACCGTCCGCCTCGACCGCGGTGAACTGAGCGTCACCGACCAGGGACCCGGGATCGCCGCCGAGGACCTCCCGCACATCTTCGACCGCTTCTACCGCGCCGACACCGCCCGCGAGATCCCCGGCTCCGGTCTCGGCCTTGCCATCGTCGCCCAAGTCGCACGCACCCACGGCGCGGACATCGACGTGGCATCCCTGCCGGCCGGCGGGACCCGCTTCGCCCTGCGCTTCCCCCAGCCTTGATTCTCATCTTCCTCTCATGGCCATCCACCACGTTGGCGACCATGAGACATAGGAAGCCACCACAGCGGCGTCCAGCCCTCGCACTCACCGCACTGGCCACGCTGGGCCTCACCACGCTGTCACCCGCGTGTGCCCATGCCCAGGCCGGCGTCCGGCGCGACGGCCAGACCGTGGTCGTGGCGATGGGCACTGGCGAAGCCCGGTTGAACCCCCGGACGCTGGAGATCACCGCACGCACCGACGACGGACAGCAGATGACGCTCTCCGCCGCGAGCCCGACGCCGCTGGGCGAACCGGGCCCGGTCCAGGTGGACGGCGGAAAGGCCACCTGGACCTACCCCGAACGAGGCCTGACCGCCGCGGCCACTGCCCGTGACGGCCGACTGGTCGTCGACCTGCACGCCGACTCCGACAACACCCTGACCTGGCCCGTCACGGGTACCGACCAGGCCAGCAGCGCCGTGCAGCTCCCACGCGGCGAGGGACTGAACGTGCCGGTGCGCGACCCGTTCTGGAACTCATCGGATGCCGAGCTCACCGAGGAGGCCATTGACCTCAAGGACCTCACCATGCCGTTCTGGGGCCACACCATCGGCCGCCACGGCGCCGGCTACGTGGTCCCGACCGATCTGGACACCTCGCTGCGGTTCGTCTCCGAACAAGGTCGTCTTCGCACCGACGCCACGCACGAGTTCACCCCGGGGAACGCCACCACCGACTACACCGTCGCGTTCGCCCTCACCGACAACTCCCCCGTCGCCTCCGCCCAGGACTACCGGCGCTGGCTGACCGAGCACGGCCGGCTCAGCAGCCTCGAGCAGAAGATCCGCGCTAACCCCGAAACCCGGAAGCTGATCGGCGCATTCCACGCCTATCTCTGGGGCGACGGCCGCAGCCCCGAAGCCATCGAGCAGCTTCAGGACCTCGGCATCGACAAGATGTGGCTCGGCTATGACGCCGACGGCAACCCCATGAGCCGCGAAGCCACCGATGCGGCCAACAAGGCCGGATACCTCGTCGGCCCCTACGACAGCTGGGACAACGCCCAAGACCCCGCCACCGCCGACACCCCCGTCGCACGCTGGCCCGATCGCGTCTGGCCCGACGCATGCGTGCACGACGAGAACGGCGAACCGGTGACCGGATTCCAGGGCCGCGGCTGTTATGTGAGTTCCCAGGCACTGGCCGACGCCGAACCGCGGCACCACTACCTCGCCGACCGCATCGACTCCATGACCGCCAACGGGGCACGCAGCTACTTCCTCGACGTCGACGCCACCGGGGAGGTGTTTCGCGACCACAGCCCGAACCACCCCATGACCCAAGCCCAGGACCGTGCCAACCGCCTGACACGCATGCGCGACCTCTCCGAGGATCGCGACCTCGTCCTCGGCTCGGAAACCGTTGGCAGTTGGGCGAACCAGGTGCTCTCCTTCAGCCACGGCTCCACCACCCCCGTCACCCCCGGCCTGTGGAAGGCGGAGCGGGACAAGGAAACGTGGGGTGCCTACTGGCCTGATGAACGGCCCGGCTTCTTCTTCGAACCGGCCGAACTGCCCGCCAACGTCGCCCGCGCCATGTTCGAACCGGTCTACCGCGTGCCGCTGTACGAGACCGTTCTGCACGACTCGGTGATCAGTACCGACCGCTGGGAGATCCCCCTGCACAAGCTGCCGCGGCAGCAGACCGACCGGACGCTGATGGCCATGCTCCACAACACCCCGCTCAACCTCGCCCTGGACCAGCAGGCGATTTCTCAGCATGGCGAGCAAATCGCCGGACTCCAGGACTACTTCGCCAAGCTCCAGGAGGCCGCCGGCACGAAGCCGATGACCGACTTCCGCTGGCTCACCGACGACCACGAGGTCCAGCGGACGACCTTCGGCGACAACGCCCTGACCATCACGGCGAACTTCGGCACCACTGCGCACAACGGCCTACCCGCCCACTGCGTCCAGGCCGACATCCCGGGCAAGGCTCCGCTCGCACCCCTGTGCCCGGACGCCTTGTAAGCCTCCAGCCTTAGAGCCTTTTTCCAAACTCATCCTGCGTGGCGGTGCAGGTGGCGGAACCTCAGGCGTCTTCTCGCTGTGGGATCCCCGACTCATGAATGCCAATTCACCACGCCGGGGCTGTCCTCGCGAGAAAACACCTGAGAACCCGCAGCGGTGCAAGCTCCGTAGGTGGGCTAAGCGGCTGCGCCGCTTCAAAGACAAGACCCCGCGTTACCGCACCCACACCACGACAGGCCATCAATCCACCAGTGCCGCGATGCCCGGCTGCAACACTCCAGCCGCATGCGCCGTCACGTCGCCGCACAGCCCCATCAGCTCAGCTTCCGCAGTGCTGCACGCACTGCGGCGAGGCTGGCGTTGGGTTCATCCCAGAAGACCATGTGCCCGGCTCCGGGGACTTCGACGAGTTCGGCGGAGGGATTGGCCTTGGCGGCTTCCTGCGCGCCGGCGGCGGTGACGACCGGACTGTCGGCTCCGTAGACGAGGACCGCGGGGGCCGGGACTTCGGGCCAGAAGGCGAAGAAGTCCTCGGATTCGAATCCGGCGTGCGTGGCCGCGAGAGCGGTCCGTGAGCAGGAGGACAGCCAGCGGGCGCGCAGCTCCTGTTCCCTGCGGGGCCAGCGGGGCCAGGACTGCGCCACCTCGTCGGCGTCGGTGCCGTCGCGGGCTTGGTCGAGTTGGCGGAGGAAGGCTTCGAGGGTTGTGGGGTAGGGATCCCTGCCCGGGCCGCTCATCGGGGGGTCGACCAGAACGGCCCCTCGCAGTTCGTGATGGCCGGTGGTCGCGGCCAGCGCCGCGATCCGCGCACCCATGGAGTGTCCGAGCAGGATGGGGCTTTCCAGCTGCAGCCCGGACACGACCGCATCGACGTCCGCGGCGTAGCTGGCGAGGTCGTAGCCATGCAGTGCACCTGCACCGTCGGCCGCAATGGGCTCGGGCGCGTTGTCGGAGAGTCCGCGGCCCCGGATGTCGAGCACGAGCGGGCGCACGAGGTCGGTCAGTTCTCGCGCCACGAAGTCCATCGTGATGGCGGGGCTGGTGATGCCGGGAAGGATCAGCACCGGCACGCCGTCGGCCGGTCCGTAGTCGAGCAGGTGCAGCCGGAGCGGTCCCGAACACACCCATCGGCTCACCGCGGGGACGGCGCCGAGATCGGCCAACGCCAGTTGGCTCATGGTGCGGGCAGTCGGTGGTTCGGTCGGGATCGGCGGGAGGGACGTGGTCACGAGTGGCCTTCCTGTGTCGGCGAGTCGGCTCAGCGGTCGGCGCGCTACCCGGCCGCCGATGCGAGGGGCGCGGCGGTGTTGCGCCCGGGCAGGCGGTCGAGGTGGGCCAGGGCGTCGTAGAGGCCGATGACATCGGCATATTTGGCTTGCAGGTCGAACAAGGCGGCATCGTGCGGGCCTTGCGCTCGGTCACCGCAGGCTTCTCGCACGACGAGGGTGTTGAAGCCGCACTGCACGGCATCGACCGCGGTGGCGCGGACGCAGCCGGAGGTGGTGGCGCCGCAGACGAGCAGCGTGTCGGTGCCCAGGCTGGTCAGCAGGGTGGCCAAGCCGGTTCCGTGGAATGCGGAGGCGCCCTTCTTCAGGACGAGGTGGTCGCCAGTGTGCTGCTCGAGTCGGGGATCGAGAGCGACCTCTTCGCTTCCTTCCCGCAGGGCTCGCATGCCCGGTGCTTTGCGGAGCCAGGCGACGGAATCGCCGTCTGCCTCGGCGGGCGTGTAGCTGATCGCGGTGTAGATCACCGGCACGTCGTGCTGCCGGGCCGTGGTCGCGAGGACGGCCGCCGCGGTCACCTCCCGGGTGAGGTCGGATCCGGAGGCGAAGCCGGGTTCGGTGAATCCGCGGGTCAGGTCGACCACGACCAGTGCCGGGCGGCTGCCACGGGGAACAGCGGCGCCGAACCCGGCCCGGTCGTAGGTGGCATCGGTCTCGGCCCCGTGCAGGCCGGCGGATCGGTGGTCATCGACGGGCACGCTGCAACTCCTTGATCAGTTTGTCCTGGGTGCGGATCCGGCCGAGCAGCCAGCCTTGGAAGAACCCGAGTGCTGCTGCGGCCGCCACCGCGGCGTATCGCCGGGTCTCGGGAGGAAGCAGCATCGCCAGCCCGTCGAGGGCATCGCCGCTGTCGTTCGCAGCGGGCCTCGCAGCCGGGGCGGGCGCAACGCCGTTGCTGCCCGGGGTTCCGAGAGCCGGTTCCGAGGCCGCGGTGCTCGGCCCCTGCTGCAGTTGGACGGCGAGGTTGCGGGCGAACTGGTCGAGCAGCCGGTTGGACACGGTGCCGATCGCGCTCTTGCCGAACTGGGCGAGCTTTCCGCGCACGGACAGGTCGGTGTGCAGGTTGAGCGTCGCTCCCCCGGGAGCTTCGATCACGGTCAGGGTGACATCGGCCTCGGCGTCGCCGTTGCCGTGGCTGTCCGCTCCCCGCGCGAGCAGTCGCAGCCGGCGATCAGCGGCAGCGACCTCGCTGAACCTCACCGTGCCGGCGTAGGCGGCGCTGATCGGGCCGACCTTGAACTTGACGCGGCCGCGGTAGGTGTCGCCGTCCCGCCCGTCGAGGGTCGCGCCGGGCAGGCAGCCCGCCACCCGCTCGACGTCGTTGATCAGGGCGAACACGGCATCCGGGTCGGCCGGGACTTGCAGTTGGTTTTCCAGGATCACGGTGTCGCTTCTTTCTCGGCGGAGATGCCGGCCGGGCAAGCAGTTTCGGTGTCCGAAGTGGACCGTCGACACGCAGCGGTCGCGGCGATCGCGTCGACGATCGTCTGGTAACCCGTGCAGCGGCACAGGTTGGCCGAGACCGCCTCGCGGATCTCGTCGCGGTCGGCGTCCGGCTGTTGGGCGAGGAAGCCCTCGGCGAGCATGAGGAACCCAGGGGTGCAGAACCCGCACTGCAGTCCGTGGTGGTCGCGGAAGGCCCGCTGCAGATCGGAGAGCTCGCCGTCGTCGGCGAGCGACTCGACCGTGCGGATGTCGCAGTTCTCGGCTTGTACGGCGAACATCAGGCAGGCCCGCACCGGTTCGCCATCGACGAGGACGGTGCAGGCCCCGCACACCCCGTGCTCGCATCCGACGTGGGTGCCGGTGAGACCGAGGTCGTGGCGCAGGGCGTCGAGCAGGGTCTTCCGCGGTTCGACGATGGCCTCGTGCGTTGCGCCGTTGACGTTCAGCCCGATCAGGTGTCGATCGTTCATGACGGGGTGGTCGCCTCCTCTCGGTCGGACGATTGCGGGGAGCGGGCCGCGTCCAGCGCGGCCAGCACGGTCTGCGGGTGCACGGGCGTGGTGTCGAGTTCGGCTCCGGTGTGGCGCAGTGCGTCGTTGATCGCGTTCAGCACGGCGGCCGGTGCACCGATGGTGCCGCCCTCGCCGGCGCCTTTGGCGCCGTTCTCGGTGAAGGCGCACGGTGTCTCGAGGTGGGTGACGGTGATGTCGGGGATCTCCGTCGCGGTCGGTACGAGGTAGTCGATGAAGCTGACGGCCGAGGGCTCGCCGTTGTCGGCGTAGGTGATTTCCTCGAACAGCGCTCCGGCGATGCCCTGGGCGATCCCGCCGCGGCACTGGCCATCGACGACCTGCGGGTGGATCACCACTCCGCAGTCCTCCACGCAGGCGTAGCGCAGGATTGTGATCTGGCCGGTGCCCGGATCGGCCTCGACGACCACCGCGTGGGTGGCGTTGGAGAACGTGCCGTCACCGGCGACGTCGAAGCTCGCGGTCGCCGTCAGCGTCGGTTCGACGCCCTTGGGCAACAGGTGGCTGCGCAGATAGGCCACGTCCGCGATGTCCTCGAAGGACACTCGCTGCGCGGGGTCGTCGATCTGGACGACTCCCCCATCGCCGTCCAGGCGGACGTTGTCCGGGCGTGTCCTGAGCAGGTGCGCGGCGATGGTGCACAGCAGCTCGCCGAGCCGTCTGGCCGCGACGGACACGGCCGACCCGCCGATCGTCACCGACCGCGAGGCGAAGGTTCCCCACCCGTAGGCGATGCGCTCGGTGTCGCCCTGCCGCAGCTTGACCTTGTCCAGGTCCAGTCCCAGCCGGTCGGCCACGATCTGGGCGAGGGTCGTCTCATGCGACTGCCCGTGGTTCATCGTGCCGCTGGTGACCACCACCGACCCCGTGGTGTCCATCCGGATCTCGGAGACGTCGAAACCGGGAACCACCTGCATCTTGCGCTTGGCGAAAGCGTCGGAACCGTAGCCGGTCCGCTCCGAGAAGCAGCAGTATCCGATGCCGATGTGCCGCCCCTCGGCGGCGGCCCGGTCCCGGAACTCGTACCAGCCCTCATCGCGGAGGGTGGCCTCGGCGAGGTCGAGCGATTCCCGGTAGGTGCCGGGATCGTAGGTGACGTCGTTGACGCCGGTGTAGGGGAATTCGGTGATCACGTTGCGCCGGCGGATCTCGACCGGGTCGATGCCGAGTTCGCGCGCGGCACGCTCCATGACGCGTTCCATCGCCATGACGTACTGCGGACGGCTGACCCCGCGGTAGGGCGCGGTCGGCGCCTTGTTGCTCGTGATGGCGCGGCCGCGGACCCGGTAGGCGGGCACCTGGTAGACGCCCGGCATCTCGGCGGAGGCCATCAGCGGTTCGATGCCGGCCGTGAACGGGTAGCAGGAGTAAGCGCCCATGTCGCAGACGACGTCGACGTCCAGGGCGGTGATCCTGCCCTCGGCGTCGAACGCCGCGCGGGTGCGGTAGCGCTGTTCGCGGGCCAGGAATGCGGCGGTCAGCGCCTCCCGGCGGTCCTCGATCCACTTCACCGGGCGGTCCAGCTTCCGGGCCGCCGCTGCGACCGCGATCTCCTCGCGGCCGACCACGCACTTCTGGCCGAATCCGCCGCCCATGTCGGGGACGGTGACCCGCACGGTGCGCTCCGGAACGCGCAGCGAGCGGGCCAGCACAGTGCGCACCTGGTGCGGGACCTGCGTGCAGGTCTGCACCAGCAGCTGGTCGTCGCGGTCGTCCCAGGAGGCGACCACACCGCGCGTTTCCAGCGGCAGCGCGTTCTGCCGCCCGCTTCGCGTGACGACCTCGACCACGCACCCCGGTCCGGATTCGGCGGCCTCGAACGCGGTGTCGACACCGGGTGTGTCGAACATCGACACGTCGAGGAGGACGTTCCCGGGCGCTTCCTCGTGCACGAGCGGTGCGTCCGCGGCGAACGCGGTCTCCTCCGAGACGACCGCGTCGAAGGGTTCGTAGGTGGCCACCGCGGCTTCGATGCCGTCTTCCACGCTGTACGGGTCGCGAGCGATGACCACGGCCACCGGTTCGCCGACGAAGCGCACCTTCTCCCTTGCGAGGATGGGCATCGCGGTGGGCGCGAACTCCTCCGGCGGGCGATCGAGCAGCGCCACGATGTCGCCGAGGCCGAGATCCTCAGCGGTGTAGGCGGCGACGACGCCCTCGACCTCGCGGACCGCGGAGAGGTCGATGCCGAGGATCCGGCCGTGCGCGACGGTGGAGCGGACGAAACCCGCGTGCAGCATCCCGCTCAGCTGGACGTCGTCGATGAACCGCCCCCGGCCGCGCAGCAGGCGTGGGTCTTCGCGCCGGGGGACGGCGGCCCCGACCCAGCGCTTCCCGCCGGACTGCGGAGATCCGTGTCGGACACCGGCATCACCTCCGGTCATCGCGCAACTCCTTTCTCCCACGCCTCGTGCAGGGCTTGGGCGACGAGCGTCCGGGTGAGCCGACGGCGATAGGCGCCGGTACCCGCTGCGTCGTCGGGTGGATCGATGGCCGCGGCGGCGGCATCCCCGCACGCGGTGAACAGATCCGGCCCGGGGACACCACCGGCCAGCACGGCCTCGGCCTCGGGAACCCGGATGGGCGCCGGGGCCACTCCACCGAGCACCACCCGGCCTCCGGTCAGCGGACCCGCTTCGGCGACGGGGTCCGCGTCGAGCGCGACCGCTGCGTCGACGGTCGCGAAATCCCCGTGGCGGCGGGCGAACTCGGTGAGCGCGGCTCGCGGCGCCGGGCGCGTGAAGCGCACTTCCACGACGACCTCGTCGGGTTCGACGGCCGTGGCGTAGAACCCGTAGAACATCTCCGCGGCCGGGATCTCCCGTTGCCCGTTCGGGCCTTCGGCGACGATCACGGCGTCGAGCAGCAGGGCGAGCAGGCACCACTCGGCGGTGGCGTCTCCGTGCACGATGCTGCCCGCGACGGTGCCGCGCGAGCGGATCGGCAGGTGGCCCACCCACCGCATGGCCCGGGAGATCACGTCGAACTCCGGCCCCAAGGTGTGGCCGGCGGTCTCGACCGCACGATGGGTGCTCAACGCCCCGATCCGGAGTTCCGAGCCGTCGCGCCGGATCGAGCTCATCGCCGGATCGCGGCGCAGCAGTCCCATGTCGACCAGGACCGTCGGCCGGGCGAGCCGGAAGTTCATCATCGGTATCAGGCTCTGACCACCGGCGATGAGCTTCGGCTCCTCGCCCGCTGCGGCGAGTTCGCCGAGCAAGCCGACGGCATCGGCGACGTCATGCGCCCGGTGGTAGCTGAACGCAGCGGGCTTCACGCGGTCAACCTCCTCGTTGTTCGATACCTGGAACGGATTTAGCCGTCAGTGCGCCGAAGTCTCCGTTGTGGCAGCGGCTTTCACGACCGTCGGCTCAGCACCGAGCTCGGTGATGTGGTCGAGTTCGCGGCCTCGGGTCTCCGGCGCGGCGACCATCATGAACACGACCGCGGCCACCACGAGCACACCGAGCACCGTGAAGGTCAACGGCAGGCCCAGCACCGGCCACAGCACGCTGCCGAACAGCAGCGGGGCGAAGCCGGTGACGGCGCGGCTCGACGACGACGCCCAGCCGAAGCCCGAGGCGCGCAGCTCCGTCGGGTAGAGCTCGGAGACGTAGGCGTACATGACCGGGATGACCACCAGGGCGAACAGGCCGAAGGCGCCGATCGCCACGACCGCCAACGTGGGCGTTCCCAGCAGCAACGAGAACACCACCAGCATCACCGACATGACCGGCCCCGCGGTCGCGATGACCCGCTTGCGGCCCACCCGGTCGACGACGAGCACCGCCAGTGCGACGCCGACGATGCCCACCGCGTTCATCAGCGCGGTCGAAGCGAAGGCCGCGATCTCGCCGAAGCCCTCCGCCTTCAGGATCGACGGCATCCAGCTCAGCGCGGCGTAGTACACCAGCATCACGCTGGTGAACAGCGTCCACGACACCGCAGTGATCCGCGGGTTGAAGGCCCACACCCGGCGAAGCTGGTCGAACGCTGCCGCCAGTGCCCCACCGCGAGTGTCCTCCACGACCGCCGCCGGAATCACGTAGGGCTCCGGATTCGCTCCGGTGCGTCGCACTAGATCGTCGATGACCGCGCGCGCTTCTTCCTCACGGCCCTTGCGGACCAGGTACAGCGGAGACTCCGGAACACCGCGCCGCACCCAGATCAGCAGAACCGCCGGCAGGATCATCAGCACCAGCATCCAGCGCCAGTTGCCGTGCACCGGAACCAGCAACGTCGCCGAGACGCCTGCCAGCGTGGTCCCCACCGGCCACCAGCCGTCCATCGCCGAGAGCACCCGTCCCCGTTGCCGGCGGGGTGAGAACTCGCTGACGATCGCGTAGTCGACCGGGATGCACCCACCGAGACCGACGCCGGCGAGGAAGCGCAGGAGCAGGAAGATCTCCAGGTTCGGCGACAGCGCCCCGACCGCGGAGAACAGCGCGAACAGCAGCAGCGTGATGCTGAACGCGCGCTTGCGCCCGATGCGGTCGGCCACCGTCCCCCAGGCGACCGCACCGACCGCCATGCCGATCAGGTTAGCGGTGGCCACCAACCCCTTCTGGCCCGGCGACAGCCCGAACTCGGTCCCCACCAGCGGGGTGAGGAAGCCGTTCAGCGCGACGTCCCAGGCATCGAACATGTAGCCCAGTCCGCCGATCAGGAAGATCTTGCCTTGCACGCTCCATCGCCAGGGCAGGTCCTGGACGACTTGGTCTCCGGTACGCATGAGTCACTCCGTTGTGCTGTAGCGGCGTCACGCGTCAGCGTGCGAACTGGTAATGGATGGATTCGGTGTCCGGGTCCGTGAGCGGGCTGCCGTTCCACAGCCAGTCGTAGGACACGTCGGACTCACCATCGAAGCGACGCAGCTTCTCGTCGCGCTCACGCTGCTCCGGGCCATCGGGCAGGTGGTAGAAGCTCATGTTCTGCAGGGACGCATCCTGGACCATGCCCGCGTGCTTCGCCCGCCGATCGACGTAGCGGACCAGGGCCGCCTCGATCCCGTCGCGGGTCACCCGGCCGAGCTCCTCCGCGAGCACGGCGGCGTCCTCCATCGCCTGGGAAGCGCCCTGCGCCTGGTAGGGCAGCATCGCGTGGCAGGCATCGCCGAGCAGGGCGACCCGCCCGTCGACCCAGACCGGGTCGCGGCGCCGGCGGTACATCGCCCACACCGACACGTCCTCGTCCTTCGCCTTGGCCAGCACGGCCGGAACGCGGTCGTCCCAGTCGTCGTACTCCGCGGCGAGCTGCGCCGCGGTCGCCGGGCCGCTCCAGTCCCGGGCGATCTCCTCGGTGCACGGGACGATCGCGACGATGTTCAGGTACTGACCGCCGCGGATCATGTAGTGCACCAGGTGCTTGTCCGGGCCGTACCAGATCGTGGAGTGGAAGCGGTCCACGAGGAACCGGGTCGCCGGGTCGGCGGCCACCATGTCGCCGGGGATCAGCGCACGATAGGCCATCTCCCCGGAGAACTCCAGGGTGTCGTCGAATCCCGCCAGATCCCGCACCGCGGACCGGATGCCGTCCGCCCCGACCACGAGGTCCCCGGTGAACCGGCGTCCATCAGCGGTCAGCACCGCCGGGCGCGCCGGATCGGTGCGATCGAGATCGACCACCTTCGCCGAGGTGGCGACCTCGACCACCGGGCCGGGCCCCGTCGGGTCCAAGCACGCCTCGAGCAGGACGCCGTGCAGGTCGGCGCGGTGGTAGTGCCAGTAGGGCGCCCCGTACTGGTCGATCACCCGCTGCCCGAGCGGCAGCTGGCCGATGATGCTCCCGTCGGCCCAGCGACGGCGGACCTGGTCCTGGGGTTCGGTGCGCACGCGCTCGAGCTCGGCGCGAAGCCCCAGTCCGATCAGGATCCGGCTGGCGTTGGGCGCGGTCTGGATACCCGCGCCGATCTCCCCCAGCTGCGCCGCCGCCTCGACCACGGTGACCCGCAGGCCACGCTGCCGCAGCGACAGCGCGGTGCACAGGCCGCCCAGGCCGGCACCGACAACAACGACTTCGAACGACTGGCTCGCAGCCACGCTGGCCTCCTCGTCCTCGCCCGAACCCGCGTCGGATTCAGGTGATCCGAACACGTACTATCCGGATATGCAAGGTCTTGTTTGAAAAGGTTTTGTTCGCAGGTGATTACCGCTTGATGCGCTTCTGATCAGCGCGAAGAGGGCGCAGGCGATCAGGATGCGGACGAGCGAGCACGAGCTCGCGTCGGGTGAATACGTGTAGCGCGGCCCGAGGAGCCGGGACGCCCCGCCAGAGGGCAGTCCCGGCCACGAGCGTCGCGCGCCGGAGGGTCAGACCGCGTGCGTCGGCACTCCCGGGGCGGCGACCGCTCCGCTGAGCAGCTTGCCCGCACCGGGCACTCGGGGTTCGAGTCCGAGTTCGGACAGGATCCGGAAGGTGGTGGCGGTCGCGGCCGAGAGCACCGGGATCCCCACCTCGTCCTCGACCGGCTGGATCGAGGGCAGGGACGGCATCTGCACGCAGGCCGACAGGACCAGCGCGTCAGCGTTGGACAGGTCGAGCTTGCGGTAGTGCTCGCGCAGATCGGCCGGATCCAGCCGCGCCACGGCGAGGTTGTCCGGCACCTCCAGCGAGAGCGCGTCCACCACCTCGACCCCGGCGTCCTCGATGTAGTCCGCCACCGCCTTGGTCAGCGGCTTCATGTACGGCGTCAGGATCGCGACCTTGCGCGCGCCCAGCGCACCGATGCCGGACAGCAGTGCACCAGCGCTGGAAACGACCGGGGCATCGGACCCCTCGGTGCGCAGCGCGCGGGTGATGTCGTCCTCCGCGGTGCAGTGGTAACCCGGCCCCTGCGCCATGATCGCCACCAGGCACGCGGTGGCCACGACCGCAGGGCGAGCGTCGGCCAGTTCCGCCGCCGCTCGTTCGGCCTGCGCGTTCATTGCCCGCAGTTGTTCCGGGGTCACGTGCTGCATCCGCGCCCGCGCGGAGTGGAAGATGAACCGGTCCCCCGGATCGACCTCCTCCCGAGCTCGCAGCATCCGCGGCAGCTCGGTCTCCATGGTGAGGTTCGAGCTGGGCACGATCATTCCGATGTGGTGCTCGCGCACCGCCGCCTCGGCGCTCATCGGCCACCGACCGGGCGCATCTCGGCAACGGTCAGCTCGCCCGCGTCGACGATCAGCTCGTCGTCGAGGTACAGCGAGTTGCCGCGCATCGGGATGTCGAAGTGGCAGGCGGTGTCGTTCGGGCCGCCCAGCTCGTTGTTCGGCCCGATGGAGAACATCACGTTGCCGTAGAAGCTGCGCAGCTCCATGCCCATCCCGCCGGGGAACTGGGTCAGGCCGTGCCAGTGGGCACGCTCGTCGAGCCCCCAGCCGACGTGGCTCATCCCGTAGCCGCGCGGGTCGTCGAAGCTCTCGATGTACGAGCGCAGCAGGTCCGCGTCCAGCCCGGAGGACCCGGCGCCGCCGCGGATGTCCCGGATGAAACCTTTCTCGATGGTGATCTCCACCGGGGTCTGCACGTAGGTGTTGAACGGCAGGAGCACGTCCCCCGGCGAGAGCACGATCTTCCCGTCGACACCGTCGTCGGCTCCGCCGGTGAACACGAACGCTGCCGGCCAGTGGTCCCATCGACCCGGGGTGTCGGTGTAGCCGTACTCCGACAACGTCGGGTACATGCCGAGCTGGTAGGTGACGTCGGTACCGGCCGGGCTGGTGATCCGCATCGTGCCTGCCTTGGCCAGCAGCTCGGCGCCGATCTCCACCCGCTCGCGCAGTTCCCTGGTCGGCATCAGCCGGGCGAGCAGCTCCGGCGGCTCGACGGCGGTCAGGATCCGGACTCCGGCGTCCTGGATCGCGAACTGCTCCTTGCTGAACAGCAAGAAGGTGCAGTCCACGACCATGTCGACGCCCTTGAGGGCATCCACGGCCTTGGGGATGTTCCCGAGGCCGGAGTCACCCACGGCCCACGCCCCCGAGGCGCTCGCCGGCGAGGGCAACCGCATGTGGAACGCCGCAGCTCCCAACTGCTGAGCGGCCCACAGGAACGCGTCCGCGTACTCCGCACGCTCCCCGCCGCGGGTGAGCACGACGACCGTCTCACCTTCGTGCACGCCGGACAGGCGCAGTTGCTGCAAGCAGATGTCGTTGAACAGGTTCTGGTCCACCGTTGACCACCTCCGCGTATAATCCGAACACGTATTATCCGAGCACGCAAGAGTTGTTTTCGCGGAACCTGTGTGCGCCGAACTCGCGAGCAAGATCCACACATCAGCAACGGCGCTTGCACCCGGCACGCGCGCGGACAACCCCTGCTGCACGCGGAGAGCCGGTCGACCTGGGCAAGATGATTCCCTTGCACGGCACCGAGTTACGCCATCCAGGCGAGCCCACGCCTGGACCAGCTCGACCTGGCTCGGATCGCACCGGAGCGACCTGGATTCACCCCGGCCAAGCCGGTCCCGTACCAGTACAACCATCCGGGTACGTATTATTAATGGGCACCCAACCCGGGTGCCGAGCTGCTTGGGAGGAACGCAATGGGGGAGCCAGCGCGCACGGACCGACGTGTTGGAGATACGTCTGCCGTCGCTCCGGCACCACCCGCCGACCTGCTGGCCGCCCCCGGCTACGGCGCCCGCCGGTTGTACCAGGCCTACCTCGCCGCTTGGAACCGGCACGTCGACTCGGTGCTGACCGGTCCGCAGTTCGCGGTGCTCTCCGCCGTCCGCGCCTATCCGGGCAGCGACCAGAGCTCGCTGGCCGGTGCCGCCGCGCTGGACACCTCGACGATGGCCGACTTGTGCCGCAGGCTCGAGCGGCGAGGTCTCATCCAGCGCATCGAATCCCCGCGCGACGCCCGGCGCAAACTGCTGTCCCTCACCGAGGAAGGCGAGGCGGTGCTCACCGAGGTGCACCACCGAGCCCGGCAACTGGACGAGGCACTGCTCGCCGGCGGCGACATCGCCCGCGACGCCAACATCGCAACGCTGCTCAACGCACTCGGCGCCCGCTGGGAAGCCGTCGCAGCATTCGAAGAACTGGACTGAGCCGCGCACAGTACCCGCCGACCGGCACACCACGTCCGCGAGCAACTCCGCTTGCAGCGCACGGTGATCCGGCACCTACGGCATCGCACGGGCCAGCACTTCCACAATGGACGCCGGGTCGAGGCCGTGCGTTGCCCCGCCGAGCTCGTCCGTCATCTCACCACCGTGGACCTCCACCAGCGCGCTCGGCGTCGGCCCACTCGATCCAGCAGGCGGAGCCGGCCGAAGCCGCACGCCTGCACGGCGGGCGGCTTCCCGAGATACCGCACGGTGTTCTGGGAACGTGCTCGTTCGTGTCTCCCCAGAAGCGGAGGATAGCTAGGACGGCATGGGCGCGCGGTCGGCGCCGCTGGTGGTGTCGATCAGCGTGGTCTCCCGAAAGGGCGGAGTCGGAGGCTGTTCGAGACGACGAACACCGAGGACAGCGCCATTGCCGCGCCGGCGATCAGCGGGTTGAGCAGTCCGACGACGGCCAGCGGAAGTGCGGCGACGTTGTAGCCGAAGGCCCAGAGCAGGTTGCCGCGAATGGTGCGCAGGGTCGCGCGGGCGAGGACGATCGCGTCCGGGACCGTGGTCAGGTCTTGGCGAACGAGGATGAGATCCGCGGTCTCGATGGCCACGTCGGCACCGGTTCCCACCGCGAGCCCGAGGTCCGCCGCGGCTAGCGCGGGCGCATCGTTCACACCATCGCCCACGAACGCCACGGTCCGGCCTTCCCGCCGCATCCGCGCCACGATCTCGGCCTTGCCCGCGGGCAGCACCTCGGAGATCACCTCCGCGATCCCGATCTCGTCGGCGACGGCGCGGGCCGTCGCCCCGTTGTCACCGGTGAGCAAGAACGTGCGCAGGCCGAGGCGGTGCAGTTCGGCTATCGCCCGCTTCGATGACGGCTTGACCTCGTCGGCCAACGCGATCACAGCAGTGATCCGGCCGTCGCACTGGACGAGAACCGCCGTCCTCCCCTGCTGCTCCCACGTCTCGCGCTGCCGGTCGAGTTCGGTGGGAACCACGTGGCCCCGGTCGGTGAACAGTTTGGCGCGTCCGACGGCGACCTCTCGGCCCTCGACGATGCCGTGCACGCCTAGGCCCGGCTCGTTGGTGAACTGTTCCACACGGGGCAACGGGCCAAGCTCGTCGCGGGCCGCGGACCTGATCGCCGCCGCGACGGCGTGTTCCGAAGCATCCTCCAACGCCCCGGCCAGACGCAACGTCGCTGCCCGGTCAGCGCCGTCAGCGCACCAGAAGTCCACAACGGACAGTCGACCCGCGGTAACCGTGCCGGTCTTGTCCAGCACCACCGTGTCGATGTTCTTGGTCGCTTCGAGAGCCTGGTAGTCCTTGATGAAGATCCCGAGCTGGGCGCCTCTCCCGGAGGCGACCATGAGCGCCGTCGGCGTCGCCAGCCCGAGCGCGCACGGGCAGGCGATGACCAGCACGGCCAGCCCGGTGGAGAAGGCTCGTTCCGGCATCCCGGTGGCCAGCAGCCACCCGGCGAAGGTGGCGACCGCGAGGACCAGAACGGCGGGAACGAAGTAGCCGGAGATGCGGTCGGCCAGGCGCTGCACGCCCGCCTTGCCCGCCTGCGCCTGCTCGACGAGGCGGATCATGGCCGCGAGCTGGGTGTCCCCGCCGACCTTGGTGGCTTCGACGACGAGCCACCCGCTGAGCAGGATCGTGCCGCCGACGACCTCGTCCCCCGGCGTGGTCTCCACCGGCATCGACTCGCCGGTCATCGAACTGCGGTCCACGGCCGCCCGCCCGTCGACCACGCGTCCGTCGGTGGCGATCGTGGCGCCGGGACGCACGATGAAGCGTTCCCCCGCCCGCAGGTTCTCGATCGGGATCTGGCGCTGCGAACCGTCATCGAGCAGGACTGCGACCTCGTTGGCGCGGAGCGCAGCAAGGGCGCGCAGGGCGCTGCCCGCGCTGCGTTTCGCTCGAGCCTCGAAGTAGCGGCCGGCGAGGAGGAATGCGGTGACCCCCGCGGCGACCTCCAGGTAGATCGCCCCGTCCGCTCGGATCAGCAGCCACCAGCCGGAGGCGTCCGCCGGCGGACCGGGCTGGCCGAACATCGCGTACAGCGACCACAGCGCGGCCGAAAGAATGCCGATCGACACCAGCGTGTCCATCGACGACGAACCGTGCCGGGCGTTGACGAAAGCCGCGCGGTGGAACGGGTAGGCGGCCCATCCGACGACCGGGGCGGCCAGCGCGACCAGCAGCCACTGCCAGCCCGGGAAACGAGCGGCCGGCATCAGCGTGAACAGGACCGACAGGTCGCACAGCGGGATGAACAGCAACATCGACACGACGAGCCGCCACCACAGGCCGCGAAGCCGCTCATCGGATTCCTCCGGCGGCCGGGCATCCGCCGCAGCGGGAACGACCTCCGCCTGATAACCCGCTTTCTCCACAGTGTCGACGAGCATCCGGTCGTCGACCGCCACAGGGGCGAGGATGTTCGCGCGTCCGGTCGCGTAGTTCACGGTGGCGTGCACGCCTTCGAGCTTGTTGAGCTTGCGTTCAACGCGTGCCGAGCACGACGCGCACGTCATGCCGCCCACTGACAGCTCGACCTCACGATCGTGCGTGTCGTCGGTGAGCAACGGGTTCGAAGACAAGCCGTGTGAACCTTTCACGCACAGCCGCGCGGCGGCCGGTCCCTTCCTCGGACATCGCGCTTGTGGACCCGCGTACGCCGGTCCACAAGCACTCCGACCAGAGAGTCGTGAGGGGCGCCCAGGAAGTTCCCGGAGAAAAACCAGATCGCCCTGTGCCGAGCGCCACAAAGCAAGCGGTGCGCGTTCGCCATCGCGCAGCCTGCCCGGCTCGGTCCGGATCTGAGGCGGGGAACAGCATCGTCGGCATCCTTAGCGCGTCAGCTCCGGCTTCCGACCGGATTCCCTGACCCGTGCACCGGGTACGACTGATTCGCTCGCACCCAAATCACCCCGAGCTCCGCGCCCGCTGTGAGTGATCCCGATGCCTTCTGCGAAGGTGATCTGATGCGTTGGCTCTATGCCGTGGTCCATCCAGAAGCGACACATCACGTCGACGGTCGTGTCGGAGGGTGGTTCGATTCCGAACTCACCGCCCTCGGCAGAACCCACGCCGCCGCGATCGCGGCAAGGCTGCGGGAACTCGTCCCCGGGGATGCTCGTGCCGAACTCTACAGCTCGGATCTGCGGCGAACAGTCCAGACGGCGCGGCCGATCGAGGCCGCGTTCAAGACGGAAGCGGTTCTCCTGGCCGATCTCCGCGAGAAGTCGTACGGCGTCGCGGGCGGCAGGCGCCAGGATTGGTTCCGGGAGCATTTCGTCCCGCCACCCGAGTTCGGTGAGCGGTTGAAGCACGACGAGGGCATCGAGGGAGCGGAAGCGAAGCTCCAGTGGATCGAGCGGGTGTACCGCGCAGTGGAATACCTCCGCACCCGCGCCTGCGACCACCAGATCGTCGTGACGCACGGTGGATCGTTGAACTGGGTCGTCGCGGCCTGGCTCGGCATCCCCGTCAGCGCATGTGCGTACGCCGCGTTCCGTTCGATCAGCGGCGGGATCACGGTCCTCCAGGAAGACGACTACTTCCACAACCGAACGCTGCACACGCTGAACGACATCAGCCACCTCGCGTCCTCCGCCGGGGACACCTGCTGACCGAACTGGCGCAGCGGCGGTTCGGACAGCTCTCCGGAGGGGAACGACAACGCGCCCTGATCGCCCGCGCCGTGGTGGCCCAGCCCCGGCTGCTGGTGATGGACGAGCCCAGCAACCACCTCGACATCCACCACCAGTTCGCGCTGTTCGACCGGGCTCGCGATCTCCGGGCCACGGTGCTCGCCGCGCCGCCCTCAAGAACGTGATCAGCGCGACCGCCGCGGTACGCCCGACATGGCGCTGATCACTGGGCCGCGGGCGGTGCCGTCTCCTCGAAGTCGCCGCCGGCACCGCCCGTGGCCCGCGAGTACCACCCACATTCCCGACTCACCCTCGACCGAACAATGTGGACAGTCCGAAGATCGCGGTCCCATCGGCGGTGACCAAGCGGTGTCCGCGAAGAGGACGCGGTCACCAACGACCTCGGCACCACGAGCACGTCCATCCAAATCGGACGCCGAGCTCCAACATGGCCAGACGGATGTCTTCCGTCTTCGAGCTGCTCATGGCCAGGCAGGTCAGCCGCACCGAAGAAGGATTCGTGTTACATCGCCCGCCGGTCTCATCGGCATGCCACGGCAGCGGCCCAGCAGGACGCGAAGCTCAGCCGCTATTCATGCATGGGTAGCCATCAATACTTACGATTGGGCCGGACAGACCTTCACCCGCGTCCGTTCGGAGCCATGATGACCACCGCGCATGAGCAGCACACCGGCCACGACCACGGCGAAGCTTGCGGGCACGTCGCCGTGCCCCACCGCGACCACATCGACTACGTGCACGACGGCCACCTGCACCGGTGGCACGACGATCACTACGACGAGCACTGAGTCGTCGCGAAAATCGTCCGCGACAAGATTCCTGCGGCCACGGCGGAACACTCATCGCACGGCGGGAAGACCAGCCCCCTGGCACTCGACGTCACCTGACGGAACCGTCCCACTGACGAGATATGCGGCCGCAGTCTCGTCGACGCACGGGTTCTGCTGGCTGGCGAAGGCTCCGTGCGAATAGCTGTTGCGCAGGAGCACCATCCGGGAACCAGGCAACACCGCCTGCATTCTCCTAGCGCCCGCGTACGGTGTCGTTGGGTCGTGTTCGGCCTGCGTGAGCAGTATCGGCGGCATCGCCGGGTGTCCGAGGCGGGCGGTCTCGCGAGGCTGCGGCCAATAGTGGCACGTCGGCGCTTCCAGCCCGGCGAGCACCGGCTCCGGGTCGGCTGCGCGGAGCGCGCGCACCGCGCCGATCACCTCGGCAGCGGAGGGCCGTGTGCTGTCGGCGCACTTGACGGCGCGCAGCGCTGCTTCGTAGTTGCGCGAATCGGGTCCCGTTCCGGGGATTTCGGGGGCCAGCCCGTCACCGTTGCCGGTGTGGACGTAGTCGCTGAGCGCTCGAGCGAAGGGCTCCCACCGTTCGGTTCGGGACAGTGCGCGGTAGACGAGGTAGTCGAACTCGCTGGGACCGAACCTCCCTCGCACTGGATGTTCGGCCAGCCTGGATCGAGCGCGCGAGTAGCGTTCGCGGACCCCCTCGGGCGTCGACCCGAGGCCCAGACCCGGATGATCGGCGACCCAGCGGAACAACACGTCGCGCTGCTCCAGCATGGCGAATGCCTGCTGGGTGTCGAAGTCGTGCCAGCGGTCCGGACTGACGACGCTGTCGAGGACCATCCGTCCAACGCGATCGGGAAACTCGGCCGCGTAGGCGGCGCCGAGGTAGCTGCCGTAGGAGACCCCGAGGAAGTTCAGCCGGGATTGCCCGAGGACGCCCCGGATGCGGTCCATGTCCCGTGCCGTGTTCATGGTGCTGATCCAGCCGGACACCGCGCCGAGGTGTTGACGACAGTCCGAGGCCATCGCGCGTAAGCGGTCCAGGTAGTCGTGTTCCTGGGATTCGGTCGAAGGAACAGGGCCCGGCCCGGGGTGGCCGAACACCCCTCCGAGCGGCCCGCAGTCCACGGGGTTGCTGTGGCCAACGCCGCGGGGGTCGAAGCCGATGATGTCGTAGGAGCGCCGAACGGACTCGGGCATCTTCCTGCGCTTGGTCACGGCGTAGTCAAGTCCCGCGCCGCCGGGGCCGCCGGGGTTGACCAGCAACGCTCCTCGATATTCCGCCGGCGTGCCGGACGCCCGGACCCGCGAGACCGCGAGCGAGATCGTGCGCCCGTCGGGCGCGTCGTAGTCCAGTGGCACGGCGATTTCGGCGCATTCGGCCCCTGGCTCGTCGGGGCCATCAGGTGAGCACGGGCCGAACCGCACTGCTTCGGCGCCTGCAGGGGCGGCGCTGAGCAGCGGAGCCAGGAGGGCCAGTGCGAAGGCGATGCGAAGCGATCTTGTCACGGGCGTCACTTCCGGAGTCACTGGATGAACGTCTTAAGTGAAAATGATTATCATAATCGAACTTTTTCGCGCAACCGTGACCAGAGTCGGTGCCGGCCACCTGCCGCTGGTGCATGAGCGCTCTTCTGCCGAGGCATCCTGGAGAGCGGACACCGCTTCGGGTCCGTCACCAACGTGCCGCCAACAGGCCCGGCGCTCCGGAGCAGCGGTGTGACAAAGCTGATGTTGTCGGCGGCGGCGGGAACCGGCATGTGAGGTCTTCCGACATCTACACCAGTGGAAGCTCGCCCGGGGACGCCGGATCGGGCTTCATGCGCGTGCGAACGGATTGGGAGCAACATGATCGCCGGTGAGTCCAGAGTCGGTTTCGCCGCTGATCCGCCCGAGGCACAACCAGATCCGGACGCTTCCCCCGGCGGCCCGGGGCGGGGTTCCTGGTAGGCGGTGTTACGGCCGCTGATCCTGCGCCTGCACTTCTTCGCCGGGATCCTGATAGCACCGCTCCTGGTCGTCGCCGCCGTGACCGGTCTGCGCTACGTCTTCACGCCGCAGCTCGAACAGCTCGTCTACGACCGGGAGCTGCACGTCCCGGCGAGCGCGCCTTCGTGTTCGTCGCTTACACCCTGCCGTTGCTCGGCGGCTCGCTGCTGCTGTTCCTCTTCATCGACATCACGTTGGGGTGGCTGGCTCGGCGGCGCTTCGCGCGGCAGGCGGAAGGTGCTTGAAGATGATCGAGTCCGCTCTGCTCCGATGGGTTCTCACGATCCTGTTCGCCGCCACTGCGGTGTGGTTCCTGATTCACGCGCTGCGGCAGGGGCCGCGCACGTCGGACCGGGTCAGCTCGGCGAGCCATGCCGTGATGAGTGCGCTGATGGTGCCGATGGCATGGCCCTGGGGAATGCAGCTGCCCGCGTTCCCGCAGATCGTGTTCTTCGGGCTTGCGGCGCTGTGGTTCCTCGTCCTGGCCGTGGGAAGTGCGTGGTTGCGGACGGGCCGCTCGCACGGCGGGTGGTCGGCGCAGATCCATCACGCGATGATGATGGCCGCCATGGCGTGGATGATCGCTGTGCTGCCGCAACTCATGGCGGCCGGCGGCAGCGGTCCGGAACACGGTGGCCACCACGCGCTCGGCGCGTACCAGGCGGCCGCCCCGGGCGCCGGGGGCCGGCCGATTCCGTCTCGTCCGGCATCCCATCCGGACATGTAGGACCACGGGTCGTTGTTGGGCAGGCCGAACGGTGCCTGGCCTGCTTCCTTGGGCACCACCAGCGCGGCGTCCAGCATCTGGTCCTGCCACTCGCCGGTGTCCAGGAACCGCTGCGTGGTGCACGCGAACAGCCAGCCGCGTTCGGTTTCGTCTTCGTCGCCGGGCCCGACGACGACTACCGGCTCCGGGTAGGTGTGATCCAGCCAGCTGTTCGCCTTGTCCAGCGCGGCCTGCAGGTTCGACGCCGGTGCCTCCCAGGGAACCGTGAGGTTCGCCGATTCGGTCATCACCGGGCGGAAGAACCGCGCGACCACGAGCTGACCGATCTCGTCGTCGTTCAGCCGGGCCGGCGAACCCCGCTGCCCGTCCAGGAACACTGCCTGGTTCTGGTCCTGGAAGCCGTACAGCAGGTGGCCGGTGAGCTCGGCGCCGGACAGCTGCCGACGCAGCCACACCGCGGTGCGCGTGCCCGGACCGCCCTCCAGCAGCGTCGATGTCACGTCCGCCCACGTGGAGGCGGTGAACACCTCGGCGTCCGGGAAGTGTGCGGCCAGCATCCGGTCCCACCAGCCGGGCGCCTCATCCGCCGGTGCCCACGGCAGCGCCGAGGCCGGGCGGCGGTCCACGGCGGCGTCCGTCGCGACCAGGCAGCCGCGCGCGTTGACCCGCCACCGCCACGGCTCGGGGTTGAGGTCCATCGCCAGCGTCGCGTTCAGCTCCTCGTCCAACGGGTCGGCGTTGGACACCGGGAACGGCTGCCCGCCGTCCTTGGGCACCGCGATCGTGGCGGCCAGTAGCGGGTCGGCAGAGCCGCCCGCGCAGTCGCAGCCGAACAGCTGGGTCCGTTCGCCGTCGAGCAGGGGCTGGCTATCGGTGAGGGTGACCAGACCCCCGTACATGCGTTCCAGCCACTCCGCTGCCCTGTTGGCGGGGTCGGCTCATCGTCACCTCGGTATGTCTCGTCCGGCAGCTCGGTCTCTGGTCGGTCGGGGGGTCGCTCCGGCCGCCGCGCCCTGCTGGAGCAGCCGTCGAGCACGTCCATCATGGGCCGTGATCCCCGGCTTCCGCGCCGGCTCGCACACGTCATCCGGGAAAACCCCACCGGCACGGCCTACGCCGGGAGGCCGGTGAGGTCTGCTCGAACGCCAGGAACTTGAACACGCTCTCGTTCACCGAGGTGGAACCGGATCCCGCCTCGTACGCACCGATCGCGTTGTTGTTCTGCACCCTCAACGGCCGCGACGACTAACTCCAGCCCGGCATCGGGAGAACAGGCCCGACCGGACGGTCGTCGTCGACCTCCTGGTAACCAGCTATGTATTCCAACCGGACTCCGCCGATGAAAGTCCTTCCTCCTGTTCCGGATAAGGTGACGCGATGCCGAGCGTGGCATTGACATCGATCCCGCCGGGCGCATTGATCAAGTACATATATCTGTAGCCGCTCGCCGACACGGTGGGGTTGACATCGCGCACACGTGTCATCGCGTACGGATTCCGCGCAGTGCTGAGGAAGTTCGTGTCGGTAGGCCCCATGCACGCGTACTCCGCCAGGTGACGGTCCGCTCCGGTCACTGGCCCCTTTGGCCGCAGTCCACCTTCCTCCACCACTTGTTCGGGGGTTTTCTTGTTCAGGTGGTAGAGCATGTTGGCGTCTTGCCGCCACAGCGCATAACGAGGCGCTTCGCCGAAAACCGTGCCGGGCATCGCGACTGCCGCCGGATTCACCGGCGGCCTGCTGGAGAGGCTCGACGAGGATGCTGGTGGGTCGGTGACTCGAAACAGGCTGTACGCGATGGGTCTTCCGCTGGTCGAGCCGACATACCATTCGAACACGGGGACATCGGTCATCGCAGTGTACAAGCGGCCGTATTCGTCGGTCACGTAGTTGCCCATCGGCATCCGGTCCAACCGCATGCCGAACAGGTTCGCGCCTCGGTGCCAGACCATGTCCGGGCCGTACTCGGCTCCTCCGCTGATCTCCCAGCGGCCGTCGGTCGCCCGGCTGTGCACCGGTAGCCCGACCTCGGTGAAATCGTCCGGCGCGGGATACGGTTCCGGACGGGGCAACGGCCCTGCTCCCGCCCGGATGCGCAGGTTCTTGCCTTGCGCGTCGAGTTTTCCTGCCAATGTCCAGGAAAACTCCGCAGCTCGACCACGGGCGCCCGCGCCGACCCGGAGGTCCGGATCCATTCGCTCGCCGCGCATCGGCGTCGAACCCAACCGGTGAAGCGGCAGGAAACCGATCACGTTGTCCCCGCCCGCATCGGCCATCGTCTCCAACTGCGGATCAACGAAGTGGACAACACCATCGGATCCAACCCGAACCAGCACGGCATGCGCCATGCTTCCCAGGCCCTGCACCAGCGCCGCACCCGAAATGCTCCCCGGCTGCCGACCAGTGCGCTCCACCGCATCATCGAACGACCGACTCATGTGCGCCACGACATCATCGAAAACCGCACGCACCGCAGGAGCACCGAAACGCCCCTCCAGCGACTCGATCGTCTCCGGCTCACCGGCCTCCGCCACGACCGTCACGCCCCGACAGCCTCTCATCCGAAGCCACCAGCACCAGCACACAATTCAGGAGGCGATCCCGCTCATCTCGCTCACCACTCGACCCGTTCACCCCCACGAACTCGGGGAAAAACACCTGGAAGTACTCCGCCGCGGCCTCGGCGTCCCCATCAAAACTGCGAGCCGTCATCACCACAGGCGAAGCGAACTCGTCCCTTTCAGGCTCGGTGAAGACCGACGAGCCATCAGACGCGGAATCGGAATCGCCACCATCGAACTCGCCATCCACGTCCACCATGGACACATCGCCATCGGGCTCAACGCGGACCCCACCCGCCGAACCATGATGCGGTCCACCCACAGGTCCACCACCGAAATCATCGTCGGACGAATCGTCGGAGAACGCCTCCGGTTCGGTTTCGGTGCCCGAATCCGCCGGAACGTGCCTGGCGGACCGCAAGTGCCGCGCCGCCTCGGCGCCGCTGATATCGAAATCCCTGACGAGTTCGGCAACCGTGACCGAGTCTCCGCTGAGGTTCGCCGTCCGCGCATGGACCAACGCCGCCGCAGTGACCTCGGCCTTGGCCGCAGCGAGCTTGATCCCGTACTTCACCGCCAGCACCCTGGCTCCCCCACCGCCCCGCGCATCGGCACGAACGGCAGCGGCTATACGGGCGTTCCCCCATCCGAGGTCAGGCTCACTCCGGGACGTCTCGTCGTTCCAGAGCCACTTGCCGTACTTCTTGGCCAGCTTTTCAGCGACATACGGCCGGCCTTCCCTCGCGGCCTGCCTCGCGTCGTCGACCGCAGCATCGTCGATCAGCTGCCCGGCCTCCGGGATAGGCAGACCGTGTCTGTTGTGGAAGGGATCGGCGGCGCTGAACGGGGCGCCGGCGTCCGCTGCCCGGCGGACATCGGCCAGCCGAGCCCGGTGCAGCACCTCCGCGCCAAGCCCGCCGAGATCGAACCCGTCGTTCAGCTGCTCCCCGGTGACCAGGCTTCCGCGATTCGCGGCTTCGATCACGTAATCGATCGCGACGGACTCGACCCGGCGACGGGCCCAACCGGCAGTCCTGCCGTACTTCACGGCAAGGTCATCGACGGCAACGCGCCGATTGGCATACACGCCGGCCCGGATGTCCTGGGCCGCAAGGGCATCGACGTGGTCATCGATCGACACCTCACCGACGCCATACCTGCCCAGAGAATCCGCCACCGCATTGGCGTGATCCCGACGCTCGAACGCTTCAGTGAGCACCGCCCCGACCAGTTGCCGCTCCGCTTCCTCAACAGAGATCCCGTACTTCCCAGCGAGATCTCCGACAACGTAGCCCCCGGCACCATTAACGGCCTCCCGCGCATCGGCCCGCACCGCGGCCCTGATCCAGTCGGCCGCCAATTGCTCGGTCAGGCCGTACTTCCCGGCCACGTCCGCAACTGAGTGCGGGCGGCCGTTCTCCGCGGCCGCACGTATATCGGCGACTACGGCCGTTCGGAGCGTGTCGACCACCCACTGGCGGTGCACATCGAACCTTCTGGCAAGGTCTTCGAACATTTCGTGCGGGGCGCCGGCCCGGAACGATTGAGCACGCGCCCACATGCGCTTGACGCCAACCACCGCCTCGGCCACGAGGTGCTGGGCATCGGCGAATTCGAAGCCATACCGCCTAGCCAGCCGGTCGGGGTTGAGCGGACGCCGAGATCCCGCGTGGTCCTGCACATCCATCACCGCGGCCGCATGGACCAGCGGCGTCGCCACCGCCTCGTCCAGACCGTACCTGGCACCCAGCTGCGCGGGGGTGAACGGGTGCCGGTCGTACCTGCTGCTGTTCATCTCGACGACCGCCGCAGCACCGAACGCCATGAGTGCTTTGCCGCGCCCCACATCCCGGCTCAGAGCCGCGAAGTCGGGCACGGCTCCGGATTGGGTTTCCGTGAGGACCCGCTCATACCCGGGAACCAGATCTCCGATATCACCGGGCAGGTCGACGATCCTGCTCGCCACGTCCTGAGCCTCGGCCACACTGATGGCGTTCCGGTTCCCGACCAGCAGATTCGGCGCCCTGACCAGCAGGTTCCGCGCGTCGAGCGGAAGATTCGTGGCGGTACCGGCATTGTCGCCGCTGGCGTTCTCCAAGTTGCGTACCAGCGTCCGCTCCGCCGCGACCAACGACGGCGCACAGTTCTCCGTATAGGCCTCCGGCCCGGCCGCGTACCGCGGACCGTTCACACCCCACAAATCAGGATGAGCATCCAGGAACTCCTGATTCGCCGCAGGAAGAACAGTCAGCTCTTCGTCATCAGACTCCGAGTTGTAGTCGCTGTCATCCGAATCCGCGACATGCCCCTCATCGACGTGCGCCTGGCCCGTCGGCCCGGACGCGACGATGGTGGTCGGCAACGCACCGCCCATGCCCGGCGGACGCGGCGGCGAACCACCGAGGCCGGGAGGGGTGTCCTCGGCTACCGGGTCCTTTATCCCACGGGCTATGTCCATGGCGTCCCGCAGCTTCCGGGAGCCGTCCTGGCGGTCGGCTCGCCGCGGCATGGGGTCGTCCGGGTTCGCGCTCAGGATCTTGTACGAACCGTACTCGGCCTGTTCGTCGAACGTCTCCCTCTCGAACGCCTGCACCACCAGATCGGCGCGATTGCCCAGCCATCTGTTCGATTCGACCGGCAGGACCGCGAACCGCTCCCACCACTGCTTGCGTTCCGCCACGTCGAAAGCATCGTTGTTAGCGATGCGGGCGTGGGTATCGAGCAGTCTCCCCCCGGGCGCGTACATCGCGACCGCGCGCACCACCCGGCCGGAACCAAGGTGCTTCTGGAGGAAGTACTGCGCCGCGATCAGCGAACGCCCGGACTGGGTGTAGTCCAACAGCACCACATCACGATCCGCGGGCAGATGCCCCAGGAACTCGTCGAAATGCCTTTCGAGCATGCTCATCTGCTCGGGCGTCGGTTCGTAGTAGCGCTCGGACGCGGGTTCGCCGCGGCCGGGGGTCTGGAAGGGCCCGTGCAGAACCGAGTCTGGCGGAGGCAACGGCCGGAAGGACGACAGCGGAATGGACACCGCGTCGTGACCCCGGGACTGGAGAGCGGCGACGACCGGAGCCGGACTGCGGCCGATACCCACATAGCTGTAGCGGTCCGGCGGATGGGTGCGGACGATCAGACCCGCCAGCGCATCCATCCCGATCAAGGTGTGCTGCCGCTCGGCCTGCTGGTGCCGGTCCACCAGATCCCGAACCGTTTCGTAGAAGAGCTGTGCCTCGTCGAGGCTGTATTCCAGGCGAGGCGCGTTATCCGGGTCCCCTCTGCCGGCGGTGTAAAGCGCGACGGCCAGCGGTATGCCACCACCGCGGGGATAGGCGATGCCGTTTTCGGCCAGCCATGCCCGGGCTACTTCCGGAGTCAGCGGGATCATGTTCGGGCCGTCGCGGAGGGCAACGTCGTTCGACTCTGCCGGGTGCCGGTCCATTTCGGCAGAGGTCGCCTGAATGATGTCCATTGGGAGGTTCTTGGCGACTTCGGAGATCCGCTGCAGGCCCCCGGCCCGCTCAGGATGCAAATCCGCGTTGATCGCCTGAAGAGACGCATCCAGACCGTTCGTGTCGCCACCCACATTCCTGGCATTCGCATTCCGCAAATGCCGTAAATGCCGGAACGGCCGCAAGAACGCCGAGGATGGCGCACCGCCCATGCCCGGCGGGCGCGGCAGCGCACCGTCTCGGCTGGGAGGGGTGTCCTCGGCTACCGGGTCTTTTATCCCACGGGCTATGTCCATGGCGTCCCGCAGCTTCCGATGGCCGTCCTGGCGGTCGGCTCGCACCGGCATGGGGTCGTCCGGGTTCGCGCTCAGGATCTCGTACTTGCCGTACTCGGCCTGTACGTCGAACGTCTGGCTTTCGAACGCCTGCACCAGCGTCTTGGCGCGTTCGTCCAGGAGTTTCGAGTTGAGCGGCATGACCACGAACTGGTCCCGCCACAGCTTGCGTTTCGCCCGGTTGAAAGCAGCGTTGTCAGCGATGCCGGCGACGATGGCGAGCAGTTTCTTTTCCTGATCGGGCGCGTACATCGCGACCGCGCGAACCACCCGGTGGGAACCACCGGCCCGGTCGATCAGGTGCTGCTGGAGGTAGTACTGCGCCGCGATCAGCGAACGCCCGGACTGGGTGTAGTCCAACAGCAGCACATCACGGTCCGCGGGCAGATGCCCCAGGAACTCGTCGAAATGCCTTTCGAGCATGCTCATCTGCTCGGGCGTGGGTTCGTAGTAGCGCTCGGACGTGGGTTCGCGGCCAGCGGTCTGGAAGGGCCCGTACAGGACCGAATCTGGCGGCGGGGACGGCCGGAAGGACGACAGCGGAATGGACACCGCGTCGTGACCCCGGGACAGGAGAGCGGCGACGACCGGAGCCGGACTGCGGCCGATACCCGCATAGCTGTACCGGTCCGGCGGATAGATGTCGACGATGAGACCCGCCAGCGCATCCATCGCGGTCAAGACGCCCTGCCACTCGGCCTGCTGGTGCTGGTCCGCCAGATCCCGAATCGTGTCGTAGAAGAGCTGTGCCTCGTCGAGGCTGTAACTCCGGGAAGGAGACGCCTTCAGCGGGTCCGGCGGGGGGGCGGTGTACTTCTTGACGGCCAGCGGTATGCCACCTTTGCGGGGATAGGTGATGCCGCTTTCGGCCAGCCATGCCCGGGCTAGCGCCGGAGTCAGCCAGATCATGTTCGGGCCGTCGCGGAGGGCAACGTTGTTCGACTCTGCCGGGTGCCGGTCCATTTCGGCACTGGTCGCCTGAATGATGTCCGCCTGGTAGTTTTCGGCCAGGTTTCTGATGTGCTCGAGAGGCGCTGAGCGCGGCTGGGCGGGGCGCTCCTGGTTCCCGGCCCTCCCATGAGCCTTGGTGCCCACCGGCGAAACCACATGCTTGAGCACCTTGTCCGAAGTCACCTTCGAGAACCACACCTGGACCGGGTTGCCCAGCGTCGCAATCTTCTTGCTCTGGCCGTCGTAAAACACGATCTCGCCACCGCGCCTGTGCACGGTGAAGAAATGTCCCTTGCCCTCGCCGAAGTACGCGTACACCAGACCATGCGGACCGTCGTTCTTCCGACCGGCCACATAGTCGATCACCTTGTCATAACCCTGCTGCCCCCGCCCCTGCCAGGACAACGGCGGCAAGCCCGACTCCGCGACGCGGTTCGGGTCCACCAGCCCGCTCAGCTCGGCCTTGAACTCCCCGGCCCGCTCAGGATGCAAATCCGCGTTGATCGTCTGAAGAGACGAATCCAGGCAGTTCGTGTCGCCACCCTCGACACCCACATTCCTGGCATTCACATCCAGCAAATGCGGCAAATGCTGATTCAGGTACGCATCCGCGCCCGCAGGATCATTCTCGAACGTCTCCGCCGACACCACGCCCGGACGCACCGGCGCCTCACCCGACACCGCCGACGACTCACCACCCCAACCACTCGGTACCTGGGGCAGCGGGCCCTGCCAGTGCTCGAACTCGGACAGATCACGCGAAGCAGTCTCGGCCGGAGTCTCCGACGGGCTCTGGACAGCTACGTCGCGATCGGACTCATCCCCACTTTCATAACCTTCGTCGACGAACGAGCTTTCCACCGGCACCACCGGCTGTGCCGGCGCCACCTCCGGTTCCGGTTCACTGCCGCTCTTCGAAGTTCCAGCCTTGCCGGGCGTGGTCGAATTCGTCTGCTGATCGCTGCCGGAGGACACAGTGGACGGGGCGTCGCGCTGGGTCAGGGGCTGGTTCCCGGTCGACGTCTCACCCGTCGGTGCTTCGTAGGACAGCTGCGTCGAAGGCCGGGACCGGCCGACCTGATCGCCCACGGCCGACTGGCCGGACTTGTCCCGGGACACGTCCTGGGTCGAGGTGTTCGGCGTGCCGGCGGGGTTCGCGGGTGCTTGCGAGTTGCCGGCCTGACCGGACGGCGTGGACGTGGCGCTCAGCGTCCCCGCCGGTTGCCCCAGCCCGGCCTGCTGACCGGACGGACGGAGCTGCGCGGACCCGTTCTCGCCCTGCTCCTGCTGATCCGCTCTCGGCTGGTCACGCTCGAGCGACACCGAGTTCTGGTCGAGGCCGCGCTGACCGGCGTTCTGCTGGCTTGGCGCCGACTGCTCCGGCGACTGCTGCCCCTGGACCTGCTGGTTCGGCGACTGCTGACCCGGAACCTGCTGGTCGGGCGACAGCTGGCGCTGGGGCTGCTGACCGGGGTTCTGCTGGTCGGGAGCGTGCTGTCCGGGCGACTGCTGGTTCGGCGACTGCTGATTCGGGGACTGCTCGCTCCCCGGCTGCTGGGCGGGCGGCTGCTCGACGGGCGTGTGCCGCACCGGCGGCTGCTCGGCGGACGGTTGCTGGGCCTGGGGATTCTGGTCACCGACCACCGGATCCACGCCCTGCGGCGCGCTACCCGGTGGCGTCGTCGTTTCGAAACCGGGCAAGCCCTGGTCCGAGCCTACATCCTGCGGCCCGCCGGTAACCGGCGGCTGCCCAGCCGGTTGCTCCACCGAAACCGGTCCGGTTTCGACGCCCGCAGGTGGCAGCGTTTCCCCGCCGACGCCCGGGGGCGGAGACCCCACCGGCGGAGCCGACACAGGCGGCGAAACCGAAGCGGGTGACGGAGAACCCGCAGGCGGAGCCGACACAGGCGACACGCCCGCGGGCGGTGGAGCCGACCCAGGCGGTGGGGAGCCTGCGGGCTGCTCCGCGGCCGGGGGCTGGTACGCGGGCGGGGCCTGTTCGGTCCCCCACACCTCATTGGACAGCGGCGCCTCACCACGCGGCGAGTACGGAGGCGGCGGGACATCGGAGGGCATCCCATCCGGGGAACCCGCAGGGGCTTTCGAATCCGACCCCACCGGTGGCACCTTCGAATCCGGCCCCCCACCGGGAGTGCCCTCCCCGCCGGGCAGACCCTTACCGTCCGGGTCATAGGAAGGCGGCGGCGGCTGGTCCGGGCCTCCGGCAGGCGAGTTGTTCGTGTTCCGGTTGTTCCGCCACTCACGCGACCTGATCTGCGCGTCCCTCTCGATCGTGCCCATCGTGACACTCGAGATATAGGTCTGGAACGGGTCGAAATTGCCGCCGGCGAGCGTGATGACCATCCCCTCGGCCGGCAACTCCGAAGCGGCGTCGAGCTGCCCCGCCCCGATCGGCTTACGCACGAAATCGTCCGTGTGCCTGTTCAGCTTCGCCAGACGATGCAAGATCATAGCGTTGAACGCGGAATCGGCCCCCACAGCGCCCTCCAGCGCCATGCCCTTCACGTCCCAGCCGTTCTTGCGATTACCGTTCGCCGTCGTGATCCCCTGGGGCAAGAATGCCTGGAAGAACTCCTCACCGAACTCCTGAACAGGCTCCCACGCCATCCGCAACTGCCCGGAAAGCGTCGTGGCCTGTTGCTTGGCCGTCGCGATGATCTGCGAGAGATGCCGACGCCCAGCCGCGATCCACGCCGGAATCGCCTCGAAGAACCCGCTCAGATAAAGCCCGAGGATCGTGGACGCGAAAAACGCCAGACCGATCAGGATATCGTACTCGGCCTCCTCCCCGTTCAACCCGAACTCATCCACCATGTCCGCCGCGTACCGCAACGCCGCCGCACGCGCCAGAACCGGATCGGTCAACCCCCGAACATGATCACCGAACGCCTTCGCGGTCTCACCCTCAAGATTCGCCCGCACACCAGACGACAACGAATTGACATTGCTCATGGTGTTCACGTCAGCGTCCGCGTTGTCCCGCATCTCACGAGCCAACGCGTACATATCATTCGAGATCACCAACGGCGGCTTCTCGATCAGCGCAGTCAGCGAATAGTAAATAGGCGCCCAGACACCATCCCGGGGAATCTGGATCTCACCCATCACTCACCACACCATCCGATTCGGACTCACACCACCGACCACACCACCCCAGATCTCAGCGCCGGTTCGGCCGCTCCCTGAGCAGGGGCGGCAGCTTGGACTCGTCGAGGGCCGGCTTCTCGGCGCTGATCTCCCCGTTCAGCATGGCCTTCACGTCCAATCCGGGCGGCATCATCGGCGTCATGATCTCCGCGAGCTGGTCGTTCAGCTTGGCCCGGGCATCGGCGATCGTGCGGGTCACCAACTCCGACAACTCGTTCTTCGCCAGCCGACGATACGCTTCGTACTCCTCCCATAACATCTCCACGCTGCGGCGATCCACTTCAGACAATCCGGCCCTCCTGATAGCACTCCGAATCAAGTCAAAGGCACGAAGACCGACTCCTCGCCGACACGAGCCGATCAGGAGTCCTCTGGGCACCAAATCTGCCCGGACCGCCTTCCCGCCCGGCCGAGGCCAACCCCTCAACCGCCGGCACCCCGACGAACCGGCTTTGCCGCCCTCGGCGTTTCCGGCCCGGCCGCCAGCCTGGCCTTCGGCACACTCCGATGCCCTGATCTCCCTCGCCCTGCGGCGACTACCTCCTCGGACTACCCGACAGCACTCGCGCATAGATCAACAGGACCTTTCTTGTTGTGCTGTCCCCATTTTCGACACCCGGCGTGCTTCATCACTCGTCTGCTACCTGATCAGCCATTCGCCGGAGTCGAGAGACACGGATCGTGAAGCGACTTTGGGCTGAACGCGGGTTCTCGGCCACCGGGGAGTGAAGGTGGCCAGTTACGGTCGCCAGCGGTTCCGCGGCTGTGGGATACAGGAGTCGTCCCCTTCGCCAACGTTCGAGAGGTCAGGGTGCGCGAGTTTCCCCATTCGCCCCATGGCAAGCCGGTCGTCCTCCGTCACCGTTTTCGATGGCAAATAGTCCTCCGTGGACGATCGCGTTGACCGCACGGCGCACCTGACCGACTTCCACCTCAGCCGGGGATCTTCCCAGAACGACGGGTTCTCCGCCGCTCGCGTCGCGCGAACGGCGTGATCCCGCGCGTGCGACACGAGGAGTCTGATGCTCACCGATACCGCCACGACGTCCGGCGACACCGCGCTGAAACAGAAGGTGTCGTCGCTCATGAGCACCCTGAAGTCCGACCTGTGCGACCTGGTCAGGATCAAGTCCACGAGGGGCGGCGCCACCACGGAAGCGGCCAACAAGGTCGTGGAGCTGCTGAAGGGGGCCGGGGTCGGCAACGCCACGACCGTGGACATCGGAGCCGGCAGGGCACCATTGGTGCACGGCAGCATCACCGGCCGGACGGGAAAGCCGACGGTCCTGCTCTACGCGCACTACGACGTGCAACCGGCCGGGTCGTGGGACGAGGCGGAAGCCTTCACACCCAAGGAAGTGAACGGCCGCCTGCGGGGGCGTGGCGCGGCCGATGACAAGTCCGGGATCATGATGCACGTCGGCGCGCTGCGGGCATTCGACAGCAACCCGCCGGTAAACCTGGAGATCCTCATCGAGGGCGAGGAGGAGAGCGGTACCGGCTCGCTGGAGGAGTTCCTCGCGAAGCCGGAGAACAAGGACAGGTTCAAGGCCGACGCCTACGTCGTCGCCGACACCGGCGGTGTCGCGGTCGGCCGTCCGGCACTGACCGCCACGCTGCGCGGGATCGCCCAGGCCGACGTCAGGGTGCGGACGCTCGACGCGCCCGTGCACTCGGGGATGTACGGCGGTCCGGCCCCGGACGCGTTCATGGCGTTGAGCCGCATCCTGGCGACGCTGCACGACGACAAGGGAGACGTGGCGGTCGAGGGCCTGCTCAGCAAGCCGTGGACCGGTGCGGACCATCCCGACGCGACGACCTACCGGCAGAACGCGGGCGTGCGCTGTGGCGTACCGCTGATCGGCACCGGATCCGTGGCCCAACGGCTCTACTTCAAGCCGTCGATCAACGTGACCGGGCTCGACGGGGCTCCGCCACCCGTGCACCAGTCGCTCAACGCGCTGCATCCCGATGCCACCGCCCGCGTGAGCATCCGGCTGGTGCCGGGGCAGCAGCCCACCGACGCGGTCGCGGCGCTGCGCAGGCACATCGACCAGCACCGCCCGTGGTTCCTGCCGGTCGAGGTGACCTACGCCGGTGGCGGCGAGGGCTTCGAGGCCCGGACCGGCTCGACCGCCTTCGCCAAGGCCCAGGCGGCGTTGAAGGAGGCGTACGGGCAGGACCCCACCACGCTCGGCCAGGGCGGCTCGATCCCGCTCGTCAACCTGCTCCAGACCCGCAATCCCGACGCACCGGTGCTGCTCTGGGGCTGCGAGGAGCCCGCTGCCCGCATCCACGCGCCCCACGAGAGCGTCCACCTCGGCGAACTGGAGCGGATGACGCTCGCCCAGGCCCTGTTCCTCAAAGCCCTGTCCCAGCAGTGATCACGAGGAGGATGAAATGACCGAGCAGAAACCACCCAAGCTCGACGACAAGTCGTTCGAGCTGACCCCCAAGGGGCTCAACGACGAGGCGCGCATTGCCCGGCTCGGGGAGCTGAAGAAGTACCTGGACTACTACCAGGAGCGCTTCCTCGGCTACCAGGTGAACCAGGACCTGCACGCGATCCGGGACGACCTGTCGCACTTCCTCGGCGTGCACACGAACAACATCGGCGATCCCTACGTCGACTCCAACCTCGCCACGCACACCAAGCCGCTGGAGAAGGCGGTGCTCAAGCGGTACGCGGAGCTGTGGGGCATCCACCCGTACGACCCGTCCAGCAGCGAGAAGGCGTGGAAGAGCGCGTGGGGCTACGTGCTGTCCATGGGCAGTTCCGAGGGCAACGTCTACGGGCTGCTCAACGCCCGGGACTACCTGTCCGGTAAGATCCTGCTCGCCAAGCCCGGCAAGGACCCGGGTCTGCTCATGTCGCAGGCCGCGGTCAGCGCGCCCTACCTGGACACGCCGACCAAGCGGGCCAACGCATTGCAGCCGGTGGCGTTCTTCTCGCAGGACAGCCACTACTCGGTCGCCAAGGCCGCGCACACGCTCGCCATCCCCACCTTCGGTGAGGTCGGGAACAAGTACTACAGCGAGTTCCGCGAGTACGAGACCTGCGGCTACCAGGACTGCTGGCCCGCCGAGATCCCGTCCAACGCGGACGGCAGCATCGACATCGAGCGGCTCGTGACCACTGTGGACTTCTTCGCCCGGCGGGGACACCCGGTACTGGTGGTCTGCAACCTCGGCACCACGTTCAAAGGCGCCTACGACAACGTGGGACGCATCGCCCAACGGCTCCAGAAGGAGGTATTCGACCACTATTCGATGGGCGAGCGGGAGTTCACCGTCAACACCAAGGGCGGCAAGCCGATCAAGGACCAACGGCGCGCGTTCTGGATCCACGTGGACGGCGCACTGGGTGCCTCCTACCTGCCGTACCTGAAGAAGGCCCACGACTCCGGTCTGCTGGGCGACGAGAAGGTCGACATCCCGGACTTCGACTTCCGCGTCGAGCAGGTCAGCTCCATCGTCACCAGCGGCCACAAGTACCCCGGATCGCCGTGGGCGTGCGGGATCTACATGACGCGGCGCGAGTTCGAGATCCAGCCGCCGCCGATGGCCGCCTACGTGGCCTCGCCGGACACTACGTTCGCCGGCTCGCGCAACGGTTTCTCACCCATCGTGCTGTGGAACCAGCTCGCCAAATACCCCGAGGAGGCGCAGGTCCACCGCATCGCCGAGAGCGTCAAGCTCGCCCGCCAGACCTACCACAAGCTCAAGGAACTCGGAAAGCGGCTCGGTAGGGACCTGCGCCCCGGCTACACGCCGGAAACGCTCAGCGTGCAGTTCCTGCAACCGAACAAGCGCATCGTCCGCAAGTACTCGCTGGCGAGCGTCCCGATCGACGAGACGACCACGCTGTGCCACCTGTTCGTCATGCCACACGTCACCGAGGACGGTGCGCTGAAGAACCTCCTGGAAGACCTGGAGACCGACCACACGGCGTTCGAGCAGGACAGCGCCGGGGGCCAGACCGCACCGCCCGCGGAGTACCAGGCGTCGGAGACCACCGAATGGCAGGCCATGCTGGGCACCAACCGCGGGTTCATGTGACCCGCTGAACCCGCCGGGGCGGGCTACGGCTTCCGTCGCACGTGCTCACTCGACAGCTCGCCCCGGCAACCCAGTACCCCGGCCTGCGCACCACGGCCTCGCGCAACGCGCGTCCGGCCGCCCTGCCCCTGGGCGATTTCGCGCGAAATCGCCGCGGTGTCCGTGCCCTGGTGACGTCGCCCGGTCTGCGCAGCCCGAGTGGTGGCGAGGAGTCACCGCTTGCGGCGCGGGGGCGGGGCGGTGGACTCGCGCACCACCAGGGAGTGCGCCGTGGTCCGGCGACGGGGGCGGGCCGACGGTTCCTTCAAGGCGAGGAGCAACGCCTGCTCCCCCATTTCCGCCATTGGCAACCGGACCGTCGTCAGCGCCGGCGACAGGTGCTCCGCGACGGCCACGTCGTCGAATCCCGCCACCGAAATGTCCTTCGGCACAGCCATTCCGCGCGCTCGCAGGGCCGCGAGGACGCCGATCGCCATGTCATCGTTGAGCGCGATCACCGCGGTCACGTCGGGGTGCTCGTCGAGGACGCGCCGCATGGCCAGCGTGCCGCCGTCGCGCGTGAACGCTTCCTCGATGACAGGAATGTCCTCAATCGACAGTCCGGCCGCTTCCAGTGCCTGCGCGGCGCCCGCGAGGCGATCGGCCACTGTGGTCAGGCCCCGGGGGCCGGCGACGAAGGCGATCCGCCGATGCCCCAGGGAAAGCACGTGTTCGGTGATCGACCGGCCACCCGCGGTGTTGTCCGGCAGCACCGCGTCGGTGCCGAGGTGGTGGCGTCCGATCACCGCGACGCGGCCCCCTGCTTCCTGGAACGCCTGGAGGTCCTGCTTCACCGACGCCTGCTTCCGCGCATCCACGAAACCCGAGCCGGCGATGATGATGGCCCGGACCCGGTTGGCGATCAGCGTGCGGACCTGGGCGAGCTCGTTCTCCGGGTCGCGCCCCGTGTGGCAGATCTGCACGGTCAGGCCCTGCTGCGCACCGACGCGCAGCACCCCGCTGGCGATCTCGGTGAAGTAGGGGTCGCCGATCTCGTGCACGAGCAGCCCGACGCTCGTGCTCGCGCCGCCGGCCAGCGTGCGGGCGTGCACGTTGGCGACGTAGCCCATCTGCGCGGCGACCTCGCGCACCCGCTGGGCAATGGCATCGCTGACGCCCGCGGACCCGGACAATGCCCGCGACGCCGCCGCGATCGACACCCCGGCCCGCTCCGCGACGTCGATGAGCCTGAGCCTCGCGCGTTGCTGTGGCATCCGTGACCCCTTCCGCTCCGGTCCGCGCCGCGGACCGCGGACCACCATCATGATCCGTGGCCCTTGCCACTTCGCCCACTGGTTCCTATTCTGCCGTAAGCGCTTACGAAAACGCTTGCGGATGCCCCCAACGACGGGTGGACCATGAAAATTTCACAACGTCTTCGACTAGGTGTACTCGTGACCAGCGCGAGCCTCGCGCTGACCGGCTGCCTCAGCTCGGGCGCCGGAAGCAACGACGACAGCATCCAGATCGGCATCTCCCTGCCCCTCACCGGCGACTTCTCCGAGCCCGGCAAGGGCGTCCGCCGCGGTTACGAAGCGTGGGCCGACTACGTCAACGCCCGCGGCGGGTTGCTGGGCCGCAAGGTCGAGCTGACCATCCTCGACGACCAGTCCAACGCCGACCGCGTCGCCGCCGACTACGAGAAGCTGATCAACCAGGACGGCGCCGACCTGGTCTTCGGACCGTTCTCCACCCGTCTGGTGATCCCGGCCGCGCAGGTCGCCAAGGACTACGGCTTCCTGTTCGTCGAACCGGCCGGCGCCGCCGAGGAAGTGTTCGACCAGGGCTTCGACAACCTCTTCTACGCCGCGCCCGCGGTCGCCGAGGACCACTACGACCACCTGGCCGCGGCGATCCTGGCGATGCCCGCCGACCAACGCCCGAAAACCGCCGCGTACGCGGCCATGGACGACCCGTTCGCGCAAGGCACCGCCTACGGCTTGAAGGGCAAGCTCGAAGCGGCGGGAATCCGCACCGTGGTCGATGAGGTCTACCCGCCCAACACCACGGATTTCGGCTCCATCGCGGCCAAGATCGCCGATTCCCGGGCGGACCTCTTCGTCGGCGGAACGCAGTACCAGGACGCGGTCAACCTCATCCTGTCGCTGCGCCAACTCGGCTACCAGCCCGCGATGGCGGCCTTCTCCACCGCACCGACCAACCCGGAGTTCGCCAAGGCCATCGGCGAGCAGACCGAGGGAATCCTCTCCCCCACCGGGTACACGCCGGAGGCGAACTTCCCGTCCAACAAGGAGTTCGTCGAGCACTACACCCGGATGTTCAACGCCCCGCCCAACGAGGACGAGGCCAACGCGTGGACCACCGGGCAGGTCGTGGCCACCGCCGTGCAAGCCGTCGGCTGCGCCGATCCGGACCCCGACTGCCAGCGCAGGCTCATCGACTGGCTGCGCCGGAACGAGGTGGACACCGTGGTCGGCAAGCTCAGCTGGGACGCCACCGGAAAGCCGCGCGGCGCGCACCTGATCCAGCAGTACGTCGGCGGCCGGATCCGCATCGTGCTGCCAGCGGAGACCAAGGAAGCCGACCTGGTCCACCCCAAGCCGGCGTGGTGAGGCACAAGAGACCGGGGTTCCGCCACCCGCACCGCAACGCAAAACGAGTCTGAGAAGAGGCTCTAAATGACCGGATCTCTCCTGCTGCAGAGCGTGGTGCTCGGCGTGCTGCTCGGCGGGCTCTACGCCCTCCTCGCCGCGGGCCTGACGCTGTACTTCGGTGTGATGCGCGTGGTGATGCTGGCACACTCCGCCTTCCTGATCCTGGCGGCCTACCTGGCCTGGTTCTTCAACCTCCAGACCGGTTTGGACCCGCTGCTGTCGCTGCTGGTGACCGTCCCGCTGTTCTTCGCGGTCGGTGTGCTCATGCAGCGGCTGCTGATCGCGCGGCTGCGCCCGGCGACGCTGACCATGATGTCGGTGCTGCTGACGTTCGCCATCGCGCTGGTGATCGAGGGCGCGCTCGGGCTCGTCTTCAGCGGCACCCACCGGCGCATCCAGCTGCCCTACGCCGGTGCGGACATCCAGTTCTTCGGCGCCAGCATCCCGGTCGTGAAGCTGATCGCCTTCGGCCTCGCCGCGGTGTCGCTGGCCGGGCTCTACGTGCTGCTGAAGAAGACCCGGTTCGGCCAGGCGCTGCGCGCCACGATCCAGCACCGGGAGGCCGCGCAGCTGGTCGGCATCAACACCGGCCGGATCGCCGGCTACGGGTTCGGGATGGGCCTGGCCACCGCGGCGATCGGCGGCACCGCGCTGGCCCTGGACTCCACGATCTACCCGTCGCTGCACTGGCACTGGATCGGACCGCTGATGGCGATCATCGTGGTGGGCGGGCTGGGCAGCATCCCGGGCGCGGCGATCGCCGCCATGGTGCTGGGGCTCGGTCAGAGCCTGCTCCAGCTCCCGCTCGGAACGACCTGGGCGCAAACGGTTTTCTACGTCGCGCTGTTCGCCACCTTGCTGCTGCACCCCCAGGGATTCTTCGGAGGCCGCCTTGCGCAGCGTTTCTGATCCCGCCCGCGCCGCGAAGCTCGTCGGACTGCTCGCGCTGGCCGCGCTGGTGGTCGCTTTCCCCGCGCTGGCACCGGATCCGTTCATCCTGTCGGTCGGCGTGGTGATCACGAGCTATGCCGTGCTGGCCACGTCGTGGAACTTCGTGGGCGGATTCACCGGCTACATCTCGCTGGGCCACGCGGCCTACTCCGGGCTCGGCGGCTACGCCACCGCACTGCTGGTCGTGCGCGCGGACCTGAACCCGTGGCTCGCACTGGTCCTCGGCGGCGTGGTCGTCGCGGTGCTCGCGGTGCCGATCGGCATCGCCAGCCTTCGGGTGCGCGGTGCGTCGTTCGTCATCGTCTCCATCGCGCTGGTGCTGATCACGCTGCTGATCTTCCAGAGCTGGGGAGATTTCACCGGCGGCTCCAACGGTTTGCGCGTGCCGCGCCCGTTCGGTCCGGACGTGCTCCGCCCCGAGCAGCACGAGCGGTTCTTCTACCTGCACGCCGCGCTGCTGGCCGTCGCCCTGCTGTGCTGGTGGGCGATCGACCGCTCCCGGTTCGGTTCCGGGCTGAAGGCGATCCGGGAGGACGAGGACAAGGCCGAAGCGCTCGGGGTGCCGACCTTCACCTACAAGCTCGTCGCGTTCGTGGTCTCGGCGTTCTTCACCGCGCTGGGCGGCGGGCTCTACGCGCTGTGGTTCGGGTTCCTGGACCCGATCTTCCAGTTCTCCGTGCTGACCGGTTCCTACCTGGTGCTGATGAGCCTGCTCGGCGGCGTGCGGAGCCTGTTCGGGCCGGTGCTCGGCGCGGTGATCGTCGGCTACGCCGTGGAGTACTTCAAGGCCCAGTACGGCGACACCCAGCTGCACCTGGTCGCGCTGGGCGTGCTGCTCGCCGCGGTGGTGCTGTTCATGCCGGACGGGATCATCCCGGCGCTGCGCGACCTGCTGCACCGGTTCCGCCCGCGAACGGCGTCCATCCGGGAAGTCAGCCAGGCGGAGCTCGCCGAGCAGCGCCGGGCCGGGACCGTCGAGGAGGCGCGGCTGTGAGCGCGGGACTGGAAACCACCGGACTGACCAAGTCCTTCGGCGGCGTGCTCGCCGTCGACGAGGCCACTGTCGCCTTCCGGCACGGCAAGGTCAACGCGCTGATCGGCCCCAACGGATCGGGCAAGACCACGTTCTTCAACTGCGTCACCGGGATGATCAAGCCCGATGCCGGCACCGTCGGCTACCGCGGCCGGGACATCACCGGCCGACCGCCGCACCGGATCGCCCGCGCGGGCATCGGCCGCAGCTTCCAGCTGTGCCGGATCTTCCCCCGGATGACGGCGCTGGAGAACCTGCTGGTCCCGGTCCGCTCCCGGACCCTGCTCGGCCGGCTGGTCTCCGCACGCCAGCGCGCCGACCTGGACCGGGCCCGCGGACTGCTCACCCGCGTCGGCATCGAGCACCTGGCCGACGTGCAGGCCCGCGACCTGTCCTACGGCCAGCAGAAGCTGCTCGAACTCGCCGGGGTGCTGATGGCCGATCCCGAGACGGTCCTGCTCGACGAGCCCGCGGGCGGGGTGAACCCGGCGCTGATCGAGCGGATCGGGGAGCTGGTGCGCGCGCTCAACGCCGAGGGCCGGACCTTCCTGATCGTGGAGCACAACATGGACCTGGTGATGAGCCTGTCCGACCACGTGGTCGTCTTCGACCGCGGGCGGCCGATCGCCGCGGGCACGCCCGACGAGGTCCGCAACGACCCGCGAGTCCTGGAGGCCTACCTTGGGATCTGAGCAGCGGGGTTCGAGCGAGCACCTGCTCGAACTCGTCGACGTCGAGGCCGGCTACGGGCGCGCGGCGCTGGTGCTGCGCGGGCTGACGGTGCGGGTGCCGCCGGCCAGCGTGGTCTGCCTCGTGGGGCCGAACGGTGCCGGGAAGTCCACGGTGCTCAAGGTCGCCAGCGGCATGCTCGCGCCGCGATCCGGCCGGATTCTGGTGTGCGGGAAGGACGTCACGAGCCGCCGCCCGCAGCAGATGCTCGAAGCCGGTCTGTCCCACGTGCTCCAGGGGCACAGCGTGTTCAAGGAGATGACGGTCGCGGAGAACGTGCTGCTCGGCGCGTACACGCTGCGGGACAGGTCCGAGATCGCCGACCGCGTGGCCTTCGTCAAGGAGCTGTTCCCGGTCGTGGCCGAGCGGTGGGACGCGCTGGCCGGGGCGCTTTCCGGCGGACAGCAGAAGCAGGTCGAGTTCGCCCGGTCGCTGATGGTCAGCCCGAAGGTCGTGCTGCTCGACGAGCCGTCGATGGGCCTGGACCCCAAGGCGACCGAGACCGTGTTCACCCAGGTGGCGCGGATGCGCGACGCCGGGACGGCGGTGCTGCTGGTGGAGCAGAACGCCCGCCGCGCATTGGAGATCGCCGACCTGGGCTGCGTCCTCGACCTCGGCCGGGTGCACATCTCCGGCCCGGCATCCGACCTGCTCGCCGACCCGCAGCTCGGCGAGCTCTACCTCGGCAACCGACGCTCCAGCACCGCATCCTCGAAGACGTTGAAGACAGGGAGCCCGCTTTCATGAGCGACCGCACCTACCGCATCCTGATGAACGGCGTCACCGGACGGATGGGCTACCGCCAGCACCTGCTGCGTTCGGTGCTGGCGATCCGCGACGACGGCGGCGTGCCGCTCGCCGACGGCAGCCGCATCCAGGTCGAGCCGGTCCTCGTCGGCCGCAACGCCGAGAAGCTGGCCCGCATCGCCGCTGACCACGACATCGCCGAGTGGAGCACCGATCTCGACGCGCTGCTGGCCGAGGACGCCGCGGAGATCTACTTCGACACCCAGGTCACCAGCGAGCGCCGCAAGGCCGTGCTGAAGGCCGTGGCCGCCGGTAAGCACGTCTACACCGAGAAGCCGGTGGCCGAGACCGTGGCCGAAGGCGAGGAACTGGTGACGGCGGCCGAAGACGCCGGGGTCGTCAACGGCGTCGTGCACGACAAGATCTTCCTGCCAGGACTGCAGAAGCTCAAACGGCTGGTGGACGCGGGCTTCTTCGGCCGGATCCTCTCGGTGCGCGGGGAGTTCGGCTACTGGGTCTTCGAGGGCGACCTGCTGCCCGCGCAGCGGCCGAGCTGGAACTACCGGGCCGAGGACGGCGGCGGCGTGGTGCTGGACATGTTCTGCCACTGGAACTACGTGCTGGAGAACATCTTCGGCCGGGTCCGCGCGGTCACCGCGAAGGCCGTCACGCACATCCCGCAGCGCTGGGACGAGGACGGGCAGCGCTACGACGCCACCGCCGACGACGCGGCGTACGCGATCTTCGAGCTCGACGGCGGGATCATCGCGCAGATCAACTCGTCGTGGGCGGTGCGGGTGGAACGCAAGGAACTGCTGGAGTTCCAGGTCGACGGCACGCACGGCTCGGCGGTCGCGGGCCTGTTCGGCTGCCGCATCCAGCCGCGGGTGCGCACCCCGCGGCCGTCGTGGAACCCGGACCTGCCCACCACCGAGGACTTCCGCGACCAGTGGGACGAAATCCCCGACAACGCGGAGTTCCACAACGGTTTCCGCGCGCAGTGGGAGCGGTTCCTGCTGGACGTGCACCACGGCAGGCCGCACCCCTACGACCTGGCAGCCGGGGTGCGCGGCCTCCGGCTCGCCCACGCCGGGCTCACCTCGTCGGCCGAAGGCCGCCGCATCGAGCTGCCCACCGGCGGCGCGGCATGAGCACGATCGAACTGCCCACCGGCCAGGGCACCTGGGCGCAGGTCGTGCTGCGCGAACCCAGGCGGTGGAAGGAACATCCGCAGCCCTACGGATCGCGGGTCGCGTTCGCCGCCGCGCACGTGGTCGCCGATCCGCTCGGCGACAACACCCCGGGGGCGCCCGCCGCGGTGGACTGGGAGTCCACATTGGCCTTCCGCCGGGAGCTGTTCCGCTACGGGCTCGGGGTGGCCGAGGCGATGGACACCGCGCAGCGCAACATGGGCCTGGACTGGCCCGCGGTGCAGGAACTCGTCCGCCGCAGCGCCGAACAGGCCCGCTCCTTCGACGCCCGGATCGCCTCCGGGGCGGGCACCGACCACCGAGCCGGGGCCACCACCCTCGACGAGGTCGTCGCCGCCTACGAGGAGCAGGCCGGCTTCGTGGAGTCGACCGGCTCGCAGGTGATCGTGATGGCCTCCCGCCAGCTGGCCGCCATCGCCCGCACCGCCGACGACTACCGGCGGGTGTACGACGCGGTGCTGCGGCAGGTCGCCGAGCCGGTGATCCTGCACTGGCTCGGCGAGGTCTTCGACCCGCACCTGGCCGGCTACTGGGGATCGACCGACCTGCCCACCGCCACCGAAGCCTTCCTCGACCTCGTCCGCGACCACGCCGCGAAGGTCGACGGCGTGAAGGTGTCCCTGCTGTCGGCCGAGCACGAACGTGGCCTGCGCGCCGCGCTGCCGGCCGGCGTGCGGCTCTACACCGGTGACGACTTCAACTACCCGGAGCTGATCCGCGGCGACTCGCAACACCACTCGGACGCGCTGCTCGGCGCATTCGCCGCGATCGCACCGGCCGCATCGGCGGCGCTGGCCGCGCTCGACGACGGCGACCTCTCGACCTACGACGCGGAAATGGCCGCGACGCTCCCGCTGTCGCGGCACGTGTTCAGCGCACCGACCTTCTACTACAAGACCGGGATCGCCTTCCTGAGCTGGCTCAACGGCCACCAGCCGGGCTTCACGATGCTCGGCGGGTTGCAGTCCGCGCGCAGCACCGTGCACCTGGCGCGGATCTTCGCGCTGGCCAACGACGCGCGGTTGCTGGTCGATCCGGAGTTCGCCGCACACCGGATGCGGTTGTGGCTCGAAGCCTCGGGAGCCGTGTCATGAGCACGCACGACGTGCCGATGAACGCACCGGCCCGGGTACCGACTCCGCAGCCCGGTGACCGGCGGCTGGCCCGGCTTTCGCTGAACCAGCGCACCACCGCCGACTGGTCGCTGCGCGAGGCGGTGGAGGGCTGCGCGGCCGCCGGGCTCGGCTCCCTCGGGGTCTGGCGCGAACCGGTCGCGGAGGTCGGGCTGGAGGTCGCCGCGCGGATGATCCGCGATGCCGGGCTGAGAGTTTCCTCGCTGTGCCGCAGCGGCTTCTTCACCTCCGGCGATCCGATCGGCGACAACATCACCGCCCTCGACGAGGCGGCGGCTCTCGGCTGCGACGCGCTGGTGCTCGTGCCCGGCGGGCTGCCCCCGGGCGACCGCGATCTCACCGGTGCTCGGCAGCGCGTGGCCGATGCCGTCGCCGCACTGGTCCCGCACGCCCGCGAACGCGGGGTGCGGCTCGGCATCGAGCCGATGCACCCGATCTTCGCCGCCGATCGCGGGGTCATCTCGACCCTCGCCCAGGCCTTGGACATCGCCGAGCAGCACCCGCCGGACGTGGTCGGAGTCGTGGTCGACACGTTCCACGTGTGGTGGGAGCCGGGCGTGCTGGAGCAGATCGCGCGCGCCGGGCAGCGGATCGTCAGCTACCAGATCTGCGACTGGATCACCCCGCTGCCCGCGGACACGCTGCTCAGCCGCGGGATGGTGGGCGACGGCCACATCGACTTCGCCGCGCTCACGCGCGCCGTCTCCGCCGCCGGGTACGGCGGGGACGTCGAGGTCGAGATCTTCAACGCCGACGTCTGGGCCGCCCCCGGCTCCGACGTCGTCGCCACCCTGACCCGCCGATACGTCGAGTTCGTGGAGCCGCACCTCTAGCCGCCAGGAGGAAGTCCACATGAGACGAAGAACATTGCTCACCGGTTTGGTCGCCGGCCTGAGCGCGACGGCCGTCCCGACCGCGTCCGCCGCCCAGGGGATCGTGGTGGTCCGGCCCGCCGCCGCGAACCGGCACTGGGCCCCGCTGACGCCCGAGAAGTGGGAGTTCACCGGCGGCCAGGTGGTCATGACCGGTCGCGGGGTGCCGCCGGAGGGCCCGCGCCGCCCGTTCGAGTACGCAATCGTCCGAAAAGGACCAGAATTCGGCTCGCTGAGCCTGACCGGCGAGGTCCGCATCGACGAACCGGTGACCCGCAACGATCGCGATGTCGTGCTGATCTTGAACTACCAGTCCCCCACCCGCTTCTACTACGCGCACCTGTCGCAGGACAACACGATCTACCCGCACAACGGGATCTTCGTCGTCGACAACGCCGACCGGGTCCGCATCGACGACCAGTGGGACGGCACCACCGGCGCACCGCCCGCCATCGACGACACCGACTGGCACGACGTCCGCCTCGACTACCGCGCCGCGACGGGTGAGATCGCGGTGTGCGTGGACGGAGCCGACGAGCCGCTGATGACCGCGACCGACACCACCTTCTCCGGTGGCCGGGTCGGTTTCGGCTCGTTCGACAACTACGGGCGCGTTCGCGACGTCACCGTCATCGGCGCGCCCGCTTCCTGACGGCGGTTTCCGGCCTTTCTCCCGCAGTCCGCCGGTTTCCGCCGGCGGCCTGCGGTGCACGACCAACCCACAACGGCGAGGGATGGAGTCCGACCATGCGCGTGCGCAGATCTTGGTGCGCCGCGATCACCGCAGTGGTGGCCGCAGCGACCCTGTTAGCACCACCGGCGGCCGGTGCCGCCGACGAACCGATCATCGATCCGATCCCCGAAGAGCCGCAGCAGTCCCGGCTCGGCCTGGTGCTCCAGGAGGTCGCGCAGCTGCCCGCGTCCGAGGCGACGCCACCGGCGACCGACCCGCGGTTGATCCGGCACAACCGGATCAACTACATCGGAGAGGTGCCCGACGGCTCCGGCCGGATGTTCGTGCCCGACCTCAACGGCCCGCTGTACCTGCTGGACGGCGGTCGGCAGCACGTGTACCTGGACTTCAAGGCGCGCTTCGAGCACTTCTTCTCCGGGCGCGGGATGGGCAGCGGCTTCGGATTCGTCGCCTTCCACCCCGACTTCGCGCGCAACGGCAAGTTCTACACGGTGCACAGCGAGGACAAGGCGGCCATCGACTCCGAGGAGCCGACCTATCCGAACCAGCCGAACGCGTCCGTGCAGAGCGTGGTGACCGAGTGGACCGCCGACGATCCGGCCGCCGACGTGTTCTCGGGTTCCCAGCGGGAGATCTTCCGCTTCGGGTTCACCACCCAGATCCACGCGATCCAGCAGATCGACTTCAACCCCACCGCCAAGCCGGGCGACCCCGACTACGGCCTGCTGTACCTGGGAGTCGGTGACGGCGGCATCGGTCTGGACTCCGACGTGCCGCAGGACATGAGCACCCCGGCGGGCAAGATCCTGCGGATCGACCCGGCGGGCAACGATGGCCCGAACGGCCGGTACGGCATTCCGGCGTCGAACCCGTTCGCCGGCACACCCGGCGCGCTGGGCGAGATCTACGCAGTCGGCATGCGCGACCCGCACCGGTTCAGCTGGGATCCCGAGGGTCGGCACGCGATGTACCTCGGCCACATCGGCCAGCACGCGATCGAGGCGGTGTACGAGGTCCGCGCCGGGGACAACTTCGGGTGGAGCGAGCGCGAAGGCGACTTCACCTTCCGCCCGGAGAACCAGTGCTACCTGTACCCGCTGCCGGCGGACGACGAGAAGTACGGCTACGTCTACCCGGTCGCCGCCTACGACCACGATCCGCCGCAGGGCTGGCCGTGCAACTCCGACAGCGGCCACGCGATCTCCGGCGGTCAGGTGTACCGGGGAGCGCAATTCCCGCTGCTGCGGGGCAAGTACGTCTTCGGTGACCTGGTGGACGGACGCGTTTTCTACACCGACGTCAACCGGATGAAGCGCGGCGCGGAACGCGCGCCCCTGCACGAGTTGCAGCTGTTCGACACCGCGGGCAAGCAGATGCGGATGACGGACTTCGCCGGGGACGGCCGGGTGGACCTGCGCTTCGGCACGGACTCGCAGCGCAACCTGTACCTGCTCGCCAAGGCCAACGGCAAGATCTGGAAGGTGGCCGGAACCCGCGCGGCCCCCGGCTCGGAGGTCACCGAGCAGGTGCGGCGGAACCTGGTCGCCCACTACGACTTCGAGCGCCCCTTCGCCGCCGACGATTCCCGCGAGCTCGACCGCGGCGCGTCCCGCACCCTGCTGAGCCTGCTGGGCGGCGGCGAGGACACGCGGGTGGCCGACGGCGCGTTCGCCGGCAGCAACAACGCCCTCCGAACGCAGCAGGTCAACCCCGATGTGGCCGGCAACGACGACTGGAAAGCCGGTGTCTGGGACGGCAACGGGGTCTCGTCGCTCAGCGCGTTCAACGGCACCGAGGGCGCGACCGTGATGGGCTGGTTCAAGACGACCGGCGAGAACCCCAGCCCCAACCCGAACACACCGGACCCGGGCGACCGGTACAACGCCGTCGGTCTCGCCGGGATCCTCAGCGGCAACTCCGACGGCCACGACGTCCGGGCGCTGCTGGAGCTGATCCAGGTCGACGGTGAACTGCGACTGGTGGGGCTGGGTCGCCGCATCGACGGCGGCAGCTCCCAGACGTTCGCCGCCCAGCAGGACTGGCGCGAGCTGCTCCCGCCCGGCGAATGGGTGCACCTGGCGGCGACGTTCGACTACACGACGGGCGAAATCGCCCTCTACCGCAACGGCGAACCGCTCCCCGGCTTCTACACGGTCCCGGGCGATCCGTGGCAGCTCGACGGGTCGGGAACGACGAGGACGAACCCGCGAGGAATCAAGATCGGCGGCAGCTTCCCGCAGAACACTGCGGAGCGAAACCCCTGCAACTGCCGGATGGACTCGCTGATGTTCCTGAACACAGCGGCAGAAGCGGATGCGATAGCCGACCAGTACCGCCGCTTCTTCCAACGCTGAAGCCCCGATGCGGGGCGCGGCCAGCCCGCGCCCCGCGCCCCGCGTCACCTCGGCGAGATCTACGTCACCTGGAACCCGGACGTGGCGCCGTTCCCACCGCAGCCGCGAGCCACGGCGTGTCGGCACCCACGGCGCCGACCCGGACGGGCGCGCATGCCAGACTGCCAGGCGATGCATACTCCGTCCGACCTCGCCGACCTGCTCGAATGCGAACACCGCAGCATCCTCAAGCAAGCGTTGGCGGCGGGACTGCCCGGCGCGCCGCGCCCGAGCTCCGGGCCCGACCGGCTGGCCGTCAAGCACGGCCACGCGCACGAGGCAGCCACGCTCGAACGCCTGCGTGGCGAGCGCAAGACCGTGATCGAAATCGACGAAGGCGACCAGGTCGCCGCCGCTAAGGCCACCGAGGAAGCGCTGCGGGCGAGCGCGCCGGTGATCTACCAGGCCGTCTTCCACGACGGCGAGTTCTCCGGCCGCGCCGATTTCCTGCTCCGCGACGACCAAGGCCGCTACGAGGTCTACGACACGAAGCTCGCGCGGCACGCGAAGCCATCCGCAGTCGTGCAGCTCACCGCGTACGCCGACGCGTTGCGCCGCGCCGGTTGGCCGACCGGGCCGGAGATGCACCTGCTGCTCGGTGACGGCACCACGCGCAGCCTGCGCGTCGACGACTTCCTGCCGCTGCTCGATCGCCTCCGTGACCGGCTCGTCACGCGGCCGCCACGGCTGCCGGAACGCACGTGGGCCGACGAACGCCCCGCCTGCACCGGCTGCGGCTTCGCCGACCACTGCTCGTCCGCGCGCGAGACGGACCGGGACCTGTCGCTGGTCGCGGGCATGCGTGGCGAACAGCGGCGCAAGCTCGTGACGGCCGGGCTCGGCACGATCGACGCGCTCGCCACCGCCGAGCCGGCGGACCGGCCGCGTGACATGTCGGCGGGCACGTTCGCGACCTTGCGCGCGCAGGCCGCGATCCAGGTGCGGCAGGACGAAACCGGGGAATTGGCGTACGAGATCATCGACCCGTCGGCGCTGGCCGAGCTGCCACCACCGAGCCCGGGCGACATCTTCTTCGACATGGAAGGCGACCCGTATGCGCTCGCCGGCACCGGGCTGGAGTACCTGTTCGGCGCCGTCACGCCCGACGCGCGCTTCACGCCGTTCTGGGCGCATACGCGTCCCCAGGAGAAGCGTGCCTTCGAGGAGTTCGTCGACTTCGCCACCGCCAGGCTGACCGACGATCCGGACGCGCACATCTTCCACTACGCGCCGTACGAGGTCACGGCCGTCAAGCGGCTCGCCGCGGTGCACGGAACGCGCGAGGAAGCCGTGGACGAACTGCTGCGCAGCGGCCGGATGGTCGACCTGTATGCGGTGGTGCGCAAGGCTTTGCGCGTGGGCCAGCGGTCGTACTCGATCAAGTACCTCGAACCGTTGTACATGCCGGAATCCCGCGACGGCGACGTGAAGACGGCCGTGTCGAGCATCGAGGCGTACGAGGACTACCTGACGCTCGCCAAGGCCGGCGACGTCGAAGAGGCCGACGAGGTGCTGCGCGGCATCGCCGACTACAACGAGTACGACTGCGTGTCCACGTTGCGGCTGCTGGAATTCCTGCACCGCGTCCGCGAGGAAGCGGGCATCGAGCTCGCGACCCCGGCGCCGGAGTCCGAAGTGGACGCTCTGCTGCGGCGGACGGAGGAGGAAGAGGCCGCGCTGCGCCGGGCCGAACGCGCGGCCGCGCTGGCGGCGCTGGTCGACCCGCTGCTCGACGGCCTGCCCGATGATCCCGCCGACTTCACCCCGGACGACCACGCTCGCGCACTGCTCGCCGCCTCCGTCGGTTACCACCGGCGCGAGACGAACCCGGCGTGGTGGGAGTTCTTCCGGCAGCTCGCCGCACCGGTCGGCGACCTCGAGGTGGACACGACCTGTGCTGTGCCGGTGTCGGTGTCCGCGGGGGAATGGGTGCCGCCGTCGGGACGGCTGCGCACGGCCAAGCGCACGCTCACAGTGGCGTGCGACCCGGACCGGCCGCATCCGTTCGCGGTCGGGGACGGCGTGCGGCTGCGGTACGGCGCCGATGCGCGGGACGCGAAAGTCGTGGCCGCGTCGGCGGTCGAGCTGACGCTGGAGGAGAGCAGCGCACCGGACAGCACGTCGAACGAGCGACCGGTCGCGGTCCTGCCGGGCGGCCCGGTGCGGCCCGCGCCGAAGGACGAGGCCGTGGCCGACCTGGCCCGGCTGGTCGGGGAAACGCTCCCGGAGCTGCCCGCGCATCCGGGCGTGGACCTGCTGCGCCGGATCCCGCGGTTGCGCGGCGGTGCGCTGCCCGCACCCGGCGAGGACTCGGTGGCCACCGTGATCGAGGCGGTCGACGCGCTCGACGGGTCGGTGCTCGCGGTGCAGGGCCCGCCCGGGGCGGGGAAGACGTACTTGGCGGGCAAGCTGATCGCGCACCTCGTGCGGTCCGGGCGGACGGTCGGCGTGACGTCCAACAGCCACAAGGCCGTGGAGAACGTGCTGTCCGCCGCACTCGGCAACGCGCCGTCGATGGCGTGCGCGAAGCGGCCGCGCCGGACGCCGGATCCCGCGCTGCCGTGGGAACAGCCGAAGACGAACAACGCGCTCGCCAAGTGGCGCGACGAGCACAACGACGGGCACCTCGTCGGCGGCACCGCGTGGACATTCGCGAACGCCGCCGTGCGCGAGGAACCGTTCGACGTACTGGTGATCGACGAGGCCGGGCAGTTCGCGCTCGCGGACGCGCTGGCCGTGTCGATGTGCGCGAAGAACGTGGTGCTGCTGGGCGATCCGCAGCAGCTGCCGCAGGTAGTGCAGGGCACGCACCCGGCGGGCGCGGAGGCGTCGGCGTTGGGGCACCTGATCGGTGACGCGGACATCATGCCGCCCGAGCTGGGCTACTTCCTGGATCAGACACGGCGCATGCATCCTGCCGTGTGCGCGCCGGTTTCCCGGTTGTCGTACGCGGGTTTGCTGCACTCGCACCCGTCCGCGGACCGTTCGGTCGACGGCTTCGCCTCCGGGCTGTACCTCGCGTCGGTGGAGCACCGCGGGAACACCACGCGGTCGATCGAGGAAGCGGCGCAGGTCGTGTCGGTGATCGCGGACCTGCACGGGCGCACGTGGCAGGGCCGTCCGCTGACGGACGCGGACTTCCTCGTGGTGGCGCCGTACAACCTGCAGGCGCGGACGGTCACGCACGCGCTGGCCGACGCCGGTTTCGGCGACGTGCGCGTCGGCACGGTGGACCGGTTCCAAGGCCAGGAAGCCCCGGTGGTGGTGACGACGATGACGTCCTCGTCGGCGATCGACCTGCCCCGCGGACTGGATTTCCTGTTGTCCCGCAACCGGTTGAACGTGGCACTGTCGCGAGCGCAGTCGGTGGCGGTGCTGGTGTGCAGCCCGCGGCTGCTGGAGGCGGACATCCGGACGGTCGAGCAGATGCGGCTCGTCTCCGGGATGCTCGGGCTGCTGCGGGACGCCCACCCCTGGCCCGCTCGCTGACCCCCAACCCCTACTCGCCCCAGCCGTAGTACTGCAACGACACTTGTTGTCGCGTCGACACCTCTTCAAGAGTCCAATCCGGACCGGAATAGACGACCACCAGCCCGTCCGTGCGCAGGTAGTCGCCCAGGTTCGCGTCGTCGCGGCGGACAGGGGCTGCTGGTCCTCCGGCCGTTCACTCCGAGTTGGCCCTCACATTCCCGGACGAGCGAGCCCCATGAGGCGCGACTTGACCGTGCCCTTGGGGCACGGTCTTGAGTGGTGGTGAAGCCGGGGCGCGCCGCGCCTCCGCACTCCCTGCTGTTGAGGAGCGTTCGATGACCACCGCACCGGATCACGGGTCCCGGACCGAGCTGATCGACACCACGCACCGCGACCGCCGCGCCAGGCTGAAGCCGTTCCTGCGCAGGCCTTTCCAGCTTATTCGCGGCAACCTTGGCGCCTACCTCGCCATGAACGCGATCGTGTACGGAGCGGCCCTGATCGGCATGGGGGCGGGGCTGATCTTCCCCGGCCTGACCGCCGCGCAGGTCTCTTCCTTGCAGGCGGACGGGACGGCGGGCCTGGTCGGATCACTGCTCGGGAACGCATGGCTGTTCAGCTTGACCATCCTCGCGGTCAACACGCTCACGGTCGGGGTGCTGAAGATCCTGCTCCCCTCGATGGTCGTGCCCTTCGGCGGCATCGCCGTCTACGCGTATTGGGCGTTCAACACCGGGGTGACCCTCGCTCCGGTCGACGAGACCGCGGCGAAGATCATGATCCCGCACTCCCTGACCGCCCTCATCGAGTTCCAGGCGTACACCCTGCTCATGCTCGGTGCCTATCTGCTGGGGAGGTCATGGCTCCGCCCCGCGATCGTCGGTGCTCGCAGTCGTCGGCAGGGGTACGTCCGTGGGTTGCAGCGGTTCGGTTGGCTGAGCCTGCCCGCGCTGGTGCTGTTCGTCATCGGCGCGCTCTACGAGGCGTTCGAGATCATCTACCTGATCCCGCCGCTGCTCCGAGGATGACCTCGGGCTCGGTCGCACAGGCGGTGTGACCGCCGTTCGCAACTCGATGGTGAGAGTGGCAGCCTTGCGGCAGGCTCGACCCGGCCGCGGCAACTCGCTTGATCATGCCGTCGGGGCGGTGCCCCGCGACGACGAAGGAGGGGCGGGGAATGGCGTGGAGCACTCGGCAGCTCGCCGATCTCGCGAACACGACGGTGAAGGCGGTGCGCCACTATCACGAGATCGGTTTGCTCGATGAGCCCGAACGCGCGTCGAACGGCTACAAGCGGTACGGGGTGTCGCACCTGGTGCGGCTAGTGCAGATCCGGAGGTTGAGCGACCTCGGGGTCACGCTGTCGCAGATCGCCGCGATGGAGCGCGCCGACGAGGAGCCGGACGAGGCGATCCGCGTGCTGGATGCCGAGCTCGCGGCCACGATCGAACGGCTGACCCGCATCCGCGAAGAACTGGCGGTGGTCCTGCGTCATCGCGCACCGCCCGAGGTGCCGCCCGGCTTCGCCCCCTCGCCCGGGAGTTCTCCGACACCCAGCGCTCCCTCCTGACGGTGTACTCGACGATCTTCAGCGAGGAGGACTTGGCGGAGTTCCGCGAGATGGTGGGCACGCCGGACGACACCGACGACGAGTTCGAGCAGCTGCCTGCGGATGCCGACGATGCCACCGTCGATCGGCTCGCCGAGCGGATGGTGCCGGTCATCCGCAAGAACCAGGAACAGCATCCGAGGATGGTGGACCCGTTGGCGAACTCCCCGCGGGGAGCCGAGCTGGCGACGAGCGCGGTGGCGCACGCCCTGGCGGAGTTGTACAACCCCGCGCAGCTCCGCGTCCTGAAGCGCCTGGACGAACTCCTCAAGCAGACGTCCGCCGGTGAGGGATCAGCCGGTGGTGAGGGTGCCGTCGACCCAGCCGACCGGTAGCGGGTCGACCATCGCTCCGGTGAATGGCCTGGAGGACGAGCGTCGCGATACAGGATCGAGACGATGTGACGGTCGACGATGCCCTCTCCCCCGAGAACCTGCAATGCCTTGCTACCGACCCGTTGCACTCATGATCCGCTCTGCGATGACCTGAACCGGCCCGGTGGGGCCGGCGCAGGCGGTTCCGGTTCTGTCGTTGCGGAGGCGCGCACCGCCGTGCAGCTGGTTCGGCGCTCTCGGGCGAACCGGGTCGGCGGGCGTAGCTGACGACGTCGTCCTCGTCAGTCCTCCGCCTACTGCGTGGCGCTCGCCAGAACCGCGGCGGCCTTGTTCGTCTCCGAGACCAGCCGGTTCATGACCTCGGCCACGGGCGTCACCTCTCGCACCCACTCCACGCTCTGGCCGGCCGGGGTGTAGAGCAACGGCTCGATGCCGTGCCGCTTGGCGGCGCCCTCGAGGGATCCGACCAGGAGATCCTGCCAGGGCATGGGCAGCGGCACCGGCGCGTCTTCACCCGCCCACTCCTGCGCCCAGGCGGTCTTCACCTGCCGCATCGGCTTTCCACTGGAACAGCGCGTGATCACGGTGTCTTCGCATCCGGCCCGGAGCACCTTGCCCAGCAGCGCCTCCGGGAGATGCTCCTCGCTCGTGCCGAGCCACACGGTCCCGAGCCAGGCCCCCGCGGCGCCCATCGCGAGACTCGCCGCGATCTGCGAACCGGTGCCGATGCCACCCGCGGCCAGCACGGGTACGTCGCCGGCCATCTCGACGATCTTGGGGACCAGCGTGAACGTTCCCACCTGCCCCGTGTGGCCACCCGCGTCGTACCCCTGGGCCACGATGAAGTCCGGCTCCAGCCCCAGCGCCGACGGGACGTGACGGGGTGCGCCCACGATCGCCACGACCAGCATCCCAGCGGCGCGGGCCCGATCCGGCACCGACGGCCGCGACCCCACGGCCATGGCGAACAGGTTCGCCGAGGACCGCAAGGCCGCCTCGATCTGGTCGTCGAACAGCTCATCGGACCGCACGATCCGGTTGCGCTCACCGATCAGACCATCGTCCGGTACGCCGTACTTCGCGTACAGCCCGGCCACGAAAGCCTTGTGCTCCTCCGGAATCCCCCTCTCCACGGCCACCCGGTCCTGCACCGGCGGAACCTTCGTCGGCAGCATGAGGTTGATCCCGAAGGGCTTGTCTCCCACACGCTCGCGCAGCATCCGGCTCTGCTCGACGATCTCCTCGGGCAGGAGCCTGGCGGCCGCCCAGATGCCGATTCCCCCCGCGTTGCTGATGGCTGCGACGACGTCGAGGTTGTGGCTCAAGCCGAAGATCGGATACCGCGAGCCGAGCGATCGGCTGGTCGGATGGTTCTCGAGATCGAACACCCCAACCCCTTCCTGTTGTGATGACGGCTGTCATGCGGGCGGCCAGTGATATCGCGCTGTCCACGGATCCCGCGTTCTCCGAAGCTGGCCAGGCACGGCCACTGCGTTCGCAAGTCTTGGCGACAGGCGTCATGCCGGGCAACGTCACAGGGATGCCATTTCACATAAGAGATGTTTATGCTCATGGCGTGCGTGTTCGCGGGCTGGACTACTTCCTGGCGGTGGTCGAGCACGGGTCCTTCTCCGAGGCCGCGCTCGCGCTCGGGGTGAGCCAGTCCGCCGTCTCCCAGGCGATCAGTGCGCTCGAGGCCGAGTTCCGCGGCCCCCTCTTCATGCGCACGCGGGCCGGCGCCCGCCTCACCCCCGCCGGTCATGAGCTCGTGCGTCCGGCACGTGATGTGGTCGCCGAGCTGGCGGCCACCACCAGCCGGGTGCGGGCCGCGAGTGAGAGCGGCCGGCATCTGCTCCGGATCGCCTGCCCGGCCGCCGTTGCCAGCGACATCCTCGCGCCGGCGTTGGGCACCACACGTCGCGCACACCCCTCGCTGGAGGTGGTGATCTCCGATCCCCAGGCGACCTCCGGCGAAGACCCGTTGGCCGCCGGAGAGGTCGACGTACTGCTGACCTTCGACGCCCCCACCGACCGGCCGGCGCACCGCAGCGCACCGGCCGGCCAGGTCGAGTACGTGGCCGTCCTGCCTCCGGGATCCGATCTGTCTCCGGGACCGCTGCCGGTGACCGACCTGCTGAACATGGACCTGGTGCTCGGCCCACCTGGGGACACCTTCAGGACCGCCCTGCAGGAGGTGACCGACCCGCTCACGGTCGACCGGTCGGTCATGGTCGAGATCGAGCACCGGGAGACGATCATGTTGCTCGTGGCGGCACGCGCCGGCGCGACGGTGCTGCCAGAGCGGCAGGCCCGGCTGGGGGCGAGCAAGCTCGGCCTGGAGATCCGGGCACTGACCCCGCGCTTGCGACAGCAGTTCCACGTGGTGCATGGCGACGGTGCGCTCCAGGAGCCCGCACGCACGTTGGTCACGGCTCTGCGTCACGGCCGGGCCTGGCCCGGAGTCCTGAGATGAACCCGTCCACCCGGCTCGCGGAACGGATCTCGCCCCGCCAGCTCGAGCACCTCCTCGCCGTCGTCGAGGCACAAGGGGTAGCCGCCGCCGCACGCAGACTGGGGGTCGCCCCAGCCACCATCTCGAGATCGCTGCACTCCCTGGAGCGCCGCCTCGGCGCGACCCTCCTCGAGCCGATGAGCCGGCCGCCCCGGCTCACCCAGCAGGGCCAGATCGCGGTGCAGATGGCTCGACGAGCGCTGCAGTTCCTCGACGCGATCCCGCGCGAGGTCGGCGCCGTCGAGACTCTGGAGCGGGGCGTCCTTACCGTGATGACGCTGCCCAGCCTGGCGGAGCGGGTCGTGGCCAGGGCCGCCCTCCGCTTCCGCACCGAGCACCCCGGTGTGGCGCTCCGGATCACCGCGCCCGAGCGCCCGGTCCCGCACTACCTGGATCTCGCAGTGGAGTCCGGCGCCGCGGATCTCGCGGTCACCGAGCTGACCTACCAGCCCGAGCGCCTGTCGGTCCTCGACCTCGGGATGGATGAGTACGTCGGGATGCTGCCGCCCGGGACGGCCGTCCCGCCGTCCGGCGTGATGCCGCTCGGCGAGTTTCTCGAGCACGGTCTCGTGGTCGGCCCCTACTGGGCCAACTCCGCAGCGGCCCGTCGCGTTCGGGCGTTGCACCCGGAGCTCGATTCGCTCACGATCGCGCACACCGATTTCCGGGACATGGTGGTCTACCTGGTGCTGGCCGGGCTCGGATGCGGGCTGGCCACCGACCGAGCCACGCTCGCACGTTCACTTGGCGCCGAGATCGTCACGTTGCGTCCCGCCGTCCAGCGACGGATCGGCGTTCTCTACCGACCACAGCGCTTCTCCACCGCGGCCCGGACGTTCGCCGACCTCCTCCAGCAGGGCTGACCGGGCGTCGTCTCGTGGGAGATCTCCGCGCCGCAGGTGATCTCGAGGCGCTCGGCGATATCGCGGTTGGTCATCGGTTCGCCGAACAGCGAGAGCACCACGTCGTCGAACCGGCCCAGCCGGCGGGTGCCTGCTCGATGATCTGAACGCGTCGCTGTGTGCACCGCTCGGTGACGCGCAGCAGAACAGCCAGGAACCCACCATTTTCGTGCGATGAAGGCTAACTCGGCTCGAACCCGCGCCCAGGGAACCGATTCTACGGCAGCGCTATCGGGAAGGAGCGGGCGGGTTGTTCCAACAGGCCCAGGAGGGTTCGCAGAGCCTGCTGGTGCCCCTCGATGACAACCTCCCCCGCATCGATGGCGTCCGGGAAGTTCGTCCGGCCGGACAGGACTCGGTCGAACACCGACCGGTCGAGCCGCAGCACGGCGTCCGGTTGCTCCCCACCGATGGCGTCGCCGCGCAACGGGGTGAGCACTCCGTTGGCGAGCAACAACGTCCAGGTCTCCGCTCGGTCGGAGAACTCCCATCGCAGCATCAGACGGTGGGCAGCGGCTGCCGGGCCGTCGAGGCGGACCACCCAGGACTGGAACAGCTGCTCGGTGGACAACGCCGAGACCATGCCCGCGTTGAAGCCACCGGCGATGTTCCGCCGTTCCTCGGTTGGCTGCCGTAGCTCCTGCGCGCCGGAGAGGTAGAAGTTGCGCCACGTCCCGTTCTCCGCGCTGTGCCCGAGCCGTTCGAAGGTCGCGGCCTGCAGTTCCCGGGCCTCGGTGTGGTCCGGTTCGGCGAAGAGCACGTGGTTGAGCACCTCTGCGACCCATCGCAGGTCACCATCCTCGAAGGACTTCCGGGCTTTCTCGACAACGGCATCCGCGCCGCCCATGAAGTCGACGTAGCGCCGGGCGGCCTCGACCGGCGGATGCTGCCACAAGTGGGCGGGGTTGCCGTCGAACCAGCCCATGTAGCGCTGGTACACGGCCTTGCTGTTGTGGCTGAGCGAGCCGTAGTAGCCCCGCGCGTGCCAGGCCTTCGCCAGCGATGGTGGGAATTCCTGCAGTTCCTCGGCGATCTCCGGACCGGTCAGCCCTCGGTTCATCAACCGCACGGTCTGGTCGTGGAGGTAGGCGTAGGCGTCGCGCTGCTCCGAGAGGAACCTGACCAGTTCGGCGCGGCCCCAGGTGGGCCAGTGGTGCGAGCCCGCCAGGACATCGGCCCGATCGGCGAAGAGCTGGATGGTTTCCGTCAGGTAGCCGGCCCACGCCCGAGCATCGCGGACCTCGGCGCCGCGCAGCGTCAGCACGTTGTGCAGGGTGTGGTTGGCGTTTTCGGCCACCAGCAGGACCCGCTGCTCGGGCAGCAGGAAGTTCATCTCGCTCGGCGCCTCGGTGCCCGGCGTCAGTTGGAAGATCATCCGGACTCCGTCGATCTCCAACTCCTGTCCCGTGCGGGTGATGGACTCCGTAGGAGCGATCAGGCCGGCTCGCCCGGCCGACGTGCCCTGCCCTAGGCCGAAACCGATCATGCCGGCAGGTCCCGCGGGCAACCCCCTCCCGAACATGTAGCGCGCGCGGGTCAGCATCGCGGGACCGGCAAAGACGTTCTCGCTCACCGCGTGCTCCATGAAGCCTGCGGGAGCGATCACCGGGACGCGCCGGCCTGCCACGTCGGCCTGGTCCACCACACCTCCCACGCCTCCGAAGTGGTCGGTGTGGCTGTGGGTGTAGACGACCCCGGTGACCGGCCGACCACCGCGGTGGCGGCGGTAGAGGGCCAGCCCCGCAGCGGCGCATTCCTCGCTGATCAACGGGTCGACGACGATGATCCCGGTCTCGCCTTCCACCAAGGTCATGTTGGAGATGTCGAAGCCCCGGACCTGGTAGACGCCGGGCACCACCTCGAACAGGCCGTCGACGGCGTTGAGCCGACCCTGCCGCCACAGACTGGGATTCGCGGTCACCGGGCAGTCCGTCGCCAGGAAGGACCAGCGCTCGTTGTCCCAGACGACGCGCCCGGACGCATCGCGAATGATGCAGGGGTCAAGGCGGCCGAGCAGACCGCGGTTGGCGTTCTGCCAATCAGCGGTGTCGTCCCAATCCAGCTCAGGTGCGGTCATGGCAGCACTCCTCCTCGAGGGCCGGCAGGCATGCAGACGGCGCGGGCAGCACAACTCCGCCCACAGCCGGGAACGGTGGGGCATCCGAGGACCGTGGCAGCGCTCGGCGAGGTCGCGATCCGCCCCATCGAGCTTCAGTAAGTTTCGTGTGCCAAATGTTAAGAAGCCTGCGTTAATCGCACAAGGGACTTGGCACAATGGATCGGTCCCGACGACAGGCCCGGAGGAGATGACATGGCAAGCCCGGCCGCACCGGCGCACGACACTCGCGAGCGACTGATCCTCGCCGCCGAGCGGCTCTTCGCCGAGCGAGGCATCGGCGAGGTGTCGCTCCGGGAGGTCGGTGCCGCGGCAGGTCAGCGCAACACCTCCGCAGCGCAGTACCACTTCGGGAACAAGGCCGCGCTGATCGAGGCGATCTTCGACTACCGGATGCGCACGATCAACGAGCAGCGCCTGCGGCTTCTCGCAGAGATGCAGGTCGAAGGGAGCGGCAACGAGCTGCGCTCGCTGCTGGAAGCATTCGTCCTCCCGCTCGCGGCCAGCACAGCCGAACCCGACAGCCATTACGCCCGGTTCCTCGCGCAGTTCTCGACCGACCCGCGCTACCGCACCTCGTGGGACTGGGAGACCGCGACAAGCCTACGACTGGTCTGGAACGGCTTCCGCCGCCGCCTGGCCCACTTGCCGGAGCCGACGCTGCGGGCACGCCTGCGCATGCTCGAGCACGTCGTCCTGCACACGGTCGCCGACCACGAACGAACCGGAGAACCCAGCGCCCCCGACCGCCCGGCCCCCTGGGTCACCGAACTCGTCGACGCCGCTGAAGCACTCCTCACCGCACCCACCACCCGGCAACCGCAACCTTGAGCGATCTCCCCATCGCCAGTCCAGCCACCAACTCGCGATCATTAGGTTGGCTCCATGGATCTGCGCCAGATGGAGTACTTCCTCGCGGTCGTCGACCACGGGGGCATCAACCGCGCCGCAGCGGCCTTGCGGGTGGCACAGCCGTCGCTGTCCCAGGCGGTGCGCAGGTTGGAGAAGGAGCTGGGCACGGAGCTGTTCCACCGGGTGGGCCGGGGCCTCGTACTCGCGCCCGCTGGCGAAGCCCTGATCGGTTCGGCGCGCATGATCTTGCGGGAGGCCGAGGCTGCCGAGAACGCCGTGCGCAGCATCGGGCACGGCCGCAGCGGGCGCGTCGACATCGCGGCGCTGTCGGACATGTCCACGGATCCGCTCTCGGTATGGGCGGCGAGGTTTCGCACCCGGTTCCACGATGTGCGCTTCCGCATCGACGAGCGCGACGATGCGGCCGAAGTCGTGGACCTCGTCCGGTCCGGCGCCTGCGAGATCGGTTTCCTGTCCACGTCGATCGCCGCCGAACTGGTCCACGAGGAGCTGGCCGATCAGCGGTTCGTCCTGGTCTGCCCGCCTGGTACCGAGTCGTTCTGGCCGGCTCCCACGCCCATTGCCGCGCTGTCCGGCGTCCCCTTGGTCATGAGTGGAAAGGGCACGGCGATGAGGGAGTACATCGAGCAGTCGTTGCGGGCCAACGGCGTCGAGCCGCGCGTTGTCGTGGAGGTTCCGCAACGGGGTGCGGTGTTGCCGATGGTGCTCTCCGGTGGCGGAGCCGCCATCATGCCGCTGCGCATCGCGCTTGATGCCCGTCATCGCGGCGGGGTGGTGCGCGAGCTGGCACCAGCGCTGTCCCGGCCCATCGCAGCGGTGTACCGAAAGGCCGGGATGACTGCGGCCACCAGCGAGTTCTTCAACTACGCGAAGCACTCGTTGCAGGACTGGCTGCGCGACATCGAGAGCCACGTCGAGCGGGGCGAATCGATGATCGAGGCGGCGTCGCTGGCCACCCAGGACGCGGACGACCGGATGCGCGAGCGCAACCACCTCAACACCGAGGTCCGCCCCAACCTATAGTTGATCTCACCTGATCCGGGTGAAAATCCGTCTTTGACCTAGTCGGTCCGTGACGCCTTCAATGACTGCGTGCCGTGGTTCACGCAGTCGTTACATGACGCAGCGCGAGACATCCGGCGCCGAAGCCTTCGAGGGCGACGAAGCAGAATCTGCTTCGACCCTCCGCTATTTCGCTGAACGACCACCTGCCGCCCCGGGTGCTCGGCTATTTCGCCGGCAGCGCAGCCGAAAGCGGCAGCGGCTACGGGATCGGTTTCGGCTTCGTCGGCATTCTCATGGCCATCGGCGGCACAGCCGCCACCTTCCTCGTGCGTCCTGAGAGGGATGCGGTCAAGCTCGCCGAACGAATGCAGGAGGTTGCGAAGTGAATGCACCCTTGGATGATGTCCGGGTCGTCGACTTCGGACAGTTCATCGCCGCCCCCGCCGCGACTCAGATCCTGGCCGATCTCGGCGCCGACGTCATCAAAGTCGAGCCGGTGGACGGCGAGTCGTCGCGATTGATCGGCACCTATGGTGAAGCGATCCTGCGGAACTACAACCGCAACAAGCGCTGCATCGCGTTGAACCTGAAGGACGAGCGCGGACGGCGGATCGCACAGGAGTTGATCTCGGAGTCGGACATCGTCGTGCAGAACCTGCGCCCCGGCGTGATGGACTCGTTCGGGCTCGGCGCCGATGCGGTCCGCGCAGCGCATCCGCACATCGTCTACGCCACGATCAGCGGGTTCGGCCTGCACGGCCCGTCGAAGCTCCGGGCCGGCCTGGACATCGCCGCACAAGCCGAGAGCGGCATCATGTCGGTGACCGGCGAGGCGGACGGAGAACCGCAGCGCGTCGGGTTCCCCGTGGTCGACGCGGCCGCCGCCCATGTGTTCGCCCAAGCGATCCTCGGCGCCTACATCCGGCGCCTGCGCACCGGCGCCGGCGACACCGTGGAGACATCGCTGCTCGAAGTCGCGGTGCACCTGCAGGGCCCGAACTGGGGCGAATACTTCATCAGCGGCGACGAGCCCAAGCGCAAGGGCAATGGCCAGCCCACCGTGGCGCCCGCTGCGGATGTGATGCCCACCCTGGACGGCGCCGTCGTGGTTTCGGCTTATTCGGTGGTGCATTTCGACCGGCTCTGCAAGCTGCTGGGCCGACCCGAGCTCGCCTCCGACCCGCGCTTCAAGACCAACGAGAAGCGCGTGGCCAACCGAAAGCCGCTGTTGACCGAACTGCGCACCGAGTTCGCGAAGATGACGAGCGCCGAGGCCATGGCGTTGTTGACCCCGAACGGCGTGGTCGCGGGCCGCATCAGCTCCTACGGCGAGGTCCGCAAGAACCCGGACATCGAGGCCACGGGCATCTTCATCGAGGTCACCGACCCGGCGGGGACCAGCCACACCGCGCTGGCCTCGCCCTGGCACCTGAGCAGCGTTCCCCGGTTCCCGACCACCGGCGCCCCCGGGCTGGGCCAGCACACGGGCGAACTGCTGGCGGGGCTCGGCTACTCCGACGTCGCGATCGACGACCTCACCTCCGCCGGCGTCGTCCGATCCCCCCGAAGAGCAAACTGATCCACCTCCCACCCTTGTGGAGGTTCCCCAATTGCACCGCGATCTGTTCACCCGGGCCAGGACATCTTCCGCGGCTCCGTGCGCCAGTTCCCGGCAAGGAGGTGGTGCCGACCGTCCCCGACCGGGAAGCCGCCGGAAAGGTGCCCGTGCCGCGACGCGTACCGCACAATGGGGTCACCTTAGCCGCCTGGAGGGTGAATGGAGTTCAGGCAAGCAGAGCAGTTCTTGGCCGTGGTGGAGCACGGCGGCCTGGGGCATGCCGCTGCGGCGCTCCACCTGGCGCAGCCCTCGCTGTCGCAGACGATCAAGACCCTCGAACGTGAGCTGAAGGCTCCGCTGTTCCACCGGGTCGGTCGCGGGTTGGTGCTCACCTCGGCCGGCGAAGCACTGGTGAAACCGGCACGCCAGTTGCTGCGAGATCTCGCCACCGCACGTGCGTCGGTCGCCGAGGTCGCCGGAATTCGGGGCGGGCAGCTGGACATCGCTGCCATGGGTGGAACGCTGGAGCTCGCCCTGCCCGCCGTCGGGGCCTTCCGGCGGCGGCACCCGGAGGTGTTCGTCCGCCTGGAGTGCCCGTCGATGGAGTCCGAGCTCGTGCACCAGGTGCGCCAGGGGCACAGCGAGCTCGGTTTCACCCCGCTGTCCCCGGATGAAGATCCGCACCAGCGCCGGGGCGTGGAGATCACGACGTTCCCACCGTCGCCCCTGATGCTCGTGCTCCCGCCCGACACGGACCCCGGGCTACCGGATCCGCTGCCGATTGAGCAGATCCCCGACATTCCGAGCACGGCGATTCCCGAAGGCGCCTACGGGCGATCCCTCGTCGAAACCGCTCTGCGGAAAGCGGGGGTGCGCACCCGGATCGCGTTGGTGACCGCGCACCGCAGCACCCAGACCTCGTTGGTCCTCAGGGGCATCGGCATGGCCTTCACCACGCGGCAGCAAGCCATGCGGGCACAGGAGCGCGGCGCGCTGATCAGGCGCCTGGCCCCTCCTCTCGCGCTGCCGAACTGCGTGGTCAGAAGACCCGTGCCGCTTTCACCGGCGGCGCGAAGCTTCCTCGCTCTCGCCACGGAATGCCTGGGCGACCCGACCTCGTGAGCCAGGATCAGCAGGTCTGCCGCTTCGCCAAGGCCGGCGAGCGGCCGCCGACATGCGCCCAGTGCTAGGAGAACCGCACGCCGCCGTCCCGCAACTTCGATCGGCGCAGCGTGAACAGCCACTCGCGCAGGAAGTTGTGGTGCATGCGCCACGGTGCGCCGGCGCCCTGCTTCGGCATCACGGCGTTCCCACGCTGCGCGTAGCCCGACGTGAGGTCGAAGAGCGGAGCTCGGACGGGCGTCTTCGGGCGCAATGGCATGCAGGTCCGCAGTCCTCGGCGGCGCATGTGGTTGAGCAGGTGGCAGACGTAGCGCGCCACCAACTCGGCCCGCAGCGTCCAGGACGAGTTGGTGTATCCGATGGTGAAGGCGAAGTTCGGCACCTCGGAGAGCATCATCCCCTTGTAGGCCACCGCTTCCGGGACATCGACCTTGACGCCGTCGACCGCCAGGTGCATACCCCCGACGGCGAGCATGTTGAGGCCCGTCGCGGTCACGATCACGTCGGCTTCGAGGAACTCGCCGGAGCGCAGCTCGATACCCGCTTCGTCGAAGGCGTGGATGTGATCGGTGACCACGGATGCCCGTCCCTTGCGGACGGCGGTGAAGAAGTCCCCGTCGGGCACCAGGCACAGCCGTTGATCCCACGGGTTGTAGCGGGGCGCGAAGTGGGTGTCGATGTCGTACCCGTCGGGGAGCTGCATCTCCACACCCCTGCGCAACAGCGCCTTCATCCGCTCGGGGGCCCGTCGTGCCTTCTGGTAGGAGTAGAAGCTCGTCGCGATGCTCTTCCACCGCACGATCGGGTTCGCCAGCGACGCCGGCACCTTCCTGCGCAATCGGACCCCGAACGGATCTGTCTCCGGGCGGGTGACCACGTACGTCGGTGAGCGCTGCAGCATCGTGACGTGGCCGGCCGTGTCGGCCATCGCTGGAACCAGCGTGACTGCGGTAGCGCCGCTGCCGATCACCACAACCCGTTTGCCCGCGTAGTCGAGGTCTTCAGGCCATAGCTGCGGGTGCACCACGTGCCCGGAAAAGCGCTCGATGCCGTGAAAGTCCGGCGTGTACCCCTGTTCGTAGTCGTAGTACCCGGAGCAGGCGAACAGGAAGGAACAGGTGATCTCGACCTCCTCGCCGTCGCCGGCCCGACGCGCTCGAACCGTCCAGCGCGCATCCTCGCTCGACCAGTCGGCGTCGATCACCCGGTGCCCGAAGCGGATGTGCCGGTCAACTCCGTGCTCGACGGCGGTTTCTTCCACGTACGAGCGGATTTCCGGTCCGCCGGCGATGGACCTCGACCTGTCCCACGGCCGGAAGGAGTAGCCGAGGGTGGACATGTCCGAGTCCGAGCGAATGCCGGGATAGCGGAACAGGTCCCAGGTGCCGCCGATCGCGTCCCGTCCTTCCAGAATCGTGAACGTCGTCGCCGGGCAGTACTTCTGCAAATGACAGGCAGCGCCCACGCCGGACAAGCCGGCCCCGACGATCACCACGTCGACATGCTCAACAGACATGACACCCCTGCGGTTTCCTTGATCAATGCGGTCTGGAACTCGTGCGGACGCGGGATCGCGGCACAATTCCCTGCCTCGGCCCTCGATCCACCTTCAGCTCAATGCTTTGCGAGAACCGTCGAACAAGATCGGGTTGATCTCCGATGACGCCTGCCGGCCGTCCGGCGACTGCGCTATCCGGAAAGCGGGTGCTCAGGTGTGCCTCGGCACTTCCATTGAACGGCGCGAGCAGCGGACCGAACAACGACGAGGAGCCGAACACTCGTATCGGCCGTGCCTATGGGTGCCGCGGTTCGGGCACAGCGGTCGGCGTCGCGGGCTGGATGCCCAATCGGGCGGCGTCCCGCTGCGGTCGCATGAGCAGGACCGCGATCGCTCCACCTACCAGCATGATCCCCGCGGCGATGGCGAAGGCGGTGTGGAAACCGGTCAGGGGATCCGCAGCGGCGGAGACGATGCGACCGGTCATGTACGGAGCGAGGATGCCGGCAGTCGTCTGCACCGCCGTGTGCATTCCGAGCGCACCACCGCGCTGTGCCACCGGCACGATCTCGCCGATGGCGGGAGGGCCCGCAGCCGTGATGGCGACACCCAGCTGGAGACCGACCGCCACGAGTACGAGGTGCCAGCCACCCCCGACCTGGAGGCTTGCCAGCAGCACGAGCGCGGCCAGGACCGCGGCACCACCGCCCACGCCGCCGCGTGCCCACCGGCTGGAGACCCCTCGCGCCATCAACATCTGTGCGAGCAGTCCTTGACCGAAGAGCGCACCGGCCCCGACGAGCGCGGTCAGCGCGACCGCGTTGCCCGCCGCCAGCGTGCTGTAACCGAGTTCTTCCTCCAGGTAGACCGGGAGCCAGGTCACGGCGATCGCAATCCCCCAGTACACCGCGAAGGTGCCGATGGTGGCCCCCAACCAGGTCCCGCTGGTGAAGATCCGGCGGTACGGCACCCGGATCCCGCCCGCGACAGCCTTGCCCTCCTGGGAGGATCGCGACGGCTGAGTTCCGTTGTACGGTCCCTCGGCACCGAAGATCCACCAGAGCACGACCCAAACCAACCCGACGATGCCCATCGCGCCGAACGCCCACCGCCAGCCGAAGGTCGCGGTGACCCACGCCAGCCCCGGAGCAGCGACGACGACACCGACCGAAGCTCCGACCAGGAACACCGAGTTCGGCAAGTTGCGCTTCGTGTCGGGGAACCACTTCATCAGCCCGTGCAGGGCGACCGGTGCCGCGGGGCCCTCGGCCGCACCGAGCACGACGCGGCACGCGACCAGTGCGGCGAACCCTGCGCTGAAAAGCATGGGCAGCTGCGTCAAGGACCAGATCAGCGCCATCGCGGCCAGCAGCCACTTGGTCTTGACCCGGTTCGCGAGGAAACCGCCGAATGCGCCGGAGATGCTGAACAGGAAGTAGATCGCGCTGGCCGCGAGCCCGTACTCGGCCGGGCCGAGGTCCAGTTCCCGCATCATCGGAGCGGCCGTGAGGCCGAGAACCGCCTTGTCACCCCAGTTGATCAGGAAGAAGACGAACAGCAGCGCGGTGATCGTCCACGCCTGGCGCGGTTGGTAGCGCGGCTCGCTCGCCTCCGCGGCCGAGTCCGCCGCGACAGGAAACGTACGAGTACTTCTTCTTTGAGCCATCTTCCACTCCTCGAACCCCGCGGGCCGCTGGGAAAAGTGGGCGGAATCCGGGTGCCCCGGGATCCGCTGTGACCCACATCAAACGAGCTCCACTCCCCTTCGGCCAAGACCGCGAAGCCGAAGGGAGCGAGAGGGAGAAGTGATGAGTTGCAGCAAACAACCATGCGCTCGAACGCGGTCGCCGCGGGAACCCTGCCGTCGACCGGGGGTGACGCTTCGGCAACGTCGACCGGGTCTGCGATCCCGTCCAGGCCGGGGACCGCGACGGCGCCAGGGCTATCGGCTCTCGTCGCCGTCGTAGGACCGCGCTTGCGCGTGAGCGCGCTGTGCGAGCTTCAAGAACGCTCTCGACGGTGCGGTGAGCGTGGACTTGCGGAACACGAAACCGAAGTACTGGACCAACGGCGGATCGGTGAGCCGGACAAGAGCGCCCTCCTTGGCGGCCGACCTCGCGACGCCCGGCGGCAGGAACGCACCGCCTGCGCCATCGAGCACCAGGTCGGGCAGCACCGCTGGTACGCCGACCTCCACCATCACCTTCGGCTTGACCCTCAGCTCCGCGCAGGTCGCCTCGACCAGGTCGCGCACGACATCACCGAGCGGTCCGGCCACCAGCGGAACGTCTCCCAAGGACGCCAGCGGGACCACCTGCTGCTCGCGCAGCGGCGTGTCCGGCGGTAGGACCAGCAGCAGGTCACGGCGGCCCAGCGCGACCGAGGTGAGACCGGATCTGGAGACGGGCAGGGAGCACAACGCGACCTCGCACTCCGCGACTCGCACCCGTTCCGCCGCCGCCTCGGAGTCATCGGCGTGGAGCACGTTCACCCACACCTCGGCGTGACGTGCCCGGAACGCGGCCACGAAATCCGCCAGCGGATCGACGGCGAGGTCCTCGGTGACGGCGATGTCGAGCCGCCCCTCCTCCAGCTGCTGGATCCGGCGAACCGCGTCGGAGGCCTCCAGCGCGGAATCCTGCACCTGCCGGGCCGGACCGAGCAACGCCTGCCCGGCGGCGGAAAGCTGCAGTGTCCTGCCTTCGCGGTGGAACAGGTCCGTGCCCAGCTCCCGTTCGAGGCCCCTGATGGTCTGCGAAAGCGAAGGTTGCGAGACGTAGAGGACCTCGGCTGCCCGAGTCACGCTGCCGTGGTCGACTACGGCGAGAAAGCAACGCAGCTGCCGGGCGTCCATGACAGGACGATAACAGCACGGCGAACACCGCTGGAGCCGCGATTCGTCCTACCTATGGATCCCTGCGGCCATCAGCACGGTGTCGGAGCCGTGTTTCTTCGTCAGGGGCGCCAGTGCTAGCAGTGGGGCCAGGTGGCCCATCGTCCGGTCCACAGTGGATTTTGATGATGCCGGACTTCATCGATCACGGTTCGCCAACGCCGCGGAACAACCTTTAGAGCGGTGATGACTCAGCCGTGATGGGCGACCGGCTCGGAATCGGCGTCGAGCGCATCGAGCACTGCGGCGCCGTTCGCCCTCGCCCACTCGGTCAGTACGTGGATCGGATCGATCAGCGTCGCTCCGAGCGGGGTGAGCTCGTACTCGACGCGGGGCGGCACCTCGGCGTAGGCGCTGAGCGCCTGGAGTCCGAAGAACGCGGCGAGGCCCAGCGCGGTGGGGCTGCGGAGCAAGGCCGTCGGCGGGTGCGCCCGGGGTGGGCCCGGTTCCTCGCCGGCCGGTGCGCGGCGCAGACGGAGCAAGATCACCCACGGCACCAACGCGACCGCCGCGACGACGGCCCAGCTCCCGAGGCCGCCGCGCCAGCCGTACCCGGTCGCCTCGCCGATCCCGACGGTGGCCCCGGCGGGCAGCGCGACGCCGGCGGCCGCGCCCATGGAGTAGATCCCGGTCATCAGGCCGACGCGGTGCGGGAAGTACAGCTTGATCAGCACAGGCATCATGATGTTGGCGACCGCGATCCCGGCCGGCGCGAGCGTGCTGCCGAGCACGAAGCTCGCCGAACCTCCCGCGACCGCCCGCCACGCGAGGCCGACGACGATCACCGCGACCCCGCCGAGGACCAGCTGCGGTCACCGTCCATTTCGGACAGGAAAGCGAGAATCGAGCCCGAGCAGGACCGAGATCGCGTCGGCCGCCCTCGGAAGCTCTGCCGCCCCGGTCGATCCGCGGCGCGCCCGGCTCGCACCGCGGGCGCCTCCTGCGGGCTCACCGCCGGACGCGAATAGTGGTCGACCAGCACTCGGGCCGGCAGCTGGTCGCCCTCCGAGCCAGCACCGGGCGTGAGACCCTGTTCAGGGACGTGCGTTGGGTCGGAGATATCCCACGACCGTGCCTTCTCCTCAAGGGAGTCGTAGGCGAGGAAAAGCGTACGGTCGTCGGCTCCTTGTCGAAGCTTTCCCTTTGTGGCGCGTGCTGGCCTGCACCACAGGGTTGGCCGAATCGAAGATGTTCCACAGCTCGATGCGCGGGGCCCTTCGGCCAGGCGGGTGTCACCCGGAAGAGTTGAACAACTTGTGACCAGCCGCAGCGGTGACAGGATCCCCCGGCATGGATCGAACACATCTCAGAGCATGGCTCATGCGATTGCCGCTCTGGGCGGCGTTCATCGCGCTGTTCGGGTTAGCCATGTGGTGCACCTTCCGCTTGATCACGTTGACGTTGACCGACGGACCGCCGTCCGACTCGGCGGCCGAGACCTGGTATTCCCAGGGCTTGTTCGTGTCCCTGGTGGGATCGGGCTTGTTCTTCTGCCTCGCACTGCTCTGCGGAACACCCGCGTCGACCCGGCCTGTCCGCGGTCACGCGTCGAGTACTCCTGGTGGCCCGCAAGCCTCCGACCATCCAGCGCAGGCAAGACTGGAACTCGGTGACGACCTCTGGCGCTAGGACGATCGGTGCGGGGCGGTCGCGCATGGCCGGACGCGTCGCCCGAACACAGCCGGCGGTTCGGCACGCCGGTACCCCCCGGTGATCATCCGAGCAGGGGGCACGCCACGGGCAACTCCGCGACTTGGCGCGTCTAGGTCTTCCGCCCGATGAGGTGAGGCGACCGCCACACCAGCTCGCGCGCGGTGTCGACGATCGCTTCCTCCTGCCCGGACAGCCAGCTCACGCACGCCTCCGGGAACTGCAGCACGTTCGGTCCCTCTACTTGCATGAACAGGTGTCGCAGCGCGGAGGCGCGCTCGTCCGACGGAGGGTGGTCGGAGAGGACCAGTCCGCTGGGGATCTCGTGGATCTCGTTGCGGACACGCATGATCAGGTGGTCGATCGCGAAGAAGAGGAACGGTCCGGCCACCGCGATGTGCTTCCACAGCGTGTTGTCGGGATCCACGGCACTGAACGGGTCGTCCTGCTCCTTCAACCCGAGCAACTGCAGCAAAGCGGCGACCTGGTCCGCCTCGTACTCCTGCTCTCGACTGTCGCACAGACCCGCCGGCACGCCATCGGGCAACCCTGCGGCGTGCAGGTGGCCGGCGACGAGGTGTCCGTACTCGTGACCAACCACGAAACGTTCTGTGGCCTGGCACAGCAGAAACGCCAGCGCACCGTTCGGGCCCTGGTTCAGCGGCACGCGCCCGCCGAGCCGCGAGTCACCGTGGAAGATGTATGCGATTACGGCTCGGGCGAGCACCTCGTTCGCCTCGGCCTGCCGCCGTCCGTCCGGCTCCGACGGCTCGTCGACGCGAATCTCCCCGTCGCCGGTCCGGGTGAACGTGGCGATGGACGCACCCCACACCTTGGTGACCTCGTACAGCAGCGCCACCAACCCGCGGTTGACGAGAATCAGCGTGCCTGTCGACACCGTGCACACCCTGGCGTTGAACGAGTTGTGCGGGTACTCCCCGACGTACACCGGTGTGGACAACGAAATCCCGCCGGCGGCGAGGGTCCGTTCGATGCTCGCGCTGATGCCATCGAACAGACCGCGACCAGTCAGGCGCTCGGTCAGCCCGTTCCTGGCCAGAAGCGCCCGGTACTCGGCCTGGATCGGTGTCATGTGCGCCGCAGGTTCGCCAGCGCCTGCTGCGCGACAGCGGGCTCAGGGGACTCCGCGGCCATCCGGTAGAACTTCCTCGCCTTGCGGCGCTTGCCCCGGTGCGCCCACACCCGCCCGAGGTTGAGCGCGGCGGCGAAGATCGCCTCGCCCTCCCCCGCCTGGAAGGCGTACTCCCACAACTCCTGCGCGCGGTCCCACCGACCGTCCTGCTCGGCGATCGCGCCGAGGTTGATCGCCGCTTCCGGCGAGCCCATCGGGTCACGGAGGTCGACCGCGTAGCCGTATGCCGTCCGAGCCTCGTCAAGTCTTCCCTGATCCGCGAGGACGACGCCGATCCGGAACGCCGCCAGGCCGCGCACGGGAGTGTCGCCATTGCTCACGCAGTCGCGGTAGGCGGACAGCGCACCGTCGAGATCGCCGGTCACGTAGAGCGATACCCCGAGATACAGAAGAGCCGTCGCCCTGATGGGGACGTCCGACGACCGCACCGCCTTGCGGTACCACGTGATGGCGGTCCCGCGGTCGCCCCCGTCCTGCTCGATCATGCCCAGCCGCAGTGCCGCCGCGGAGGCCTTGTCCGCGTCGTTCGATTCGACACAGGCCCGGAACGCGGCCCTTGCCATGTCGATGTCGCCGCTCTCGTACGCCTCCTCGCCGACCGAAAGCGCGTAGCCGGCTCCCACGAACTCGGTCACCGCTCGGCACTGGTCCCGCCGTCGTGCGGCATTGGCATCCGTGACCTCGCCGAGCAAGCGGCCGACCACGCTGTCGGGGTTCACCGCGCCCCTCGGCGACCCGGTCACGAACTTGCCGAAACCGGCCGATGGAGGGGCGCCGATGTTCCAGGTCCCGCCGCGGCCGCGTTCCACCCTCGCCACGTCCTCGGTATCGACCATCACCTCGAACCAGTCGACCACGGTTCCGCACAACGGGCACGCGGTTCCCCGGATCTTCCCGAGGTACTCGCCCAAATCCCGGTGATTCGCCACGGAGGTCACGTCGACGCAGTGGAAGCACGCGCGCGACATGACGCCGACGATCACGAGCCCTCGGCACGCCAACGGCCGGTCGCGCGGTCGTAGTACACCGCGACCTTCCCGTTCCCGGCGTCCCGGAACAGCTCCTCGAGATCGAGCTCGCCGAGCGCCACGATGGCGTCGCTTGACATGCCCGGCTCCACGATCAGGGAGCGCTGAGTGTCCGGATCCTTGACCACCAAGAGATTCCGGGTCGACGGATCGACGGGTGCCTCCTCCTCACCGCGGGCGTCGTGGAACTTGCGTTTCAGCCACGACCGCAGCGCGGTGTAGGAGTCTTCGGCGGCCTTCTTCATCATCTCCTGCACGAACGGCAGGACGCCGGCCGTCACAACGGCGGTGAGAATCGCCGTGCCGAGAGACTGCCGGTCCTCGCTCGTCGTCACATCTTCCGCGTCGTTGATCAAAGCGGCGCCCCTTCTGCTCGCCCACGACTCTAGGCACTCGAAACATCGCGGAAGGGCATTCCCGGCTCATCACTCGCCCCGACCGCCGCCGATCACTCCTTCAGCCCAATGACGACATGACCATGTGCCGGCGCCCATGGCACCCGGTGTCGTGGACCATCGTTCCGGCCACCCGGTTCCCACGACTTCACCGCGATGTCGCCGTAGAGCCGCCGGTGAGGTCCCGCGACGGCGCCGGGTTGCCGGTTGGACGTGGCGCGCATGTGAGGCGAAGGCAGGATCGCCGCCGACGACGGCCCCAGATCGACATCTGGCCGAACAACCCGCTGGCCACCCGCCGCCGGCGGCGGGTGGCTGTACGCGGTGGGCGACTACAACGGGCGCGCCACGGCGTGCGCCGTGGTCTGATGGAAAAGCCAGGGGCGTTCGAGGGGCTTGTTGCCCGGACGTCGATATCGCGCCAGAGATGCCCCGGGCGGGGCATGGGTGCAGGGTGTGGAGATCACTTGTACGAGCAAGCTCGTCTGAACCAGCTCGTGCATGCGGTGCCTGCGTTTCCCGGAGGCAGCGAGGTCTCCCGGTGCCTGGTCGAGGTGGACCAGCGGTTGAACGGGGTGAGCGATGCCGAGCTTCGGGAACCTTCTGATATTGACGATCATCGCCCTGCTGGCGCCCTTGTTGCTCGGGCTGGCACCGCGGCTGCGGATCCCGTCGGTGGTCCTGGAGATCGTGGCCGGGGTCATCGTGGGGCCATCGGTGCTGGGACTTGTGCTCATCGATCAGGCGGTGCAGGTCGTCGCGTTGCTGGGGCTGGCGTTCCTCCTGTTTCTCGCGGGGCTCGAGGTCGACTTCCATCGCCTGCGCGGGCCGCTGCTGCGGGTGGCCTTGATCGGCTACGTGCTGAGCTTGGCGATCGGCGTGGCGGCGGGCTTCTCGTTCGGCGCGGCGGGCTGGGTGCGTGACCCGATGCTGATCGCGGTGGCGCTGTCCGCGACATCGCTCGGCCTGGTCGTCCCGATCCTCAAGGACGCGGGGCGTGCGGACCAGGCGATGGGACAAACGACGATCACAGCGTCCTCCGTGGCCGACTTCGCCGCGGTGGTCTTGCTGTCGCTGCTCTTCTCCACATCCGGCGGCAGCACCGGAGGCCGGCTCGTGTCGCTGATCGTCTTCGTCGCCTTCGTGGCCGCCATTGGGATGGCGGTGGCTCTAGCCGGGCGGTCAATGCGTCTGGGAGATCTTTTCCTGCGGTTGCAGGACACCACCGCGGAGATCCGGGTTCGTGCGGCGGTCGTGCTGCTCGTGGCCTTCGTCGTGCTCGCCGAGGGATTTGGTCTCGAGAGCATCCTGGGCGCGTTTCTGGCTGGTGCGGTCGTGGGCTTGGTCGATCGTGACTCGGCTACGCATCCGCATTTCCGGACGAAGCTGGAGGCGATCGGGTACGGGTTCCTGATTCCGGTGTTCTTCGTCGCCAGCGGTGTGCAGCTCGACCTCGGAGGATTGATCGCGACTCCGTCCGCGTTGCTGCGAGTGCCGCTATTCCTGCTCGCGCTGCTGCTCGTGCGCGGCGCTCCAGCGCTGCTCTACCGGCGCTCGCTCGGCACGCGTTCCTCGGTCGCGGCCGGGCTACTGCAGGCGACGTCGCTGCCGTTCTTGGTTGCCGCAACGCAGATCGGCGTCACGCTCGGCCTGATGGCGCCGGTGACTGCGGCGGCGCTGATCTGCGCGGGTCTCTTGTCGGTTCTCCTGTTCCCCGCTGCCGCCCTCGCCTTGCTGCGCAAGCGCGTCTCCGTGCGAGATCATCACGATTGAAACCGCGCCGAGCACCACGATGCTGATTCGAGTGATCCACCCGTGCGCCCCGACGGCGTACCACCAAGGTCATCAACCTCGATCACTACCGCCAGTCAGCGCCAACACCGGCGTGCGGGCACACAGACCAGTCCCCACAAGACGGAAAGCCATCCCGAATCCGGCGACGACCCGGGATAGTTCGGGCGTTCGAGGTCAGCATGGCCACCCTGCTCGACGCGGTGCGGGCCGAGCAGGTCGCCTCATGCTGACGCGCCCTCCTCGGCCTCCGGAAAGGACGCCGTGGGCTCCTTCACGCGCTCCTGCTGGTCGATCTGCTGATAGCGCTGTTCCCGCCCCTGCACTGGTGGATCGGGAACCATCCGAGTCCGGTGTGGACGATGGGCTACTTCCTCGGTGGAGGTGCCTTCATCGTCCTGACCATCACCGCCTTCCCGCTCCTCGAACCGGGCACTGGCGGGGAGGCGTCGTGAACCTGCTGATCGGCTACGGCGCCGTCGCGCTGTTCATGCTCGTGGTGGTCACCGTTCTGCACCTGACGAGGCGCCCGGACGTAACGTTCTCCGACTACGCCACTGCTGGACGCTCCTTCGGTCCGTGGTTCCAGACGATGTCGTTCCTCAACACCTGGCTGCCCGGCACGGTTTTCATCTCTTTCGCCGGGCTGACCGTCTCGGCGGGCGTGATCGGGTACTACTCGATGCTCTACTCGCTGCTCGCGGTGGCGGCCATGTTCTTCCTCGCAGACCGGGTGAGCACGTGGGGCAGGCAGCTGGACCTGTGCACGCAATCGGACCTGCTTGGCGCCAGGTACCGGTCGGTCGCGGTGCGCCGGGTCGCGGCGGCGATCGGGGTGGTCTCGTCGTTGCCGTGGGTCATGCTGGGCATGCAGTCGCTCGGCCTGGTGTTCTCCTACCTGTCGTTCGGCCACGTCACGCCCACCCAGGCCATCCTGATCGGGATCGTCCTGCTGGCCGTCCGCCAGATGTGGACGGTGCGGATGGACATGCGGGGCGTGGTCATCTCCGACATGGTGCAGGGGATCGTGGCCTACGGCCTCGGATTCCTGCTCTTCGCAGGGCTCATCGTCTGGTTGTCGTCCAGCGGCCACACGCTCGCGGCAGTGCCGGCCGGGCACTTCGCGCTCCCGGGGCTGGGCAGCGAGGCCGGTGGCGGCTACCTCTTCTCGCTGGTGTTGACCGGCTTCCTCGGCGCGTGGTGCTGGCTCGACATCTTCGTCCTGCTGTTCACCGCGCGCAGCGTGCGGACGATCAAGCGCTCGGCAGCGCGCAACCGCCACCACATCGCTCACCTCCAGGTCGTCCACCCCGCCGACATCGCCCGCTTCGGCGCCCTGGGCGTGACGGCGAACCTGCAGGCGCTGTGGGCTTGCCGGGACACCCAGATGCGGGAGGTGAGCTTCCCGCTGCTCGGCAACGGCACGCCCCGGGCCGAGAACCAGTTCCCGTTCGGCGACCTCCACCGAGCTGGAGCGCACCTGGCGATGGGCTCGGACTGGCCGGTGTCCACACCGGACCCATTCGCCGCGATCCACGTGGCGGTCAACCGCCGCGCACCGGGTGACACCGAGGCGGACCCGCTCAACCCGGCGCAGACGCTGAGCCTCGGAACCGCCCTGCGGACCTACACGGCGGGCTCGGCCTGGATCAACGGCTGCGACCAGGCCGGCGAGATCCGGCCGGGCGCACTCGCGGACCTGGCGGTCCTGGACCGGGACCCCTTCGCCGAGCCCGCCGAGCAGCTGCACCGGACCCGCACCGACCTGACGCTGGTCGGCGGCGACGTCGTGTTCGCCGGCTGACTTCGAACTCCGCCATTTCCCGATTGGACCCCTGCGATGCGTTTGATCACCGCGCTCAACCCACCCGAGTCTCCGGCCCGTACCCGCCCGGCCGACCGCGCCCCGCTGCGCGTGGCCGCGGTGCAGCAGCGCTGGCACCGCGATCCGGCCGAACACACGGCCGCGCTGCGCGAAGGCATCCGCCTGGCCGCCGCGGAGGGGGCCCGCGTGGTCTGCCTGCAAGAGCTCACGCTGTCCCCGTACTTCGCCGTGGTGCGCAAGGACGAGCTCGCCTCTCCCACCGCTCCCGAAGACCTCCTGACCGGCCCGACCTTCCAGTTCGCCGCCGCGGCTGCCCGCGATTTCGGGCTGCACGTGCACGCCTCGCTGTACGAAGAGGCCGTGGCACCTGATGGCGCGCACAACGGCCTGGGCTACAACACGGCGATCCTCGCGGCGCCCGACGGAAAACTCGCCCAGCGCACCCGCAAGACGCACATCCCGGTGACCGAGGGCTACTTCGAGGACCACTGGTTCCGTCCTGGCCCGCCGGGCGATGACGCGTTCCCCGTGGTCGGGGTCGAGGGCGCCAACTTCGGTCTGCCGACCTGCTGGGACCAGTGGTTCCCCGAGCTGGCTCGCGCCTACGCGCTGGCCGGCGCCGATGTCCTCGTCCACCCGACCGCCATCGGTTCCGAGTCCGGGCACCCCGGATTCGACACCCAGCCGATCTGGCAGCAGGTGATCACCGGGAATGCGAACGGCACGTTCATGGTCGTGCCCAACCGGATCGGCGCGGAGCACGGCCTGACCTTCTACGGCAGCACGTTCATCGTCGACCCGTACGGACGCATCCTCGTCCAAGCCCCGCGCGATGAACCCGCCGTGCTGGTCGCCGACCTCGACCTCGACGCCCGCCGCGACTGGTTGAAGCTCTTCCCGTTCCTGACCACGCGGCGCCCCGACGCCTACGCGCCGCTCACCACGACACCCTGACCTGCCGGATCACCACCGGCGGTACCTCGCTCCACGCGTGCTCGGTGACTCGAACACGCGTGGAGCGGCTGAGCCGATCACCGGACGCCCCAGGCGCAGGTCTACTTGCGCAGCTTGAGGTGGACGAAGCTCTCAGTGGCGGTGACCGCGTCGAGGCTGCGGATCCGTTGGTCGATCACTTCCAGCAGTTGATCGTCGTCCCAGCACACGGATCCTCCAGATCAACCGGACCACCCGCCTCCGGCAACCGCAACTGCGCCCCTTGCTCCCGCAAGGCCGCCACCACCGACCGGTGACTCACCATCCGCTACGAGCGCTACGGCACCCTGTTCTGCAGGTTCCTCGCCGCCGCCTCCGCTACACCGGAAATACATCAAACTAGACACATGTTAAAGACTTTCCCCAAAAATCGAGTCTATCCGAATACGCCAGTCCTCCTTCCCCAATCCAGCCGCAACAAGAAGATCCCGGAAATCCACCTCCAAGAGGCGCAAAGCATCGAGCAGCTCGCTTGCATCCCCTCGCGCAACTATCACTACAGCAGCCGCAAGTCTTTCACCGGCCTCTTGTTCAGCAACCAAATTCACTCCCTCGCCGACCTTCTTCTCAACCAACGAACCCACTACATCTTCCACCAGAGAAATCACTTCAGGCGCCTCTTCGCCAAAGTCGACAACAATCTTGCTCTTCACCCTCGACGTAAGTCTCATCGACCCTCCACGGGACAACACCTAAACCCAACACTCATCAACCCGGTGGAATCGTTCCCACTCCACGTATAGCCAGCTTGTTACAGCCGACGAAGTTCCCTTGCGAACACCGTTTCGCCCCCCCTTTTTTCACATGTTTCCCCAGTCAGCTACACTACATTAACATTCTGATTTCGATCGATAATACACTGAATTCACGAATAATTCGCAGCTTCTTCTCACGCCAGGTCCTTCGGGAACACCGTCCCGTGTTCCGCGACATCATCGACAGCGAAGTCAGCAGCCCGGTGCAGTGGATCACTCTTATGTCCAGACCCCCCACCTGGGCAGGTTCCTGAGCATCTGCGCAGCCTCACCAGAGGTTGTCGGCGCAGCAACACAAGGACCCGAATTATGAACAAGAACCGGAGTCCCAGCTGCCAGCACGAAATAGGTGTGGGTGCCGTCGATGGTGAGGTTGTGGACCTTCTGCAGTGCGGTCCAGGTTTTGGTGGACACGACCTGCAGTTGGGTGCCGTCAGGGCCTTGCAGCTGGCCGCCGACGACCAGCTCGCCGGCCTTGACCCAACGGTGCTGGTCCGGAGCCCAGAACGGATGCCTTCGGTAGCCACCTGGACACCGGTCTCGTCGCCGGCCTGGCCGTCCGTGTCGACCGTGATCTCGACCAGATCCTTCTGGCCTTCACCAGTGATCGTGGCCACCACACGACGAGACGTCGTCTCTCCCGTCACCGGGTCGGTGGCCAGAACCTCCTCACCCTCAGGGACCTCTTCGATCGGCTTCGTCGCCCCGTCCACCATCAGCACCCGCGTGCCGGGCACGAAGCTGTTCGGCTCACAGGAATGAGCCCGTCGACTGGACCACACCCAGCTCCCGCTCCGGGACTCTAGGCGGGGGCTTGTAGCGACACACGCTCGGCATGCACAGGCCCATGCAGTTGCCGCGGCGAAGCGGCAGCGGCGCCACTTGCGGAAGCCGACTGTTCGACGACCTCCTGCTGAGCAAGCTCGCCCAGCAGGAGCCCGAGGAGTCGGTGGCATCAGCCCAACATGTCTTGGACCAGGCCGAGTCGATCAATTCCTCGCACCGGAGAGAACGTCTCGTCGATCACCCCATGAGTCTCGCGGCCCCGCTACGGTGACGTGGTAGCTGCCGCTGACTCCCACTGCAGGCGGTCTGCGATCAGCCTGCCGATGACGGCCATCGGTTCCGGCTGCGTGATGGTGTGGTGGGTGCAATCGATGTCGTGGGAGATCACCTCACCCGTGATCCGCGACCGCCACGCGCCACCGTCGGTGACCTGGTCGGCCCGGGTCGCGCGGAAGTACAGCAGATCCCCGTCGAAGACGGACTCGGTGTAGGTCGGCAGCAGCGCGGCGGCGTGGACGAGCACGGTCGTGAGCGCCGTCAGATGCTCCTCCCCCAACGCGAGGTGCGCCTCGGCGTCAGGCGGCAGGCCCGCCGCCTCGAGCAACAACGACAGGACGTCCTCGCGCTTGGGCGCGGATCGCCGTTCGTGCGGGTCGACCGGCCGTGCGTCGAGCAGGGCGAGCAACGCCACGCGCTCGCCGTCGGACTGCAGGCGGGCGGCGATCGCGTGCGCCAATGCGCCGCCGAGCGACCAGCCCAGCAGATGGTACGGCCCGGTCGGTTGCACCGAGCGGATCTGGCTCGCGTAGCCGTCGATCATCTCGCCGAACGACGAGGGCAGCTCGTCAGGCCGGGTCAGTCCGCCGGGCTGCAGGCCGTAGACCGGAACGTCCTCGGGCAGGTGCCGCGGCAGGCCGGCGTAGCACCAGCTCAGACCACCCACCGGGTGCACGCAGAACAGCGGCGGTCGAGAACCGTTGGCACGCAACGGAAGCAGCGCCTCGAACGCGTTCGACGACGTTTCGTGCTCCAGCAGACGCACCAGGTCGGCCACGGTCGGAGCCTCGTACACGACGCCGAGGGACACCTCGGGTCCCAGGTCGGCTCGGAGACGGGAGACGAGTTCGGCGGCGAGCAGCGATTGCCCGCCCAGTTCGAAGAAATCGTCGTCGATGGTGACCTCCCCGACGCCGAGCACCTCGGCGAACAGGGCGCACAGCTGTTCTTCCCGGGGGGTGCGGGCGGCACGACCGGGGCGGATCTCGACGGCGGGCAGGGCGGAATGGTCGAGCTTGCCGTGCACCGTCAGGGGCAGCTCGTCGAGCAGGACGAACGATGCGGGCACCATCGAGGTGGGCAGTCGTTTCGCCGTCCACGACCGGAGTTCCGCCGCGTCGACCGGGCCTGAACCCGGTACCACGTAAGCGACCAGCTCGGGCTCGGCGGACGTTGTCGTCGTCACCACCGCCTCGGCGACTCGTGGATGCGCGGTGAGCACCGCCTCGATCTCGCGCGGCTCGATGCGGACGCCTCGGACCTTGACCTGCTCGTCGGTGCGGCCGAGGTACTCCAGCATGCCGTTCTCCGTCCACCGGGCCACGTCGCCGGTCCGGTACATGCGCGCGCCGGGCGGCCCGAAAGGATCGGGCAGGAAGCTCTGCGCGGTCAGCTCCTCCTGGTTGAGGTATTCGCGGGCGACCTGGTCACCAGCCAGGTACAGCTCGCCGGGCACGAGTGGCGGCTGGGGTCGCATCACGCGGTCGAGGACGTACGCCCGGACGTTGTGCCCCGGACGGCCGATGACCGGCCGGTCGCCCTCGATGCGGCAGTACACGGCATCCACTGTGGACTCCGTCGGCCCGTAGTAGTTCCACGCCTCGACACCGGGGCAGTCGCGCAGCGTCGACCACAGCGCGGGATCGATCGCTTCGCCGCCGACCATCAGCAGCCAGGGGAACTTCTCCGGTCCGGACAACAGGCCCTCCGCCAGCAGGAGACGAAGGAACGACGGGGTGAGGTCGGCGAAGTCGATCCGGTGCTGGGAGAAGTAGCGCACGAGCGCGGCCGGGTCGAGGCGCACCGCGTCATCGACCAGGTGGACTTCCTGGCCCGCGGCCAGGAACAGCAAACCCTCCCAGGCGGTGTCGAACGAGAACGACGCGGTCAACGCCGCACGCAGTCGTTTCCCCACTGGGGCGATCAGTTCGCGCTGGTGGTCGTGGAAGAGGTTGGCGAGGTGGCGGTGCTCGACGACCACTCCCTTCGGCCTGCCGGTCGAGCCCGAGGTGAAGCTGACGTACGCCGCGTGGTCCGGCCGGTGGGTGCCGATCGGATCGGTGCCGGGCTGCCGGTCGATGCCGATGTCGTCGAGCAGCAGAAGCGGGTGTCCGGACGGAAGAGTCGCGCTGATCGTCGCGGTGGTGAGCACGTGGAGCGGCCGGGTGTCCGAGAGCAGCGTCCGGATGCGGGCGGGTGGATGGCTCGGATCGAGCGGCACACACGCCGCGCCGGCCTTGAGCACCGCCAGCGCCGCGACCATGTAGTCGGCAGTGCGCGGCAACACCAGCGCGATGCGCGTCTCCGGACCCGCGCCACGTGCGATCAGCAGGTGCGCCAGGCGATTGGCGCGGGTGTTGAGTTCGGCGGCGGACAACGTCGTCGAGCCGCAGACCAGCGCGGTGGCATCGGGCGCCGCACGAACTTGGGCCTCGAACAGTTCCGGCAACGTCGTGGCCGGCGTCTCCTGCCGAGTGTCGTTCCACGTGTTCAGAACCAGTTCGCGCTCATCCGCGGACAGCATGTCGATCGCGCCCACCTGCTGCCCGGGATCAGCGGTCGCCAGCGCGTGCAGCAGCGCGAGGAAACGGCGGTGGTGCGCGGCCGTGGTCGCGGCGTCGTACTTGGCCGGATCCGAGTTGAAGTCGATCCGCAGTGATCCATCGGCGGGCCTGTCGTAGACGTTGACGCCAAGGCCGGTCACCGGACCGTTCGACAAGTTGCGCAGCACCGCGGGATGGCGGCCGAACCGGAGCTGCGCGTCGTGGGTCATGATGTTGATGCCCCAGTCACCGAGGTACCCCCCGCGGTGATGACCGATCCCCAGGTCGCGCACCAGGTGCGTCGAGGAGTAGCGCTGGTGGCGCAGCAGGCCCTTCGCACTGTTCGCGGTGGTGCGCACCAGCTCCGCCAATGTGGTCGACGGCGTCATCCGGGTGCGCAGCGGAAGCACGCCGGCCACCATCGACGGCACGCTGCGCGCGACGCTGCCCGCCCGGCCGTTCACGGTCAGGTCCAGCGTGACCTCGTCGTCGCCCGCCAGCCGATGCACGTACAGCGCCAGCGCGGACATCGCGACCGACGGCAGGCTCGTGCGCGCCTGCCGCGCCAGCGCCCGCAGGCCCTCGGTGTCCGCCGGGGTGACATGACCGGTCTCCCGGAGGAAGGTGTGCGGCACGATCGACGACGGCCGAAGCGCCCGGCGCGCCGCAGGCCAGTCGGCCAGTTGTTCCGCCCAGTACTGCTGATCGCGGGCGAAGCGCTCGGATGCCTCGTATTCGGCCTCATCGGCCAGGATCTGCGCCAGTGAGCCGAACGGGCACGGCGGAGCCGGGTGCTTCTCCTCGGCCGCCGTGTAGAGTTCCGCGACCCGCTGGATGAACATCGCGAAGCCGTAGCCGTCCAAGATGATGTGGTGCAGTCCGAGGTAGATGGTGAACCGCTGCTGCCCGGTCCGCAGCAAGGCGAACGAGAACAGCGGCGAGCGGCGGAGGTCCGCCGGCCTGCCGAGATCGGCCCACATCCACTCCTCGGCGGCCGCAGCCGGATCGGCGGCCCCGCGCAGATCCACCACCGGCAGCGTCCAGTCCGGCAACGGTTCGATCGCCTGCCAGACTCGCCCGCGGTCGTCGCCACCGAATCGGGCCCGCACCGCTTCCGTCTCGTCAACGGCCTGGCGCAACGCGACCTCAAGCAGCGCGACATCCACCGGGCCGTCGATCTCCACCGCTTCCGCGGCCCGGTAAATGGGGTTGGCCGGATCGAATTCCTGGGCGAACCACACCCCCCTCTGGGCAGCCGTCAGCGGCAATGTTCCGCAGTCGATCTCCTTAGGCATGGCACGCTGCGTATCACGAGAGCAGCAAGATCGCACAGCGCAACGACCTGCGCGCCAGGGGTAATGACTCTCCGTAATTCTGCGGATCACGTTCCTGGGTGATGACCTCCAGCTGCTGGTCCGCCAACGAGACGCCTGCCCGTGGAGCCCGTCCAGCCCAAGGCCGGCCGGCCCATCCGCGCCGACCACGCTCGTCACATGGACGCCGCAGGTGAAAACGTACGCCGGAGACTCGCCACCGTCTGCTCCGCCGGCAGTTCGCCCGCCACCGCCAGCGCGCCACCGAGCGCGTCGCGCGATGAGTCCACAATGGAATCCGATATGCCGGTCACGCGGCGGGTCTTCGCAGGTCGCCCGCGCCTTGCGGCGCCGCGAACCAGAGTACAGAACCTGTTCCACAGGAGGCACATCGACGCGATCGGACTCAGCGCGTTGCCAGTGCTGCCAGGTGCGGATCCGGCGATGCGAGTATGGACAAGAATATAGAACGTGTTCTAATCTAACCGACGCTTGAACTGCCACTCGTCCGAACAAGGTCTGCTTGCGGTGAAAGGCGTCGGGATGTCTGAGGCTGATTACGTCGTTGTGGGCGCGGGCAGCGCCGGATGTGCCGTGGCGCGACGACTCGCCGAGCGGGGATCCAGCGTCATCCTGGTCGAAGCCGGGGCCCGGGACGACCGAGGGCCGCTGAAGAGCCTGTTGAGCATCCCGGGTGCCATCGCGGTGGTGCACTCCACGCCGCAGCTGAAGAAGTTCTTCGACTGGGGCTACAAGTCGGTCCCCCAGGAACATGCGGCCAACCGCAAGATTCCCCAGACCCGCGGCAAGGTGCTCGGCGGATCCAGCTCGGTCAACGGCATGCTCTTCGTCCGGGGCAACCGCGAGAACTACGACGATTGGGCGGGCGACGGCTGCAAGGGCTGGTCGTACGACGACGTCCTGCCGTCGTTCAAGCGCCTGGAGCGCTGGGAGGGCGGCGCGAACGACTTCCGGGGGGCGGGCGGTCCGATCCGCGTCCGGAAGCAGGACGGCCTGACCGAGGCCGCGCAGGGCTTCATGGACGCGGCGACGAGCCGCCTCGACGTGCCGATGCTCGACGACTACAACGCGGAAGGCCAGGAGGGCATCGCGGCCGTCCAGCTCAGCGCCGATCCTGGTGTGCGGTACTCCTCGTCGAAGGGATACCTCCACAACGATTCGGTGGACGATCTCACCATCGTCACCAATGCGACCGTTTCCAAGGTGGTGCTGAACAGCTCACGCGCTACCGGGGTGGAGGTCATCGGCAAGAACGGCAGCCGACGTGTCATCAGGGCGGGTCGCGAGGTCATCCTGTCCGCTGGCGCGTTCGGCTCCCCTCAGCTCCTCATGCTGTCCGGCATCGGCCCGGCGGACCACCTGCGCGGGCACGGCATCGAGGTGCGGGCGGACCTGCCGGTCGGGGACAACCTCCACGATCACCTCTTCGTGCCGGTGTCGTTCCGGATGGACTCGGCCCTGCGCAGGCCGACCCCGTCGTACTTCGCGCGCGGCCTCGCCCGGGAGTGGTTCCGCCCCGGCTCGGGCTGGGCCGGCGGCTCGCAGTTCGAAGCGACCGGCTTCGTGCGCACGTCGCACGCCGGTTCGGTCCCGAACCTCCAGCTGTTGAGCCTGTACTGGGTCTACCCGATTCCGAACCAGGACTCCGACAAGGCGGTGCGACCGCCTTCGACGAAGCCCGGGCAGAGCGTCTTCCCGACGTTGATCTACCCCGAAAGCCGCGGCACCGTTCGCCTGTCCAGCACGGACCCGCTCGCCGCGCCGCTGATCGACCCCGCGTATCTGAAGGCCGGCAAGGACAGCGACGTGCTTCTCGAAGGCATCAAGATGGTGCGAGAGGTGATGGACGGCGTCGGCGACAACCAGGGCGAGATCGGACCGGGCCGGCAGTACTCGGACGAGAAGGAACTGCGCCGGATCCTCCCGGACTACGTGCACAGCGTCTACCACCCGGTGGGAACCTGCCGAATGGGCGCGGACGAACGAGCAGTGGTCGGGCCGGACCTCAAGGTCCTCGGCATCGACGGCCTCCGAGTCGCGGACGCCTCGGTGATGCCGTCCATCATCGGCGGCAACACCAACGCCCCCTCGATCATGATCGGCGAACGCTGCGCAGACCTGATCCAGAGCTGAAAGTCCTTGTCCCACAGGTGATTCCAACCTATGTCTGCGCCGCCCCTGCAACGTTGATCCATCGACGGGGACTGTGTTCGGGCAATGCGAGGGCTGTGTGGGCTGGGCGCCCGGTTTCTGGTGGCGAGGCGGTGAGGTCGCGAAGTCTGCTGTTGCGTTTTTCAAGGGCTTCGGCGGTGGCGGGGAAGAGCGCTGCGCCGCCTTCACCGACCTGTGCCTGGTTCAGTTCGACGAATCCGCGGATGTCGCGCTCGTAGGCGGCGAAGGCCGCTGTGTGGTCGCGATGGGCGGCCAGCGAGCCGGCGAGCATGTAGGCGCCGACGAGGGCGAGGCTGGACCCTTGCCCGGTCAGGAACGACGGGGCGTAGGCGGCATCGCCGACGAGCGCGACCCGGCCGCTGGACCAGCACGGCATGCGGACTTGGCTCACGGTGTCGAAGAACGGATCGTTCGCGTGGCGCATGGCGGCGACCATGGCCGGGATTTCCCATCCGTCGTTGGCGAAGGTGGTGGCGACGAGGTCGCGTTGTGCCTCCGGGTCGCGGAGGACCTCGTACGGTGGTTCGGGGTGAGCGAAGTTGAGGAATGCGTGTAGCTCGCTGCTGTCTCTGACCGCGTAGAGCGCCGCGGCCCTTCCGGGAGCGTTCCAGACGAGTACTTCATGGGAGAGTTCGAAGGTGTTGGGCATGGTGAACAAGGCGAAGCAGTACCCCAGATAGCGGTGGTACCGCTGCTCGGGGCCGAATACGAGCTCCCGGGTGCGCGAGTGCAGCCCGTCCGCACCCAAGACCAGGTCGAAGCCGCGCTGGACGCCGCTGCGGAAGGTGACGTCGACACCGTGCTCGTGTTCCGTGAGCGCATCGATGGAGTCGTCGAACACGAACTCCACCTCGTCACGGACGGCCCCGTACAGGACTTCCGTCAAAGCCCCGCGAGGCACCTCGACGTCACGTCCCTCGACCCCGCCGGCCACCGCCTGCGGATGAACCACCGCCGCCGCACTGCCGTCGGCATCGAGGAAGGTCAGCTGGCGCGACTCGATATGCGCTTCCTGGAGCCGCGGCAGGATTCCCATCCGGCGAGCCACCTCCACCGCGGTGCCACGCACGTCGATCGGGTACCCACCGCCCCGCAGTCCGGTGGACTTCTCCACCACCGTCACCGCAAATCCATACCGGTGCAGCCAGAACGCCACGGCGGGACCGGCGATGCTCGCGCCGGAAACCAGGACCGTACCTTTCGATGCAGTTCTCATGCCCATACGTCAACCCCTGATTCCGTTGTGGGACAACCGAAAACAAACTCGGATGACCTCGTGCGCGAGGAAACTGCCGGAACCTCTTCGGAGATCCGTCACACCGCTTCCCGCGCGAGGTCGGGCGACGGCGAGTTGCCGCTGAGGCGTGTGCGTCGCACGAGCATGACGGCCAGCACCGCGGCGATCGCGAACGCGCCGGAAGCGATCGCGATGTAGCTGAACACGCCCGTGGCCGAGTTCGTCGTTTCGCCGTCGACGACCACGGCGGTCGACTTGAGCACTGCCGCGCCCACGAAGTTCAGCACCACCGACCCGATCGAGACCATGACCATGACCAGGCTGGACACGATGCCCTGCCGTTCGGCGGACGCCAAGCCACCCGCCATGTTGAAGCCGGATGTCCCGAGCGCTCCTACCGTGACGCCCAGCAGGAATGCGAAGCAGAGCGCGGCGGGAAGCCGGGAAGCCCCGAGGAACATCCCGATGGTCGCCACCGTTCCGAGCATGACTGCCCCGGCCAACGTCGAGGCCGGGCCGAATCGTGCGGCAAGCCATCCGGCCACCGGACCTCCGAGCGTGACGCCGAGTCCCGGCGCCGCGAGCAGCAGTGCCACTGATCCCTGGTCGGCCAGTCCGTACCCGAGATGCCGATCCGCCGAGACGTCGCCGATGAGCGGGATGAGCTGAAGCATGCTCTGGTACGAACCGGCTGCGAGGAAGACCACGAGGAGCGTGAGCACCAATGGCCCACCGAGGTCCCTGACGTCGATCAGGGGGTCGGGCTTTCGACTCGAGACCAGGAACCACCTGGCCAATGCCGCGACGCCACCGACGAGGAGAGCCAGCGGGCCGACGGCGAGCCAGCCGAGGTCCGAGCCCAGGCTGACGTAGCCGAGCACCCCGGCGAGACCTCCGCCGAGCAGGAGGGCACCGCCGACGTCGATCTTGCCCGGTGTCTTGATCAGGGATTCGGGGACGACGTTGCGCACGCAGATCGCCATCGCGGCCGCGACGAAGGCCGATACGAGGAACAAGATCTGGAAGCCGAACTCCACGGCCAGTTTCTCGATGAGGAACCGGGACGCGATGTTGAGCACCGCGGACCCGGAGGTCACGATGCCCACGATGATCATCGCGATGCGGGGTGCGCAGGCACCTCGAACGATTGCGACGGAGAGGAACATGGCGGCCAGAGCCGCTCCCTGCAGCATGCGTCCTGGCACGAACACCCAGATGCTGGGGGCGACGGCGCACAAGAGGGCGCCCGCGCAGCTGAGGAGCAACGTCAGCACGAGCACCCTGCGCTTGCCGTAGATGTCGGCACTCTTTCCGAGCAGGGGTGCCCACATCACTCCCGCCAGCATCGCGGTGGCGTTGAGCCACGCCGCCTGATCGGTACCAAAGTGGTCGAGCATCTCCGGGAGGACGAGCAGCGGCGCGGTGATGGCCGAGTCGACCACGAAGTTCACCATGGCCAGGATGACCACCAGGCCGATGAGCCGCCCGTTCCATCTCGTGTGCAGTCCGGCGTCTGCGCTTCCGGTCCTGCTCTGCTGCATCAAGGACTCCCTACTACGGGCTCGCGACGGTGCCGGCGCGGCCTGACGTGTTGTCGACCGGAACTGGGGCAAGGCGGTCGATGCGATCCATCCCCGCGGTCAGCCGCGAGGCGAGCGGCGATGTTCCGACGCTTCGTCGTTGATGCCGAAGACATTCGCTCGAGCAGACGCCGACGCGTTTCGCCGACGGCCGCTGCTCTCTCTTCGTCGAGCGCCGGGGCCGTTAAGATACGTTTGAGTTTCTTATCCGGCAGAGTAGGGTATGCCGATAAGAAACGTCAACGTTTCTAAGGAGTGTTGTGGGACGACGGCGCGGCGAAGCGCTCGAGGCAGCGATCCTCGAAGCGGCCTGGGACGAGTTGAGCGAGCGGGGGTACGCGAACCTGACCGTCGACTCCGTCGCCCGGCGAGCGGGCACCAGCAAACCGGTGCTCTACCGGCGCTGGGCGGACAAGCAGCAGCTGGTCGAGGCGGCAGTCGTACGCCGCAACGTCATCCAGCTGATCACCCCGGCCGACACCGGGTCCCTGCGCGGCGACCTGATCGCCACCCTCACCGAGGCGAGCGAGAAGCAGGGGCCGTTCCTCGCCCAACTCAGCCTGCTGCTCTCCGGCTACTTCGCCGAGACCGAAACCAGCTTCGCCGAGCTGCGCGAGATGATCCTCGCCGGACGCCGCTCCGGACGCGACGAGATCATGGAGCGCGCCATCGAGCGCGGCGAGCTCGACCCGGCCAAGCTCACGCCACGGATCGCCGCACTCCCCTTCGACCTGCTTCGAGGCGAGACGATGATGACGCTACGGCCGGTCGCACCCGAGGTGATCGAGGAAATCGTCGACACGATCTTCCTGCCGCTGGTCCGCTAGGGCTGTGACCGCATAGGTTTGCCGGGTTGCCGGCGGGACGGTTGGCTCGGTGCGCTCTCACCGCGGTATGGGCACGGTATTCAGACTGACCTCGGCTCAAGTCGATCCGCGCCTATGACCGCAGCGTGCTGTCCCAGTGCCATGTGGTGAGACGAGGGTGCCCGGGCAGTTCGGCGCGCCCGGTGGCCCACAACAGGGTGAGCCAGGGATCCGCGCTGGCCGGGGCTTCTGGGAACAGACGGGTGAGCACTCGCGAGCAGAGAGCGGACGGCGGGGTCCAGGCAAGCCCGAAGCCTTCCGCCACATCGTGCGTGTGCACCAGCGTCTCCACCACCCCCATTGCCGCGAAGCCCTCGGGGTCTGACACCCCAGCGGCGTGGTGGGCGCGGACCTCGGGCGGCGTCGTACGCACCATGGCGACCAGCAGCGCGCCACACGCCTCCAGCACCTGCACCAGGCCGACCGGACCCGCGTTACGGTCCGCGAAGAGGAAGTTCGCAGGTCCGCCCGGCCTCTTCTCGCTCAACGCGAAGGGCACATGGGTGTCCAGCGGCGGGCTCTGCGGCCCCAGCTGGACGGCGTAGTAGAACAGGTCGTCGGCGAGGTGCTCGACGGTCTCCCAGCAGTCCCACTCCAGCGAACCGGCCTTGCCGTCCCACCCCGCCGCGGGTGCCTCACGAAGGACGCCCACGGCGAGCCGCACAGCAAGGTCGACGTCGTCCGCGGTGACGAGAGACAACACTGTGCCGGTTTCGACTGATCGTGACATGGCAGCACCGTATCGCGGGCACCCCCTCGCAGCTTGTGCGTTGTCCGTGATGGGGCGCCAGTTTGGTTGTTCATGCGGCTTTCGGATGGGGGCCGCCCCAGCGGACGCCCTTCTCGCTGCGGACGCGAGCGCGTTCGCATCGTTGGGCGGCCAGGACGTCGGGATGTCGGGCGTTCTGGTGAGGTGCGATCGGGCCGCTCGGTCAGCGCGTACTCGGTCCGATCCAGCTTGGGCCTCCGATCGCCCCGCGGAAGCTGGACAAGACCACTCGAAGGACAGCGACGAAGGCGGTGGTCACGATGGCAGCCATCTGGGGCGGCGTGCTGTCCTTTCGTTATCTGGATGTCGATTTCGGCCTCAGCCACATGAGCATCTTGATGTCCCGGTCGTGTGGCTGATGAGTATCCGGGAGCTCTCAGGCATTGATCGCGCGGTAGACCTTCGTCGTGTTTTTCGGGCGGAGCCGGCAGTGGCCGGCGACGGCGCGGTCGACTGGGTTGTGGCCGATGCCGAGTCCTACGACCTGCGCCTCGAGGCGACCGCGTTCCGGCGTCAGGAGCCGAGGTGGGCTGTTGCCAGCCAGCCGTGACCGGCGAGCTCGTCGGCGGGATCGAACGCCGGGGGTACCGGGCGGTTGTAGCGGGCGGCGACGTCGGCAACGGTTGCACCGTCGGCCGCCAGCCCTGCCCGGTCAGCCAGGTGTCGAGGTCCGCAGTGGGACCGCCCTGCCACAGCTCGAGGAGTTCGGGGGAGATCGAGGCACGTGTGCTGCGGAGGAGTTCGGAATCCTCCATGTGGTCCAGGGCGAGGACGCTGCCCGGTGCGGAGGCGGCGGTGATGCGATCGAGGAGGACATCGGCCGCTTCCGCCGGAAGTGCGTAGAGGATTCCTTCGGCCAGCCAGGCGGTCGGCCGGTCGGGGTCGAAGCCTGCTTCGACGAGTGCGCGGGACCAGTCCTCGCGCAGGTCGGTAGCGACCTCGATGCGACTGCAGCAGGCGGTGGCGCGCTGGTGCTTGCGGTAGACGCTGTGCCAGAGCACCTCGACGGGGCCGGGGCCGAAGAGCTCCTGGGCGAGGGTGACGATGTGCTCGTGGCGGGCGCGGTCGCCGAGCTGGTCGTCGACGGCCTGCTCGATGATCCGCCAGACTCGGTCGCCGAAGCGGATGCCCACGACGATGCCGCGGCGGTCGAGCAGGGTCGGCCACTCGTCGGTGCGATCGAGTTCGCCCGCGATGCGCACGTCCGCCAGCATCGCCGGAGTCGGGTAGGTCTTTCCGGTCAGTTTGACGCCGAGTTGCCGCCGAACCACGCTGTGTGCACCGTCGGCCCCCACCAGGTGACTGGCGCGTTCTGTGGTCTCGGTCCCGTACTTCCGCACGTGCACGCGCACGTCCGTGGCGTCCTGATCGAAGCCGAGCACTTCGGCGTTGAACCGCACGTCCACGAGGCCGGTGGCCTCGACCGCGCCGAGGAGGGTTTGTTCGGTACGGTCCTGCGGGATCGCGAGCGCGAACATCGCTGCGGTCTGGTCGGCGAGCTTGGTGAAGTCGATGTGCATGAGCCGGCGGCCCAGCGCTACCGCGACGCACGCCGTCGCCAGGTCATCGACGCCGCGCGCCGGTGCTTCGCCCGCACCGGGTTCCACGGAACGTCGATGCAGGACGTCTTCGCCGAGTCTGGACTGTCCGCCGGAGCGGTGTACGGCTACTTCGCCAGCAAGGACGATCTGGTCGCGGCCATCGTCGAGGAGGTGCTCACCGAGATCTTCGCCGCACTCGACCCACTCGCCGACGCCGAACCGCTCCCCCCGCCGCACGAGGCCGTGGCCCGCGTCCTGCGAGTCCTCGATCGCCCGCCGTACGGGGCCGAACTCGCCCGACTCGCGGTCCAGGTCTGGGCTGAGGCCGGGCGAAACGAGGCGCTGAACAACAGGCTTACGGGCTACTACCGGGAGAGGCGGCACCACTTCACCGCGCTCGTGCAGCGCTACCAGCGCGAGGGCACGCTCACTTCCGACAGAAGCGCGGACGAGCTCGCGCAGGTCCTCACGGCCCTGGCCCCGGCGTTCCTGTCCCAGCGCGCCCTTCTGGACGACGTCGACGCGGAGACCTTCGCCCGCGGCCTGAGCGGACTCCTCGCGCCGGGCGAGTGAGATCCGCGTCCGAAGTGGACAGTCAGGTGATCAACCGCAGGGCGCCGTCCCGCGATCGCCCCGGAACGCGGAGCGGTGACGTCGCGCATCGACGCGAGAGCCGCTACACCCCGACGACGACCGCACACAGTGATCAGACCTGCCGCCCTCGCATCGAATACGCGACAGTTGATTTCGCGGGGGTGCCAGGTGTTCCCACCCCCAGTACGTTCCATTCCCGGCGCGAGGTGTCGCACCGGGAGAGGCACCCGCACTCCGACCGGACGCAGGCCGAGGACAGGCGGTCCGCACGGGGCCGGTTTCAGCTACACCTCGCCCGATTGGATCAAGACGCAGGGGGCAGCTCGGCGGGGTGTACGTCGCCAGTCGAGCCGAGCAGCACCCGCGCGACCGGCGGTGGCAGGTGCGGTTCGGAACGCGGTCACCCCGGATTCGGTCGACGCAGTACCTGCCTCAGTACAGCTCGATCACGAGCTTGTCGCTCAAGGCGCGGGAGACGCACAACGCGATCTCCGTGCCTGCGGCCTTGTCGGACGCCGAGAGGCACTGGTCGCGGTGATCGGGCGCACCCTCCAGGACTCCGGAGACGCAAGAGCCGCAGATTCCCTCCTCGCACGATTTCGCGACGTCGATCCCGTTCTCGGTGAGGACGGAGAGGATCGACTTTCCCGCGGGAATCCCGAAGACCTCGCCGGTGTCGAGTTCGACGGTGAAGGGCAGGTCGCCGCTGGTGTCGATCTCGGTGGCCGTGAAGTGCTCGACGTGAACGTTGTTCTCGCCGATGGCCGGGGCGAAGATCTCCGTGACCCGGTCCATGAAGCCTTGCGGTCCGCAGGTGTAGACGTGGCTGGCGGGTGTCAGCCCGGCGACCACCGCGGCGAGCAGGGCGGGGTGGTCGGCGCGAGGTAGTCCGAAGTGGAGGCGCACCCGGTCGCGGAACTCCACCCGGTTCTCCAGGATGTCGGCGAAGGCGGCCTCGTCCGGGGAACGGACGAAGTAGTGCAGCTCGAAGTCGGCGGACCGGCCGGCCAGTTCGTAGGCCATGCTCAACAGCGGCGTGATGCCGATGCCGCCGGCGACGAGGACGTGCCTGTCCGCGTCGCCGGCCACGGTCAGGAGGTTCCGCGGTTCACCGATCTTGAGGTGGTCGCCCGCGGACACGGTGTGCAGCGCCTCCGAACCGCCCCGGGACTCCGGCTCCCGTTTGACCGCGATGAGCAGCGACGACACTTCGCCGGGCGGGCCGCAGAGCGAATACTGCCGGACCAATCCGGTCGGGCCCGCGACGTCGATGTGCGCACCGGCCTCGTACGGCCCCAGCGGCTCGCCGTCGTCCCGGACCAGTCGCAACGTGCGGATTTCGGCGGTCTCCTCGGTGACCTCCGCGACCCGGACCAGGATGTTCGTCATCGTCGCTCCCGTCGTCAGCGCAGGTAGAGGCCGCCGTTGGCGTCCCAGCAGGCGCCGGTGACGGTGGCGGCACCCGGGGAGGCGAGCAGGGCGACCATCTCGGCGATGAAGGCCGGGTCGCCGAGCCGGCCGACCGGAATGTTCGTGAGGTAGTTCTCGAGGTTGTCCTCGCCGACGATCGAGTGCACCATCGGCGTGTCCTGCGGCCCGGGCGAGACCGCGTTGACCGTGACTCCGCGCGGGGCGAGCTCGCGGGCGAATGCCTTCGTCGCGGACAGGATCGCGCCCTTGGACGAGGCGTAGTGGCCGCCGGTCGCGGTGCCGCCGTTCTGCGCGGCCAGCGAGGCCATGTTCACGATTCGGCCGTAGCCCCGTTCCGCCAAGTGGGCGCCGAAGACCTGGCAGGCGTGGAACGTGCCCGAGAAGTTCACCGCCATGACGGCGTCGAGGTCGGCGGGCGTGATCTCCAGCAGCGGCTTGGCCTGGGTCCGGGCCGCGTTGTTGACCAGGACGTGCACCGCGCCGAAATCGGCCAGCACGTCCGCGAGCAGGCGCTCCAGGGCCGCTCGTTCACTGACGTCGACCGCGTACCCCCTCGCCGTGGCGCCCGAGCCGTCGAGTTCTTCCGCGAGGACGGCCGCTGCGGAGCCGTCGAGGTCGGCGATCGCGATGCGGTAGCCGTTCGCGTGCAACCGGCGCACGATGGCCGCGCCGAGCCCGTTGCCGCCGCCGGTGACGACCGCGACCTGCCCGGCGGTCACAGCAGGAATCCCGTAGCGGGGACGGCGGCTTCGCTGTCCACGAGCCGCACCACCTTCAGCGCGATCCGGTCGGCCGCCGGGCCGTCGGTCGAGAGGCGGATCCGGTGCTCCAGGTCGGCGGCCCAGATGTCGTGGTCGCCGCGCTTGTAGGCGACGAGCACTTGCGCCGAGCGCAGCACGACTTCCTCGTCGGAGACCGATTCCGGCACGAACCGCGACACCGTGCGCACCGTGCGGGCGGCGTCCACGGCCGCGATGGCGTAGCCCTCGGTCATCCGGGTCACGCGCATCTGCCGCATCCGGGCGTCGTCGTAGACCATGTTGAGCGTGTTGGCGAAGTCCTCGGTGTCCGGCTCGATCGGGATGACGTAAATCCCGTCCTCCTCGAACAGTTCGTTCCAGCCCGGGTACTCCTTGCGGTCGAGGAGGTCGGCCTCGCGCCAGACGAGGTCGATCGCGCGGGCCACCCGCGGATCGGTCGTCGGGATCGGGGCCGGGGCGAGGGTGGGCGTCGCGTCAGTCATCGCTCATCATCTGCTTCCACTGGTCGTAGGCAGCGCGCATGCCGGTCTCATCGGTGACGTGGGAGGTGGGCCAGCCTTCCGGGCTCGGCTTCTCCCGGGAGAGGCCTCGATTGACCATGATCGGCATCTCGGGGGCACCCTGCGCGCCGCGCTGGACGCGGTCCCAGCCCTCGGCATCGTCCGGGGTGCCGAAGCCGAACGGGCCCTGGAAGTGCTCGTGGATGCGCAGCCTTTCCCGGTTGACGATGTCCACTTCGGACGGTCCGTCCGGGCCGATGGCGATGTGCTCGATCACCGTCTCGTCCACCGCGACCGGGCGCAGCACGCGGAAGAACGCCGCCGACATCGACACGTTCGGGAAGAGGTTCAGGTTGAAGCCGGTGCCGTGCATGGCGCGGATCAGCTTGCGCACCTGGGCGGCGTCGAGGGTCTTCGACAGCTCCTCGACGAGGTGGTCGAACCGGGCCTGCAGCGGCTCGCTGCCGTCGTCCGCGTCGAGATCGGAGTGCTCGGGCACCATCTGCATCACGCTGTGGCCCTGGCCGAGGTCGTGGGTGATGGCCTCGGGGTCGGTCATGAACGACATCATGTCGGCGGTCTCGGCATCCACCGACGCCATCCACGACCGGTGCACGATCGGGAAGTGGTAGCCGTCGGTGGTGTTCTCCAGCTGGATCTTCCAGTTGCCCTTGAACCTGAACTGGTGCTTGCCGAGCACCTTGATCGGGTAGCCACCGCCCTGCTTCATGAACCGGTCGATCCACAGCCTGGCGTCGCCGAGGAACTCATCGAGCGGCTCGATGCCGTCGTCGAAAGTCGCGAACACCATGCCGCCGTAGGACTCGGTGCGCAGCTTCTTCAGCGACAGCTCGGTCTTGTCCACGACGCCTTCGTAGCCGTCGGGATAGGGAATGCCGCGCAATTTCCCGTCCAGGCCGTAGGACCAGGCGTGGTACGGGCAGGTGAAGCCGTTGGCCTGTCCCTTCGGTTTCTCGCACAGGCTCGCACCGCGGTGGCGGCACCGGTTGAGCAGCGTGCGGATGGTGCCCTTGCGGTCGCGGGTCACGATCACCGGCTGGCGGCCGACGTAGGTCGACTTGAAGCTGCCCGGCTTCGGCACTTCGCTCTCGTGGGCGACCCAGACCCAGGTGCGCTCGAAGATCCGGGTCATCTCCTGATCGAAGATCTGGGGGTCGGTGTAGAGGCGGCCGGCGACGCGATCGCCGGCGACCAGGCCGGCGGGCGCGACGTCGAAAACGTTCTCGGTCATGGGTCTGGAACCTTTCCGGGGATCAGTCGGGAAGCTCGACGTCGTCGCGGACGGTGAGGGCACGGCCGATGCGGGCCTCGATCTTGGCGAACCGCCAGAGCTTGAACTCACCGCTGCCCACCGGGGTGGTGCGGAAGAGGTTGCAGGCGGCCTTGACGGTGTCCTGGGTGTCGACGTCGGCGAGGATGTAGCAGGTCCACGGCCAGCCGTCGGACGGGCCGACCAGGTGCGAGTCGTCGTCGATGTCGCCGATGAAGCTCACCCCGGGCAGCGCCTTGAGCTGGTCCATCATGGACACGAACGCCTGCCAGACGGCACCGGAGGTGATGCCGTCGGAGGGCAGGTCGAAGAAGTTCTGGTTGATGCCGATGCAGAACAGCACGCGAAGCGGCGGTGCGGTCATGGTGGTCTCCTGTCGTCGGTGGGCGGCTCAGGGCCCTTTCAAAATGCGGCGTCAGCCGCATGCGGTGGGGGACTCAGCTCGCACCGCCGCGGGTTCTCAGACGTCGCCTGGCGAGGACAGCCCCAGCGCCTTGTATTGGACATACATAAGTCGGGGATCCCGGAGTCCAGGCGGCGTCTGAGGTTCCGCTACCCGCACCGCTACGCAAGCCCATCGAAGAATTCACTTCTCAGCGGAAACCGGGGGTCGTGGGCGGTAGTCCCATGAGGACGGCGCCGGCCGCGTCGTACATCGCGGGCCCGAGGAAGGCGTGCTGCTTGGGCACCAGGGCGTCGCCGAGCAACAGCTGCAGCGGGTGGTCGCGGTAGATCGGTGCCGTGCCGGAGACCTCGACGAGCCTGCCGACCACCTCGGAGGCGGTCCTGGCCAGATGCGCCGAGGCGAGGCGGAGATGCGCGTTCTGCCCGTCGGTGGCGGGATCACCGGCGACCACGGTCTCCCAGACCTCGTTGCTGAGCTCGTAGAACCACGCCCGGGCCGAACGGAGCGCGGCCTCGGCGGCGGCGACCTCCGCGCGGTAGTAGGGCCGGTCGGCCAGCTTCGGCGCGCCGGTCACGCCGGCGTATCCGCTGCCGACCTCCTCGGCGTGGTCGAGCGCCGCCCGCGCCACACCGGCGCCGACCACGGCCAGCACCTGCGCGGCGTAGGCGATCGCCGGGTAGCGGTAGAGCGGTTCGTCCACTGTGGGCTCTCCGCCGCGGATGAACGTCCATTCCCGGGGGACCTCGACGTCGCGGACGACCAGGTCGAACGAGCCGGTGCCGCGCATGCCGGCGACGTCCCAGTTCTGGACGATCTCGACCTGGTCCGGGCGCAGCAGCGCGGTCCGCGGCTTGCCGGCGGTGGACTCGTCGCCGGGGATGCCGACGCCGAGGATGTCGGCGCCCATGCAGCCGCTGGCGAACTTCCAGTGCCCGTCGACCCGGAACCCGCGGTCGGTGGGCTCGGCCGCCTGGATCGGGAACAACCCGCCGGCGAAGGCGACGTCCGGGCCGTCCCGGTAGATCTTCGCCTGCGTCTCCACCGGAAGTGCGGCGAGGTAGATCAGCGCGGAGCCGAAGCTGGCGACCCAGCCGGTGGAACCGTCGACCACGGAGATCCGCTCGATCCGGTCCAGGAACTCCGCAGGCGGCAGCGGCTCGCCGCCGAACTCGGCCGGGGTGGCGGCGCGGTAGAGCCCGGTCTGCTTGAGCCGGTCGACGAAGTCCTTCGGCACGTAGCGCTGCTCGCGGAACTCCGCCCGCCGCCGCGCGAGCTCTGCCAGAACGTCGTCGAAGGCGACGGCGGCATCCGCGAAACGGGGTGTCGCCCCGGGGGCCGCCTCCTGGGTGTGCACCATTGGTCCTCCTCGTCGTTCCGGCCTTCATCCGACGGTAGGAAGCGGGATTCGCTCGCGGTATTGGTAGTGCCCGGCGTCGGTCTAGGGGATTTCTTCAGCGGTCCCGGACCTCGGACCGAACTACGCTGGCGTCATGCAGGTCGACCCGCGCGCCCCCGAGCTCGCCGCGAACGACTTCGTGGCGATGCTGAACGCCAGCCGGATGTGCGTGCTCATCCACGACGCGGCCACCAAGAACATCTTGTGGGCCAACCCCGCCGCGTGCGAAATGCTCGGCTGGAGCGTCACCGAGCTGCGCCCGCTCAAGGCCAACGACATGAGCAGCTCGGCGCAGCAGTACGACCGGGTGCTCGGGCGCGCCTGGCTGCAGGAAGCGGTCGACAAGGGCGCCAGCCGCATCGAATGGCACTACCGCGCCAAGTCGGGCCGGGTGATTCCCAGCGAAGCGGTCGCCGTGCTGGTCGAACTGGCTCAAGGACCCGCGGTGATGGTGCAGTTCCGCGACATCGAACGGGAACAGGAGATCGAGCGCGAACTGCGGCTGACGACGTCCTACATCGACGCGCTGGCGCACCACACCTCGACGATCGCGCTGATGCTCGACGCCACCGGCACCCTCCGGTTCGCCACCGACACCGCGGTCGCGCTCATCGGCGCGCGCCCGACCGAGCCGCTCGGTCCGCTCACGCAGTACGGCCGGTTGTGGTCGGACGGCCGCGCGTCCACTTGGGACGAAGTGGCCGCGCGGGCGGAGCCGGTGACCGCGATCAGGCTCGAAATCCCCCACGACGCCGGTGAGCCGGTGTGGCTGGAAGGAAGCCTGGAACGCCTGCAGGACACCGACGACGAAGCCCTGCTGATGATCCTGCACGACGTCTCCGACCGCGTGCAGGAGGAGGCGCGCCGGGAACGCGAACTGCACCGGGAGAACTACCTGGCGCGCTACAACGCGATGGGCGACATGGCGATGGCGATCGCCCACGAGCTCGGTCAGCCGCTCGCCGCGGCGGGCAACTACCTCGCCGGGGTGCGGGCCCGCAGCCAGACGCTGGTGAACTCGGGCGAGTTGCCGCCCGAGGCCGCCGCACGGCTGGATTTCGGGATCGACAGCGCGGAGAAGCAGATCGAACGGGCCAGCACGATCGTCAACGCCGTCCGCGCCTTCGTCGGTCACCTCGAACACGTCAACCAGGTCGTCGACCTCAACGACGTGGTCGAGCAGTGCCTGCACTTCGTCCGGCTCCGCGCGGCCCCGCTGGGCGTGCAGGTGGCGGTGCGCCGCCATCCCGAACCGGTGGCCGTCCGGTGCGAACGGGTGCTCACCGGGCAGGTCGTGCTCAACCTCTGCTTCAACGCCATCGACGAGATGGCCGCCTGCGACCCCGACCGGCGGCGGATCACCATCACGACGCGCATCGACGACGACGCCGGGGTCCTCACCGTCGACGATCAGGGCCGCGGCCTGCCGCACGACCCGTTCGAGGAATCCTTCACGTCCAAGGAACACGGCAGCGGCGTCGGACTTGCGCTCAGCTACCGGATCATCACGCGCCAGCACGGGACCATTTGGGCGCAGCGACGCGACGAGGGCGGCTCCCGTTTCGGCTTCGCGCTGCCGCTCGCCCGGGAACACCACCCGCCGGCGTAGGGGAAATCCTCAGGCCGGCCGGTGGAAGTCTCGATATTCCGCCCGTGATCCCGGACGTACCGTCGGAGCAGAGCAAGCCTCCCGCCCGCGTCCGTCACAGGAGGAATCGTGTCAGAGCCGACCCGCACCCAGCGCGAGTTCCGCGCCGCGATGGCGAATCTGTCCGCCGCGGTGAACGTGATCACGACCGACGGCCCGCGCGGCCGTGCCGGGATGACCGTCAGCGCCGCCTGTTCGGTCACCGACTCGCCGCCGACCGTGCTGGTCTGCGTCAACCGGTCCAGCCGTTCGCACGACATCCTCATGGCCAACGGCCGGATCTGCGTCAACGTGCTCGGCGCCGACCAGGACGACTTGGCGATGCACTTCGCGGGCGCGACCAAGGTCCCCACCGCCGAGCGGTTCGCCGAAGGCCCGTGGGACCTCGACGTCGACGGCGTTCCGGTGCTCCGCAACGCGATCGCCTCCGTCATCGGCCGGATCGTGTCCGAACGCACCCTGGGCTCGCATTCGGTGCTGTTCGTCGAGGTCGAGAAGGTCCGCACCAAGCAGGACAGCGGCGCGTTGGTCTACTTCCAGCGCCGGTTCCACAGCCTGGACGCCGCGCCGCTGAGCGCATGAGGAGGAGACCACCCGTGAACCGACCGTCAACCGCCTGCGGCACCATGACGCTGACCTGCTACAACGACACCCACGGCTACGGTTGGCGCCACGTCGACCTGTTCGTCCACGACGCCGAGGGACGCGAACTGAACTGGGTCCACTGGCAGGTGCACGCGGACGGCCCGCACGCGGCCGACGCCGTCACCGCGGAGGTCGAGCCGTTGTTGCGGCGGACCTCGGAATGGCGCCACGGCGTCAGCGCGAGCGGCATGGACTACTGGGTGGCCGACGCGGCCTGGGCCGAGGCATGAGCGCCCCGGTGTGGCGGCCGTGGTCCCTGCGCGAGCTCGCCGGTCAGCTCGCCGCCGGAACGACCACCCCCGCCGAAGCGCTCGCCCGCAGCCGCGCCCGCATCGCCGGCACCGAGTCCGGTCTGCGCGCGTGGGTGGCGCCGGACCCCTCCCCTGATCTCGCCTCCGCCGCGGGGCCGCTCGGCGGCGTGCCGCTCGGCGTGAAGGACATCATCGACGTCGCCGGACTTCCGACCCGGTGCGGCTCGGAGTTGCGTGCGCAAGCCCCACCCGCCGAGGCCGACGCGGCGATCGTGGCCGAATGGCGCCGGGCCGGCGCGGTGCCGATCGGCAAGACCGTCACCACCGAGTTCGCCTTCTTCGCGCCCGGTCCCACCCGGAACCCGGCCGCGCCCGGTCACACCCCTGGCGGCTCGTCAAGCGGGTCCGCCGCCGCGGTCGCGTCCGGCCAGGTGCCGTTGGCGCTCGGATCCCAGACCGCGGGCTCGGTGACCCGGCCGGCGTCCTACTGCGGTGTCGCCTCCCTCGTGATGACCCGCGGCCGGTTCTCGGTGGAAGGGGTCACCGGGCTGAGCCCGAGCCTGGACAGCCACGGCGCCTACGCCGCGACCGCGTCCGATCTGGCGCTGGCCTGGTCGGCGCTCACCGGTGAGCCGGACGCCGGGCTGCTCCCCGGCCGCCCGCCGCGCCTGCTGCTGTGGACCGCCGAGCCGCTCGGCGTGGTCGGTCCCGAGATGGCGGCCGCGTTGTCCGGCGTCGTGCGGCGGCTTCGCGCCCGGGGTGCGGTGGTCGACGCCTTACCGGCGGAAGCGCTGGTTGCCGAGGCGACCGCCGCGCACCCGGTGGTGATGGCTTACGAGGCGGCCCGGGAACGTGCAGCAGAACTGGCGCAGGCATCGCGGCTGAGCCGGCCACTGGCGCAGCTCCTCCAGACCGGCGCGACCACCCGGGACGACGACTACCAGGCCGCTCTCCAGACGGTGGCCGACGCGGGCGCCCAGGTGTCGGCCATGCTGAGTTCGTACGACGCGGTGCTGGGCCCGGCAGCCCCGGGGACGGCACCCGCTGGTCTCGCGGCCACCGGTGACCCGGTGCTCAGCCGGGCCTGGCAGGCACTCGGGCTGCCCGTGGTGGCGGTGCCGGGGCTGCGCAGCGCGGCCCGGCTCCCCCTGGGCCTCCAGCTCATCGGACCCGCGCGGAGCGAATCCGCGCTCCTCGCGACCGGCTGCTGGCTCGAAGCCGCCCTGCACTCGGGTGAAACCGCCCGGCACTCGTGAGTCGATCGCGAAACCAGTCCCGGCACCCGCGCATCGGGGATCCGCAATTTCCATTGAAATCGAAGGTTCGATTTCAATGGAAATTGCGGAAGACGGCGTCCCGGCGGCGGCCGTGACTTCCGCAGGGGCCGCCACCCGCACCGCTGCGCAGAACGAGCCCTGGCTTCAGACGGTGATCTGGTGCAGCAGGATGTCCCGCACCAGGGCGCCGAGCGTATCCGCTTCGGTCTTGGCCTTGATCCGGGCGCGGTGGACGTCCACGGTCTTGACGCTGGTGCCCAGCCGTCGGGCGATGAGCTGACTGGGCAACCCGTCGATGACCAGCCGAAGCACCTCTCGTTCGCGTTGCGTCAGCGTGTCCAGCCGTCGGAGGACGTCACGACGGCAGGTGTGATCGGCGAACCGCCGTTTCGCCTCCAGCAGCTGCTTCTGCACGATCTCCAGCATCTTCTGCGGCTGGTAGGGCTTCTCCAGGAAGTCGACCGCGCCCTGCGACATCGCCCGCACCGACATCGGGATGTCGCCGTGCGCCGAGCAGAAGATGACGGGCGCCGGATAGCCCAGCTGCAGCAGTCGCTCCTGCAGCTCGAAGCCGCTGACCCCGGGCATCCGGATGTCGACGATGACCACCGCCGACTCGTCCGGGTCGAACTCGGCCAGGAACGAGCTCGCGTCCGGGTAGCTCAGCGCCTGGATGCCCACGCTTTCGAGCAGGAAGATCAGCGACTGCCGCAGGTCCTCGTCGTCGTCGACGATGTGGACCACGGGGTCCGAGGCTGTCATGACCGCCACCGCCTCCCTTACGGCTTCATCAGCACCGATGTCGACGGGTGGTCGCTCGCCCAGCCGGGTGCCAGCGGCGCGACGAACACGTTCTCGGTGCGCGTACGGGTGATCTTCCAGGTTCCCGAGACCTTTCGGAAGGAATTGTTCAGGCGACTCGACCGCAGCAGGGACTTCCCGTCGGAGAACAGCCACGGCTGCACGTGGATCCACTGGCCGGTCGCCTCGTGCCCGTCGACGTGGATCTGCTCCGAAGTCAGGTAGTGGGCGTTCAGCACCAACGCGGGTGCCTGCTCCTCGCTCCAGAACCGCTCGAAGTGCTCGCGGATCGCCGCGGCGCCCTCGGCCCGCCCGAACTGGCCGTCGTAGTACTCGCCCACGCCTTCCCAGACCGCGTCCTCGCTGTAGAGCTCCATGATCAGATCGATGCGGTGCGCGTCGTCTCGCACGCCGAACTCGGGGTTCGGCGTGTCGCACAGGAACATGTAGCGGGCCTGGAGGCGGCGAATCTCCGACTCGGCCTCCAGTTCCTCGATCCGCCGCGTCAAGGCGGCGACAGTGGCATCGCTGGTCATGAAACTCCCCACTCCCTGCGGTTCGCATGATGATGACGGTATTGGCGAGAACGCCCTCACAGCCGAGTTGCCGGCCGCTGGACTCCAGCCCTCGCAGCAGCTGCGTGGCCGACCTCGGACACCGCTATCCCTTCGGCCGTGCACTTCTCAGGCCGGTTGCCCGGTGGCCGCAGGAAGGTCCGCAGTGCTGCGGCCGGTCACAGCCTTCGTGCGCAACGCTCCGAACGTGGCCCGGTCGCGGGCCGCCGTGTCACCCCGGGCAGGCGCGGCCAGGGCCACGACGACCGAGACGAGCAGGCTCAGCGGAACAGTCACCAGCGCGGGGTTGCTGAATCCGAGGGGCGCGGACGGCCCGTGCACGGCCGGGCTGAGCAAGATGATCGCGACCGACGCCACGAGCCCGACGACCATGCCGGACAGCACCGCGCGGGCGGTCATCCGTCGCCAGTAGATGGTCAGCAGCAACGCCGGCAGGTTCGCACTGGCGGCGACGGCGAACGCCAGCGACGCGAGGAACGCCACGTTCTGCTTCTCCGCCGCCAGGGCGAGGACCACCCCGGTCGCGGAGGTCGCGAGCGTCGCGATGCGCGCCGAGGTCAGCTGGCCGCGCGGGCTCACCGCACCCCGCTTGATCACCTGGGTGTAGAGGTCGTGCGCGATCGCCCCAGATGTGGCGATCACCAGCCCGGACAGCACGGCGAGGATGGTCACGAAGGAGACGGCGGCGACCAGTGCCAGCAGGAGGCCACCGCCCAACGTTTCGGCCAGCTGCGCCACCGCCAGGTTGCCCGCGGGGCTCTGCGCCGTGATCTCGTCCCGCCCCACGAGCGTGGCGGCGCCGTAGCCGATCACCGGGATCATCAGGTAGAAGACGGTGAACACCCAGATCGCCGTGATCGCCGACGACCGTGCGGCGCGAGCATCCGGCACGGTGAGGAACCGGATCATCACGTGCGGCAGCCCGAGCACCCCGAACACCAGACCGAACACCTGGGACAGCTGGTCGAAACCGGCGAGGGCGGAACTGCGGTTCGGCGCGACCGCCGCGGCGCCGAAGGTGTCCAGCGCGTCCTGGAAGACTCCCAGCGGGTTGCCGCCGTAGCGGACCAGGACGAGCACGAACAGCGCGACGGCGCAGCCCATCATGAGGGTGGTCTTCACGATCTGGATCCAGCTGGTGGCGAGCATGCCGCCGAGCATCGTGTACACGGTGGTGAGGCCACCGATGACGAGCACGGCGACGGTGTAGTCCAGGCCGAACAGCAACCGCACGAGCAGGGCGGCTCCGACGAACTGCGACACGAGGTAGAGGGTGCTCACCACCACCGTGCTGGTGGCCATGACGGCCCGGACGTCCCTGCCGCCGAACCGGGCGGCCAGCACGTCGGCCAAGGTGAAGCGTCCCAGGTTGCGCAGCGGTTCGGCGACCAGGAGCAGCGCGAGCACATAAGCGACCGGGACGAACACCGCGAGGTAGAAGCCGTTGAACCCGGTGAGCGCGATCGCCCCGGTGACCCCGAGGAACGACGCCGCCGAGATGTAGTCGCCCGCGATGGCCACGCCGTTCTGCCCGCCGGTGAGCTGGCCGCCGGCGACGAAGTGGTCGGCGGCCGACTTGCTGCGCCGCGCCGCGACGTAGGTGATGGCCAGGGTGAGCACGACCAGGGCCGTGAAGATCGTGGCGGTGTAGACGTTCACGACCGGCCCTCCCGGACGAGCTCAACGGCCTGGTCGAGCCGCCGGGCCCGCGCGGCGTACCACGCGGCGACGGCGAGTGCGGCGGGGAACTGCGCGAAGGCGTAGATCCAGGCCCAGGTCAGCCCCCCGCCGGTCAGGCCGTCGAGCGCGCCGGTGAACTGACCGAGCACCGGCAGCGGGAAGAACACCACGCAGATCAACACGGACAGCACGGCCACCAGGCGCATCCGGCGCCGGACGAGGGTGTCCACAGTGGATTGTTCCGGGACGGGCGCACTTGGCGCGGGGGGATGTGAGTGCTCCAACGGCATGGCCGCTCTCCTTCTGGTCAACCGCGGTCGCGCAGCTCCTTCGCGGATCCGCTGCGGATGCGCGGGTGACCGCGCACACAGCCAGCTCGATATCGGAACGCTACGGACCTGGCCGAAGGCGAACAATGCGCGTTTGCCCCCCGGCAGGTGAAGGAATCACACCGGTCCCTGAAGAAATCCCCTACTTGTCCTTGCCGGTGATCTCTGCCCCCACCTCTCCGGGCGGTTGTGGCCCCGGGGCTAGTTCTCCGGCGAGTCCTGACCCCACTGTGTCCGATGTGGACACACTCACGATGACGTGAACGATCATGGTTCACCTGGTTGGAGCGGCGACGATGGGCGGCCTCAACCCCTTGCTCGGTCGTGCCGGAGGCCGGAGTTGTCGTTGTCGCGCTTGGAGTTGTTCGCACGCATTCGTCGTGATCGCCGGACGGATCCGGACGTGTCGGTCCGGACGCCGGCCGATCGGCACCGGGTGCACCGCCGCACGGCGCGGAAGCGTTGGCCGGCACTTGCGGTTCACCATCTGCTATCGTCTGCACGACCGCTTGCAAGTCGCAACCACTTGGGAGGTTCGCGGTGCCGGACACCACCTGCCACATGTCGATCTCACTGGACGGCTTCGTCGCCGGGCCAGAGCAGAGCCGAGAGGACCCCCTCGGGAAACGGGGCGGGGAGCTGCACGGCTGGCACATCGGCGACCCGCGGGCCAACGACGCTGACAAGATCGCGAACGAATGGCTCATGCGCCCTCGGGGTGCGTATGTGATGGGGCGGAACATGTTCGGGCCGATCCGCGGGGACTGGGATGAGGACTGGTCAGGCTGGTGGGGCCCCGAACCGCCGTATCACGCGCCGGTTTTCGTGCTGACCCATCACCGCCATGATCCGATCCAGATGGACGGCGGGACGACGTTCCACTTCGTCACCGAGGGCTTCGACGCGGCCTACTCCGCAGCGTGTGAGGCCGCCGGGGACAACGGGGTGGACATCGCCGGCGGTGCCTCGACCGTCCGGCAGGCACTGGCCGCCGGGGTGATCGACGAGTTCACCCTCGACATCGCACCCGTCCTGCTCGGATCGGGCGAGCGCCTCTTCGACGGGGTTGAATCCTTCGGCTTCGAGCCCGCCGAGGTGCTTCACTCACCGCTGACCACCCACATCCGCTATCGCCGCGTCAGCTGACTCCGCGGCCCGCCGCCGCGCTGCGCAGCAGCACGGTTATCCGCCCGGCTCAGGATGGTAGGTGGCGAAGCCGAGGCTGGCGGTGAACCAGCCCTCAGGTGGGGCCGAATACCGGTGTCACGACACCCCGGCGTGTCGCCAGGTGGGGCCAGCTAGCTCCGTCATTCCGGGGCCGAATAAGGCTGTCAAAACCAGGTGCACCCTGGCGCCCCGCACCGACACTTCACAGTGTCGCCGGGTTTCGCCGCCCTGAGAAGAAAAGGGCCGGCTGCCCACGGCGAACCGCCTTGCCGGAGGCAGGTCCGTGAGCACCCGGTCCGCGCAGCACCGGCTTCCGCGCCCGACCCAATGCGCGACGGACCTGGAGGCAGCACGATGACGTAGCGACCGATCCCGTACTCCACGAGCGCCGCGACTGACGGTCGCGATCAGCTGGAGATCGATCCACACCGCTGGGACGATCAGCGGCTCGCGACCGAACGATCGTTAGGAGACACCAGTGACGGACCATGACGATCTTCCCGCACCACAGCAGGGGCTGATCGTGACGCACTTCCTGACCGTGCGTGACGTCAGCGTCTCGCGAGAGTTCTACGTCGACATCTTCGGTGGGCAGGTCGTGCTGGCCGAGAACCCCACCATCGTCCGGATCGCCAACAGCTGGATCATCATGAACCCCGGAGGCGGACCCACACCGGACAAACCAGACATCAGCCTGACCCCGCCCCAGCCTGGGGACCCGGTGTCGGCGTTCCTGAACATCCGAGTCGCCGATATCGCCGCGTTCTATGCCGACGCCCGCGCGAAAGGCGCGCAATTTCTGACAGAGCCCAAGGACCGCAAGGCCGAGTTGCGGTGCTATCTCCGCGACCCGGACGGGTACCTCATCGAGATCGGGCAGGCCACCGGAATGCTGCACGGTGTCTTCGCCGACCGGCCCGCCCCTTCGAGCTGATCCTCTTATGCACGCGCCTCGTGCGCGCGCAAATCACCGTCGAGCAGCGCGTCGGCGGCGCGAATCCCACGCGTGGCTCGGGTCTGATCGGCCTGCCCCTCCGCACCCCGCCCATCCCGGCCGTCGAAGGCTGGGCGGCGAGCAGAAGTCAGGCTCGCGCACATGTGTTCTGTGGACGAAGGGCCATGTGACCGGGGCTTGAGCACGGGGAGCATCGGCGAGCGGGGAGGGATGTCTCATGGGGCGGCTCGACGGGAAGGTCACCGTGATCACCGGCGGCTCCGAGGGGATCGGAGCGGCCACTGCCCGGCGTTTCGCCTCGGAAGGTGCGACCGTGTTCGTCACCGGTCGACGACAGGCCGAGCTGGACACCACGGCGAAGACGATCAACGCGCAGAACGACCGCGGACAAGCCATCGCCGTGCAAAGCGACGTGTCCTCGCTCAAGGATCTCGACCGCCTTTACTCCCGGGTCGGGGACCACAGCGGCCGCATCGACGTGCTGTTCGCGAACGCGGGTGTGGCCGAGCTCGCTCGGCTGGAGGACGTCAGCGAGGAGCATTTCGACCGCATCTTCGACGTCAACGTCCGGGGGCTGCTTTTCACGGTGCAGAAGGCGCTGCCGCTGCTGTCGGATGGCGCGTCGGTCATCCTGACGTCGTCCATCGCCGCGTCCAAGGGCGTCGAGTCGTCGAGCGTCTACAGCGCCGCCAAGGCCGCCGTTCGCAACTTCGCGCGGACCTGGGCGGTGGAGCTGGCAGGGCGCCGCATCCGGGTCAATGCGGTCAGCCCAGGTCCGATCGAGACTCCGATGTTTTCGGGCCTCGTGGCCGATCCGGCTCAGGAAACCGACTTCAAGGACGCTCTCCTGGCCGGCATGCCCCTCGGCCGGCTGGGCGACCCGGAGGAAGTGGCCGCAGCCGCGCTTTTCCTGGCGACCGATGCCAGCAGTTTCACCACCGGCGCCGAACTCTTCGTCGACGGAGGACTCGCCCAGGCCTGAGCCGGCCCGGACGACACGCGCCGGCCGACCTTCGAGCTCGAACACCATCTCGCCGTCCAGCACATAGCCGAGGCCGGGAAGAATGCAGGCATGGTTGAGCAGAGCATCTGGATGCAGAAGGTCACCGCCGACCCCGCGCACTCCACCTGGTACGTCGAACGCTTCCGTTCCATGGCTCGCGCCGGCGACGATCTCGCCGGGGAAGCCCGTCTCGTGGACGCCTTGGTGCCGCGCCACGCCCGCATCCTCGACGCCGGCTGCGGCCCCGGCCGAGTCGGCGGCCTGTTGGCCGAAGCCGGCCACGACGTCGTCGGCGTCGACGTCGACCCGGTCCTGATCGAGGCCGCCGAGCAAGACCACCCGGGACCGCGCTGGATGGTTGGCGACCTGGCCGAACTCGACCTTCCAACCCGGGGCATCACCGCACCGTTCGACGCGATCGTCTGCGCCGGGAACGTGATGACCTTCCTCGCACCGACCACGCGCGGTGCCGTGCTGAAACGACTCCGTGCGCACCTCGCGCCGGGCGGCCGGGTCGCGATCGGCTTCGGCACCGGCCGCGGCTACGAGTTCACCGACTTCTTCGAGGACGCGACGGCAGCAGCACTCGAGCCCGACCTGCTGCTGTCCACTTGGGACCTACGTCCGTTCACCGACGACTCGAGCTTCCTCGTAGCCCTCCTCCGCGGACGATGAGCGCCGGGCCAACCGACCACGCCCGCAGGAGAGCGAGGCGGCGGGCCGATGAACGCCGGCCGATCCACGGCACCCTCGCCGTAGACGCGGTAGCCGACCGGGATCCGCTCAGCGGACAGCAGCCCACGAAGACGACCGAGTCACCCGATGTGCGGTGCGGGGCCCGGCCTTCAAGAAGGCCGGGCCCCGCTCCGTCCCGCGATGCGATCGGCAGACGACCACTACACGTGAGGCGCCTCGCGGATATCCATGCCCCTCAGACGCAAAGCTTCCAGTCGCCGCTTTCCTTGATCAGCTTCAGTTCTGAGCTTTCCGGTGCCTGCCCGGGAAAAGTCGACTCGACGGTGGCACTGCCGGAGTCCCCGTTCTCCTGGACGCTCTTCACCGAGACCTGAACCGCCTTGAGCTGCTCCAAGTCCTCCGGCTTCGCCGTCTTGAGGAACTCTTCCTTCACCTGCTGCAGCTGTTCGATCTGCGGCATGGCCTGCTCGCACACGATGGGCCGGTAGTCATCCGCCGTGACGCTTCGGGGGTCCTTGGTCTCCTTCATCGAAAGTGCCACGTAGTCTTCGGCGGCCGATTGCGCCGAACCACCCCCGAAGAGCATGAGGCCAACGCCGGCACCGCCGGCCAGAACCACGACCGCCGCAGCAACGCCGACGATCAGTCCGGTCTTCCGCTTTCCCGCTGCGGGGGTCGCATCAGATTCTTCCGGCTGCTCGTGAGCTGGCGGCTCGCCCTCCTCGGCCTCGGCGAACACCGGGTGATCATCCGAGGACGCAGAGTGTCCCGAGTCCTCGTTCTCCGGCTGCTCATCCAAGCCGCTCTGGTCGGGCTCTTGCCGTCGAGATGTCATACAACCCTTTCTGATGCGATCGTGGAACTACCTCTCCCCTGTGTACGCGACCGTGCCCGCCGGTTCCAACGCTCCATGAGCATCCTCGCGATATCCACGGTCCCCGAACCAGGAGCGGCCGCCTCGCCCACCGGGACCTACTACCGCCCTTGAGCGCAAGACGCCACAAGCGCACCTGCGCCAACAGGCGACTGGGTGGCCGCTCCGCCAGCCGCTCATAGATACATGGCGATGCGCGCATACGTGACTCGGCCTTCCCGTGACCACACCCGCTAAAAGGGGCATACCGAGCATCCCGGACTCGATCGGCTACTCTACTACCCAGCTTAGTACGATACGCCCACAGGCAGTGCCGCGATGAAAGCCGACCGGAACCGGCACGCTTCCACGCTCGCACCGTCCGGCTGGACGCCTCTTCCGCAGGGGCGACCGAGGCACAAGCCCGACCGCTAGAAGGTAGGTAATGAGCAGGAACCTCCAGCTGACCCTCGTTGTCATCGGGGTAGCCGCCGTGGCGATCTTCACGTTGTTGGTCGTGAACCGGCCCGCTCCCCCCGCGGAATCCTCACCGCCGGTTGCCGGCGCGGTGCCCGCGGAAGTGCTGGTCCGCCCGGACAGCCATCACCTCTCCACGTCCGCCGACGGGAAGGTCACGCTGGTCGAATTCCTCGACTTCGAGTGCGAGGCGTGCGGTGCGGCATACCCGGCGCTGGAGCAGCTTCGCCAGGACTACGGGGGGCGAATCAACTACGTCATCCGCTACTTCCCGGTCCCCAGCCACCGCAACGCCGAGCTCGCCGCCCGCGCCGCCGAGTCCGCCGCCATCCAGGGCAAGTTCGAGCCGATGTACCAGGCCCTCTTCGAAAACCAACGGCTGTGGGGCGAGAGGCAGGAGTCCCAGGAACAACTCTTCCTGGACTACGCACGCAACATCGGCCTGGACATGGATCGCTTCCGCACCGACTTGAACGATCCGACCACGGCCGAACGCGTCCGGAAGGACCAACTCGACGGGCTCGCCGCCGGAGTGGAAGGCACGCCGACCTTCTTCCTCAACGGCGAGCAGTTCACGCCGAACTCCTACCAGGAACTCACGAACGCCATCGATGCCGAACTGGCGAAGTAAGGGACTTCACCCGGGATCTACCTTTGGACGGCTATCCGCTGCTCGCCGGAACCGCCAGCGCCGCCGGCCTCCCGCACGCCAGCCGCGCTCCCAAGACCCCCAAAGTCGTCGTCATCGGTCTCGATGGCGAGCCACGGCGGCGTCACCTCCCCAGAGAAATCGACCTTCATCATTGCCAACGGCAGTGGCTTCGCCGCGGGCTCGACTCGCACCGACACCGCCATGGCCGGCATCGCCCCGACCGCCCTCACCCACCTCGGCATCGCCATCAACCCCACGTCGCACCTCGACGCGACCGTGATCACAATCCGGCGCCATCGCCCGCCGCCGCGATGGCGGCGCAGCGGGCCTCCACAGTGGAGTCGGGCCGGGGCAGGCCCTCGCGCCGAGAGCCTTATGATGATCTTCGGCCGAGAGCCGACCCTCTCTTCGCCACCGCAACCGGCGCAGCGAACATCTCGCGCCGACACACCCAGTCATCAGCCTAGGCATAGGGGCGCATGTCCTCTTTCACCGTGTCCGCCAGCGAGCGGACACTGCCGATCCCCACCGTCGTCAAACCTGTGGTGCGCCCGATATGGTGGCAAGTCCTGGAGGTCGCGGCACTCGCGCTGGCCGCGTTCAACGCTCGCACCGCGGTGACCGCGGTCGGCGCGGCATTGCCCGAGATCCGCACGACGCTGGGTCTCAGCACGACAACGGTGGCGATCCTCACAGCACTGCCCTGCCTCTGCATCGCCGCGACGACACTCCTCGTGCCGCCCCTCCGCCGCCGCAGCGGCACGCAGACCAGCGTGGTGGTGTTCCTCGGCATTCTGCTTGCCGGCCAAGCAGTGCGCATCACCCACGGCCAGTGGCTGTTGCTCGCAGGAACCATCCTGGCCTGCTGCGCGATCGGAGGCCTGCAAGTCCTCCTACCCGCCGTCTGCCGGCAGATCGGTGGCCTGCACACCGCCGCGCTCACGACATTGTCGGCCAGCATGATCGGAGCCGGAGCGGCCACGGCGACCGCGATCACTCCCTGGCTGACCACCCTCCGCGGATGGCGCACGGGACTGGGAATCTGGATCCTTCCCGTCGCGGCCGCACTCTTCCTCTGGATACCGCTGTCGCTGGCCCGAACGACACGCGCCGCATCACCACCACGGACGCCCCGCTACCGCCGCTCTCTCCTCAGAAGCGCTCGAGCCTGGTACCTGACCCTGTTCATGGGTCTGCAGTCGTTGCAGGCCCTTTCCCTGCTGTCCTGGCAGCCGGTCCTCCTACGAGCCACAGGCGCCAGCGCCGTCCAAGCCGGCGCTCTCAGCGCGAGCAGCCTCGTGGTCAGCATCGTCGCCTCCGTGGTCATCACCGCGTCCTGCTACCGCAGCACCACACGCATCGGCATGTGGATGGTGCTGACCACCTGCAGCGGAGGTCTCGGTCTGCTGGGACTCCTCACCGCTGCGCCCGCTGCTCCCTTCCTGTGGGCGGCACTGCTCGGCGTGGGCATGGCCGCCCTCGCCCCCGCCCTGGCCGCCATACCCGCACACGCCACCGGAGACGACGAAACGACCCGGTTGTCCGCGATGGCCCAAGGCTATGGCTACCTGCTCGCTGCAGTCGGCCCCGCCCTCATCGGCACCCTGCGCGACGTCACCGGCACCGTTGACTGGGCACTCGCCGCGCTCCTGTTCTTCTGCCTCCTGCAGCTCCTCTTCGCCGCACTCGCGGCTCGTCGCCCCTACGACCTCGGCGCCACGGCGACCGTCTGACCGCGCGAGCCGACGGTGCACGAACGGCGATGTCGTCGGCTGACGAGGTTGCGGCCGGTCACTCCGCCTCGGCCGTCGATGCGCCTCGTGGGAGCGGAATGCAGATCGTCTGCCCGATGTGGATGACGTCCGGGTTGGCGATGTGGTTGTAGTACCCCAGGCGCTGCCACTTCACGTTGTGCCGCTCACCGATCTCGGAGAGCGTGTCCCCGTCCCGCACGGTGTAGGTCTTGCACACGTTCGCGTTCTTCGACAGGCGCAGTGGTTGGCCGGGGAAGATGAGGTTCGGGTTTTCTATGTTGTTGATGCGCTGGAGTTCCTTCCATGGAACGTGGAACCATTCGCCGATCTCGGAGAGCGTGTCGCCCTCCTGCACCGTGTAAGTGTTGCAGTTCGTCATTGCTCAGCCTCCTCGTGGTTAGCTGCGCGCCCGGCGCACAGACGCCTCGTGTCCATGTAAGGCGCAGCCCGCGTGCTGCGGCAATGAGCAGCGGGATCCATTGAGGATCCACCTGGCCACGAACATGGCCGGTGTGCCGCAAGAGCCGGGCACTGCTTTCGGACGGGACCCGAACCGACCGGTTGACGCTGTGGAAGGTCCTTACCTCGTAAGGCTTTCGGCCGGCAGTTCCATCGGGACCGTGGGGAGCATGATGCCCAGGTCGACCGGGGCGGCGTGCGAGACCAGCGTCCCCTCCTCGGCGAGCTCTAGCAGGTTCGGGAGGGTGTAGGCCTCTGCGGCGTCCATGTCCACCTCGTAGCCGAGGTCCTTCAGGCTGGCAACCGTGACTCTGCTGAGCGGATTGTGCTTCGCCGCGATGAACCCCGACATGAGTTCGCTGCGGAAGATGGTCTCGCGCCAGTGACTGCCGCGAGTGCCGGCTCCGCCGGTGTTCTCCACCGGAACAGCCCGCGGCCGGCCGTCGCGCAAACGGCCGTATTCCTGCTTCGCGTCCCGGCCGGTGAATGTGGGGTTGTCGCTGTCCTCGTCGGCGAGCAGGCCCTTGCGGGACCACAGCTGGCCGCCGACGCCGAGCGCATGACCCATCTCGTGGGTGATCACGTCGTCGAGCGTGCCCTCTTCTTCCATCTTCTCCAGGTCATCGGTGTCGAACGACATCGCGCCCTTCGCAGGCAGGAAGGCCGAGGCGCCTGAGCCGGCCGTCCGGATGTGCGTCGGACCGGCCTGGCCGAGGATCCTGCCGGGACCGTCGATGCGCACTCCTTGAGCGAGGATGAGGACGTCATCGATGACGTCACCCTCGATTTCGACCTCCGGCAGATCACCCACGATGACGCGGACCCACCGGTCCGCGGCCTGGGTGAACGCGGCCTGCTGCACCTCGGTCAGCCCGCCGAGGAACCGGACCTCGATGGTGAACGGGGACTCGGTTGCGGCAATCGCCTTCGCTTGACCTGCATCGGCACGGGCGGTGTAGACCGTGCGAATACCCGTCGCACTTTTCGTCATGGCGAAAAAATCCTCCGCGAATAGGAAATTCGGCAAGGTCTGGAATATTCCTTTCCAGTCCGGATGCGTTTCGAACATGGCACCACTTCCAGCGTCGGCGCAACGGCCGAAGGTCCTGGCCGGTTTCCCGAAACCCTTTGCACGACAATGATAATCTCGCTCTGGCCTGCGGAAGATCGAGCGGCCGCGAGGACGAGGAGTCGCGGCTGTCCTGACCTCGCGGCGACGTTCGAGGACCAATTGCCATACCCGACACAGGCCTCGGCCCGGTATCGTGAACCCGAATCGGGCGTGCGATACCGAGCGGCCAACTGAAGGGTTCTCGGCCAAGTGCCGCGGTGGCGCGGCGCTGGGGTGGTTCACAATGATCGAGCTCATCATCGTCGCCGCGACGAGGTTCTACCGGGAAGGGTTGGCCCTTGTCCTCCAGAACGTCGACGGATTCGCGGTCCTCTCCACCCTTGCGCGGCCGGAGGAACTAGAGCCGGATCTGACCGCGCGCAAGCGCGCAGTGGTACTGCTCGATATCGCCGACTTGCCGGACGGTCCCAGCGTCGTGATCTCCTTGCTGGCGAGGAACCCCGGCCTGCGGATCATCGCCTTGGGCGTGTCCGATCAGGAACATGACGTCCTTGCGTATGCCGAGTTGGGCGCGGCAGGTTACCTGACACGGGACCATTCGATCTCCGAACTGATCCGGACGATAGAGAGCGTTGCCAATGGGGAGTTGCGTTGTTCGCCGCGCGTTGCCGCTGCCCTGTGCCGCAGGGTGGCCGAGCTGTCGGCGGAGTTGCAGCCCAGCCCGAACGCGGAGGTCCTGAGCCGCAGGGAAGCGCAGGTGGCCGTGCTACTGGAGCAGGGCTTGTCCAACCAGGAGATCTCCCGGCAGTTGTGCATCGCCTTGGCGACTGTGAAGAACCACGTGCACAACATCCTGGACAAGCTGGGGTTGCGGGGCCGTGCCGCGGCCGCTGCTTGGGCCCGGCAGCAACGCCTGGATCACTCCGTCCTTGTTCGTTCCACGCTGCACCAGGCCTTTCCGCCCAATGGCAGGCACCACTCCGACTGCCGCCCGGATTAGCCCCCGGGAGGTTTCACGGCGCAGCCGGCTGCCACCGGACCACGAATCGAAAGGCCTGATCATGCAACCACGACACAAGCTGTCCGTTCCACTCAACATCACGGTAGAAGTAGGAGCATCGGCCACCGTCGAGGCCGCTCAGGTCGCGCACCTCGATGGCGCGCCGCTCGAAATCGCCCGACCCCGCTCCTACTACGAGGGCTACACCGGGTACGACCCCGAATTCCTCGGTCGCGGATTGCCGCTACCGGAACTCTCCGACGAACAGCGCCGCAATGCCGCGAAGATCAACAACGCCCCGCCGGGCCGAGATCCCACCGTCCTCCCGTACACGCACTTCAGCATCGTCGTGAACCGGCGCCGCCAACTCGCCTACTACACGGTGGTGAACATCGACGGCAGCAGGAGCGCCGGTTTCGAACGGCAGGCGGACAAGTGGTACTTCGACTCCCGCATCGCGGAATCGGAGCAGATCGGCGAGTCCCTCTACCGGCGCAACGCGCTGGACCGGGGGCATCTCGTCCGGCGGCTCGATCCGGTCTGGGGAGACGACCTGGCACGAGCGAACGACGACACCTTCCACTTCACGAACTGCGCGCCGCAGCACGAGAAGTTCAACCAGGGGACAGAGCTCTGGCAGGGTCTCGAGAACTTCATACTCGAGAACGCCGACCTCACGGACAAGAAGATGACCGTGTTCACCGGCCCGGTCATGACCGATGACGACCCGCTGTACAAGGGCGCCCGGCTCCCCCTGGCGTTCTGGAAGGTCGTCGGCTACTGCAAACCCGATGGCGCGCTTCGCGTCTCCGCGTACATGCTCGAGCAAACGCAACTCATCGAAGACATGCTCCCCTTCGAAGCCGTCTTCGATGCCGGAACGTACCGCATCTCGCTGGAACGATTGCGAGAACGAGCGGGCCTTGACTTCCAGTACCTCGAACCGCACGAAACCCCGTTGACGTCCGACGGGCTCGAAGCGCGAGCGCACAGCATGCCGTTGAAGGACGACTACTCGAACTTGGTGCTCTAGCTCGAGGAACGGGCGCCGATAGGTGAACACGCCTGGATCCCGTTTGGATCGATGTGCTCATTGCTGTCGCCCACGTGCCACCGGCTTACTGGTCGTGCCCGCCCGCGTTCCGGCGAACGGGCAGCTGCACAGCGCGAGTGGAGGAAACCATGCGATACCGCCCGATCGATCGAGATCCAGACGACGTGCGCCTGGGGCGTTTCCTCCCCGACGATTGGCGCCACGTCGAGAACTACCCGTTGACCGCCGCGAGCCGACCCGCACAGGTACCGGTGGTGATCGGTGTCAACTGGTACACCGAATTCGACCGCCCCCAAGCGGGCGAGGACGGCGTTCCGTTCGTGGCCCGGGAGGGGGCGAAGTCGCTCACCAGGATTCGGGGCGGGCACGCCGTGTGCCTGGAACCCGGCGGCGAACCGGACCGCGGGCAGTGGTGGAAGTTCTACGACCAGGGAAGCGAGGGCGCCTGCGTCGGATTCGCCTGGAGCCGGTGCATGACGATCCTGAACGACGAGTTGTACACGGCCTGGTGGCTGTGGGACCGGGCCAAGGACCGCGATCAGTGGCCCGAGACCAACCCGGGCGATTCCAACGGAACATCCTGTCGCGCCGCGGCCGAGGTATTGGCCTCGGCAGGGCACGTCGACTGGGAGAACTCCCACGCCAACGACGACCACACCAAGCGCGCCCGCTACGTCGCCGACGCGGTCGACGGCATCAAGGTGTTCCGCTGGGCGGCATCGGTCGACGACGTGCATGCCGTGCTCGGCAACACCCGCGCGGACGAGCTCGGTGCCGTACCGATCCTGAACTCCTGGGGCACCGACTACCCGCACCGGGTGTGGATGCCGGACGAGGTCCTGGATCGACTGATGCGGGAGGACGGCGAAATCGCCGTACCGACCGACCGCTAGCCCCACCGGGACCAGCCCTTGAAGTCCGGCGCGAGCCGTGGGCCGCGTGCTGGACCTGCTGGATCCCTTGTAGTTCCTCGAGAATCGTTTCTTCGTGATGGGAGTGGTCAGCCCGGTGTGACGTCGCCTGCGGCTCGGGGAGGAGACATGGAGTCACATCTCGGCGATGTGCCGTACTGGGAGGCCGAGTTCGATGCGAAGGGCGTGCTCCGCCAGGGCGGAAATCTGCCCGAGACCACCGCGACCGCGGGGCTGCGCGAGCTCTTCGTCTTCAGCCACGGCTGGAACAGCTCCTTCGGCGGCGCACGTGACCTGTACTCGACGATGTTCGGACTCATCGCGGGGATGCTCTCGGCCGAGCAGAGGGCGAATACGGGGTTCGTCGGCGTGCTGTGGCCCGCGTTGCTGTTCCCCGAGGATGCCCCGGCCGACACCGGCCCACCGGTCCCGCGGTCGTCGGCGACGCACGACTTGGGGGCCCTGGTGTCCCCACAGCCCACCGGAGAGATGTCCACCGGTGCCGACCTCGCGAAATCGCTCGCCCCTGCCTTTCCGGACCAGGAGGAGCGGCTGGAGCGGATCGGCCGGCTGCTCGACCGGCAGCCGCAGGACCGGGACCGGCTCTTGGAATTCCTCCGCCTGGCGAGAGGACTCGTGACCACTTCCAGCAACGCACCGGAGGACGCGGGAGAGGCAGCGGTGATGAGCGCACCACCGGGACGGGTGTTCGACGCGATGGCGGCCCTCGCACCGGTCGACGGGGGAAGTGAGCAGGCGTTCAATCCGTTCGGGCGGATGTGGCGGGGAGCGCGAGAGGCGTTGCGGGTCCTCAGCTACTACGAGATGAAGGAACGCGCCGGGGTGGTCGGTCGCGACGGCCTCGGCCCCCTGCTCGGACAGCTGGCGCACACCATCCCCGGCGTGCGCGTGCACCTCCTCGGCCACAGCTTCGGTGCCCGGCTCGTTTCGTTCGCCCTCAAGGGGCTTCCGCCTGAGCGGCGTGGTGCGAACAGCCCGGTCAAATCCCTGTACCTGTTGCAGGGCGCCTTCAGCCACTTCGCGTTCGCACCGCGAGCTCCGGTGCGGGACGGCGCCGGCGTGCTGGCCGATTGCGCCGACCGGGTCGACGGCCCGCTCGTGTGCACGTTCAGCGAAGCCGACCGCGCGGTCGGCTGGTGGTATCCCAACGCCAGCAGGCTGGCCTGGCAGGGCGCCGAGCTGGTGGACCGGATCAACTACCGCTGGGGAGCGATGGGCTACGACGGCTACCAGCAGAGCGGAGCCCGGACCGTCACGATGGCCCAGCAGGGCACGGACTACGGGCTGCAGCCGGGCGTGTTCTACCGCCTCGACGCCAACGACGTCATCAAGCGGAACCTGTCCTGGTTCGCCCAGGCTCACTGCGACATCCGGCATCCGGAGGTGGCGTGGGCTGCGGCCTCGGCCGCCCGATCGCTGTGCAGGTGAGAGCCGTGAACACCGCGCGAAACACCGGTCAGGACGCCGCTTCACGACGAGGCTCTGATCGGCGATGGCCTTGGGGGTTCAGAGCGCTCGCCCGCACGGACGAGCTGAGGGCATTCGTGGACTGGGCGGAGAACTGCTCTGCGCCGAGCGAGCTGTGCACCGAGAAGTCGGCGGCCCATGCCCGCACCCACCTGGAGTGCGCTCGGCGAGATGTCCGCGGCGCTTGGTGGCCGCGGCGGGCTCACGCGGTGGACAGCGCGCTCGCCCACATCCACGCGGCCCACGTCCTCGTTCTCCAGATCGTTTCCCTCGAAGATCTCCACGGCATGCTGGCCGACCTCCTCATGCTGATCGAGGCGAACCTGCCGCCCGAGGACAGACGCCGATCGTCCGTCGAGAGGATCTTCAAGAGCTCCGAGGGCGGAAGACTTACCCAGTCGCAGCGACAGACCGTGATCGATGCCGTGCGCGAGGCGTACCGGGTTCAGCGGCGCGAGGTCGTCCGCGAGCGCAGTTTCGCACAACTCGTGTGGTGTTGGGCCATCGGTCTGCTGGGCATGGCCATCACGATCGCGTTCTTCACCGCCTTCATCCCGACACTGCTGCCGATCTGCTTCGGGCCCACTCCCAACATGCCGTCAGCGGAAGTAGTCGAGCCACCCCGCGGACTGATAGTCGTGTGTCCTCTCGGCCAGCATGCGTTCACCGGAAATCTGGACTTGAGCTCGGAATTCGCCGCATCGAGTGGCGACTACGCAGTCGTCGAGACAGTCGGGTTCGTTGCGGCGGCGGTGACCGCTGCCGCAGCGCTGCACCAGCTCCGGGGCAGTCCGACCGCGTCCAACGTGCCGCTCGCGCTCGCGTGCCTCAAGCTTCCCGCCGGTGCCTTGACAGCCGTGCTCGGGCTCCTGCTCATGCGCGGCGAATTCGTCCCCGGGTTGACGTCCCTCGATTCGTCGGCGCAGATCATCGGCTGGGCCGTCATCTTCGGAGCCGCACAGCACCTGTTCACGAAGGCCGTCGACGCCCGAGGCCGGGAAGTCATGGAGGCGGCGCCACGTCCGCAGCCCGCGACCGCGCCCCAAGGGGCGCCGGCGCAGCTGGAACCTCTCCACGGTCGTGCGTGAACCACGCCCGCCAGTACCGCGACCAGTACCGCACCGCCCGGGCCACCCGGCTTTTGACGGCGATTTCGCTCATCCGCCCACCAGCCAGGTCTTCCGGAGTCTCAGGGCGCGTTCGGTGGCGGCGATGGCCCCGGCGATGGGCAGGGCGATCTTTGCCCACGGGGGGAGGTGAATCGGTGAGGTGAACGTGCCGATGTGCTGGGCGACGACAGGGATCCGGGTGAGCCCCTCTACCGCCAGGGAAAGGCTGACGGCGATTCCGGTGAGGAGTACGGCGATGGCTGCTGCGCCGATGAAGGCGCTCGTGCGGGGGAACCGGTGGTCGAACCTGGCTCGCAGTCCTTCTTGCGAGCGAGGGTGTGGGCGCAGCGTGTGTTCGCTGCCGTCCTCGGTGACGTAATGCATGCGTTTCAGCCCGTACTGGCTGGTGGCGACCTCGATGACGCCGCCGGGCACCGGGAACGCCACAGGAAGGTTGGCGCGATGGACCTGAACACCGTCGCGGTAGAGCGCGGCAGGGCTCTTCTTGGTCGTGCTGTCCGCCATGTGCCGTACGTCGACCTCGAAGACGTGACTGCTCCCCGAATGGTGTGGGAGTTCGAGGACGAACAGCGAACGGGAGAACAACTGCCAGATGCGGTACTCCTTGAGTGCGCTCCCGTCGCCGGGCTTGACCTTGGCGAGCTGCCAGCGCCGCCGGTACTTCTTGAACATTGTTCCCTCCTCGCGGGTGCTCCCGCTACGGCGCGAAGCCCCGCCGTTTCGATCCACGTCGACGACCGATGAGCGCGAACGGTGGTCCGGAGCCGTGCCGGCACTTCGAGCCACCGAGTTCTTCCAGCCCGCCGGGCCGGGCACCGGGGCCCGGCGCGGGGCAGTCCCACCGCCGCCGGGTCCCGGTCGGCCGACGCATCGGCTACGCGGTGCAGCGGGTGTTGTCGGGCGGGGTCTGCAGGTCGATCAGGTAGTCGGCGACGAGGCCGTCGACGCACTCGCTCTGGCCCAACAGCGCGATGCCGTGCTGGGCGCCTTCCACGGTCAGCAGGCTCCCGCCCAGTACGCGGGCCAGGTTGACGCCGCCCTGGTACGGGGTGGCCGGGTCGCCGGTGATGGAGATCGTCAGCGTGGGCGGCAGCACGACCGGGCCGGTGACCCACGGCTGCGGCAAGGTCGGCGGCTGCGGCCAGGCCTCGCACTCGTGGTGCGATTCCTGCACCGGTCGGCCGGACGCCATGACCGGGGCGGCTGCGCGGATCTGCCGGGCGAATTCGGTCTGCTCCGCGGGTGTGCGACGCGGCGAGTCCATGCACCGGATCGCGTAGGCCGCGTCGCCGGAGTTGTTGTACCGGCCGTCGGGACCACGTCCGAAGGCGCTGTCGCGCTGCGCCAGCAGCACGTCACCGCGTCCGGCGGCCAGCTCGGCGAGTCCTTCGGTGATCTTCGGCCACAGCGACTTGGCGTACAGGGCGCTCATCACCGCGTTCATGAGGTCGTCGTAGGTCAGACCGCGACCGTCCGCGGTGGGTGCGGGGTGCTCCAGCAGGGGCCGCGCGATGGCCTGGAACGCCTCGGTCGCCCGGGTCGGGTCGGTGCCCAGTGGACAGTCGGCACTGGTGGCGCAGTCCGCGGCGTACCGCTCGAAAGCCTTCTGGAATCCCGTCATCTGCACGAGGTGGAACTCGGTGGTGGTGAGGTCGGGGTCGAACGCGCCGTCGAGCGCCAGCGCACGCACGTTCTGCGGGAACGCCTCGGCGTACATCGCGCCCAGCTGGGTCCCGTAGCTCATGCCGAGGTAGGACAGCTTCTCGTCACCCAGCGTCGCGCGCAGCACGTCCATGTCCCGTACGACGTCGCTGGTGCCGAAACTGGCCAGCGCCTGCGGACCACCGGAGCCATCCGCGCAGCGCTGCGCCACCACCCGCGCCTCCTGCTCGTCGGCGACGTCCGGCACGAGCGCGCCGGAGAAGCCTTCACCGCGGTCGTGCTCGGCGTCGGTGTAGCAGTCCGCCCGCGGGGTGGAGGCGCCCACGCCCCGGGGATCGAACCCGATCACGTCGAACCGTTCGCCCACCGGCCCCGCGGCCCACAGCGGCCCCAGCTGCGCGACGAAGTTCATCCCCGAGCCACCGGGACCGCCCGGGTTGACCAGCAGTGATCCGATCTTCTGCCCGCGCGCCTTGACCCGCAGCAGGGCGACCTGTCCGCGCGGCCCGTCCGGGTCGGCGTAGTCGAGGGGGACCTGGACGCGCGCGCAGTCGTAGCGGTCGTCGGCGAAGAGCTTCTCATCGAGCGCCGTCGTCGCGTAGGGCGCGCACGGCTCGAATGCGACCTGCTGGTCGTAGAACTCCGCCAGTTCTCCCGTCGGCGCCGAGCCGGGCGGCCCCGATCTCATCTCGAACGGCGCCGGCGCGGCACAGGCGCCGATGAGGACCAGCGACGCCGCACCCAGGGCCATGAACGTCGAGCGAACACGAAACACGATTTCTCCTCAGAGACAGGTAGACGTCGGCGGCACGGTCGACCGTGCCGCCGCGGCGAAACCGGCGATCCCGGCCACCCCGGGGATTCCGGCCAGGGCCGACTCCTGCACGACGGGGCCGAGCGCGGCCTCGTGCTGCTGCAGCAGCGGTGGGATCCGGTAGGCGGCCATGATGGCGGGACCGATGACGATCTCCGGCCAGTCGGGACGGGCGACGGCGCTGTCGGGCTCCGTCCTGGCTGCCGGGGTGCGACGCGGACGGGCGTGGCCCGCGGCGTGGCTGGAAGGGGGCATTCCGGGCATGCCGTGGACGGTAGGGACGCCACCCGGAGGTGCGGATCGATCGAGAGGCTCGGATCGCCTGACCGAAGTCGGAGTGGGCCTCGTCCTTCGGGTGGAGGTGGTGACGCGCAGGCCTGCCTAGGCTGGCCACGATGGACGACACAGCAGGCACGCGGCGAGGGGCGGTCCGGGACCGGATCGCGGACGGCGGGTTCATCGTGATCGCGGCCTTGGCCGGGTTCTACGTGGCCGAGTACCGGTGGGGGAACCCGGGAACGGCGCCGCTGTGGGTGCTGCACCTGGACCACGTCGCCGGTGTGCTCGGATGCCTCGCGCTGTGGTGGCGGCGCCGCTACCCGGTGGCGCTCGCCGTCGCCCTGATCGTGCTGGTCACGTTCTCCGAGTCGGTTTCCGCTGCCTCGCTCATCGCGCTGTTCACCGTGGCCGTCCATCGCTCGGCGAGGGCCACTGCGGTGCTGGCCGTGGGCAGCGTGCTCTCGATCGGGATCTACCTGGTGCTGCGGCCGGAGCCGGCGACGCCGCTGTCGGTCATTCTCGCCTTCATCGTCATCGTGCACGTCGCGGTCGTCGCGTGGGGCCTGCTGGTCCGCAGCCGGCGGCAGCTCATCGCATCGTTGCGCGAACGGGCCGCTGCGGCCGAGGTCGAGGCCCGGCTGCGGGCCGAGCGCTCCCAGCACGAGGCGCGCGAGGCCCTCGCGCGGGAGATGCACGACGTCCTCGGCCACCGGCTGTCGATTCTCAGCGTCCACGCGGGCGCGCTGGCCTACCACCGCAGCGCCTCGCCCGAGGAGGTCGCCCGCGCCTCGGAGGTGGTCCGGGAGAACGCGCACCGCGCACTGCAGGACCTGCGCGAGGTGATCGGCGTGCTACGTGCCCCGGTGGGCGAACTCCCGCTGCCGGGCGTCGAGGACGTCGTCGAGCTGATCGACGAGGCCGAGCGCGCCGACACCGCGGTGGAGTTGCGGGACGACTCCGGGGTGACGACCGGCGGGCGGGCCGTCCCCGCGACGGTGGGCCGCACGCTCTACCGGCTCGTGCAGGAAGGCCTCACCAACGCCCGCAAGCACGCGCCCGGCGCGCCGGTCGTCGTCCGGATCACCGGTGAGCCCGGCGACCACCTGGCCGCCGAGATCGTCAACGAGCGGCCGTCCGCGTCCTCCGCGCAGCCCGCCGGTTCCGGGGAGGGGCTGCGCGGGCTGGCCGAGCGGGCCACGCTCGTCGGTGGCCAACTCGAACACGGACCGACCGGTTCCGGCGGATGGCGGGTCCGAATGCGGCTACCGTGGCCGGCGTGACCGATCCCGCACCGACCGTCGACGTGCTCGTCGCCGACGACGACCCGATCGTCCGCTTCGGGCTGACCCTGATGCTGCGCGGCGCCCCCGACCTGCGGGTGGTCGCCGAGGCCGGCGACGGCGCCGAGGCGGTGGAGCTGGCCGACCGCCACTCACCGGACGTCGTGCTGATGGACATCCGGATGCCCGGCACCGACGGGCTCGCCGCGACCGAGACGCTCCGCAGCCGCCCACAGGCGCCGCAGGTCGTCGTGCTCACCACGTTCGACGCCGACGCGCACGTGCTGCGCGCCCTGCGGGCCGGGGCAGCCGGATTCCTGCTCAAGGACACCCCGCCGGACGAGCTCGTCGTCGCGATCCGGCACGCGGCGCAAGGACGTCCGGTGCTCTCACCGGAAGTGACCCGCCGACTCATCGATCGCGTCGCCGGGTCCGAACAGGACACCCGTCGCGACGCGGCACGCCGTCGGCTCGACCTGCTCGCCCACCGGGAACGCACCGTCGCGATCGAGATCGGCGCCGGGCGGTCGAACTCCGAGATCGCCGCGCTCCACCACCTCGGCCTGGCCACGGTCAAGACCCACGTCTCGGCCATCTTGACCAAGCTCGACCTCAACAACCGCGTACAGGTCGCCCTCCTCGTGCACGACGCCGACATCGACTCGCAAAGCCGGTGAGCGCGGCCCGGCCTCGGCCGGGGAACCACGACACCGCGTCGGCAGGCCCGTGGAGGAGGCAGCAGCAGGCCGGCCTCCGCGATCCGCGTGGTGCACAACGTCTTCGGTGCGCGCGAAGTGAAGCGCGCCGAGCCGATGGCTCGATCGCGAGCCACCCGTCGAGTCCTCCATGCCCAGCATCGTCCACAAGAGACAGTCATCGGATGCATCCCGGGACGAACCGGTGACGCTCGCCGCCGTCCAGCGCATTGCAACGCAGTCCAGGGCAACGCGATCCTCCCACTTCCCTTCCCATGCCGGCGCCAGGACAGCCCGCCTGAACGCCGTACAACGAGATTTGCATGGGCGCTTCAGCTTCCCCACAACGAATTTCGCATCGTGATCGAGCACGAAGTCCGGCCGCGTTGCCCGCCTCGCGTTGCGGCACGCAGTACTGGTCCACCATGGAGGAGATCGCGTTGCCGATGCGGCATTCTGCCGACGCCGTCGATGCTGTCCGCCCCAGCTCGCATAGCGGAACGCCCCACCAGAAGAGCGATTCGGGGGTTGCCGCCCCACCATTGGTACTGCTAGCTTTCCGCTCGGCACCAGTCCGGGAGTGATTGACGCCGGATCCGTGGTCGAGGATTCGACCTCCGGAGCGGGGCGGCTTTCTCCGCCGTCACCCCTCCACTCCCGGCCTCTTGCGAGGAGGCCTGTTTTGGCTCCGCTCACTGCCGATTCTCCTGACCGACCGTGCGACGACCAGGTCCTGCTGGACCTGTGGCATCCGATGGGGGCCATCGAGACGATGCCCCGGAACCGCGTGTGGCACGACCAGCTCCTCGGCCGTCCCCTGACAGCAGGTCGCTCTCCTGACGGGACGCTCTGGGTGTGGAAGCGAGCGGCGAACGATCCTCCGGCCGGGCCGTGGCCCGCTGAAGGACCACCCGCGGCGACCTTGCCGGTACTCGAGCAGTACGGCTACCTGTGGACGTCGCTCGGTACGCCTCGACCGTTGTTCCACATCCGCGAAGCCGACGAGAACGACCGGCGCCTGCTGCACGCGGGTTCGGTCACGTTGCACACATCGGCGCCGCGCAGCATCGAGAACTTCCTCGACATGGGGCACTTTCCGTTCATCCACACCGCCGTGCTGGGCGAGGAGCCGCACACGGAGGTCAAGGACTACAACGTCGAGGCATCTGTCGCCGACCAGGAGATCCTCGCGACCGATTGCGTCTTCTACCAGCCGCAGGCCGCGGCCAACAGCACCGGTGGGGCGGAAGTCGCCTACGAGTACCGGGTGCCGCACCCCCACTGCTCGGTGCTGTACAAGTCGAGCGCGATTCAGGAGGAGCGGTTCGACGCCATCGCCCTCTTCGTGCAGGCCCTCGACCAGGAGCACATCCGCGCCCACATGTGGCTGTGCCTGCTCGACGACGACCAGCCCGACTGGGCGCTGCGCCGCTTCCAGGTGTCGATATTCGGGCAGGACAAGCCCATCCTGGAAAACCAGCTGCCACGTCGGCTGCCGCTGGATCCCAGGGCGGAGACGCCGATTCGCGCCGACAAGTCCTCCGTTGCCTACCGCAGATGGCTTGGCCAGTTGGGCGTTCGCTACGGAGTCATCCCGGGAGCCGCCTGATGCGCGGGGACTTACTGCTGCGTGCAGCCGATGCGTGGTATCCGGTCGCGTCCGAGAGCGACCTCGTCTACCGGCACGTGTTCCAAGGTCAGCTGCTCGGACAGGAGCTGGCCATCTGGCGCGCCGACGACGACCACGTCAACGTGTGGGAGAACCGCTGTCTGCACCGCGGCGTGCGGTTGTCGATCGCGGTCAACGACGGGCGCGAGCTGAAATGCCAGTACCACGGCTGGCGGTACGCCAATCGCACCGCAGCCTGCACGTACATCCCAGCCCATCCCGCCGACGCACCGGCGAGGACGATCTGCAACCGCACATACCCGGTTCGGGCGCGCGGGGGGATGATCTGGACCACCGTCGGTCGACCAGTTGATGAGCCGCCCGAACTCGACCCGGGTCTGGTGCTACGACCGATGCCGGTGTGCGCACCGCCTGGCGACGTGGTGACCCTGCTCCTGGAGCAGCCACCGGCCCCCTCGAACACTGAGCCGCCGGCGGCGAGACGGCGCGGCGATTTCGGCGTCGAGCTGCCGGGACTGGGCTTCTTCGTGGTGCAGCCGGTGGACGCCGGCCGGGCGATCGTCCGGGGCGTGCTGGACGCCCCCGCACCTCCTGCGGGTGAGCGATTGCGACTCCTTCGGCAGTTCGATGATGCCCTGGCCCGGTTGCGGGACATCGCCGAGGAACGGGCAGCGCACGAGCCTGCACCGCAGCCGCTTCCGCCGCGCTACGAACCGGTACCGGCGCAGTTGGCGACATTGCCGGAGAAGAGCGACCGACGCGACCTGCCGACCCGGGTTCGGGTGGTCAGAGCGTGGGACGCGGGAGTCGGCGTCCGCGGCCTGGAGTTGGGGCCGATGGACGAGCATCCGCTGCCCAGCGGTCAGGCGGGCGCCCACCTCGACGTCGCCCTGCCCGGAGGATTGGTGCGGCAGTACTCGTTGGTCAACGGACCTGGCGAGACCGACCACTACGTCATCGGGGTGAAGCGCACCCAGAACTCGGCGGGCGGGTCGGTGGCGCTCCACGAACGGGTGCGCGAGGGCGACGTGCTCGCGGTGTCACTGCCCCGCAACTGCTTTCCCCTGCGGCAAGACCGCGAACGCACCCTCCTGGTCGCCGGGGGCATCGGGATCACCCCCATGCTGGCGATGGCGCAGACGCTCGAGCACCAAAGGCTGCACTACGAGCTGCACTACTTCGTGGCGGACGAAGCTGACGTGGCCTTCGGCGAACGACTGGCCGCCCTCGGCGGCGTCCGCGTCGTCGCCGGCCTGGATCCGGCCGCGACGGAGGCCGAGCTGGAACGACTCCTCGCCACCGCGAACGACGACAGCCAGGTCTACTTCTGCGGTCCTCCTCCGATGCTCGACGTCGCGCGGGATGTCGCACGGCGGAGCGGCTGGTCTCGCGACGCCGTGCATTTCGAGTACTTCCGCAACGACCAGGCGATCGACGACAGCAGCCGCTTCGAGGTCGTCCTCGCCCGCTCGGTCATGAACCTCGCGGTCGAACCCGGGCGCAGCATCCTCGAGACCGTGCGGGAAGCCGGAGTCGTGGTGCCCTCGTCGTGCGGACAGGGCGCGTGCGGCACCTGCCGGGTCGCCGTGATCGACGGCCGGCCGGACCATCAAGACGTCTACCTCGACGATGTGGAGCGGGCGGCAGGCGACTCGGTCATCACCTGCGTCTCTCGTTCGCTGACTCCCCGACTGACTCTCGATCTGTGAGGAGTCCTCGATGATCACCATCTACGACGACGAGACGTCAGCGGAGTGCTACCAGGTGCGGGCGATGCTGGGAGTCCTGGGATCGGACTTCCGCTCGGTGGCACTGGAGGAGTATCCCGGCATCGCCCCGGCCGGACGGCCGGCCATCGTCCTCGTCGATGAGCACTTCAGCCCTGCCGTCGTCGTGCACGACCCCACTTCGGCCCTCCTGTACCTGGCTCGGGTGCACGACCGCGAAGGCGGCCTGATGCCGGCGGATGATCCGGCGCACCTCGCCGCTGTCCTGGATTGGCTGGCATTCGGGCGCTCTCTCACGGCCTCCGCGGGAGCCGCCCGGCGGCACGAGGCTTACGGCGAGCCGTTGGACCTGCCTGCGGCCCAACGAGAGGCCCACCGGTTGCTGCGGATGATGGACCGCCACTTGTGGTTCGGCGAGCAGCAGGGCCGGTACTTCCTGGCCGGCGCGTTCTCCCTCGGCGACATCGCTTGTTTCGGCGACGTGGCCCTCAGCGAGGAAGGCGGTGTCTCCCGCCAGGACTACCCTGCGGTCCGGCGCTGGTGCGACCGCGTCAAACGCGTGCCGGGATTCCCTTTGATGTCCGGCATTTTCCCCGCTGCCGCCGGTCGTGCGGCATGAGTGCCAACGGTCCGGCTCGGCGGGCCGCCGTCGATGAGGTTCCGCCGGCCGGGAAGCTCGTCATCTACGGATTCCAGCACGTGCTGGCGTTCTTCGCCGGTGGCGCGATCGTCATCCCGATCCTGGTGGCGTCGTCGCTCGGCCTCACCAGCGGTCAGCTCGTGCACCTCATCAACGCCGCGCTGCTGACGTGCGGGATCGCCACCATCGTCCAGTCGGTGGGTTTCTGGAAGGTAGGAGTACGTCTTCCCCTGCTGCAGGGCGTGGCGTTCGTCGCCGTGTCACCCATGATCGCCGTCTCGCTGGAAGCGGGTGGCGGCGCGGAAGGGCTTCGGACGGTCTACGGCGCCATCATCGTGTGCGGTCTGATCACCTTCGTGATCGCGCCGCTGTTCGCCCGGGTCGTGCGCTACTTCCCGCCCGTCGTGACGGGCTCGGTCATCACCATCATCGGCCTGGCCCTGCTGCCGGTGGCCGCGGTGAGCGCGGCGGGAGGCGACGGCCCCTCGTTCGACCCGGGCAGCGGCCGGAACATGGCCTACGCTCTCGGCACGCTCGCCATCATCGTGCTCCTGCACAAGGTGTCACGCGGATTCCTGGCCACGATCGGAGTACTGCTCGGGCTCGCGATCGGCACGACCGCAGCCTGGTTGCTCGGCGACACCGACTTCAGCGAGGTCGGCCGAGCCGAATGGATAGGGCTGTCGACCCCCTTCCAGTTCGGCATCCCCGAGCTGTCCCTCGGGCCGATCATCTCGATGATGATCGTCATGTTGATCACCGCGGTGGAAACCACCGGTGCGGTGTTCGCCGTCTCGGAGATCCTCGACAGGCGCGTCCGCGGTGACGACATAGCCCGCGCGATGCGGGCGGACGGCCTCTCCGTGGCCGTCGGCGGCGTCCTGAACTCGTTCCCCTACACCTGCTTCAGCGAGAACGTGGGCCTGGTGCGCATCACCGGGGTGAAGAGCCGCTGGGTGATCAGCGTCGCAGGCGTCTTCATGATGCTGCTGGGTCTGGTACCGAAGTTCGCCGCCATCGTCACCTCCATTCCCGCCCCGGTACTGGGCGGCGCCTCCCTGGCCATGTTCGCCATGGTGTCGGTCGTCGGGTTCCAGATCCTGTCCCGCGTCGACTTCCACGACCACCGCAACTCGTTGATCGTCGCGGCCAGCATCGGGATCGCCATGTACGTCACCGCAGTCCCCGACGTCAAGACGGCCGTCCCGGACTGGGCGCAGATCTTCGTCGGCAGCGGCATCACCCTCGGAGCCATCACGGCTATCGGCCTGAACCTGGTCCTGCACCACCTGGGTCCGAAACGCAGGCGCCCGAACCCCGATCCACCGAACGCAACGCCCCTGCCGCTGGAACGCATCAACAACATGACTCGCGAGGAGTTCAGGACAGGTTTCGCGGCCCTGTTCCAAGGCCCGAGCCAGGCGATCGACCGCGCCTACGAACGGCGCCCCTTCGCGAGCGCGACCGACCTGAGAGCCGCTCTGCAGGAGGCCTACTTCAACTCCAGCAACGACGAACTGCAGCGACTGCTCTTGTGCTACCCCGACCTCGGTGGGCCCTCGGTGGCCTGCGGAGAGACCGGCGAAATGTCCACACGCGACCACTCGACAGCCGGCCTGACCCGGCTACCCGGACATGATCAGGCGCGCCTCGACGAACTCACCCATGCCTATCGGGAGCGCTTCGGCTTCCCACTGGTCATGTGCCTGCGCGACCAATCCCACCTCAAGGAGGTGCTGGACCGCGGAGCGCAACGACTGCACAACACCCCGGCCCAGGAACGCCACATCGCCGTGCTGGAGGTCGCCCGAATCGCCGACTACCGGCTCAGCGACCTGGTAGCCGGGGCGAACCCCGATCGCCGATACCCGGACTGAGGAGTCAACGGGTCTCCCCCGCCGACTTCCTGCGCGGACGGCGCGTTCAAGGCTTCGGGTCGAGAACCGCGAGCAGGGCCTCGTAAGTCTGCTCAACCGCACCTGCCACGCTCGTCACGACGATGGCTGCCGGCCTCCGGCTGAGCACATCGGTGAGTTGATCGTGCATAGCCGCCAGGCGCGAAGGGCCACCTTCCCGATCGACGATCTCTTTGACCAGGCGATGCCAGGGATCATCGTCCCCGCCGCGGCGGGCGAAGCGTTCCACGGACCGTTCCTTGGTATCCATCAACACGATCTCGCAGAACTCGGCGCCGTTGTCGTGCGCGACGGTCGCGAAGCGCTCAATCTCGCTCAACCGCACCAAGAACTGCGGCATGATGACGTCGCGACCGGCTCCCAGGTGCGTGCCCGCCATGCTCAAGGCCAGCGGCCGAACGATCTCTCCGGTCTCCGCGAACCGATCGCGCCAGCCACCGATCAATCCCCGCAGCTGATCGATGTCAAGATCGAGCACACCGACGTGATCGTCTGCATAACGCCGCGCGAGCGTCGACTTGCCGATGCCGGGCGGACCATTGAGATGGATGAGGCGAGGCACGCCGTGCAGTTTAGGTCCTCCAGCAGCAGCCGGTAGCCCAGCGACTTGGCACACGTGCACACCACGAACGGCACGCACCACAGCAACGCGACTACGCCCAGCAGGATCAGCGGCAGAACCAGGGCGAAGGCCAGCGCAGCCACGACAGCACTTCACTCTGGACACTGGTCGTCGCATCCCATACCGTCCGGTCGGACAGCTGCGGCCCACCCCCAGCAGGGTCCGGCTCCGGCGGATCGGGACGGCTCACGCAGGCCCAGAATCCGCCGAATCCGGACAAATTCGATGTGCCGACATTCGCGAGTAGGCAAGGAGCAGGACATGACCTTCCTCGAAGATGCCACGGCGATGCAGGGTGACCTGATCGAACTGCGCAAGCGGCTGCACAGCCATCCGGAGACCGGGCTCGAACTGCCACGCACTCAGGAGGCGGTGCTCTCCGCGCTGGGGGACTCCCCTTGGAGATCACGACGGGCACGAGGACGACGTCGGTCACCGCGGTGCTCCGTGGCGGGCAACGGGCGGCAGCGGACCCGAAGACCGTGCTGATCCGCGGCGACATGGACGCGTTGCCGGTCGATGAGGAGACCGGGCTGGACTTCGCCGCGACCAACGGCGCGATGCACGCCTGCGGGCACGACCTGCACACCACCTCGCTCGTCGGCGCCGCGAAGCTGCTGTGCCAGCACCGCGACACGCTCAAGGGCGACGTGGTGATGATGTTCCAGCCCGGCGAGGAGGGCTTCGACGGCGCAGATGTCATGATCGAGGAAGGCGTCCTCGACGCTGCCGGCAAGCGCGTCGACGCCGCGTTCGGCATGCACGTGTTCTCCAGTCAGCTGCCGTCAGGGCTGTTCACCAGCAAGGCCGGGACGGTCATGTCCGCGTCGCACGGTCTCTCCGTCACCGTCCGCGGAGCCGGTGGCCACGGGTCGGCTCCGCACCGGGCGAAGGACCCGATCGTCGCGGCAGCGGCGATGGTCACCGCACTGCAGACGATGGTGACCCGCACCTTCGACATCTTCGACCCCGTCGTGATCACCGTCGGGCGATTCACCGGTGGCACGAAGAGCAACGTCATCCCGGACACCGCGACATTCGAAGCGACCGTTCGCTGCTACAGCGAGGCGAACGGGGACCTGCTCGCCTCCTCGATCCAGCGCACGCTGGAGGGCGTCGCGGCATCGCACGGCGTCGACGTCGAGTACCGGTTCGCGAGCGAATATCCGAAGACCGTCAACACGGCTGCCGAGGTCGACTTCGGCGCCGACGTGGTCCGCAACGTCCTCGGCGAGGAGCGCTACCAGGAGATGCCCCACCCGGTGTCCGGGTCGGAGGACTTCTCCCGGGTCATAGCCGCCGTCCCCGGGGCGTTCCTCGGTATCGGTGCTACCCCGCCGGGGCTCGACCCGGACGCCGCCCCGATGAACCACTCGCCACGCGCGGACTTCGATCCGGCCGTGCTCTCCGACGCGGCCGCCATCTACGCCGGCCTCGCCGCCCGCAGGCTGGACGTGTTCGCCGAGGAGGCGACATCGTGAGCGACACACCTCAGTCCAGCGGCCACATCCAGACTTCCGCTGACCAGAGCAAGGCCCGCACGCTCTTCGGCATCGGCTCCGGCAATGCGATGGAGTGGTTCGACTGGGGCGTCTACACCACCTTCACCCCGTTCTTCGCCTCGCAGTTCTTCCACAGCGACGACCCCGTCTCCGACGTGCTGAAGACACTCATCGTGTTCGCGGTCGGGTTCATCGCCCGCCCGTTCGGCGGCGCATTGTTCGGCTGGATCGCCGACAAGATGGGCCGCAAGCTCTCCATGTCGCTGTGCGTCGCGCTCGCCGCGGGTGGCAGCCTGCTGATCGGCATCTCGCCGAACTACGCCACCATCGGCATCGGCGCCTCCCTCATCCTGGTCCTCGCCCGCCTCGCCCAAGGCCTCGCGCACGGCGGCGAACTGCCCTCTGCGCAGACGTACATCGCCGAGACCGCTCCCAAGGAGAAGCGCGGACTGTGGTCCAGCCTCATCTACTTCTCCGGCACCATCGGGCAGCTCACCGGCACCCTGCTCGCCGCCGTGCTCTCCACGATGCTGACCACCGAGTCGATGAACGCCTACGGCTGGAGGCTTCCGTTCATCATCGGTGGTGTGTTCGGGTTCTACGCGCTGTTCATGCGCTTGCGCATGCACGAGACCGAGGCCTTCGTCGAGGAAGCCATCCACGACGACCCCACCGGCAACGAGGACGAGGATCACCTCCGCACCGAGAAGGGCGCCATCTGGCAGACCGTCAAGGCACATCCCAAGCTGCTCTTCCAGGTCATCGGCATGACCGTGGGTGCGACCGTCCTCTACTACGTGTGGGCGATCTCGGCCCCCGCGTACGCCATCAGCGTGATCAAGGTGCCGCCGGCTCAGGCGTTGTGGGCCGGCGTCGGAGCGCAGATCGTCTTCCTGATCGCCGTCCCCCTGTTCGGCGCGCTCTCGGACCGGATCGGCCGCAAGCCGATCCTGCTGACCGCGGTCGTCGGTCTCTCGATCCTGAGCTTCCCGCTGAACGCGATGCTCAACGAGTCGGCGTGGTCGTTGTTCTTCGCGATGTCGATCGCGCTGATCTTCCTGGCCATGTCGACGTCCATCGGGCCCGCCGTTTACGCGGAGATCTTCCCGACCCGGATCCGGGCGATCGGGCTGGCCGTGCCCTACTCGATCGCCGTGGCGCTGTTCGGCGGCACCGCCCCCTACCTGCAGACGTTCTTCGCCAGCCAAGGCATGGCCGGCGCGTTCACCTGGTACAGCATTGCGCTCGGCCTGATCAGTGGCCTCGTCGTGCTGACGCTGCCGGAGACGAAGGGCATCGACCTGAAGGACAAGTCGGTCGGGCGGCACGGGCGCCGCAAGGCACTGCGCGAGGTGCCGGGCTGAGAACACCGGCTGGTCAGGGGGATGCGCCGCTCCCTGACCAGCCCGAAGCCCGGCCCGCTCCTCGATCAGTCCGTTGAAGACTTCGCGGCGCCGGATGGGATCGTCGTCGGATCGTGCGCCGGCGGGTGTTGCTCGAGGCTCCGATGTGGACGATGGACGTTGAAGCGGTCCGATCGACATTGCGGAGTGTGCGCCCCGGGAAGGGCGAGTACCTGGTTCATACGCGCATCTCCAGCAAGGGGCGGCCGGTTCCCGTGGTGACGAGCAGGAGCGACACCTGGTCCCGGGGAATCGCGGACGCGCCCGACAGCCGGGCTTCACTGGTCGGAGTCCGCGACCACGTGGCGGCCTGCTCCGCTCGGCCGTCGCGGGCCACCACCCAGGCCACGAAGCGTTCGTCCGGCGGCAGGTTCTCCACGTGCAGCGACACCGCCGTCCCCCATGGACGGCTCTCCAGCTTGCCGTGCCCGTGCGACGCCACGCCCGCGGCTGCCACCAGCTCGGATCCCTGCGGTTCCCACGAGACCGCGGCCATGCCGCCGAGGGTTCCCACACCGAGCAGCACCACTGCGGCGACGGCCAGCGGCCACCTCCGGTTTCTCGGTGGCGCCGCTCGTTCGGTGCGGGCTTTCTCGATCAGCTTCGCCCACTCCGGCTCGGATGGTTCGATCGGCTCCGGCGGCGGACCGGCGCGGTGCAACAACCCGGGAAGCCCCGCGTAGCCGGACAGTTCTTCCCTGCATTCCGCGCAGTGGCCGAGGTGTTCCTCGAAACGCCGACGCTCTTCTGGGTCCAGACCGCCGAGCACGTAAGCCCCCAGCAGCTTGCGAACTTCCGCGTGCCCCTCGTTCACCGGACCACTCCCATCTCCTCCAAGGCCGTTCGCAACGATCGCACCGCGTAGTAGGCGCGGGACTTCACGGTGCCTTGCGGAATCCCCAGTTGTTCCGCCGCTTCGGCAACGCTGCGCCCCTGGAAGTACAACGCCACCACGACTTCGCGGTGCTGGGCCGACAGCCGCTGGAGCGCTTCGCCGACGAGCCAGCCGTCCAGCAGCCGGTCCAGGTCGTCGGCCACCGGCAGCGATTCGACGACCCCATCGTCGCGGACGAGGCGCGGGCGGCGCTGCTCGGCGCGCCAGTCGTCGATCAGGATGTTCCGCGCGATCGAGAACAGGTACGACCGGGGGTCGCCGCGGGCGGGATCGATCGAATCGAGGTTGCGCCACGCGCGGAGCAGCGTCTCCTGCACGACGTCCTCGGCCCGCTGCCGGTCTTCCGTGTACCGCAGGACGAACGCGGTCAGCATGCCCCCGTACTCCTCGTACATCGCACGAAGCAGTCGCTCGTTCGCACTCATCGCACTCCGTCCTGCGTCAGCCGCATTCTCCGCGCCCGGGTGTACGTCGCGCGCACCCGGCCGGTTCAGTGATCCCGGCCACGGTCTTGCGCTGAACCGCCACGCGACCGCAGACGTACGGGGAATCAAGGCAACCGAACGGAAGGGAACACCATGCCAATGCGCGGAATCGCGGTCCTGGCCACCAGTGCCTGCATGATCACCATCTCGGCGTGCGGGACGAGCGAGCAGCCCGGCTCACAGCCGGAGCCGGCCGGCACGCCTGCACCCGCTGCCACCGTGGTCGGCACCCGCACCGCACCCACCGGCGACTACCTGGTCGACGCCTCGGGCCGGACGCTCTACCTCTTCACCAAGGACGAACCCAACACCTCTCGGTGCGTGGACCAGTGCGCAGCGAATTGGCCGCCGCTGAGCGGAACTCCGCAGGCCGGCCCTGGAGTGGACCTGGCGAAGCTCGGAACCGTGACCCGCCCCGACGGCAGCCGGCAGATCACCTTCGCCGGAAAGCCGCTCTACTACTTCGCACAGGACATGGCCGCCGGGGACGTCAAGGGGCAGGACAAGATGCACACTTGGTATCTCGTCAGCCCCAACGGCGAAGCGATCAAGACCGCCGCGCCGACCGGCTGAACCGCGATGGGCCGTTCTCGGGCAGCCGGCCCTGCCCGAGAACGGCCCATTCCTTCGCATCAGTGCAGAACATCGCGGTCGAAGCAACGGACGTGAGCGGCTCGTCGGTCGTCCACGAACAGGGACGCATGCCCACAGAGCGCCACGCCGATGTGATCGGCACCACTGCGATCGGTTGAACGATGCGGCTTCGATCCACGTATTCCTCCCGGAGTTTTCCGGGTTCAAGGAGGAGACATGAACGATGACGTGGAGGGCTCCCGCCTGCCTCGTCGCTCGGTGGTCAACCGTCGATCCGCACTCCTGGGACTGACCGGGGTGGCCGCTGCGAGCGCGACGAGCGCCGGCGCATTTCTCTACTCCGGCGGGTGGTTGAGCACCGACGAGTTGACACCGAAGCGAATCGCGGACCGGTTCGAGCAGGTGAACGGCAAGCACGACGGGTTCAGGCGCAACCACGCAAAGGGCGTGAGCGTCTCCGGATTCTTCGACAGCAACGGTTCGGGAGCCGCGGTCTCGAAAGCGGCGGTGTTCCAAGGTGACCGCATCCCGGTGACAGGACGTTTCTCACTGTCCGGAGGGATGCCCTACGCCACCGATGCCCACAGCACGATTCGCGGACTCGGACTGCTCTTCCACGTGCCGAACGGCGAGCAATGGCGCACCGCCCTGATCAACATCCCGGTCTTTCCGGATAGATCCGTGCAAGGATTCTACGAACGACTCCTCGCGTCCAAGCCACTTCCCGGTACGGGCAAACCGGACCCGCAGAAGATGTCCGGCTTCCTCGCCCAGCACCCCGAAACCGCCAAGGCGATGGAGATCATCAAGGCGAACCCGCCGACGTCCGGCTTCGACAACAGCACCTTCAACAGCCTGAACACGTTCCTGGCGACCAACGCGGCGGACGTGACGACGGCGATTCGCTGGTCGCTGGTGCCTGCCCGCTCCGCAGCGCCGGCGCATGCGGCTACTCCCGCGGGGAGGGACTACCTGTTCGACGAACTGGTCGAAAAGGTGGCGGAGAACCCGTTGCAGTGGCGTTTGATCCTGACCGTCGGCCAACCGCACGATCCCACGGACGATCCGACCATCCCGTGGGCAGGCGACCGCCAGAAGATCGACGCGGGCATGCTCACGATCGACTCCGTGCAGACCGAGGCGAGCGGCAATGCCCGGGATACCAACTTCGACCCCCTCGTGCTGCCCGCCGGGCTGGCGGCCTCCGATGATCCATTGCTCAGCGCCCGCTCGGCCGTTTACGCCCAGTCGTTCACGCGGCGAGCCGGCGAACCCAAGCACCCCGGTGCGATCGACGTGACGAAGGGGCCCCGGTGAGCAGGAATCTCCAGAACCAGCGTTTCACCGTTCTCTCCCGCCTGCTGCACTGGACGATGGCCGTCATGGTGATCACGATGCTGTTCATCGGAGTCGCCATGGTGGTCTCCCCCACCGCCTACGACACGCTGCGGTCCGTGCACCGTCCGCTGGGGGTCGCCGTCCTCGTTCTTGCCGTGGTCCGCGTTGTCAACCGGCTCCTGCACCGGCCTCCACCACATCCACCGACGATGTCGCGGCCTGAGCGCGTTGTGGCAATCGGGTCGGAGCTGCTTCTTTATGGCCTGCTGCTCGCACAACCACTCGTCGGCTGGGGAATGACGTCGGCAGCCGGGATCCCTGTCGTGCTGTTCGGAAGCCTGCACCTCCCGCGCATCCTACCGGCCGACCCCACCCTGTACGCCGTGCTCCACCAAACACACACGGTCCTGGCCTACTTGCTCTTCGTCACCTTCTTGGCGCACATGTCGGCGGTGCTGTTCCACAGCCTCGTCCTGCGCGACGGACTGCTCGACCGCATGGCGTTCTGGCCTGCCGCACGCAGAAAGGAGCAGTCGACATCCGACATCAACGCGGACGGCACATAGGCTGATGTTCCGGCCGATCGGCGCGCTGCTCGCCGGATGACCTGACGATCAGCCGCAGACGCCACGGCTGACATGCGCACTGCCGCCGAGTGCCGGAGTCGGTGATCGGCCGACCGTGGACCGTCCTATATCGTTCCTGCCACGCTCGCGTCCGCCCGATGAGATGTGGATCACTGAAGTTGCTGCGTCGAGACCACCGGATGGGGCGCCTGCCGGGTCGATTTGGCGATGCCAAACGATTTTCGGGGCGCACCACGCCATGGTTTCGACATATCCATACCCGTCGGTAGCCAGGATGGTGTGCTTAGCGGGGTGTTACCGCCCCCAGGAGAGATAGCTGCAGGAGGTCTGCTCGGTGTTCAGTCGTGTTGCGATCGTCAATCGTGGGGAAGCTGCGATGCGGCTGATCCATGCCGTGCGGGAGGTCGCGGCGGAAACCGGGTCCCGGATCGAGACCGTGGCCCTCTACACCGACGCCGACCGCACGGCCGCCTTCGTGCGCGAGGCCGATCTGAGCTACGACCTCGGCCCGGCGCAGGCGCGCCCCTACCTCGATCTCGGCGCCCTGGAGCGGGCGCTGACCGAGACCGGGGCCGACGCGGCGTGGGTCGGTTGGGGCTTCGTCGCCGAGGACCCGGCGTTCGCCGAGCTCTGCGAGAAGCTGGGTGTGACCTTCATCGGGCCGAGCCCCGAGGCGATGCGCCGGCTCGGCGACAAGATCGGCGCGAAGCTGATCGCCGAAGAGGTCGGCGTCCCGGTGGCACCGTGGAGCCGCGGCGAGGTCGCCGACCTGGACGCGGCGATCCGCAGCGCGAACGAGATCGGCTACCCGCTGATGCTGAAGGCGACCGCCGGTGGTGGCGGCCGCGGCATCCGGGTGATCAACGACGAGCAGGAGCTGGTCGACGCCTACGAGCGCACCCGGATGGAGGCCGAGCGCGCCTTCGGCAGCGGCGCGGTCTTCCTCGAGAGGCTGGTCACCGGCGCCCGGCACGTCGAGGTCCAGGTGATCGCCGACGGGCAGGGCACGGCGTGGGCGCTCGGGGTGCGGGACTGCTCGATCCAGCGGCGCAACCAGAAGGTCATCGAGGAATCGGCCTCCCCGGTGCTCAACGCAGAGCAGAGCGGGGAGCTCAAGGCCGCCGCCGAGCGGCTCGCCCTCGCCGTCGACTACCGGGGCGCGGGGACCGTGGAGTTCCTCTACCACCCCGGCGACCGGCTGTTCGCCTTCCTGGAGGTCAACACCCGCCTCCAGGTGGAGCACCCGATCACCGAGGCCACCACCGGCGTCGACCTGGTCAAGGCCCAGCTGCACGTGGCGTCCGGCGGCAAGCTGGCGGGTGAGCCGCCCGCCGAGCGCGGGCACGCGGTCGAGGCCCGGCTGAACGCCGAAGACCCGGACCGCGACTTCGCCCCCTCCCCCGGCAAGATCGTCCGCCTGGACTTCCCGGCCGGTCCCGGCATCCGCGTGGACACCGGGGTCGGCGAGGGCGACACCATTCCCGCCGACTTCGACTCGATGATCGCCAAGATCATCGCGTTCGGCCGGGACCGCGACGAGGCGCTGGGCCGGCTGCGCCGGGCGATGGCGCAGACCACGGTCATCGTCGCCGGGGGCGCGACGAACAAGAGCTTCGTGCTCGACCTGCTCGACCGGCCCGAGGTGATCGAGGCCACCGCCGACACCGGGTGGATCGACCGGGTGCGCGCGCAGGGCGAGCTCCAGGCGCACCGGCACTCCGCGATCGCGCTGGCCGCGGCCGCCATCAAGGACTACGAGGACGCCGAGCTCGCCGAACGACAGCGGTTCCTGGCCGCCGCGCACGGCGGCCGCCCCCAGGCGCGCCACGAGAGCGGCCGACCGCTGGACCTCAAGCTGCGGGGCGTCGGCTACCGGGTGCAGGTGGCGCGCGTGGGGCAACAGCGGTTCCGGGTCGGCATCGGCACCGCAGGCGGCGACGTCCACCCCGCGGACGTCGAGGTCGAGCGGTTCGACTCGCACGCCGGGCAGATCTCGGTCAACGGGCAGCGTTACCGGCTGGTCACCGACACCCATGGTCCCGTGCACTTCGTCGAGGTCGACGGCGTCGCCCACCGGGTCAGCCGGGACGAGGGCGGTGTGCTGCGCGCACCGGCACCTGCCCTGGTGGTCGCGACCCCGCTGGAGGTCGGCGCCGAGGTCGAAGCGGGTGCTCCGGTGCTCGTGCTGGAGAGCATGAAGATGGAGACCGTGGTGCGCGCGCCGTTCCGCGCGAAGCTGCGGGAATGCAGGGTGCGGGCGGGCAGCCAGGTCGAGATGGGCGCGCCGCTGCTGCGGCTGGAACCGCTCGGCGACCAGGACGAGGCCGGCCCCGAGCAGCCCTCCGAAGAAGCCGCCGACCTCGCCCTGCCCCAGCGGCCGGACGGTCTCAGCGCGCGGCAGCGGGCGACCCGCGGTCAGCAGGATCTGCGCAGTCTGCTGCTCGGGTTCGACGTGGACCCGCACGACGAGCGCCGGGTGCTGGCGGACTACCTGACCGCCCGGGCGGAGCTCGCCGAGGCCGGGCAGCGCCCGCTCACCGAGGTGATCGAACTGCTCGCGGTGTTCGCCGACCTCTCCGAGCTGAGCCGCAACCGGCCGGTCGGGGAAGAGACGAAGGCGGACTCGCGGGTGCACAGCCCCCGCGAGTACTTCCACACCTACCTGCAGAGCCTGGACGCCGAGCGGGCCGGGCTGTCCGAGACGTTCCAGCAGCGCCTCGTCCGGGTGCTCGGTCACTACGGGGTCCACGAGCTGGACCGGGCGTCCGAGCTGGAAGAGGCCGTCTTCCGGATCTTCCTCGCCCAGCAGCGCGCCACGACGGGCGCGGCGGTGGTGACCGACCTGCTGCGGAAGTGGCTCGCCGAGGCACCTCCGTCCAGCGCGGCCCGCCAGGCCGCGGGCCTGGCGCTGGAACACCTGATCGCGGCCACCCAGCTCCGGTTCCCCGCCGTCTCCGACCTGGCGCGCACCGTGGTCTTCCGCTGGTTCGCCCAACCCATGCTGCGGCGCCACCGCGCGGAGGTCTACGCGGGCGTGCGCGAGCACCTGCGCCACCTCGACGAGCACCCGGACGCACCGGACCGGGCGGAGCGGATCTCCGCCATGGTCACCAGCGCCGAACCGCTGGTCCGGCTGGTCGGGCAGCGCATCGGCCGCGAGGGCACCGATCCGGCGCCGTTGCTGGAGGTGCTCACCCGCCGCTACTACGGCAACCGGGAGCTCGAAGACGTCCGCACGACCCGGGCCGCGGGCTGCACGTTCGTCAGCGCCGAGCACCGGAGCGCGCGCACGCGCGTGGTGGCCACCGCGGTGGACTTCGCGGCCCTGCCCGACGCCGTGCGGGCGTTGGGCGAACTGGCGCCGGACGGCGATCTGGTCGCCGACATCTACCTCGTCTGGGCCGATCAGCCCGAAGACACCGACGCGATGGCGGCGGAGCTGGCCGAGGTGCTCGCGGCCCGACCGCTGCCGAGCCAGGTCGGCCGGATCACCACCACCGTGGCGGGCCGCAGCGGCGCGGTGATGCACCACCACTTCACGTTCCGGCCGTCGCCGGCCGGCTTCGCCGAGGAACGCCTGATCCGCGGGCTGCATCCGCTCATCGCCGAGCGGATGCAGTTGGAGCGGCTGAGCGAATTCGACCTCACCCGCCTGCCGTCGGCCGACGAGGAGGTGTACCTCTTCCGCTGCGTGGCGCCGGACAACCCGTCCGACGAGCGGTTCGTGGCACTGGCCCAGGTGCGGGACCTGACGCCGCTCCGGGACGACGACGGCAGGCTCGTCGCGCTGCCGGCCGCGGAAGGCGTGCTCACCGCATGCCTCGACGCGGTCCGCAAGGCGCAGGCGAAGCCCGGCGCGAACAACGGGAACAACCGGTCCGGCACCAACCGGATCACCATCTACGTGTGGCCGCCGAACGAGCTGTCCACGGACGAGCTGAACACCGTCGCGCAGCGGGTACTGCCCACGACCGCGGGTGCCGGGCTGGAGGAAGTGCTGTTCCTCGGGCGCCGGCGCGACCGGGAGACCGGTGAGCTGAGCGAATTCGCCGTGCGGATCGGCTACGACGCCGGTACCGGGATTCAGCTGTCCGTCATCGAACCGCCGACCGAACCGATCGAGCCGCTGGACAGCTACCGCCAGAAGGTGCTGCGCGCCGCCAAGCGCGGTACCGCCTACCCGTACGAGCTGACCGGCATGCTCGCCGGGCCCGACGGCACGTTCGTCGAGCACGACCTCGACGAGACCGGCGCGCTGGTGCCGGTGGACCGCCCGAAGGGCCAGAACTCGGCGGCCATCGTCGCCGGCGTCATCAGCACACCGACCGAGCGCCATCCCGAGGGCGTGACCCGGGTGATGCTGCTGGGCGATCCGACCAAGGCGCTCGGCGCGCTGTCGGAACCGGAGTGCTCGCGGGTGATCGCCGCCCTGGACCTGGCCGAACGGCTGCAGGTGCCGCTGGAGTGGTTCGCGCTGTCGGCGGGTGCCCGGATCTCGATGGACTCCGGCACGGAGAACATGGACTGGGTGGCCGCCGCGCTCAAGCGGATCGTCCAGTTCACCCAGGACGGCGGCGAGATCAACATCGTGGTGGCGGGGATCAACGTCGGCGCCCAGCCGTACTGGAACGCCGAGGCCACGATGCTCATGCACACCAAGGGAATCCTGGTGATGACGCCGGATTCGGCGATGGTGCTGACCGGCAAGCAGTCGCTGGACTTCTCCGGTGGCGTGTCGGCCGAGGACAACTTCGGCATCGGCGGCTACGACCGCGTGATGGGGCCGAACGGCCAGGCCCAGTACTGGGCTCCGAACCTGGGTGCCGCGCGCGATGTGCTGATGGCGCACTACGACCACACCTACGTCGTCCCCGGCGAGGCCGCGCCGCGGCGGGCCGGGACGGCCGACCCGCGCGACCGGGACATCTCCGGTTTCCCGCACGCGTTGGCCGGCAGCGACTTCACCACGGTGGGCGAGATCTTCTCCGCCGCGAGCAACCCGGACCGCAAGAAGTCCTTCGACATCCGCACGGTGCTGCGGGCTGTCGCCGACCAGGACCACCCCGTTCTGGAGCGCTGGGCGGGGATGGCCGACGCGGACACCGCGGTCGTGCAGGACGCGCACCTCGGCGGCTGGCCGGTGTGCCTGCTCGGGATCGAATCGCAGCCGGTGGCGCGCCGCGGTTTCCCGCCCACCGACGGGCCGGACTCCTACACCGCCGGGACGTTGTTCCCGCGCTCGTCGAAGAAGGCGGCGCGGGCGATCAACGCGGCGAGCGGGAACCGGCCGCTCGTGGTGCTGGCGAACCTGTCCGGGTTCGACGGCTCGCCGGAGTCGATGCGGAAGCTGCAGCTGGAGTACGGCGCCGAAATCGGCCGGGCCATCGTGAACTTCCGCGGCCCGATCGTGTTCTGCGTGATCTCCCGGTACCACGGCGGCGCCTTCGTGGTGTTCTCCAAGGCCCTGAACCCGAACATGACGGTGCTCGCCGTGGAGGGCTCGTTCGCCTCGGTGATCGGCGGCGCGCCGGCGGCCGCGGTGGTCTTCGCGGGCGAGGTCAACACGCGGACGGCGAACGACCCCGCGGTGCGCGAGCTCGAAGAGCTCGCCGCCGAGGCCGACGGCACCGAGCGGGCGACGCTGAACCTGAAGCTGGCCGATGTCCGGGCGGCGGTGCGCGCGGAGAAGCTCAGCGAGGTGGCGGCGGAGTTCGACCGGGTGCACAGCATCCAGCGGGCCGTCGAAGTCGGCTCGGTCGACGCGATCGTTCGCGCCGACGAACTGCGGCCGCGGATCATCGACGCCATCGAGAGCGGAATGCGCCGGGCGTAACCGGTTCCGGGGTACGGGACAGGCCCGCTGATCAGCGCGAAAGCATTGGTCAGCGGGCCTTCTCGGGTCTGGCGCGGCGGGGCCGGCCGAAACGCCATGCCTGCGACGCGGTGAGCGTGCGCAGGCTTCGGCCGCTGTTGCGATCCGGTCGGAGCGGGGGTTCACCACTGAAAGCCTTCAGCCGAGTGCTGTTCGGACGGCCGCTACGCGGTCACGTGCCGGGGCGATCGACGCGGTCGGCGCTATGGCGCCGTGGTCGCCGCGAACTCCTCGCGGAGCGCCGCACCGTGCTGGTCGAGCGCGGGTACGGATGCGGACTCGAGCGACCAGGTCGAGTGCCGCGTCGGCGGTGCCGTCACAGAAACGGTGCCGGCAGGCGTGCCCACCCCGAGCCGGCTCAGCTGGGGGTGGACAGCGAGCTCCGGAACCCCGTTGATCCGGGCGCACGGGATGTCGACCTGCACGAGCCGGGCGACGGCCTCGTCGGCGGTGAGCGGCGCGAGAAAACCTTCGACAAGACCGTCGATCTCGGCCCGGTGGGCGACCCGCTCGACGTTCGTGGCGTACCGCTCGTCGCCGGCGAGCTCTGGCCGGTCGAGCAGCCGCTCCGCGAACCTCCGCCACTGGACGTCGTTCTGGATGCCCACCAGCACCATCCCCTCGCCAGCGGTGGGATATGCCCCGTACGGCGCGATGATCGGGTGGTTGAGGCCCACCCGCGGCCAGATCGTGTCCTGGTGTTCCCAATGCAGCAGTGGGACGGCCATCCACTCCGCCATCGCCGCGAACATCGAGACGTCCACAACGCCCCCTGAGCCCGTACTCGCGCGCCTCAGCAGCGCCTCCACGATCCCGGCGTGGGCGGAGAGTCCCGCGGCGATGTCACATGCGGACACCCCGACCCGGCCTGGCGCTTCGGGCGTTCCCGTGACCGATGCCAGCCCGGACTCCGCCTGGATCAGCAGGTCGTAGGCCTTCATCTGCGCGTAGGGCCCGGTCCGGCCGTAGCCGGAGATGGTGCACGCGACGAGCCGGGGATTCGCCTCGACCAGTGATTCCGCTTCGAGGCCGGCGCGGGCCGCCGCACCGGGGCCGAGGTTCTGCACGAAAACATCGGCGCGGCTGATCATGGTTCGCAACAGGGCATCGTCCTCTTCCCGGGTGAAGTCCAGGCAGATCGACTCCTTGCCGCGGTTGAGCCAGACGAAGTAGGCGCTCTCGCCCTGGACCGCACGGTCGTATCCGCGGGCGAAATCTCCCGTTGTGCGCTCGATCTTGATCACGCGAGCACCCGCGTCGGCAAGCCGGCACGTCGCCAACGGCGCGGCGACGGCCTGCTCCAGGCTGACGACGAGCATCCCTTCCAGAGGCTTGGTCATCCGGCGGTGTCCTCTCCTGTTCTCGCGCTGCTGGGGATCAGGTCTGCGTCGCGGGCCATCACCGGCCGGCCGGCTCGCGCTCGATTCCCAGCTCGGCTCCGTACCGAGTCAGCGCTTCCATCGTGTCGGCGGCGGCGAAGGTACCGGCGAACTCACCGACGCTGACATCGATGCCCACGTCCGTGGTCGTGTTCTGCCACGTCTCGAAGAGTCGCTTCTGCGACGCCAGCACCGTTGTGGTGTGGCACGTGACCTTCGCCAGGAAGGTGTCAAGCACCTCCGCCAACTCATTTGGCTCGACCAGCCGATTGCAGAGGCCGGCGAGCTGCGGTGCGGTGGCCGGGTAAAGATCGCCGGTCAGGATCATCTCCTTCGCGTGGCCGAGACCCACGTACTGCTGCAGGAGACCGGCGTCGATGACCGACGGGATGCCCAGCTTGATCTCCGGCAGGCCGAAGCTGGACCGCGTCGTCACCAGACGCACGTCGCAGGCGACAGCCAGCTCCAGGGCACCGCCGATGCAGTAGCCGTCAATGGCGCAGATGGTCGTTACGGGTGCCCGGCGGACGCTCGCCAGCATGTCGCGCAGCGCGGAGATGAAGTCCCGCGCGCTGTCGGGAGTCGTGAGGGACAGGAACTCCCTGACGTCCACGCCGGCGCTGAACGCCCGTTCCCCGGCTCCCCGGAACACGATCGCGCGGATGTCCGAGGCTCCGGCGATCAGCACGGATAGGGCGTCGATGTCCTCCCGGCGCATCGCGTTGAGCTTCTCCGGGCGGTCGAAGACGACATGCAGGACCTTGTCACGCTGCTGGACGTCGAGGATTCCCATGGACGTCTCCTTTCATTTCTGCGGCGGGGATCAACTGGGGAGGACCGTGACGGCCCAGATGAGCAGGGGGCCGAACACGGCCATCGCCCCGCCGTAACCGAGGAGGGAGCGGAAGATCGTCGTGCGTTCGCCTTCCGGGCTCTCTGAGGTTCCGCCACCCGCACCGCCACGCAGAACGAGGTTGGAAAACCTCACCGGATCAATCCTGCGGTGCGGGAGTCCGGTTCAGGAGGGCCAGGGAGCAGACCAGCGACAGCACGACGTAGCCGATCGTCAGCGCCACCACCGAAGTGATCGAGCCCGTCGTGGTGAGCAGGTACTGGCACAGGAACGGTGCGGTGCCCGCGAAGACCGTGGTGGACATCTGGTAGCAGACCGAGATGCCGGTGTAGCGGGTCCGGGCGGGAAAGGCGTTGGAGAGGATGCCGGCCAGGGTCGCGTAGAACATCGAGTGCGGGAAGGTCGCCAGCACCATGCCCACGATGGCCAGCGCGGTAGACCCCGTGCCGATCAGGTAGAACATCAGCGGCATCAGGAAGATCTCCGGCACCAGGATCCAGACGATCGCCTTCCGCGTGTCGAACCTGGTGGCCAGCACCGCACCGAAGGGCTGGGCCAGCACCTGCGCGATCAGTGCGATCATGATGACCATCAGGAAGGTGGACCGGGAGAAGCCGATGTCCTCGGTGGCCCAGGACAGCGCGAAGGTCGTCTTGACGTACGAGGAAGCCATGCCGATCGCGCCGGCCAGGATGCCGAGCACGACGACCTTCGGCGTGGACCGGAGCACTTCCGCCAGCGGCAGCCGCACGACCGTGCTGGACCGGCGGAGGCTCTCCATCTCCGGCGACTCCTCCAGCCGGGTGCGGATCACGATGCCGACGATGACCAGCACCGCGGAGAACAGGAACGGGATCCGCCAGCCCCACGAGGTGAACTGCTCCTCGGGAAGCTGGGTGATGGCGATGAACGCCAGCGTGCCCAGCAGGTTTCCGACCGGCGATCCCTGTTGGGCGAACGCGCCGAAGAGGATGCTCTTCTTCTTGGGCGCGTGTTCGGTGGCGATCAGCACCGCGCCGCCCCATTCGCCGCCGATCGCGATGCCCTGCAGCATCCGCACGGTGACCAGCAGCAGCGGTGCGGCGATGCCGATCTGGCCGTAGGTCGGCAGCAGGCCGACCATGGTGGTGGCGATCCCCATCATGGTCAGGGTGATCATCAGCATCTTCTTGCGGCCGAGCCGGTCGCCGAAGTGACCGAAGATGACGCCGCCCAGGGGACGGGCGATGAATCCGACCCAGATGGTGGCGAAGGCGACCAGCGTGCCGATGGCCGGCGAGACCGTCGGGAAGAACAGCGCGCCCAGCACGAGCGCCGATGCGGTGCTGTAGATGTAGAAGTCGAAGATTTCGATGGTGGTTCCGACGAAGGCCGCGATTCCGGCCCGGCGCGCCATCCTGGATCGCGCGGCGGAGTCGATCGGAGCCGCGACGCCGGAGGCGTCTTCCGGCTTCCCGGTATCGAGCGAACGTGTGGACATGCGGACTCCTTCGTCCAGCAATGAGCGTGTTTCATCCTGGTCGGCCGGCAGCAGCGGGTCGCAAAGCCGCACGTCGATCGGGTGTCGTATGCGCCGCAGGCGCATAGCCCACCCCCGCAACCGGCACCGCCGCGGGTTCTCAGAGGCTTCCTGGCGAGGACGGCCCTGACGCCGTGTATCGGACATACATAAGTCAGGGCACCCACAGACCAGGGAGCCTCTGAGGTTCCGCCACCCGCCGCCACGCAAAACGAGGCTGGAAGAACCTCAATGAGACCGGGGTCAGAGGCTGGTTCGGCCTTCGGCCACGGCTCGTTCCAGCAGCGGAGCGGGTGTCCAGAGCTCGCCATGTGCGGCGTGCAGCGCCTTGATCTTGGCCAGGGTGATGTCCAAGCCGGTGGTTCGGGCGTGGTGCATCGGGCCGCCGCGCCAGGCCGGGAATCCGTAGCCCTGGACGTACACGACATCGACGTCCGAAGCGCGCTGCACGATTCCCTCTTCGACGATCCGTGCGCCCTCGTTGATCAGCGCGAGCACGCAGCGGTCCACGATCTCCTCGGTGGGAATCTCGCGGCGCTCAATGCCGGCTTCCCGTGCGCACTGCTCGATGATCTCCTCGACCGCTGGGTCCGGGATCGGTGTGCGGTCGCCCGGTTCGTAGCGGTAGAAGCCGGCGTTGGTCTTCTGCCCGAACCTGCCCTGCTCACAGATGCGGTCGGGCACCGCCGAGTAGCGCAGGTGCTCGGGGCGAGTCGGGGCGAGGCGCTTGCGGGCGGCCCAGTTGATGTCCAGTCCCACGAGGTCGGACATCGTCAGCGGCCCCATGGCCATGCCGAAGTCCTTCATGGCCTGGTCGATCTGCTGCGGCGAGGCACCTTCTTCGAGCAGGAACCAGGCTTCGCGCCAGTAGCCGGTGAGCATCCGGTTGCCGACGAAACCCTCGCACACCTTGACCAGCACCGGGATCTTCCCGATGCCGGCGGCGATCCGCATGCTGGTGTCGATCACCTCGCCGGCCGTCCGGGCGCCGCGGACCACCTCGAGCAGCCGCATCACGTTGGCCGGGCTGAAGAAGTGCAGCCCGATCACGTCCTGCGGCCTGCTGGTCGCGGCGGCGATCTCGTCGATGTCCAGCCGGGAGGTGTTCGTCGCCAGGATCGCCCCCGGCTTGCACACCGCGTCGAGTTGCTGGAAAACCGCCTTCTTGACGGGCATTTCTTCGAACACCGCCTCGATCACGAGGTCGGCGTCGGCGACGTCGGGCATGTCCAGCGTGGGCTTGATGCGCGCCAGCCGTCGGGTGATCTCGTCCTGGCCGAGTTTGCCCTTGTTCGCGGTGATCTCGTAGTTGCGGCGGATCAGCGCCAGCCCACGATCCAGCGGCGCCTGCTCGCGTTCGAAGACGGTGACCGGGTATCCGGCGTTGGCGAACGCCATCGCGATTCCGCCGCCCATGGTCCCCGCACCGATCACGGCCACCGACTCGATCGGGCGGTTGCCCGGCCCGGGTGCCTTGGCCGCCTTGCGTTCGGCGAAGAACAGGTGCCGCAGGGCTTTCGACGTCGGCTCGCCGACCAGCCGGTCGAAGACCGCTCGCTCCCGGTCCAGGCCGTCGGCCAGGGACAGTTCGGTGGCGTGTTCGACGCAGTCGATGGCGCCGCGCTGCGCGTCGGCGTTGCGGGCTCGTGGGGAGACCGCTGCGCGGGCTGCGGCGAAGTCGACTTCGGCGGCTGCTGGAGCGCGTCGGCCGATCACCGGGTGGCTCGGCGCGTCGAGCACCGTGCGGGCGAATTCGACGCCGCCATCCACCGGGTCGCCGTCGAAGGCCGCATCGGCCAGGCCGAGTGCCACCGCCTCGGCCCCGTTCACCGAGCGGGCGTGCTGGATCATGTCCAGCGCGGCGGCGACCCCGATGAGCCGGGGCAACCGCTGGGTGCCACCGCCACCGGGCACCAGGCCGAGGTTGACCTCGGGCAGCCCGAGGGTCGCGTCCGCGGTCACCACGCGGTAGTGGCAGCCCAGTGCGAGCTCCAGCCCGCCGCCCAGCGCCACGCCGTGGATCGCCGCGATAACCGGTTTGGCGGACTCTTCGATCGCGGCGATGACCTGGCGCAGCATCGGTTCGGCATTCGCCGCGGGGGTGTTGAACTGGCGGACGTCGGCGCCGCCGGAGAAGCCGCGGCCGTGCCCGGCGAGCACCACGGCCCGCACCGCCGGGTCGGCGACCGCCCGGGCGATTCCTTCGAACAGTCCTTTTCGGACGGTGTCGCCGAGGCCGTTGACCGGCGGGTTGTCGAGGAGGAGGACAGCGACGTCGCTGCGCCGCTGGTACGTGGCGGTGGTCATGAGCGCTCCGCGAATCTGGTCAGGTGGTGGCGAACGCCGCCGAAGGTGTGCTCGATGGCGAACAGGCGCTTGACGTAGTGGCCGAGCGCGAGCTCGTCGGTCATGCCGATGGCCCCGTGCAGCTGGATGCCCTGCTGCCGCAGGAGGCGTCCGGCTTCGACGCAGCCGACCTTGGCCGCGGAGACCATCCGGGCACGCACCGCCTGGTCGGCATCGTCGACGTGGCGGGCCGCCAGCCAGGCCAGCGATCGGGCCTGTTCCAGCGCCAGCAGCATGTCCACCCACCGGTGCCGGACGACCTGGAAGTCCGCGAGCCTGGAGCCGAACTGGCGGCGGTCCCGGATGTACTGGGTGGTGAGGTCCAGGACGGTGCTCATGACCCCGACCGCTTCCGCGCACAGCGCGGCGGTCGCGGCGTCGAGCGCCTTGTCCAGCACCGGGAAGGCCTGATCGGGAGCTCCGATCAGGGCCGTTTCCGGCAGGTGGATGTCGGTGAACCGCAGGTCGGTCCCGCGGCGGCCGTCGATGGTCGGGTAGTCGCGGAGGTCCAGCCCGGCCTGGTCGCGGTCGACGAGGAACAGCGAGATGCCGGCCTCGGCCGCCGCCTCGCCCGAGGTGCGGGCCGAGACGATGAAGTGGTCGGCTCGGCCGCCGTCGATCACGACGATCTTCTGCCCGGTCAGCGACCAACCGTCGCCGGTGCGCACCGCTCGGGTCTCGACGCTGTGCGGGTTGTGATCCGTCTGCGCCTCGCCGTGGGCGAGAGCGACGATGCGCTCGCCCGCAACCACCCCGGGCAGGATTTCGTCGCAGGCGCGCTGCCCGGGAAGGCCGCCGGCGAGCAACCGTGCGCCCAGCACCGCCGTGCTCACGTACGGTTCGTCGACCAGCCGGCTGCCGAACTCCGCCAGGACTACACCCGTCGTGCTCGCATCCGCGCCGGAATCCTCGGCGGTCAAGCCCAGCAAGCCCATTTCGGCGAAGGACTTCCAGTGCGCGGATTCGAGCGTGGTTCGCGGCGGCGGCGGGTATTCGCGGTCCAGGTAGCTGCCGACGGCCTCGGCGATCGCCCGCTGCTCGTCTTGCAGGTCCACGTGCTGCCAGCGGCCTTCGCGCTGGTCCAGCAGGGTCTTGGCGATGATGTTGCGCTGGATCTCGTTGGTTCCGCCGTAGATCGAGATCTTGCGCAGGTTCAGGTAGAAGCCGGCGAGCGGCTCCGCCCAGTCCGGGCCGACTCCGGCGCCGTCCAGCGAGAAAGCGCCGTCCGGGAACCGGATGCCGTGCACCCCGGCCACCTCGACCTGCTGCTCGGTGATCCGCTGCGCCAGGTCCGCGCCGAGAAGCCGCAGCACCGACGCCTCGGTGCCCAGCCCACCGTCGGCCAGCACCCGTTCGGTCAGCCGCAGGTTGGTCTCCTGCAAGGCGAGCGCGTCGATCTCCAGCCGCGCCAGTTTCGAGGCGAACACCGGGTCCGCGCTCAGCGGTGCCCCGTCGATGTCCCGCTGAGCGGCGATCCGCTGGAGGAACGCGAGTTCACGCTTGGCCCGGCCCACCCGTGCGGCGCCGAAGCGCTCCTGCGCCAGCAGGAACTTCGCGCAGGTCCAGCCGCCGCCGAGCTCGCCGACGAGGTTGTCCACCGGCACCCGGACGTCGTCGAAGAACACGTCGTTGATCTCGGTGTCACCGTCGATGGTGCGGATCGGCCGCACCGTGACGCCCGGCGAACGCATGTCGACGAGCAGGAACGAGATGCCCTCCTGCGGTTTGCCGCCGCTGTCGGTGCGGGCCAGGCAGAACATCATGTCCGCGTACTGCGCGTAGGTGGTCCAGGTCTTCTGTCCGTTGAGGACGAAGTGGTCGCCGTCCCGGTCTGCGCGCAGCGTCAGCGAGGCCAGGTCGGAGCCCGAACCTGGTTCCGAGTAGCCCTGGCACCACCAGTCCTCGCCGGTCAGGATCCTGGGCAGGTAGCGTTCTCGCTGCTCCGGCGTGCCGTACTCGAGCAGCACCGGGCCGACCATGCGCAGGCCGAACGGCGGCGTCTCGGGCGCCCCGGCGATGGCGGCTTCCTCGTCGAAGATCTGCCGCTGAGCCGGCGACCATCCGGCCCCGCCTTGGGACACCGGCCAGTTCGGCGCGGCCCAACCGCGCGCTTGCAGGATTCCTTGCCAGCGCAGGAAGTCCTGCTTCTCCAGGCGCCGGTGCTCGATGACTTTGCGGCGCAGGTCCGCAGGCAGCTCGGCGGCTATGAAGTCCCGCACCTCGGCCCGAAAGGCCGCCGGTTTCGTGTTGTCAGACATGCTTCTCCTCCAGCTCGAAGCACAGCGGGGCACCGGTGCGGTCCTGCAGTTGCGCGCGGGTGAGCCCGGGAACCATTTCGCGCACCACGAAGCCGTTCCTCGTCACGTCCACCGTGGCCAGATCGGTGTAGATCCGGTCGACCACTCCCGCGCCGGTCAGCGGCAGCGAGCACTGCGCCACCAGGCGTGGCCGTTCGTCCTTGGTGAGGTGTTCCATCACGACGTGCACCCGCTTGGCGCCGACCGCGAGATCCATCGCACCGCCGACGGCATCGGCCCGGCCGGTGTCTCCCAGCGACCAGTTGGCCAGGTCACCGGAAGCGGAGACCTGGTAGGCCCCGAGGACGCAGTAGTCGAGATGTCCGCCGCGCATCATGGCGAACGAGTCGGCGTGGTGGAAGAACGAACCGCCCGGCAGCATGCCCACCGGTGCCTTCGCGGCGTTGGTGAGGTCCGGATCGGGCTCCTCGCCGGGCGCCAGGGCGCGCATGCCGAGGATGCCGTTCTCGCTGTGCACGACGACCTCGTCGGCGGGCGTCCAGTGCTCCAGGGCGAGGACCGGCAGCCCGATCCCGAGGTTCACGTACGAACCGGAGGGGATGTCCCGCGCGACCGCCCGCGCCATCTCCGATCGACTCCGCTTCCCGATCATGCGGTCCTCCCCTCCGCGGCGACCACCCGCTGCACGAAGATGCCCGGCGTGACCACCGATTCCGGGTCCATCGCACCGAGTTCGCAGGACCGGTCGGCCTGCACGATCGCCGTGGCGGCGGCCATGCACATCAACGGCCCGAAGTTCCGGCCCGTCTTGCGGTAGGTGAGGTTTCCCCACCGGTCGGCGTGTTCGGCCTTCACCAGCGCGACATCGCCGTGCAGCGGCGCTTCGAAGACGTGGCCCCGGCCATCGATGACCCGCGTTTCCTTGCCGTCGGCCAACGCGGTCCCGTAGCCGGTCGGCGTGAAGAAACCGCCCAGGCCCGCGCCGGCGGCGCGCAGTCTCTCCGCCAGCGTGCCCTGCGGCACGCATTCGTACTCGATGCGGCCCGCTGCGAACGCTTCCGCGAAGACGTGGGATCCGGTGCCGCTGGGGTAGGACGCGATCAGCTTGCGAACCCGGCCGAGCTTGATCAGCCGGGCCAGCCCGTCCTCCCCGGTGCCGCTGTTGTTGCACACCACGGTGAGCTCGGCGGCGCCCTGCTCGGCCAGCGCCTCCAGCAGTTCGACCGGCTGACCGGCCACACCGAAACCGCTGACCAGGACGGTGGATCCGTCGGCGATGCCGGCCACCGCCTGCTCGATGGACTCGACGAACTTGTTGATCACGACCGCACCTCCGCCGGGGACGCCGTGGACAGGATCGCGGTCGCCTCGCTGGAGAAGACCCCGCCGTTGCCGTGCACCAGAGCGGTCCGCGCTTCCGGCACTTGCCGCGCCCCCGCCGCGCCGCGCAGCTGCTCGACCGCCTCGATGACCAGGAAAATGCTGTACATCCCCGGGTGTGCGAAGGACAGGCCGCCGCCGTTGGTGTTCATCGGCAGGCTGCCGCCGGGCTCGATGCGGCCGTCCGAGACGAACGCGCCGCCCTCCCCCTTCGCGCAGAAGCCCAGGTCTTCCAGGAACAGGATGGGCGTGATGGTGAACGCGTCGTAGAGCTCGACGACGTCGATTTCCGCCGGGGTCAGGCCCGCCTGGGCGAAGGCGGCGCGGCCGGAATCGACCGCCGGGGTCACGGTGAGCTCCGGCATGCTGGAGATCTGCCGGTGCCAGTGAGCATGTCCGGTGCCGAGCACGTGCACCGGGGCCGGGTGCAGGTCGCGGGCGCGGTCGGCGCGGGTCACCACGAACGCGCCCGCGCCGTCGGTGACCAGGCAGCAGTCCCGGACGGTCAGCGGCTCCGAGACCATCTTGGCGTTCACCACGTCGTCCACGGTGAGCGGATCACGTTTGAACGCGGCGGGGTTCAGCTGCGCCCACTTGCGCGCCGCTACGGCGACCTTCGCGAGCTGTTCGCGCGTCGTGCCGTATTCATGCATGTGCCGTGCGGCGGCGAGGGCGTAGCTGGTCGGCGGGTTGAACGGCTGGTACGGGTGCTCGTACGGCTGCGGGTCCAGCGCGGCGCGCATCTGGTTGACAGCGGTGCTGCTCGGCGCGCTGCGCGGAGTGGCGCCGTAGCAGATCAGCAGGTTGTCGCATTCGCCCGCGGCGATGGCCAGCTGGGCGATCTTCAGCGCGGCGATGAACGACGAGCCGCCGAACATGGTGCTGTCGGAGAAGCGCGGCCGGATGCCGAGGTACTCCGCCATCCGCATGACCCACCACGGAGAGGTCAGGCTGGCGGTGATGATGCCGTCGATCTGCTCCATCCGCAGCCCGCTGGCCGCCACCGCCGTCGACGCGGCCTGCGCGATGATGTCCTGCTCGCTGCGGGTGCCCGCGTGCCCGAGACCGGCCATTCCCGTGCCGAGCACGGCGATCGAGGAGTTGGTCAGCACTGCTCCTCCCCCGGTTCGAAGGTCAGCAGCGGGCCGGCTCCAGCCGCCTTGCCGACCACTGCGACGACCGGCATCCCGATCCGGACGGCGGCCGGCTCGATGCCCGTCACGTTGGTCATCAGGCGCGGGCCTTCGTCGAGGTCCACCAGCGCGACGTTGTAGGTCTCGTCGTTCCGGCGATGCACCACGGTGGTGGAGTGCACCGTGCCGCGGCCCGACGGCTCGACCCACCGCAGGTTCGCCGAGCCGCAGTGCGGGCAGAGGACGCGCGGGTAGAAATGGGGCCGGCCGCAGTCCTCGCAGCGCGGAATCACGAACTTTCCGGCTTCGAGACTCCGCTGAAAATGGTCATCGACGCCTACGACCGCCGCTCCGTTGCGATTCAATTCCATGACTTCCAATAATCTTGTGATCCACGGGCACGCGACATTCGATTCACCGATGCGCACTACCGAACGAAATGAAATACTATTCCCAACGACCCCGGAAATCGACTTGAAATATTCGAACCCAGGATTCGTGGATATCGAAGGCGCTCACGCGCCGGGCTGAACCGCCTGCCGGGTGGCCACCACCCGGGGGTCGGTGAGCAGGAAGTCCACGAACGCCGCCGTGAAGCTCGGCAGCGCGGCGTCCACCGAGGTGACCAGGTGCAGCTCCCGGGCAGCCCACGGCTCCAGGATGCGCAGCGCGGCCACCCGGCCGCTCTCGGCCATCGGCCGGGCCACGCTCAGCGGCGCCAGCGACACCCCGACGCCCGTCTCCACCAGGTGCAGCACGGCGTTGAACGAGTGGACGTGCAACCGCGTGTTCAGCGTCTGCCGGTCCCGCTTCGCGACCTCGGCCAGGAACAGGTAGTTGCTGCTGGTCCGGCTCATGCAGATGAAGTCGAACTCCAGCGCCGCGCCGAATCGGATCTCCGGCTGGCGGGCCAGCGGGTGGTCGATCGGCGTGACCACCACCAGCTCGTCCACCGCGTACCGCACCGACCGAACGCGGCTGTCGGAGACTTCCCCGGCCAGCACGCCGACATCGACCTCGCCGGTGGCCACGCCTTCCGCGATCGCACCGCTCGGCCGCTCCTCCAGATCCAGGTTGACGTCGGGGTGAGCCAGCAGGAACCGGCTGACGCTGGGCAGGATGAAGCCGTTGAGGGAACTGCTGTTGGCCCACAGCCGCACGCTGCCCTTGAGCCCCTGCGAGAACCGGGACACGTCCCCGTGCATCCGGTCCACACCGGCCAGCACCTCCCGGACGTGCGTCAGCAGCACCTCACCGGCCGGGGTCAACCGCATCCCGCGCGCCGTCCTGGTGAACAACGCGGTGCCCATCGCGTGTTCGAGGTTCTTCAGCCGGTAGCTGGCCGAGGACGCCGTGATGAACACCGCCGACGCACCGGTCGACAGGCTTTCCGCCTCCGCGATGGCGCGGAACAGCCGGAGATCGGTCAGTTCGTACCGCATGCCGCCGCCCAATCCGCCACCTCCACACCGGTCGCGCGCACGGCCCCTCACCTGCGGTATCGACCCGGCGAAATTACCACGGCCCAAAGCCCAGGAGAGGACCCGACGAGACGGCCATCACAACGTCGCACGGCGTCCCGGCCGCGCGCCGTCGGTGACCACGTGGGTGGCTGCAACCCCGCTGCCCACCCCTCCGAGCGGAGGGCAGCACATCTTCGATCTTGATCATTGGTTCGTTTCGCGATCGCCTCCTGAGAGCCGCGACCGACCCGCTCATCGAACCGCGGTCACCGGGAGCGCTTCCGGTTCAGGAATTCGGCCATGAACCGCTGCGGTTCACCGGTGTCGAAGGCTGCCGCGAATTCCGGGATGCTGGCCGCTACAGCCTCGTCGACCGGTAGGTCCTCCCACGAGCGCAGCAACCGCTTCTGCCGGCGCAGCGCGGCCGGGCCCAGCTCGGCGAGACGCTTCGCGTTGCGGGCTACCGCGGCATCCAGCTCGGGTAGGTCGCAGATCTCGTGCACCAAGCCCCAGGACAGCGCGGTGGGCGCATCGATCTGGTCGCCGGTGAGGGTCAGCCAGGTGGCGCGGCCGTTGCCCACCAGCCGTGGCAGCAGCGCGGCGTGGATCACCGACGGAATGCCGACCGCGACCTCGGGCATGCCGAAATGCGCATCGCTGCTGCCGATTCGCAGGTCGCAGGCGGCCGCCACTTCAAGGCCGCCACCCAGGGTGTAGCCGGCGAGCCGGGCGATCACCGGCGCCGGGAAGTCGCGCACCGCATCGCACATGTCCTTGAGACCCGTGATGAACTCAGCGGCGCTGCTCCGGTTCAGCGTGACCATCTCGCCGATATCGGCGCCGCCGATGAACGCCCGGTCACCGGTGCCGCGCAGCACCAGCACCCGGACGTCGTCGCGGGCTGCGAGCGCCTCGATCGCCGCCGTGACGTCCTTGATGACCGGGCTGCTCAGGATGTTCAGCACCTTCGCATTGGTGATCGTGACCGTTGCGATGCCGTCGCCGTCCAGGGTCGTCGTGGTGTGTTCGGAAGTCCTGCTGTCCGCCAAATCTGCTCCCAAGTCCGGGGTTCACTGTCAGTTCTGCCTGTGACCGGTACGCCACAGCGGGTCGTGCGGGATTGGTGGTGTCGCAAGCTCTCAACCGGAGTGGACGACGCCCTTGCGCACCAGAGCCGCGATCTCGTCGCCCCCGAGGCCGAGTCCACTGAGGACTTCCACCGAATGCTCACCCTTCGCCGGCGGCGGTCGGTGTTCGGCCTTCCGGTCCCCGGCCAGCAGTGGGTTGCGCACCATCGGCACGACGCCCAGCGTGGGATGTTCGGCCTCGATCCGCATGCCCCGGTGCACCACCTGGGCATCGCGGAAGACGTCGTCCAGCGTGTTGATCGCGCCCCAGGGAACCCCGGCCTCGTCGAGCACGCGGCACCACTCCTGGCGGCTCCGGGACGCCATCGCGGCGGCCACGACCGGACGCAGCCCGGACAGGTTGTCGATGCGGGCGGCATTCGTCGCGTACCTCTCATCGGCCGCGAGCTCGGCCAACCCTGCCGTGGCGCAGAACCGCCGGAACTGCGCATCGTTGCCGATCGCGAGGATCAGGTGGCCATCGGCGCAGGCGAACACGTCGTACGGCGCGCAGTTCGGGTGGGCGTTTCCGATGCGCTGCGGAATCTTGTCCGACACCAGGTAGTTCGACGCCTGGTTCGCGTTCATCGCCACCGCGACGTCGAGCAGCGCGATGTCGATCGACTGCCCCGCACCGGTCGTCGTGCGCTGCAGGAGAGCGGCCAGGATCGCGCTGGTCGCATACATCCCGGACATCAGGTCGACCACCGCCACCCCGGTTCTGCACGGCCCGGCTCCGGGTGTGCCGTCGGCGGGCCCGGTGTAGCTCATCAGCCCGCCCATGCCCTGGAAGACGTAGTCGTAGCCAGGCTTTCCAGCCATCGGCCCGCTGGCACCGAAGCCGGTGATGGCCAGGTGGATCAGCTTCGGGTTGATCTCCCGCAGCGCGGCGTACCCCAGGCCGTACCGGTCGAGGGTTCCGGGCTTGTAGTTCTCGACGACGACATCGGCCTCGGCGGCCAACTCGCGAACGAGCGCCGCACCAGCCGGCTCGGCGAAGTTGATCGCGATCGACCGCTTGCCCCGGTTGCAGCAGATGTAGTAGCCGGAGAACCCGTCCGCGACCGCGGTGTCCGGCAAGTACGGCGGCCCCCAACCCCGGGTGTCGTCGCCGCCAACCGGGTTTTCGATCTTGATCACCTCGGCGCCGAGATCGGCCAGGTTCTGGGTGCACCACGGGCCGGCCAGGATTCGGGACAGGTCCAAAACCTTGATTCCCGCGAGAGCCCCGCTCAGCATGCCCATTCCATCGTTCGTCGCACGACATCACCCTAGATCGCGCATTCCGCGAGAACCATTGGAAATTATCGAACCCGGTCTCCGCATTTTTCGAAGACGCCGGAACCAATCGAGAAAATGAAGACTCCTTGGCATGCTCAACGGTCACTTTTGGGCATCACTTGCACCGAGCCGCAGGTCGTGGCCGGTTCGGTGGTGCAGGCCGGATCCATCGCGGGGAGCGGGCACGTCCACAACTCCCAGCCGGAAGCAACTCCCGTCCACACCCGCGTCTGAAGGCCCGAGCAGCACGTGCACCGCACGAGCACCCAAGGCTCCGGCGGCATCACAGGAGTGATCATCGCAGGCACAGGCACGCATCATCCTTCACGAGGTTGGCGCCTGCAGCGATGTCCCCGAACACCGGGATCGCCCGGTAGGTATCCGAAGACGGCCACATGCCACACCGGACCGGCCGCGGTCACGGACCCATCACCGGCATCAGCCGCGCTCAGGCTCCGGGGGGTCGGTAGTCGACGGTCTTCCGCGCAGCCTCGTCGACGTCCTCGGGGCGAAGGAGCGGCACCACCCTGGACGTCACGGCCCCAGCGGCCCGAACCGCCATGGCCATGGCAGCCATGGAGACGTCGTCGGGCATGTCGACGACGACGTAGACATCGTCGGCTCCGAACGCGAAGTAAAGCGACTCAAGCGTTCCGCCGCACGACCCGACGACCCTTTCAACAGCCTCCCGCCGCCCGGTTCCGCCCTCGGCGAGCACCCCCTTCGTCCCCCCGGCGGTGTAGCTGCCCTGCACCAAGTACTTCGGCATGTCGCTCCCCCCACTCCACCCTGCAGACGCCCGCAGCCGCGGGTTCCGCTCCCACCATCGGGCACCAGAGCAAGCCCTGCCAATCGAAGCGCGGCTCGACGACCGACACCATCCCGTCCCTGGAGACTGGCCCAACAGGATTGCGCACGCACCCAGTTCCACAACGTCTCATGACTCAAGCCCAAGCTCGCGGGCGAACCGGTTGATCGGGCGACCGGCGGAGAGCACTTCCCAGCTCTTCTTCTTGCTCCGATGAATGGATGGCCTCCTATTGTCGTAACTCTGTTTACGATGGTCGTCACATCGTGACTGCGCCGCCCGGCCCCAACTCGAACCTATGGGCCCGAAAACCTTCCGCGAGCAGGAGACCGCGCGCAGGCGGTGCGCGACATGTGCCGCTCGTGTTCCACATCGGCAGGAACAAAGCTCGAATGTAGGGACTTCCCCCGATAGCACCTCGTACTTCCGCGATCACTTGACGTAACATGACATTACTGGTAATCGTTATGCGTTTTAGGCTCGGTTGATTGGATGTGATTTCCGATGCAAAGAAAATGGGAAGCCGACGCTACGACGCCTTTTTTGCGACGTTTGGGAAAATCAGCACTGGAGTTGTCCATGACAGATGAAAATCCGAGCTGTCCGGATATCTGGGAACTAGAGAACGGAGATGTGGCGGTGATCGGACGAGATCTCACCGAGAGCTACCTGCGGCGATTGCCTTCGGGCGTGAGCATCGGCCACGACGAGCGGCTTGTCGTCATCCCCGGGAAGATGTTGAGGTCAGCGAAGGGGGATATCGCCGATGAAGAATCCTCCGCGTGAACTGCTGGGCGAGCGCCTGTCACCCGAGGAATATCTCCGGGACTTCGATCCTCGTTTCTGGCGGATCACGGAGAACGATTTCTGGAAGTTCGAACGACGGCAGTCATTTCAGGAGCAGGGCAACCCGAGCTGGGATGCGTTCGCACGTGGCGACTGGCGCGAGTCGCTGAAGCTCCTCGAGGACAGATCGGAAAGCCTGAAGTCCTACTTTCGACGAGTTGCCCGGCAGGGATTCACGACCTACCGAGTACGTGTAGTCGAAGAGCCTCTCACCCCGTACATGCAGTGGCTCATACATTCCCAGCGTCAACGCAGCGAATACGGCGGGCAGGTGCGGATCGTCGGAGTCGACGAGGTCGCCCCGTTCGAGTCCGATGGGCCCCTTCCCGAGATCGTGACAGTCGGCAGTGAGGCCATCTACCAGGTCCTGTACGACGCCGACGGCGTCCTAGCGGGGGCGATTCGATCGGATGCTCCGGAGGATCTCGCCAGCTGGCGAGATTTCATGATGCGGCTGTACGCGACCGGCGAGGACATCGCCGACTACTTCGAGCGCGTCGTGGAGGCACTGCCCCCGCCCGGTCCCGGCGAGGAATGACCCAGACATCGACAAGTTCCTCGTTCAGGACAGAAAAGGCCGATCCGTGCACACAACGCCAGAGCCGGATGAGTACGACCCGCACAAGCATGCCGCGACGCACTCGGAACTGTCCGGTCGCGCTGCTGACGTCGTCCAGGCCCGCGACGTCAGCGGAGGCGTCCACTTCCATCACCCGCCAGCAGCCGAGCACCGGGCGGATGTGCCCGTGCCGCGTCAACTGCCGCCCGACGTCTGGGATTTCGTCAACCGGGACGCCGAGTTGCAGCGCCTCGACCTCAAACTCCTGAGGCACGAGAGTTCCGCCCGTGTCTCGGCACTGTGCGTGATCGTCGGTACCGCTGGGGTCGGCAAGACCGCCTTCGCCCTGCACTGGGCGCACAAGGTCCAGCACGAATTTCCCGATGGGCAGCTGTACGTCAACTTGCGCGGCTACGACCCCGGCTCCCCCGTCACCCCCCATCAGGCCCTCGAACGCTTCCTGCGTGCCCTGGACGTGCCGGCCTCGGCAATTCCGCGTGAGCTGGAGGACCGGGCGACGTTGTTCCGCTCCCGGCTGGCCGGGCGCCGGATGCTCGTGGTGCTCGACAACGCCTCCGGCCCCGGCCAGGTCCGTCCCTTGCTGCCGGGCACATCGGACTGCCTGGTGCTGGTTACCAGCCGCAGCCGCTTGTCCGGGCTGGTCGCCCGGGACGGTGCCTACCGCCTCACGCTGAACCTCCTCGACGAGGCCGAAGCGACCACACTTCTCCGCAAAGCCTCCGCCGACTACCGGAGCACCGACAGCGCGACCGATCTCGCCGAGCTGTCCCGACTGTGCGCGCGCCTTCCCCTGGCCCTGCGGATCGCAGCCGAACGGGCCGCGAGCCAGCCGACGATACCGCTGCGCGAACTGATCGCCAGGCTCCGGGACGAGTCCGAACTTTGGGACGCGCTCACGGCCAGCCACGATGACGAATCCGATGCGGTCCGCTCGGTGTTCGCCTGGTCGTATCGTGGCCTGACCGCATGCGCTCACCGCCTGTTCCGGCTCCTTGGCCTGCATCCCGGCCCCGAATTCAGCACGCATGCCGCCGCAGCGCTGGTCGAAGCCACCGCGGGTGAGGCCCGACGCCTGCTCGACGAGCTCGTCGGTACGCATCTGCTCGAACAGATCGCACGGGATCGCTACCAGTTCCACGATCTGCTGCGTGCCTACGCTCTCGACGAGGCACGGCATGAGGATCCCGATACTGCCGGTGCGGCACTGCGGCGGCTCTTGCTGTGGTACCTGCGCACCGCGGATGCGTGCATGGCCACCGCGGTGCCGGGAGCGTTCCGCACCTCACTGGCCGAGCAAGCCGAAGGCCCCCCGCCAATGAGCTTCGACGACCAGACCGAGGCGATCACATGGTTCGACCAGGAGCGGTCGAACCTCCTCGCCGCCGCTCAGGCCGCTCACAACGCGGGCATGCCGGATCTCGCTTGGCAGATTCCCGCCGCGATCCAACGGATGTACGCCCGGCACAACCACTTCGACGACTGGCGCACCGCCTGTGCGATCGCACTGCCCGCCGTGCGCGAGGTCGGCGACCGCAGTGGCGAGGCCGTGATCACCGAAAGCCTGGCGAAACTGCACACGCAGAGCTTCGAACTCGATCAAGGGATCGAGTTCCACCAAGCAGCCCTCGCCCTTCGGCAGGAGGTCGGTGACAGGATCGGGCAGGTTTCCTCGCTGAACGGAATCGCATTGGCCGCACTGCGGGGCCACCGCCTCGACCAAGCACACGACTACTTCGAGCGGGCTCATTCCATGGCGATGGAACTCGACGATCATGCGTGGCGGGCCATCACCGCCAACGGGCTCGCGCACGTACACCTCGAAGCCGAGGACTACGAGCAGGCGCACGAGCTCAACAGGATCGCGCTCACGCTGTACCGCGAGGTCGGCAACGAGGCCGGGGAGGGGGACGCGCTGCGCTGTGCCAGCGAAATCCAACGCAGAACGGGACACCTCGAGCAGGCCCGCGAGAGCATTGACCGGGCTCTCGGCATCGCCGAGGAAGCTCGCAACCCCGTTTGGGAAGGATGGTGGCTGCTCGATCTCGGCCGGCTGCAGGTCGCACTCGGCCAGGCCGAGGACGCGCTGGAGACCTACCACCGAGCGGCGGCCCTGCAGCGCCGCATCGGCGACCGATCCAGAGAGGGGATCGTGTGGGGGGCTATCGGCCAGGCGTATGCGGCACTCAACCGCTACCCCGAGGCTGCTGAGTTCCACCGCACTGCCGCGGAGCGGCACCGCCAGCTCGGCGACCGCTGGAACCTGGCCGTGACACTGACCCACCTCGCCCATGCCCTGACCGCAACCGGTGCGCGAGCCGAGGCCTCCACTCACGCGAACGAGGCGCAACAGACCCTCGCCGAGTTCACCGACCCGGCCGCCAGACGACTCCACACCCAGGTGAACGCTCTGTCAGCCGAGTGAGCTGTTCACCGGACGAGCACCGCACACATGACCGTGAAAGTGAGACCACGATGCCCCGGGTCGCTCTGGTGTCCTTCCGATCCGACCTCTTCGCCGCACTCCACGCAGGCACCAGACTGGGAGGGCACGAGCCGGTCCTGTACATCACAGGACGTTCCGCCCGCCCCAGGGGAGACAGCTATCCGAACATGGGCGCGAAAGTGGACAACATTCTCGAAGGGATCCCGCCCGAAGTCGACCTCCTGCTGCCCGGTGACGTTGACGGACTGGCCAACGCGCTCCGCGGCTACCGCGTCGATGTCGCCGTCGTCTTCGGCCTGTCGTGGAAACTGCCCCCTGCCGTCCTCGACGTCCCCAGGCTCGGCATCGTCAACGTGCACCCCTCAGCACTGCCCAAATACCGAGGCCCCGCATCGGTGCAGTGGGCGATCCGCAACGGCGACACCCACCTCGGCGTGACCGTCCACCGGATGGACAACAAGATTGACACCGGAAACATCATCGCCCAGCACGACGGCATCCACCTTCCCGAATTCATCACCTACGACCAGCTCTGGGACCAGATCACCCCGAGCGTCGAGACCACCCTCGGCAAAGCCCTAGACCTCGTCGCCGACGGATTCCCAGGTATGCCCCAAGACGAGAAAGCAGCGACGAGGGCCCCCTTGATGGAACCGGGCTTCAGCTACATCGACTGGTCCCAGTCTGCACACGTCATCCACAACCAAGTGCGAACCTTCTACTACGGAGCCGGCATCCCCGGACCATTCGCCGAAATCGACGGGAGCTGGATGCGCATCATCCGCACCCGGCTCGAACCCGGTGACGGCACTCGCGTGGAATGTTCCGACAGGCCGATCTGGATCGTCGAAGCGGAAGCCGCGCAACCACCGACGGATTGTTCGTAGCCGGGCGCACCGTTGTTCCTCGCTGCGCTCTTCAGCCGCGAAGCAGGCGTTGCACCGGATTCATCTTGCTCTGGGGTAACTCCGGCTGAACCACCTCGCCCCGCCTGAGCACAACCGGTTCGCTCCCGCCTAGTCACCCCCGGACGGCGGGACGACAAGACGCCGGATGCCCTCGGAATTCATCGGAACCCCGCACAGCCGCATGAACACCGAGGGCTCCCCCGCCGCCGCGTTGGACGGCTCCGCCGGCGGGCACTGCAGCTCCGCCGGTGTCAGCTCGTCGACCCCGGAAGCGCGCTCGGCTGGGAGGGTTCAGGCGTCGATCACCAGGTCCTCCAGTGGTTTGGCGCAGCACAGGAGGATCTTGTTCTCCGCTCGGTCCCGGGGGCGGATACCGCCGTTGTGCCGCATGTCCACCGAGCCCTTCAGCAGCGTTGCTTTGCAGGTGCCGCACATTCCTTGTCCGCAGGACGACGGCAAGGTGATGCCGGAGCTTGCCGCGGCGTCCAGGATCGGTGTGTCGGCGTCGCACTCGACGGTCCGGCCGCTGCGGGCGAGCCGCACCTCGAATCTCCCTTCGCCACCGGATGTTTCGGGGACCGGGGCGTCGATGGTGAAGCTCTCCTCGTGGTAGTGGTCCATGGCGAAACCGGCTTCCGCGAGCATCCGCCGCACGGCCGCCATGTAGCCGGCCGGTCCGCAGGTGAACACCTCGCGGTCCAGGAAGTCCGGGGCGATGCTCCGCAGCATGCCGATGCCCAGTCGACCGCGCCGGCCCGCCCAGCGCTCGTGCGGCCCGTCGTCCTCGCAGACGTGCGTCACCCGGATGCGCTCCGAAGTGGCTTCGATGAAGTCCAGTTCTCGCCGGAAGATGATGTCGTCCGGGGTTCGGGCGCTGTGCACGAAGACCACGTCCGCCGGGCTGGCCAGGTCGTGGAGCGTCCTGGTCATCGACATCAGCGGCGTCACGCCACTCCCCGCGGAGAGGAACAGGTACTTCGGCGCCGGGCGCCGGTGCATCGAGAACTCGCCGAACGGGCCTCGTGCGTGGAGGACCGCACCGGGCACCAGGTGGTCGTGCAGCCAGTTGGAGGCCTGCCCGCCCGGCACGCGCTTCACGGTGATCGCCGCGAGGTGCGGACGGGAGGGCGGCGACGACAGCGTGTAGCACCTGTCGACCTCCAGCCCGTCGACCGGCACCGTGATGGTGATGTACTGGCCCGGGTCGTGGTGGAACAGCCCGGGCTCGGCGGGTTCGAAGACGAACGTCTTCACGTCGGCGGTCAGCTGCTGGACCTGCTTGCAGACCAGCCGCTGGTCCGCCGCGTCCGCCCAGTCGCGGCCGGTCCGGAAGGTTCGCACGCCGGTCATCGCAGGTACTCGCGGAGGCGGCTGATGTACCAGTTGCAGAAGGCCTCGACCTGGTATTCGGTCGGGGCGTACGGGCCGGGCTCGTACGCCGGGCTGCTGATCCCCTGCTGGGCGCGGGCGACCAGCCGCGCATCCTGCTCGTTGGTGGCCGTCCAGACCTTGAGCAGCGTCCCCAGGTCGTAGTCCACGCCTTCCACGGCATCCGGGGCCACCAGCCACGTGGTGCGCACCAACGTCCGGTCCGGGGCGATCGGCAGCGCCGAGAAGGTGACGGCGTGGTCGCTGACGACGTGGAACCAGGAGTTGGGTTGCAGGTGCAGCGACAGGTGCCCGAGCCGTGGTGTCGGGACGTCGCCGAGCAGGCGCCGGCACGCGGCTTTGCCGTCTGCGGTGAAGGATTCCCCGGCGAGGTCGAGCGGATCGCGCTGGATCCGGAAACCGGTGGCGCGGGTGTCCAGCTCCTCGATGAGCTGGTACGGCAGGCCGAGGTCCTTGTATGTCTGCCGCAGTTCGGCATCGACTCGCAGGTAGCGCTCGTGCGCCGGGAGCAGCCGCGCCGGCAGATCCTCCTCGGTGTAGCCGTAGGTGGGGAAGAACGTGCGCAGCAGCTCGGGGTGGCCGTCGCAGTGGTAGCACTCCCGGTTGTTCTCCATCACGAGCTTCCAGTTGCCTTGCTCCACCAGGTCGACCTGGGCCGCGACCTTGGCTTCGCGCAGGCGATGCGGCGCCAGGTACGGCTCGATGCGCGCGGCCACGTCGGCGAAGTCGCTCGGCGGTTCGTCGGCGAGGCAGACGAAGATGAGACCGGCGACGCTGCGGGCGTGGACGGGCTTGAGCCCGAAGCAGGTGGGGTCGAAGCCGGACGGTTGGGACGGCGCGTGCCGCAGCGCGCCGTCGGTGCCGTAGGTCCACTTGTGGTAGCCGCAGACGATGTTCCCGACCGATCCGCTCGGCTGGTCCAGGATGCGGGCGCCGCGGTGGCGGCAGACGTTGTGGAACGACTGGATGTTCTCGTCATCATCGCGCAACACGATGATCGAGTAGGTGCCGAGCGTCGTGGTGAGGTAGTCGCCCGGCTCGGGCAGTTCGGCCTCGGTGGCCACGAAGATCCAGTGCTTCGCGAAGATCGCCGCGATGTCGAGGTCGAAGAATTCCCGGCCGGCGTAGAACGCTGCTTCCAGGCTGTGGCCGACCGGCCGCCGGGCGACGAGTTCGGACGCTTCGATGGTTCCCAGTGCAGTCACTTCCGCGCTCCTCGTGTTCACATGGGCAGGCATAGCCGCAGCGCGTCGAAGACGGCCGCGTGGATGTTGCGGCTGGTCACGGCATCGCCGATCCTGAACAGCCGGTAGTGCCCCGCCTGGTTCCGGGTGACCTGCTGCGGCGCGAGGGCCAGCAGCGCACGGTGGTCCACCTCGCCGAGGTTGGTCGAATCGGCGAGCAGTGCTTGGTAGAGCTCGTCGTTGGGCAACGTCCCGTTCTCGACCACCACGTGGTCGACGGCCCGCTCGGCCTCCACCTCGGCGTACTCGCTGCGCAACGTCGCGGTGAGGCGCCCGTCGGGTGTGCGGCGCACCGATCGCAGCCGGTGAGCCAGCGTGACGCGCACCGCGTTCTCGGCGAAGACTTGCAGATATGCCGGCGAATTCATGCTGCCGACGTCCGGCGCGAGCATGCGTTCCGGGGTCACGTACTCGACCGATGCCCCTCGGCGGGCCAGCACCTCGACGGCGTCCATGCCCGGGTACGCGCCGTTGTCGTCGTAGACCAGCACCCGGCCTTCGGGACGCAGAGCACCGGTGAGCACGTCCCAGGTATCGGCCACCTCGTCGCCTTCCAGCAACGTCGCGTTCGGCGTGCCACCGGTGGCGATGACCACGACGTCGGGGTGTTCCGCGCGGACTTCCGCTGCCTCGGCCAGCACTCCGAACCGGAAGTCGACGCCGTGCAGCTTGCATTCCTCGACGCGCCAGTCGACTATGCCGATCAGGTCCCGCCGGCGGGGGTTCGCGGCCGCGATGCGGACCTGCCCGCCCGGCACGTCGTTCGCTTCGAACAGCACCACGTCGTGCCCTCGTTCACCCAGCACCCGAGCCGCCTCCAGCCCCGCAGGACCACCGCCCACGACCACCGCCTTCCTCCGCTCCGACGCGGGCGTGATGGTGTGCGGGAGCTGTTGCTCCCGACCCGTGGCAGGGTTGTGGATGCACTTGGTGTCGCCGGAGTCGTAGATCGCGTCGAGGCAGTAGCTGGCCCCGACGCACGGCCGGATGCGGTCCTCCGCTCCCGCCGCGACCTTGGCGACCAGGTGCGGGTCGGCGATCTGGGCCCGGGTCATGCCGACCAGGTCGAGCAGGCCGTCCCGCACGGCGTGGCGCGCGGTCGCGACGTCGGCGATGCGGGCGGCGTGCATCACCGGGACCTGGAGCCGCCGCCTGATCTCGGCGCTGAATTCGAGGAACGGCGCCGACGGCGTGCCCATGGACGGAATGGTCCGGGCCAACGCGGCATCGCTTTCGATCGAGCCGCGGATGGTGCTGATGAGGTCGATGCCGTCGTCGAGGAAGCAGCGCGCCGCCGCCAGGGCGTCGTCGACGGTCAGCCCGCCCGGCCGGACCTCGTCCATCATCATCCGGATGCCGACGATGAAACCGGGCCCGACCGCGGCCCGCACCGCCCGGATCACCCGGCGCGGGAACGACATCCGGTTCGCCAGGCTCCCGCCGTAGGAGTCCGTGCGGTGGTTCGTCGTCGGCGACAGGAAGCTGTCCAGGAAGTGCCCGTACGCCTGGATCTCGACGCCGTCGAGGCCGCCGGCTTCGCAGCGAGCCGCCGCGTCGGCGTAGTCCCGCACGATCCGGTCCAGGTCCCACTGCTCGGCGGATTTGGGGAACGCGCGGTGCGCGGGTTCGCGCACCGGGGACGCGGACAGCACCGGCAGCCAGTCCCCCGCGTAATTGCTCGTGCGCCGCCCCAGGTGGGTGATCTGGCACATGACAGCCGCGCCGGCGGCGTGCACGTCGTCGCCGAGCCGACGCAGCCACGGCACCACCTCGTCGCGGTAGAGCAGCAGGTTGCCGAAGGCCGGTGGGCTGTCGGGGGCGATGACCGCGGAGCCGCCGATCATGGTCAGCCCGACCCCGCCGCGCGCCTTCTCCAAGTGGTACAGCCGGTAGCGGTCCTTGGGCAGGCCGTCATCGGCGAAGGCGGGCTCGTGCGAGGTGCTGACCACGCGGTTGCGCAAGGTGAGCTGCTTGATGGTGAACGGCTGGAGCAGAGGATCCGTCGGGTGCATGGCGCTCCTCGCGAATTCCGGCCGAGGTGGCCGTCTGTGCCCACCAGCGTGGAGCGCCACAGCCGGTCCGGACAATCAAATGTTCATGCAGCAGATCGTGCAAACTCTTTGCATGATTGACAGTCGACTTCGGGTCTTGCAGCTCGTCGCCAAGCACGGCACCGTCACCGCCGCGGCCCAGGCGCTGCACTACACGCCGTCGGCGGTGTCCTACCAACTGCGCCAGCTGTCCGCGGAACTCGGCGTGGAACTCGTGGTTCCGCAAGGCCGCCGGATCCGGCTGACCTCCGCCGCGCATGCGCTGCTGCACCACGCGGAACTGCTGCACACCCAGTGGGAGCGCGCCAAGGCGGAAATGGCCGCTCTCGCCGACGAACCCGGTGGTCCGTTCACCCTGTGCGGTTTCTCCACCGCAGCAACGCATCTGCTGCCGCCGGCCGCCGCCGAACTGCGTGACGACTTCCCGAACCTGAAGGTGCGGCTGATCGAGGCCGAGCCCGCCCGGTGCTTCGACCTGCTGCTCGCCGGAGACGCGGACCTGGCGCTGGTGATCGTCACAGCGGACACCCCGCCGCTGTCGGACGCGCGGTTCGACCAGCAGCCGCTGCTCGACGATCCGCTCGACCTGGTCACGCCACTCGGCCACCCGCTGACCGACCGACCGGCGGTGACACTCGCCGACGCGGCGAACGAGCCGTGGATCCTGGGCCGGCCGGACAGCACCTACCACCAGCTGGTGACAACCGCATGCATGGCAGCGGGTTTCAGCCCGAACATCGCGCACTACGCCGACGAATGGGACACCGGAACCGCACTCGTCGCCCACGGGTTCGGCGTCATCCTGGTGCCCCGGCTGGCACGCCTGCACAGCCATTGGCCGGTCGCCCGCATCCCGCTCCACGGCGAACCGGCACCTGCTCGCCGAATCCTGGCAGTCACCAGGATGGGTGCCCGGGACAATCCAACGATCGCCCACGCCCTCCAAGCGATCACCAAGACCGCGGCCGGGATCCTCCCGAGACAACCCGGCTGACCACGGCGACTTCGAGTATCGAAGCGACTGAGGTTTTTCCGACCTCTGTGCGGTACGCCTGTGCCTCTGGGTCGTGAGTGCCTGTGGCTGCTATGACGACCACAGGCACTCACGACCCTGCGCATTCGGGCCCCAGAGCTGACGACGCAGATCAGGATGAAAAGCGCTCACAAAATTTTCCGACGTACCCACTCGAACCGGGTTGGCGTCCCCTGGTCGTGGACGGCCTTGAGGCGACGAGCGCCGGCTTCGCGGGGGTCGGCCATCTAGTTGCCGACCGCGATGGGCGACACGACCATGTGACCAGGTTGAACTCGGGAAATGCGAGGTGCGCCCATGGCGGAGCAAGCGGCGAGCCCGTCACCCGAGGCCACCCGATCGCCGACCGACCGCGTCATCTTCGGCGTCACGGCACTGCTGGTTCTGTTCTTCCTGGGTTGGGGCATCGCCTCGCCGGCAACGCTCGGCGCGTTCGCCGAAGCCGCGCTGCGCTGGGCGGTGGACGACATCGGGTGGGGGTTCGCGCTGGCCGCGACAGGGTTCGTGGTCTTCGTCGTTTGGCTCGCGTTGAGCCGCTACGGGGCGATCCCGCTGGGCGGTGACGACGAACAGCCGGAGTTCCACACGCTGTCCTGGATCGCGATGATGTTCATCGCGGGCATGGGCATCGGCCTCATGTTCTTCGGCGTCGCCGAACCGCTGGCGCACTACGTGCAGCCCCCGCCGGAAACGGTCCCGCCGCTGAGCCAAGCCGCTGTGCGGACGTCGTTCGCGACGACGCTGTTCCACTGGACGTTGCATCCGTGGGCGATCTACGCGGTGGTCGGCTTGACGATCGCATACGGCACCTTCCGCCGCGGTCGACGTCAGATGATCAGTTCCACGTTCGTTCCGCTGCTGGGGCGGCGTGGTGCGGTCAAGCCGCTGGGAAAGGTGATCGACATCCTCGCGCTGTTCGCGACGCTGTTCGGTTCGGCGGCCTCGCTGGGCATCGGCACGCTGCAGATCAGCAGCGGGATGCGGAGCGCGGGATGGATCGACGCCGTCAGCATCCCGGTGATGGTGCTGATCATCGGCGTCCTGACGATCTGCTTCGTCGCCTCCGCCGCCTCCGGGGTCGCCAGGGGAATCCAGTGGCTGTCCGGCATCAACGTGACCCTCGCGGCTCTGCTGGCGCTGTTCGTGCTGATCACCGGGCCGACGGTGTTCATCCTGAGCCTGATCCCGACGTCGATCGGCAACTACGTCAGCGACTTCGCGGAGATGGCCGCACGCACCGGGGCCACCGGCAGCGAGGCCGTTGACGAATGGCTTTCACATTGGACCATCTTCTACTGGGCGTGGTGGATCTCCTGGGCGCCGTTCGTCGGTACGTTCCTGGCCCGGATCAGCCGGGGCCGCACGATCCGGCAGTTCATCGGCGGAGTACTCCTGGTCCCCAGCGCGGTCAGCGTGGCCTGGTTCGCGATCTTCGGCGGCACCGCGATCGACCTGCAGCGCGGCGGCGCCGTCGACGTGGCCGGTTCCGGCGGGGAGGAAGTGCAGATCTTCACCGTCATCCGAGCGCTGCCGATCCCGACGGTCATCACCGTGCTGGTCATCGTCCTGGTGGCGATCTTCTTCATCACCGGGGCGGACTCGGCTTCACTCGTGATGGGCAAGTTCTCCCAGCGGGGCACGATCTCACCGCGGAAGTGGATGATCGTGTTCTGGGGTGTGGCCACGGGATCCGTCGCGGCGATCATGCTCATGTCCGGCGGGGATGACGCCCTGGAGGGGATCCAGAATCTGACGTTCCTCGCGTCGGTGCCGTTCGCACTGGTCATGGTGCTGATGTGCGTGGCCCTGAGCAAGGACCTGCGAACCGACAGCCTGATCCACCGCCGGGAACGAGCGGAACAGATCCTCGCGAAGCTCGTCGACGCCGACGAACACGAGCAGGCTCGGCGGGACGACGAGCCCGGCGACAACGATGCCGGGAACCCGCGAACGGCCCGGCGGGGCGAAAATCCCCCGGAAGACGGCTGACAACACCGACACCCCGCACCGCAGGCCTGCGCGAGCAACGCCGGAGCGGTCCGGCCTTCAGGACGTCGTGGATCCGGCCGGCGTCCGATGCCAAGCGCTCCAAGCGAGTTGGGCGAATGGCACGATCACCAGGAGGTCGACGGCGTACGCGACCCATTCGAGGCGAAGAACCCGGCCCAGCGGAAAGACGACAGCGGCGAGGCAGATCAGGACGGCGACCCACGACGGGGACATTCGGGTCCAGAAGAGGAGTACCCCGAATACCAGCAGGGCCAGCGGGAAGGTCGGCCCCGGTAGCCACAGCACCAGAACGCTCTGCGGCGGGTAGTCGCCGAAGCGCGCCAGGGCCACCTGATCGTGCAAGCCGAACACGCCTTCGAAAAAGCCCTGCAGTCCGAATGCGATGCTGCCGAACATCCCGATCAACAACAGCAACAACCACAGCCCGGCCGCGACGGGGATGAGTTCGCGCAACCGTTCGTATTCACCGATCAGCCCGTACACCCAGGGCACCATGGAAAGGGCGATCAACATCCCGCCGTTCACGCCGTAATGACCGTCGATCCAGAAGAACGGCGATGCAGCAAAGATGACCGGGCCGAGGAAGAGCGCCGCCGCCTGCAATCGTTGCACGACCATCGGCGCAGGTTAGGACCCCTGCCAACGGCCCGCAACCGTGTACTCCGGGCTTCGCCGTACGGGTGATGCGCAAGAAGGCCCCGCTGCGCACGGCTGCACCGAGGATCAGCGGCGGACCCTGGCGCGGGCGGCTGATCTGATCGCTCGGCTCTTCCGAGTCCAGCACACCCTGCGCGGAGTCTCGATGTTGTTGCACCGCATGGGATTCAGCCCGCGGATGCCCGCGCATCGCCATGATCGTCGGGCTGTCCATCGGCAGCACGGCCAGGCGCTCAGAACAGGAACGCCCGGCCGGCGCCGTGATCAGCGACTTCCCTGCCGAGCCCGCAGGTAGTCCGTCACGAGCCCTTCGAGCTCCGGCCGCTGACCCTCCCAGCCCGCCGCGAGCGAGCCGGGGGTGCGCACGAGCGAACGCTGCTGCCGGCCCGTTCGCCTCGTGTGGATCACCGTGCCGGTGACCGAGGATCCGTCGTCGGCCGGGCCGATGACGTCGAGGTGGTCGTCGAGGATCTCCTCGACATCACCGTTGAGCAGCACCTGCCCGGCATGCAGCAGCATGAGGTGATCGCACACGTCGCGCAGTTCGCCGAGCAAGTGCGAGGACAGCACGACCGTCATCCCGCGCTCGGCGACATCGGTCATCACCAGCCGGAGGAAGTCCTCCCGGGCGAGCGGATCGAGGTCCGACATCGGCTCGTCGAGCAGCAGCAGCTTCGGCAGCCGGCCGAGGCTGAGCGCGAGCGCGAGCTGAGTGCGCATGCCCTGCGACAACGAACTGACGCGGCTGCTGCGATCCATCTCCGGGTGCGTGGCCAGGGCCTCCTCCACCCGCTCCGGCGACCACCGCTGGTTCACGGCTCCCACCGTCCGGATCATTTCCGCGATGGTGAAGTCCTTGTACAGCGGGCGGTGCTGCGGCAGGTACGCCGCGTCCGGGTGCAGGCGGCCGCGCACCTCGTCACCGAACACCCGCACCTGCCCGGCCGACGGCCGGATCAGTCCGGCCGCCAGCCCGAGAAAGGTGCTCTTGCCCCCGCCGTTCGCGCCGACCAGCCCGATCACCTTTCCCTCGGGCAGTTCGACGGTGCAGTCCCGGAGCGCCGGTTTCCGGCCGTAGCTCTTGGACAACCCGGTGGTGCTCAACGCGCTCATGATGCGTTCGGCCCCTCAACGTGGAAATGCTGGTCTCGGACGGCAGCGTAGAGCGCGTCGACGGCCTCCACGACGAGACCACCGCTCTTCGCGCGGCTCATCCAGTCCTCCAGATCGCGTCGCAACGGCGCTTCGACGGCGGTCAGCTCGTTCGCCAGCGAACGCGTCACGAAGGTTCCCACCCCGCGCCGGGCCTCGACCAGTCCGTCGCGTTCGAGTTCGCGGTACGCCTTGAGCACCGTGTTCGGATTGACCGCCGTCGCCTCCACCACCTCACGCGCGGTGGGCAGCCGATCACCGGGCCCCAGCAGGCCCAGCCGCATGGCCTGTGTGACCTGCTGGATGATCTGGACGTACGTGGAGACCCCGGAACGACGGTCGATCCGGAACTCGATCATACGGCCCAGCATAATCCTCCCCGCTCATCCGAGCGCGGAACCCGGGGCCGCCGGATCAGTGCTGCCGTTGCAGCGTCCACGCGGTTCCCACCAGCAGCAAGACCGCGGCGAGGCCGAACACGGCGAACTCGGCCAGCTGCAGACCCGGCGCCGCGGACGGGGAGAGCACGTCGGCGAAGGTTCCGGTCAGACCCTTCTCCGCGTAGCAGGCACCGAAGTCCACACCAATCGGGCAGGAGGTCACGTCCGACGACTCAGGGTGCAGGAGCTGCCCGCCCTTACCGAGGAAGCCGGTGTCCAGCACCATGGCCCCGGGCTCACTGGGCGTCGCGCTGATCGTCGGGTCGGACGTGGTGAGGCGCTGCACCGGCAAGAAGTTCGGGGCGACGTTGGTCACCACGACGCGCAGTACGACCAGCGTGCCGAGCGTGGTGGACAAGGCCATCAGCGAACGCCGCATGACCGCGCCCAGCAGCGCACCCAGGGCGAAGCCGAACAGCAGGTGCACGACCGGCATCGGCCCGGTGGAGTCGAAGCTCAGCCACTGGAACGGGCCGCTCCGCAACGGGCCCAGCAGACCGGCGGCCGCCACCCACCGGGCGACGAGCAACTGGAGCACCACGACCACGACGGCCGACGGCAGCAGCAGCATCGCCATCTTGGTGATCATCCAGCGGAGCCGGCTGACGGACTGGGTGAAGGCGAGCACGTGGGTGCCGTGCTCGATCTCCCGGGCGAACAACGGCGCGGCGAAGAACGCACCCAGCAGCACCGGGAGCGCGAGGACCAAGCCCTGTCCGACCTTGATCAGATCGAACCATTCCTTCTGGAACTCCACCCGCGCCTGCGAGCAGTCGGGGGTCTTCTCGCGGATCGACAGGCACGCCTGCAGGCCGTGCTCCTCGATGTCACCGGTCATGCTGGCATGCAGCACCAGCACGGTCGCACTACCGAGCAGCAGCAGGGCTGCCAGGGTGATCAGCTGTGCGCGGTGTTGCCGCCAGGCCACCCAGATCACGCCGCCACCTCCGCGTTGTCGTCGTTGTTGCGCATGTAGGCCAGCGCGATGTCGTTGAGCCGGGGCGCGTGCTCGCGCCACCCGGATGCTGTCACCGGCCCGCGCCGCTTGGCGATCAGGACCTGCTCCTGCCCGGAACGCACGCTGTCGACGACGTCGCCCGGCGCAATGGGCAGCTGTCCGGCTCCCCGCAGAACGCGGTGCCCCGCCACGAGATCGGCGACCGCCCCGTCCAACCGCACCCGGCCGTTGCCCAGCAGCACCAGGTGGTCGCAGACCGCTTCGAGCTCTTCCAGCACGTGCGAGGACAGCAGGATCCCGATGCCGTGCTGCCGCGATTCCTCCTGCAGCGTGCGCAGAGTCGCCTGCCGGGCCAGCGGGTCCAGCTCGGCCAGGGGCTCATCGAGCATCAGCAGACCGGGGCGCTTGCCCAGCGCCAGCACGAGCGCCACCCTGGTGCGCTGCCCGCCGGAGAGCTTGCCGACCTTGGCGTCGAACGGCACCTCCGCCGAGCGGACGAGCTGCTCCGCGTACGCCTGGTCCCAGCGGGTGTTCATCCGCGCGGCGAAGCGCAGCGTCTCCGACACGGTCAGGCCGGCGTAGAGCGGCTTCTGCTGGGTCACGTAGGCCACTTCTTCAGGCGCACCGGTTCCGCTGGGCCGCCGCCCGAACACCTCGATGTCGCCCTCGGTCGGCTTGAGCAGACCCGCGGTCAGACCCATCAGAGTGCTCTTGCCCGCCCCATTGTGGCCGACCAGCGCGACCACCCGGTTCGGGGGCAACGACAGCGAACAACCGCGCAGCGCCCACCCGCGGCGATATCTCTTGGCCAGCTGGTGGGTCCGCACCGCGGGCACCTCTCCTGCACTCATGATCGCCCTTCCCGGGTCAAATGACCATTTCACCAGTTATCTAGTGGAACAGTACACCAGGTGGGAGCGCGTCGTCCGCCGGACCGCCGAATCCCCGACCGGTCCCCGCGGAGCGGAAGCGGCAATCCCCTTCGCCACCAGCGGGATCGACGTCCGTGGAGGAAAACCCTCCGCCGCGCGCACCGGCGGGCACGGCTGCCGGACGGCCCCAGAATCGTTGTGTGGCCGGGACGTCTCCCCCCAGCGTCCCGGCCACTTCACACCCGGATCACCGAGCAGCGGGCGGGTCGAACCGGTAACCGACGCCCCACACCGTCATCAGCATCCCGGGGCGCGACGGATCGTCCTCGAGCTTCTCCGGCAGCCGGTCCTCCGGCTTCAGCCCTCCGCGCTTTGCACGATCTGGGTGGCGTACGGCGCGGAACCCTTGACCGGCTCATCGGCCGGCCACGCCGCGACCTCGTGGGAGTTCTGCCCGGCAGGCACCTCGGGGAGGGTCAACTCGATCGAGGTGGGGGTCACCGGGTTGACGGGGTCCGCGGTGCGCTGCGAGATCCCGAACATGGAGCCATCCACCAGCCGGATCCCCCATGCCGTCGTCGGACTCGACCACGACTCCGGGCACCGGGCCCGATTCGGTGAACAGGCCCACCTTGATCGGCGGCCCCTGCAGCGTGCAGCTGGTGTCCGGGCCGGCCGCGGAGTACTTGATCAGGAACGTTTCGAACTCGCCGGAATGGTTGGCGAGTTCCGCAATGTGCGCGGTCGGGCAATCGTTCAATCCGAAAGTCATTGGCGCCGGACCATTTCGCCCCATCTGGATTCGCTCCTGCTCGAGCGGGAGGCGCGATTGAAACCGGACGGTGATGTTCCACCTGTCCGGCGGATCTGCGAGGGCAGCGCGCCCATGTGCTGCCCGGCGGGCGAATTCGCCAGCAGTGACGCCGACGGGCACCTCGGCGATCACACCGGGACGGCCAAGCCGTCCCGGTGTGGATGTCGAGACCGCAGTTCGGGTACTGGAAGCACACGCACCTCACCGTCGGCCTCGTGCCCGGCCGGGGCGGCGGCTTCTCCCTCGAAGCACCCGATCCTCACCCGGTCCCGGCTGCTCACCCAAGACGGATGGGAACGACTCGAAGCGACCTGAGAAGGTGCTCCGCCGGCAGGCGGAGCGGCTACCCGCGCAGGCGGAGGACCAATTTGCCCAATGCCTGCCGGCGGTCGATCGCCTCCAGTGCGTCCCGGACGTCGTCGACGGCGTAGGTGCCGCCGACCGGGGGCGCGAGGGCGCCGGATTCGAGCTTCGGCAGGATCTCGGTCCACTGGCCGCGCAGGTAGCCGGGGCGTGCCTTGGCGTAGGCACCCCAGCCGACGCCGATGACGTCCAGGTTGTTCAGCAGCAGGCGGTTGACCTTCACCTCCGGAATCGATCCGGCCGCGAACCCGATCACCAGCATCCGGCCGTCGGCGGCGAGGCAGCGCAACGAGTCGGTGAAGCGGTCACCGCCGACGGTGTCCGCGACCAGGTCGGCACCGCGCCCGCCGGTCGCTTCGCGCACCGCGTCCTTGAAACCGTCGGCCAGCACGTACTGGTCGGCCCCGGCCTCGAGCGCGATCTTCCCCTTCTCCGGCGTCGACACCACGCCGATCACCGAGCCCGCACCGAACGCCTTCGCGACCTGGATCACCGCGCTGCCGACACCTCCGGCGGCACCGTGCACCAGCACCGTCTCCCCCGCCGACATGCGGCCGCGCCGGCACAGCGCGAAATGCGCCGTCAGGTAGTTGAACGGAATCGCCGCAGCCTGTTCGAAACCCAACGCGTCCGGGATGGGGAACGTCGCGTCCACGGGGCAGGCGACCTGCTCGGCGAAGGCGCCCAGGAACGGCAGCGCGGCGACCCGGTCGCCCGCGCGCACCGGCGCTCCCGCGGGCGCGTCCACGACCACGCCGGCCACCTCGGCACCCGGGATGAACGGAAGCTCCGGTTTGACCTGGTACAACCCCCGCGTCTGGAGCACCTCGGGAAAGGACACCCCCGCCGCGTGAACGTCGATGAGCACCTCGTCATCCTTGCGCGAAGGCGGGTCGACGTCGACGACGGCGACGGTGGACGGGCCGTCGAGATCCTTGATGTGCACGGCTTTCATGCCCTCGGACTCTAGGGAACGGGCCGCCGCGGCAGAAGAAGCCGGCGGCTATCACCGCAGCAGCCTGTCCGCGCTACGCCTGCCCGACCGAGGTCTTGGACGACCGGATCTGGCGCAGCAAGGTCTCGACGATCCGTCCGCGCACTTCCCCGAGCCGCACGATCGCGGACAGCGTCGTCTGGGCCCACGGCTTGTTGATCGGGATCAGCGTCACGCCGTTGCCGCTGGTCGTCGACGGCGCGAGCGTGTTCGCGATCGCGATCCCCACCCCGGCCCGGACCATCCGCTGCGCGGTCTCCGCGCCGTCGGTGGTGTACACGATGCGCGCGTCGATGCCGGTGACGAGTTCTTCGAACGCCTTCCGCAGGATGCTGCCCTCCCGGAAGAAGATCAGCGGTTCGCCGGCCAGGTCGTCGACGTCGAAGGTCTCCGCGCGCGCCAGCGGGTGCGAGTCGGGCACGCACAGGACCAGCCGTCCGGTCATCAGGTCGATGTGGTGCAGTCGTTCGTCGTCCGGCGGCTCACCCGGCAGCGGGATCCGGGTGATCAGGCCGATGTCGAGCTTCCCGTCCAGGACTCCGTCGCGCACGACGTAGGTCCCGCCTTCGGTGACCTCGAACCGGATGTTCGGGTGCCCTTCGTGCAGCTCGCGGACCACGTGCGGCAGCACCCGCATGCTCCCGATCGCCACCGTGCCGAGGCGCACCTTGCCGATCTTCAGGCCGTCGATCGCGCTGGCTTCCTGGCGGAGCAGGTCCTCGGCCCGGATCGCCGACTTCACGTGCGGCAGGATCCGCTCGGCGGCATCCGTCGGGCGCACGCCGTGCGCCCCGCGCATGACCAGGACGACGCCGAGGTCTTCTTCGAGCCGCTGCACCTGGTTGGTGATCGTCGGCTGGGAGACGCCGAGCTCGTGGGCCGCTTGGCGGAAGGAGCCGGTGCGAAGCGCTGCTTCGAGGTAGCGCAACTGCTCGAATCTCACGCTCGGCCCCTACTCCCGCCGGGTCGACGGCGCCGCTGCCACCGACCGTCCGGTCATCGTATGCCGACGATCCCGGCGGGCCCGCCCTGGTCTCAGCGGGTGAGCAGGTCGAGGCCGGTCGCGTCGACCGCGCGCGCCCCGCCGTCGATCGGGATCGTGGCGCCCGTGATGTAGCCCGCGGCCGGGGTGAGCAGGAACGCGATGGCCGCGGCGACCTCGTACGGCTGGCCCAGCCGCCGGAGCATCGTCTTGCCGCTGAACTGCTCGATCATCGTGCGGGCGTGCGCGCCGGCGAGGAGGCGGGGCGACAGGAACAGCCCGGGTGCGACGGCGTTGACCCGGATCCCCTCCGGCCCGTACTCGTCGGCCAGCTGACGCACCCATCCCTCCAGCGCCGCCTTCGCCGGGCCGTACCCCGCGGCATAGCTGCCCGCGCGCGTGCCGTTGATGCTCGATACGTAGACGATCGACGACTCGGGTCGCACCAACAAGGGAGCCAGGTGCTGGGCGGCGAGGAAGGCGTGCGTCAGGTTGACCCGGAAGTCCTTCTCCCATTCGGCGAGCGTGAAGCCCGGCAGCGGCTTGCGCTGCATCTGGCCGATGACGTCGACGTATCCGTGCAGCGGCGCACCGGCGGCGTGCTCGGCCAGGGACCGCGCACCGTCCTCGGACGAGACGTCGGCGGCGAACCGGTCGGCGTCGAGTTCGCCGGCGAGGCGATCCAATGCGTCCTCGTCGACGTCGACGAGCAGCAGCCGCGCCCCGCGGGAAGCGAGCGTGCGCGCGACGTGCTCGCCGATACCGGCCGCACCGCCCAGGACGGCGTACCGCTTGCCGTCGAGCCGGAACAGCCGGTCGTGGGGGACGTCCGCGGCGGCGACGGCGTCATGGGGATCGTCGAACACGGTCTCACGCTCCGTTCACGAAGTCGGCGATGAGGCGCCAGGTCTGCTCGGGGTGGCTGATGTTCGGCGCATGCTTGTAGGGCACGGGGGCGACGGTCACCGCCGGGCACCGGTCGGCCAGGTGCTTCACCCAGCCGCGTTCGACCAGCGGATCACCCGCGCAGTCGAAGAGCAGGACCGGGGTCGTGACGTCCGCGAACGGCGCCGGGTACGGGTCGGCCGGGCGCGCGATCCGCAAGGGCTCGGGCGGAGTCGCGTGCGGCGCGAGCATCCCGGCGTAGTGGCCCGGCATCGCGGCCCACCGCATCCGCGCGTCGACCTGGTCCTCGATGCCCGGGTAGTCGTCGCACAGCAGCCGGACGATCCGGGTCATGTCCTCGCGGGTGCCGTCGTAGCCGGCCAGTTCGGCGCTCGTCGCGCTGCGCCAGGGGCCGCCGGTACCGCTGATCGACGTGACCGACGCGAGGCGCCCGCTCAGCCGGTCGTCCAGCAGCGCGCGAAGCGCGATCGAACCGCCGAAGGAGTTCCCGACCAGGTGGACCGGGCCGTCCACATCGAGCTGGTCGAGCAGCGCGTACACATGGCGCAACCGGAAGCCGAACGGCGACTGGTCCAGCCGCACCGCCTTGGCCGAACCGCCGAAGCCCAGCAGGTCCGGCGCGATGACGCGGTGCGTCTGCGCCGCGAGCTGCAACAGCATCCCCCAGGTGACGTCCGAGGACGCGCCCCACGCGCCGTCGTGGAGGAAGACGACGGTGCTGCCCCGGTCCTCGCCCCCGATGAGGTATCGGGTCTCGAGGTCGTTGACGACGGTGTTCTTCTCGGTGATCACGGCGAGACAGGTCTCCTCAGGACAGATGGTGTGAGCTGCGCGGTCAGCGGGTCTTTTTTCATCGTGGTCGTCAGCTGTAGCCGCGGTGCTCGAAGCCGTGTGGCTGCGAGGCTGTCGCCAAGCGTCGAAGGCGCTTTCTGCCCACCTTCGCAACTCGCACCGCCGCGGGTTCACTGTGCCCGTGCCCCTGGGGCACTCCTGAGTGAGGACGGCCCCTCCGCCGTGTATTGGACATACATAAGGAGGGGCCCCCGCAGTCCAGGGAGCCTCTGAGGTTCCGCTCCCAGCACCGACACGCAAAACGAGTTGGAAAATCAAGAGAATTCGTACTGCTCTGGATCGACGGCCTGGGTGCTGCTGATGTACCGGTGCGCCGACAGCGGCCACATGATGGTGGAGCGGCCCTCCGCGTTCTGGTACCAGCTGTGCGTTTTGGACCATCCCCACACGCGCAGCGCGCTCGCCTCGGCCACTTCGTCCTTGTACTTCTCGAAGACGTCGCGGCGCAGCGACAAGGAGGATTTGCCCGACTCCAGCAACCGCTCGATCGCGCTGAGGATGTACACCGACTGGCATTCGATGAACAGCACGAGGTTTCCGTGCAGCAGCAGGTTCGTGTTGGGGCCGTACATGCAGAACAGGTTCGGGAAGCCCGGCACGGCCAGGCCCAGGTAGGCGCACGCGTCGACGCCCCACGACTCGTGCAGGTCCGCCCCGCCCTCTCCGGTGACCTTCATCGGCATCAGGAAGTCCGAGGCGTTGAAGCCGGTTCCGAAGACGATGGCGTCCACCGGGACGTAGTGACCGTCGGTCGTGTGGATCCCGCTTCCGTCGACGCGGGCGATGCGTTCGGTGACCAGCTCCACGTGGTCCTGCTTGAGCGTGCTGATCCAGGTCCCGTCGTCGCGGACGATCCGCTTCGCGCCGGGCGGGTAGTCCGGGACGATCTTCGCGGCGAGGTCCGGCCGGTCCTCGACCTGGCCGAGCAGGTAGTCCGTCAGCAGTTCGCGCAGCCGCTCGTTGGGTGCCGACACGGCCCGTTCGGTCGGCGGGTACGCCGGGTCGACGGTCGCGGCGGCGAGCCGTCCGATGGCCCTCGGCAGGAATATCGAGAAGCGGTAGTACGCGCGGTACAGCGGAACCTCGCGCAGGAGTGCGCGCTCGTCGTCCGGGATCTCCTGCCGGAGCTCGGGGGTCGGCTGCAGGTACGGCGCGCTGCGCTGGAAGATCGTCAGCGACGCCGCGGACCGCGCGATCGCCGGCGCCACCTGGACGCCGGTCGCGCCGGTGCCGATGATCGCCACCCGCTTGCCGGTGAGGTCGACGTCGTGGTCCCACTGCGCGGTGTGGAACACGGGCCCGTCGAAGGTGTCCAGTCCGTCGATGCGCGGGATCATCGGGCGGTTCAGCTGTCCGACCGCGGACACGACGATGGTGAATTCCTCGGTCCGGGAGCGGTCGTCCGGCCCGGTGGTGGCGACCGACCACAGGTGCCGCGAGTCGTCCCAGGTCGCCGAGACGACCTCGGTGTCGAACCGGATGTGCTCGAGCAGCCCGTTCTGCTCGGCGAACGCCCGCAGGTAGTCGAAGATCACGTCCTGCCGGCAGAAGTACGACGGCCAGTCGTGCGGGAAGAAGGAGTAGGTGTAGATGTGGCTGTGCACGTCGATCCGGCAGTCGGGATAGCTGTTCTCGTACCACGTCCCGCCGACGTCGCCGTTCTTCTCGATGATCGTGAAGTCCACCCCGGCCTGCTTCATCCGCAGCCCGGCCATCAGGCCGGACAGGCCGGCCCCGACGATGGCCACCCGCATCGGCCGGTCCGGGGCGAGCCGGTCCTTCGTCCACTTCGGAGCGCGGGGATCGGTACCCGGCGGGACGAAGGCGACGCGCAGCAGCGCGGTGTCCTCGCCGGCGGAGCGGTCGAGCGCCCACTCCGCGATCGCTTCGAGGACTGCCGCGGACGGCTCGACCGGCCACGCGGCGATGTCCTGCAGGTACGGCTCGAGCGTCGCCAGGCAGAACGCCCGGGCCTCCGCATCCGTCTCGGCGTCGAGACCGGTCGCGGGTAGCAGGTCCGGGTTCGGGCGCCATTGCGGGCGAAGCACGGACGGGTCGTCGGTCAGGTGCGCGACGAGCATCAGCAGCGCGGGCGTTCGCGCCGCCCGCAGGTGATCGAGCAACTCCTCCGGGGACTGGGCGGAATCAGACAACGCGGGCATCCTTCGAGGTGTCGTTGTGCGGCGGGAACGGTTCGGGGGATTCGAGGAACTCCCGGAGCAACGCCGCTACGGGCGCGGGATGGGTGAACGCGGCGAGGTGACCACCGGGCGCGAACCGCAGCCGCGAGTGCGGGATGCGCGCGTGCAGGTTCTCGATGACCGTGCGCGGGGTGCTCACGTCGTCGGCGCCACCGATCACCAGCGTCGGCACCGACGGCGGCACGTCGAAGTCGCCGACGGCGGTCATCGCCTCGAGGAACGCGGCGTGGATGGCGGGATCGCCGCCGAGGAACTGGTCCCGGGCCCGGGCGATCAGCGGATCCGGTCGCTGGGGATCGCCGAACCAGCGGGTCATCGTCATGTCGGCGAGCGCGGCCAGCCCACCTGGTGCCCGGGCGGCGTCCGCCCGCGCGAGAGATCCGGCCCGCGCGTTGTCGTCGTACGCCCCGGCCGTCGCGATGAGGACCCCGGCCTCGACGGCATCGGGGTGGCGATGGGCGAGTGCTTGGGCGACCATCCCCCCGAGCGAGATCCCGGCGACCGGGAACCGGGTCAGGCCGAGCCGCTCGGCGATGAGCGCGATGTCGTCGGCGACCGAGGCCAGCGAGATCGAGTCCGGGGTGCCCGCGCTGGCGCCGTGGCCGCGGAGGTCGGGGATGACGCAGCTGAACACGTCCCCGAGTTCCGCCGCGAGCGGCTCGAACCACGAGCCGTCGAGCGCGAGCGAGTGCACCAGCACCACCGGGCGCGAGCCGTTGCCCACGACCCGGTACGCCAGGCTGGTGCCGTCCGGGGCAACGATGCGCTCGATCATGCGGAGGCCTCCTCGTCCGCGCGCCGGCCGTGGATGAAGTTGTGGCTGACGTGGCGGAATTCGATCGGCGCTCCGGCCGGGCGCCTGCTGGGAGGCCGGTGATCCGCCGCCCGGTCCGCGGGCTCCGTCCTCGGATTCGCCGTGCTGGTCTGCCTCATTGCAACTCCGCTGGGTCGAGAGGTGGACCGTGGTGCGGCTGGGACGGCGTCTCGTGCCTCTCGGGAACGCGTTCGCCATCGAACAGTCCGCGTACGTCGAATGCGGCTGATCGACCGCTTTCCGACCGTGCCACGCCGGTTCGGTGATGCTCCGCGCCTCGACGCGCGGCTGTCAATACAGATCGGCGCGGTGCGGAGCTATCGCGCCGATAGCCCGCGGACCGTTGCCAGGAGGGCACCCGGTGGCGAGCCTGGTCCGAACCGGACCTTCGGAGGGAAACGATGACAGCTGCGCAGCAAGCGGTTTCGCCGTTCGGCGGCGTGCAGTTCGATTTTCGCGACCGGGTGGCGATCGTCACCGGCGCGACCGGCGGCATCGGCGGCGCGGTCGTCGACCTGTTCGCCGCGTCCGGGGCCGACCTGGTCGTCCACGGCCGGCGCGCCGACGTGCTGCAGGACGTGGTCTCGCGCGTGCGCGAGCTGGGTCGCGACGCGGTGGCGGTCACCGGCAACATCCGCGACCCGCAGACCGCGGCCGACATCGCCGCCGCTGCGGAGGATCGCTTCGGGCGGGTGGACATCCTGGTCAACAACGCCGGCGGCAACTTCGGCGCGCGTCTCGAGGAGTTGTCGGTCAACGCGTGGAACGCCATGATCGAGGCCAATCTCAGCGGCGCGTTCCACCTGGCCACCGCTTGCCTGCCGGGGTTCCGGCGCCGCGGCGGCGCGGTGGTCAACATCGGATCCGCCTCCGCCGGTCACGCGCACCCGCTGCGCGGGGCGTACGCCGCCGCGAAGGCCGGGCTCGCGTCGCTCACCCGGACCATGGCGTGGGAATGGTCGGATCTGAACGTGCGGGTGAACTGCCTGGAGCCCGGGGCGGTGGTCACCGCGGCGTCCCGGTTCGCGGCCGACGACGTCGAAGCCCGAGTCGCCCGGTTCGTCGCCATGAACCGGCTCGGCCGCCCGGAGGACATCGCGTCCGTGTGCCTGTTCCTGTGTTCGGCCGCAGCGACGTACCTGACCGGGCAGACCGTGATCGTCAACGGCGGGCCGCACACGGCCACCCCCGCCGACATCGACCTGGTGCGCGCTCCGGTGGCGGCGGAGTAGCGATGCTTCCCGTTCTCGCAGGAATCCGGGAGGCGGTCCTCTCGGAGCTGGTGGGTGTCATGTCGATGGTCCTGGACTACGCGATCAAGGGCCTGGAGCAGCTGGTCGCGAGTCGGTCCCGATGAGCGGGCCACTCCTGATCACCGGTGGGGCGTCCGGCATCGGCGCCCGGCTGGTCGAGTCGCTCGCGGGTGAACGGCCGGTCGTCGTCCTGGATCCGGCCGTGCCCGAAGCTCCGGTGCCGGGCGTGCGGTACGTCGCGGGCGACGTGACCGACCGGGACGGGCTGGTGGGCCTCGTGGCGGATCTCTGCGCGGATCGTCCCCTGTCCGGGCTGGTCCACTGCGCCGGCATCTGCCGCACCGGGCCGTTCCTGGACATGCCGTGGGACGAGTGGGCCCGGGTGCTCGAGGTCAACCTGCACGGCACCCTCGCCACCGTCCAGGCGTGCGCGGCGGCGATGTCCGACGGCGGGCGGATCGTGCTGTTCTCCTCCGGTACCGCGTTCAAGGGGCCCGGCGGGATAGCCGCGTATGCCGCGTCCAAGGCGGGTGTCATCGGATTCGCCCGGTCGATGGCGGCCGAACTCGGCGACCGCCGGATCACGGTGAACGTCATCGCCCCCGGACTCGTCGTCACCGGGTTGTCGGCGGACATCGCGCACACCGAGCCGGCCAACATCGCCGGACGGGCGATCAAACGCGCTGCCACTGTGGACGATTTCGTCGCTCCGGCGCGCTTCCTGCTGTCCGAGGGCGCTTCCTTCGTGACCGGCCAGACCATCGTCGTCGACGGCGGGGCGATCAAGCACTAGCGCCACTCACGCGAAAGCTCGCTCGATTCCCTGAATCGAGCGAGCTTTCAGGCTCCGGTCAGAACGTGACGTTGAGTTCCTTGAGGCTGAAGAACGCCCGATCGTCCCGATAGGACAGATGCGTGACCTCGGGGTCGACGAGCTTCATGTCGGGGAACCGCGCGAAGATCCTGGGCACCGCGACCATCAGCTCCATCCGGGCGAGGTTCTGCCCGACGCACTGGTGCGAGCCGAAGCTGAAGGCGAGGTGCTGCGGTTTCTCGGCGGGGATCTCGAAGTCCTCCCACGTGGTGCGGGCGTACTTGCTCTCGTCGTGGTTGGCCGACCAGATGGACGCGACAACGCCTTCGCCCTGCCGGAAGGTGTGCTCGCCGATCGTGATGTCCTCCGTGGCGGCCCGGCGCGGCCCCATCCGCGCGACAGAGTGCACGCGCAGCAGCTCCTCGATCGCGACGTCCCACCGGCGTTCCCCGGAGAGCAGCAGCGCGAGCTGATCCGGCCGCTTCAGCAGGGTGAAGATCGACAGCCCGATCATCCCAGCGGTCGTGTCGTGCCCGCCGATGATGAGGATCGTGATCAGCGCCGCGAGCTGATCACGGGTGATGCCGCCGACTTCGTACTGCTCCCGGATGATGTTGCTGAGCAGGTCGTCGGACGGATTCGCCTCTTTCAGCGCCGCGTACTCCAGGCCGAGGGCGCGGAACTCCTCGACCGTCCGGTACATGTCCTCCTCCGACAGCGACAGCGTCGTCTGCCGCTCGGTGAGGTCGAAGAACCGCGGGGCGTCCTCGATCGGGATGCCGAGCAGCCGGGTGATCACCGTGGTCGGGATCGCGAGGGCGAACCGGGAAACGAGGTCGGCCTGCCCGGGCTGCGCCGCGAGCGCGTCCAGGTGGTCGTCGACGATGGCTTCGACCTGCTCCCGGTAGCCTTCGACGGCCCGCGGCGTGAAGTACTTGACCACGCACCGGCGCAGCGTCGTGTGCAGCGGCGGATCCTGCCGGATCATGCTGTCGGCGACCATGGGGTGGTTCGCTCCGGGCAGCCCGCGGACCGGGAAGCCCGGCGTCATCGGGTTGGCGCTGAACCGGGTGTCGGAGAGGATCGCCTTCACGTCGTCGAACCTCGTCGCCAGCCACGAGGTCTTCCCACCGCCCAGGTCGACCTGGCTGACCGGGCAGGTGGCACGCAGTTCGCTGAAATACGGTGGATCGTCCAGCGGGCGTTCCGGCGCCGGATCCAGCGACAACTGCCTCAGGTGCGGGCACTCCCCCCGCTGCTCGCTCGTGGCTTCGGTGCGATCTTCCACGGGGACTCCTTGCTGCCTCGTTGCAGGGCCGGGCTCCTGGGATGCGGCCGGCGCGGAAACCCCTCCGCGCCGCGGCTGCGGCCATCATGCGTGCCCGCCTCGGCGCGAGGAAGACCCGACCGGCTTGCGCACCGATCGGGACCGGCTATCGCTCTGCCGGACCGGGGCGAGTGGACAGCCGCGATAGCGATCCGCCATCACCGGTACACGATTCGCGGTATTCCCCGGACATTCCGAGTCCCGCCACACTCGCCGGAGCCACGAGCCGCCTCCCGAACCGGGTGCCGGGCGCCGACGAAGGGAAGACGCTTGATCGAGAACTCCGCGCGGCTGCCGCAACAGCTGCGAACGGCAATCGCCGCCCTCGTCGCCTCCGGGGCTCAAGTCGTGCCGGAGCCCGAGGCCAAGGAAATCCTGCGCAGCAACGGCATCGCGGTCCCGCCGGGCAACGCGCACGCCGATCCGTCCGTCGCGGCGAACGGGCTCGACGGCGACCTGGTCTTGAAGGCCGTGTCGCCGACGCTGGTCCACAAGTCCGATGCGGGCGGGGTTCGCGTCGGTGTCGCACGGGCGGACCTGGCCACGGAGGCGACGGCGATGACGGCAGCACTGGCTGCGCACGGGCATCGGATCGACCGCTTCCTCGTCGAGGCCAAGGCCGACCCCGGCCACGAAGTCATCGTCGGCGCGGTGCGCACGCCCGGCGTCGGCTGGGTCGTCATGCTCGGTCTCGGCGGGGTCTTCGTCGAGCTGTTCGCCGACGTCTCGTTCGGCATCGCCCCGCTGACCGCATCGGATGTGACCTCGATGCTGTCGGAACTCAAGGGAAGCGCGCTGCTGAGCGGGGCGCGCGGTGGGATCCGGGCCGACCTCGATGCGCTGGTGTCGCTCGTCCTGCGGCTCGGCGGCGAGGGCGGGCTGCTCTCGGCACTGCCGCCGGAGATCGTCGAGGTCGACCTCAACCCGGTCATCGTCGATGCCGAGCAGGCGGTCGCGGTCGATGCGCGGATGGTCCTCGCCGCAGGTTCCGAAGCGGAATGCGCCACCGGGGAACGTGCCGTGCACGGTGCCTTCGGACGCCTGTTCCGCCCCCGCAGGATCGCGGTGCTCGGTGCGAGCGCGAGCGGGTCGAACATCGCCAACCGGTACATCGCCGACCTCCGGCGGGCGGGCTTCTCCGGGACGGTGATCCCGATCCACCCCTCGGCGGAGCAGATCGAGGGACTCCCGGCGCAGCGCTCGCTCCGGGAAGTCGCCGAACCGGTCGACTACGCCTACGTCGCGCTCCCGGCCAAGAAAGTCGCGGACGCGCTGACCGCCGATCCCGGCAAGGTCGCGTTCGCCCAGATCATCAGCAGCGGCTTCGGCGAGGTCGCCGAAGGCGTCGAGCTCGAACGGGATCTCGTCCGGCGGATGGAGGCGCAGGGGACGCGCGTCATCGGCCCGAACTGCCTCGGGATGCACAGTTCCGCGGCGCGGGTCAGCTTCATCCCGGACCCGCCGCTCACCGCCGGCGGCGTCGCCGTCGTCTCGCAGAGCGGCGGCCTCAGCGTCGACATCCTGCGGCTCGGTGCGGCGCGTGGGATCGCCTTCCACAGCGTCACCAGCATCGGCAATTCGTCCGATGTGGACGCCGCCGAACTCGTGGAGTTCATGCTCGACGATCCGGACATCGGCGTCGTCGGCATGTACCTGGAGTCGATCGCGGCGGCGCGCGCGATCCTGGACCTGCTTGCGCGACGAGGCTCCGGCAAACCGGTCGTGCTCCTCGCCGGAGGGCGCACCGCCGCCGGCTCGCGCGCGGCGACGAGCCACACCGGCGCGCTCGCGGGCAACCACCGGCTCTGGCCGGCGGTGTGCCGGCAGGCCGGTATCGCGCTGACGGATTCCCTCGAGGAATTCCTCGACGTGCTGCTGGCTTTCGCCACCGTCCGGCTCGACGGTCCGCCACCGGCCACCCGCGATGCAGTCCTGTTCGGCAACGGCGGCGGTGCCAGCGTGCTGGCCACGGATGCGCTGGCACGCCACGGATTCTCCGTGCCGCCGCTGCCGGAGCCGGCGATCGAGCGGATCCAATCGCTCGGTCTGCCGCCCGGAAACGGCCTGGAGAACCCGATCGACACCCCGGCGGGCACGCTCGCGGTGGGCGGCGGCACCATCGCCGGGGACCTGTTGTCCATCGTGCTGGAATCGTCGCCGCCTGCCATCCTCATCACCCACCTGAACGTCGGCATCATCCAGCGGAACCTGGCCGAACGGCACGGCGATGTGACCGGCACGATCATCCGGAGCATCGCCGCCGCGCACGCGCGCACCGGCGCGGCGACGCAGCAGTACCTCGTTCTCAAGGGGGACGGCCGGCCGGACATGGACCGGGCCGTCGCCGATTACACCCTCCAGGCGCAGCGACTCGGCCTGCCCGTCTTCCGCTCGGTCGACGAAGCCGGCCGGGTCGCGCGGTCCCTCATCGACTTCCAGGAACGTCGAGCCGCGCTCGTCTGCACCGCCACCGCGTGAACGACCGTGAAGGGCGAATCCACGACATGACCACCGATCACGAAATCCGGCACGCCGAGCGGCGTGCGCACGCGCTGGCGATGGGCGGCGAACGCAAGCTGACCGCCCGGGCCGAGAAGGGCGAGCTCAACGCCCGCGAACGAGTCGCCCGGCTCTTGGACGAAGGTTCCTTCCGCGAAATGGGCCTCTTCGCGACCTCGAACGTCGATGCCGACCAGCACGTGACCCCCACCGACGGGAAGGTCACCGGCACCGGGCGCATCGCAGGGCGCCGCGCCGGCGTCATCGCGTACGACTTCACGGTCAAGGGCGCGTCCTCCGGAGCCGTCAGCAACAAGAAGATGGGGCACCTGAAGGACCTGACCGCGCGCAGCGGGATGCCGCTGGTCTACCTGGCCGAGTCGACCGGTGTGCGGATGCCGGACGTCATGGGAGGCACCGGGCTCGGCAACGCCAACGACCGGACGCGGTTCCTGCGCCGCCGGACCAACCCGTGGGTGTCGGCGGCGTTCGGGTACTCCTTCGGTTCCGCCGCCTGGCACACCGCCGGCTCGGACTTCGCGGTCATGCGCAAGGGCGCGATCATGGCCGTGTCCAGCCCCGGGCTGGTCGGCCGGGCGACCGGGCAACAGGTCGACGGCCAGGAACTCGGCGGCTGGAAACTGCACTCCGAGGTGACCGGATTCGCCGATGCGGTCGCCGACACCGACGAGGAGGCGATCGACCTCCTGCGCCGGTTCCTGAGCTACCTCCCGTCGCACAACGGCGAAGCACCGCCGATCGCCCCGGTGCCGGAAGGTTCGGCCGGCCGCGGCGCGCAGTTGCACGCGATCGTGCCTCCGGAGCGCACGAAGGTGTACGACGTGCGGAAGGTCATCGAGGTCATCGCCGACCTCGGGAGCGTGTTCCCGGTCAAGGAGCGCTACGGCAAATCGCTCACCACCGCGTTGTGCCGGATCAACGGCCGGTCGGTCGGGGTCATCGCGAACAACCCGATGTTCAAGGGGGGCGCCATCGACGCGTCCGCGTGCGCGAAGGCGACCAGCTTCATCGTGCTGTGCGACTCGTACAACATCCCGCTGGTCTTCCTCGTCGACCAGCCGGGATTCCTCATCGGACTGGACGGCGAGCGCAGCGGAATCGTCGGGAAGGTCATCAACTGGATGAACGCGCTCTCGCTGGCGACCGTGCCGAAGGTGACGGTGATGATGCGCAAGAACTACGGGCAGGGCTACGTCAACATGGGCGGCGCCTGGACCACCGACGCCATGGCCGCGTGGTGGACCGCGGAGGTCAGCTTCATGGACCCGCGCTCGGCGGTCGGGGTGGTGCACGGGATCGACGCCGCCGCGGATCCGGAGCTCTACGAACAGCGGTTGGCCGAGATGGCGAAGGAATCGACCGGCTACGACGTCGCCCGGGTCTACGGCGTGCAGGACGTGATCGACCCCGCGGACACCCGCGAGTTCATCCTCGGCGCCCTCGAGGACAACGCGCTGACCCGGACCGGCGGGGTGGGCGAACACCACCTCAGCAACTGGCCCACGAGTTACTAGGAAGTGTTTGCAAGTGCTTGCGTCGCGGTGCGTGTGGCGGTGCAAGTTGACGGCCCACTCACCAGAAGAGCAAGCGGCTCACGCCGCTTGTGAAACAGACCCTAGGCGGATGAGGATGGAGCGGCAATTCCCCCGGCGACTGCTGGTCGCCAACCGCGGCGAGATCGCCCGCAGGATCATCGCGACCGCCCGGCGCCTCGGCGTCGGCACCGTCGCGATCCACCACCGCGTCGACGCCGGCCTGCCCTACGTCGCCGAAGCGGACATCGCCCGCGAGATCACCGGCGATCAGCCCGTCGGCGCCTATCTCGACATCGACCAGATCGTCCGCATCGCGGTGGAATCCGGAGCCGACGCGGTCCACCCCGGTTACGGCTTCCTCGCCGAGAACCCCGGATTCGCCCGTGCGGTCGTGGATGCGGGCCTGACGTGGGTCGGCCCCGCCCCCGAAGCGATCTCCGCGATGGGCGACAAGGTCGAGGCGCGAAACCGCGTCGCGGCCGCCGGTGTTCCGGTCGGCGGCGGTGCCGGTGCGGCGCTGTCCGATGCCGCCGAGGCGGTTGCGGAGGCCGAGCGCATCGGATACCCGGTCATGGTGAAGGCCGCCGGCGGCGGTGGCGGGATCGGCATGACGATCGCCCACGACGCCGAATCGGTGCGGAAGGAATTCGACCGCACGCAAGCGATCGCGGCGCGCAGCTTCGGCTCCGACCGGGTCTTCCTCGAGCGGTTCGTCGAATCGGCGCGGCACATCGAGGTCCAGGTCCTCGGCCTGGCGGACGGAACGATCCTCACCTTGGGCGAGCGCGACTGCTCGGTGCAGCGCCGCCACCAGAAGCTCGTCGAGGAATCACCGGCGCTCGGTCTCGACCCGGAGGTGCGGCAACGGCTGCACGACGCGGCGGCGAACGCGGCCCGCGCGGTCGGCTACCGCAACGCCGGCACCGTGGAGTTCCTCGTCGACGCGCGGACGCAGGAATTCGTCTTCCTGGAGATGAACACCCGGATCCAGGTCGAGCACCCGGTGACCGAGCTGACGCACGGCGTCGATCTGGTGGAGCAACAGCTGAGCATCGCCGTGACCGGTTCGGTCACCGCGGGGTTCGCGCCCCGTCCGCGCGGGCACGCGATCGAATTCCGGCTCTGCGCGGAAGATCCGGTGCGGTTCTTCCCGAGTCCCGGTCCGATCGAGCAGTGGGCGGAACCGAGCGGGGACGGGATCCGGGTCGACGCCGGGTACCGGGCGGGACTGGCGATCACGCCGCACTTCGACTCGCTGATCGCCAAGATCTGCGTGTTCGCCGAGGACCGGGACCGCGCGCTGGAGCGCGCGCGGGAGGCGCTCGACGGGTTCACCGTCGGGCCGCTGCGCACCAACCTGCCGTTCCTGCGCGAGCTCGTCGATCACCGCGAGTTCGCCGCCGGCGGGTACGACACGAACATCGTCGCGGCCGTCACCGGTCGCGCGACGGCATCCACGGGAAGGTAGGGCAGTGGCGGAAACGATCAATGCCGACATGGGCGCGAACGTCTGGAAGGTCCTGGTCGCAGCGGGTGACGCCGTCGAACCGGACACGACGGTCGTGGTTCTCGAGTCGATGAAGATGGAGATCCCCGTCCTCGCCGAACACGCCGGTTCCATCGCGGCCGTCCACGTCGCGGAGGGATCGACGGTGAACGCCGGCGATCCGCTGGTCGACATCGACGAGCCGTAGGACACCGATGAGGAACGTGATCACCGAACGGAAGGCGGGCGTGCCATGAAGCTCAGGATCGATGCGGGCAAGTGCTGCGGGTCGGGGCAGTGCGTCCTGGCCGCGCCGGCGGTGTTCGACCAGGACGAGGACGGAATCGTGATCCTGCTGGCCGAGGAGGTCGGCGAAGAGGCGGTCGCCGACGTCAACGAGGCGGTCTTCTCCTGCCCCACGGCCGCAATCGAAATCGTCGAGCCCTGACCGCCATGTCCGGGAACCCGATGCGCCGCGTCGTGATCGTCGGAGCGGGCCAGGGCGGGGTGCACGCGGCCTCGAGCCTGCGGCGGCTCGGATACGCCGGCGAGCTGACCCTCGTCAGCGCCGAAGCATGCCTGCCGTACCAGCGGCCGCCCCTGTCGAAGGCGTTCCTCCTGGACGCCGACCCGGCACCCGTCGAATTCCACGACGCGGCGCACTACGACTCGATCGGCGCGACGCTCGTGCTCGGCGACCCGGTGACCGGGGTGGATCTCGCCGCCCGTGAGATCTCGCTGGCTTCCGGCACGACGACGCCGTACGACCACCTCGTGCTGGCCACCGGCTCCCGCCCGCGCCCGGTCCGCGACCTCCACGGTTTGCGGAACGTCTTTCACCTGCACGACCGCGACGACGCAGTCGCATTGGGCGAGCGGCTGCGCGGCGCGCGATCGATGCTGTTGGTGGGCGGTGGATTCATCGGGCTGGAGATCGCGACGGCGGCCGCCGAACTCGGTTGCTCGGTCACCGTCGTGGAGCGCATGTCCTCGATCCTGGCGCACGCGGTACCGCCGCAGGTCGGCGATTTTCTCCTGCAGCGGCACCGTGCCCGCGGCGTCAGGTTCCACCTCGGCCGGTCGGTGGTCGCCCACACCATCGAGGGCGATCGGCTCGTGTCGGTCACCACGGACGACGGCGCGCGGATCCCGGCGGACCTCGTGGTCGTCGGGATCGGCTCCGCGCCGTCGACCGCCCTGGCCGAACGGGCCGGTCTGGTGGTGGACGACGGGGTCGTGGTCGACACCCGGCTGCGGACCTCCGACCCGCACGTGAGCGGAATCGGCGACTGCGTGCGGTTTCCGCTCGACGACCGGCTGGAACGGCTCACCTCGGTCCAGCACGCCATGGACTCGGCCCTGCACGTGGCCAAGCAGATCGTGGGTCAGGACGCGCCGTACCGGCCCGTCCCGTGGTTCTGGACCGACCAGGCCGGGGTGAAGGTGCAGATGGCCGGCGCGCCGCGGGCCGAGCACGACCGCACCGAAGTGACGCCCGGCCCGGCGAGCGGGAGATTCGCGATCCGGCGCTACCGCGGCGACCGGTTCGTCGGTGGAACGACCGTGTCGATGCCTGCCGAGCACGTGAAGATGCGCCGGGAGTTGGCGGCCGAGCTCGCGCCGCCGACGTCTCCGGCGACCGCCGTCGACACCTCGTGAGCACCTCGGCAGCCGACCTTCACCACCACCGGACGAAGAGCCGCGAGGCGAACGATTTCCGGGTCGCCGGGGAGCGGAAAGCCATGCACATCCGATCCTCTGAATCGACTGCTCCCGGGCTGACGATCTACTCGATCGTCGTCAACAAGGGGAACTGGCATCGCGGACCTCGCCCGCGCGTAACCACCCGCACACGCCCAGTTCCGGCAAGTCGCGGTTCGACGTTTCGCCACGCGGTCACCTGGCCGACGTCCGGCGCCGGTGACGCATCCCGCTCCTCACCTCGCACGACTACCGCATGCCGCAGGCGCAACCGCCGGCATATGACGGCAACCGCACCCGGTTGGGGCCGCGCTGCGCAGGGCCGGTACTTTACTTGTCCTCTGACAAGTAAAACAGGAAAGGCGAGGACATGGTCGCAGCCGCGCCGCTCCGGCGGCCAGGAACGGCCGCCCCGGTATGCCGTGGACGGAACCGGGCAGAAGGTCAGGCGAGCATCTCGTCCGGCAGGCCGAGTTCGGTCGCGGCCGCGTAGAAGGCGCTCATGCCGGCGAGCAGGGCATTGCGGCTTCGAGGGCTCATGGCGTCCAAGACCTGTTTGAGGTCCGCTTGACGCTCCCGACGGAACTGGCGGAGAAGGCGGCGACCGTCCTTGGACACCTGGAGCATGACCTCGCGGCGGTCACCCTCGCTGGCGGTCCGGTCGAGGAACCCGGCGGCCTGGAGCCGATCGCACAGCCGGCTCGTCACAGAGGGAATCGAACCGAGCTCGTCGGCAAGGCTCATGAGGTTGATGGCGCCTTGCCTGTCCACGACGACGAGCGCCCGCAGCTGCGACGCCGAGACCTTGGGCTTGATGCGTTCGGCGCTGCGCGACCAGACCACCATGAGCACCCCGACGCCGGCTTCGAGGTCGTCCAGGGCCTCGGAGGAAACAGGATCAGGTTCGCGCACTAGAACAACCCTCCTAGCCGGGTGCATCACGTTCCTTCGCGTACGGGCTCCCGGACGCATTCTGTCACGTCACGATTCAAGATCGCCCGCAGTTGAGCGGGCCCCAGGTGAAGCCGGAGAAATGGTGACCGTCCCCACCCGTCTGGAGTCCATCGATCGAGCCCTGCGGGCCGCTCCCGCGCACGAGTTGCCCGGGGTGCTCGAAGCGCTGCTGAGGCATCATTTCGGCGTTGCCGGGCTGGAGATCTACCTGGTCGATCTGAGGCTTGCGGTTCTGGAACCGGTGCTCGAACCCGAGGGCCCCGGCATCCCCCTGGTGGCAACCGTGGAAGGGCGTGTTTTCTGCGATCAGGTGAGCGTCCAACAGCCGATCGACGAGGAAGTGGCGCTGCATCTGCCGATGACCGTGCGGGGCGACCGGCTGGGCGTGCTCTGGCTGGCTGCACAGCAGTCGCCACCTCGACCCCGCCGAAGCCGTGCGATCGCTGCTCAGCGACCTCCGCGCATTTCTCCAGGACAGCGACCTGGATGACGACGCCGTGGCAGTGTGCGTCGACTGGCTGGGGCCGCACCGCGGTGAGACCTCCGTGGCGCGGGAACGGAGCTGGATCCTGCTCTGACCTGCGCTCGCGGCCCGTCATTCCGGAGCGGTCGCCGGCTCGCGCTCCCACGCCACGTACTCCGCGTCGAGCCACGGCTTGCTGGGGACGTCGTCGGTCACCACGTGCCCTTCGACCGACTGCAGGGCGAGGTGCAACTCGATCGCCACCACGTGCCCCCAGCCTTCCGGGCATGCGATGGGGATCTCGAACGGCTGTCCTTGGTGATCGGACGACGCACGATCCGCGGGCCGGCGACCGCTTTTCCGGGTGCTTTGCCGTTCGTGGCGCTCCCGTACAGGACTCCGTAGTAGCCCACCGTCACCGTCATCTCGGCCGGCCCGCTGACGTATCTCGCAGTGATCTGGCATCCACCACCGGTGGAAGGAGCGGGCATCAGCTCCCACATCGGCGCGTACCCAACCGTGAGCGGCAACTCCGGCCCACCCGGTTGCACCTCTCCCACCACCTGCCCGCAGGCACCGGTGGCATGATCGAGCGACACAGCAGAAGGCGGTCTCTGCGCTTCAGGCGGCCCGCAGCCGTGTGATCCTAGTTGGATTAGTTGCCGATTGGCTATGAATCCGTTCGCGTGCGGTGACGCCAACCTCCGCTTCCCGGCCAAGCGGCACTCGCACATCGCAGTTCCGCGCCGAGCGTTCGGCGATCGATGTGATGCATCGGACAGGCGCCGACGCCACTTGCTTGCCATATGACAAGCAAACTATGAGAATGCGGGATCTATGCGTTGGCACCGCGCAGCAGACCCGGCAGAGGATTCGCGATGCCGGAGAGCACGCGGGTCAGGACTGCGGGTCCTTCGATGCCTGCAGAGTCCCCGGTGGCAGCCGGTCAGCGCCCCAGCTGCGCTCGATGTAGCCGATGATCCGCACGACGTCCTCGACTGGCACCCTCTCCGGCTCCCCACGCTCGAGCGGGTCGGCGTGGAAGATGTAGAGCCGCGACGCGAACTGGCCGAACGGCAGCGAGGCCTCACCGAACCGCTCACCGTTGCCCGCGGTGGAGACCACGACGCCGTCGCCCCAGTCCTGGCCGCTGTCGTTGTTCGGGTTGAAGAAGTACACCCGCATGACGTCTTGCGGATCCGGCGCGACCCGCAGGATCGTGATCGCGTGCCAGCCGACGTAGCGGGCCGCGCTGTCGGTGACGGCGACGCCGGCCGGCTGTGGATGGATCACCGGCTGCCCACCGTTGTAGGACGGGTGATAGCTCGCGTGGAACTGCCGCAGGAACTCGTCGAGGCCGACCAGCCTCCCGGTCTCGACCTCGACGTTGATCCAGAATCCACGAGCCGCCCACCAGCCGTGGAACTCGGGGTTGACCCACCGGTGCGGGTCCCCGGGCCGATCGGCGCAGCGCCTCCCCATCTCGGCGTAGATCCGGTCCAGGTGGGGCACCACGAGCAACGACACGGGATCCAGGTCCATCGGCACCTTGTTCGCGACCCCGGACGCGCTGTCCTTCGACGAGACCGGCTGGCCCTCGAAGTGCATGATGACCTCGTCGTCGCGGGCCGCCCAGACCACCACCTGCAGCAGGTAATCCGGGTCGTTGTAGGCCCACATCGACAGCGCGCGGGCCGACTGGCAGGTCGGATTGTCGCCCTGCCCGACACCGAGCGGCTGGCCCAGCATCGACAGTACGCCCGCGGTCAGCCGTGCCTTCGGCTCCGGCTGGTCGCCGAACACCGCCGCCAACCGCTCCTCCGCGACCGGCGAGAGTTCCAGAGCCAGCTGTCGCCACAGCGCGGGCACCACCGGCGGCTCGTAGAGGATGCCGCGGTCGAGCAGCAGTGCCAGCCCGTAGATGCACTGCGCGGTCTGCGGGTGCACGGCCCCCTCGATCAGCCGATGCACCAGATCACGGTAGCGCAGCAGGCAGTTCCGGCCGGTGTCGGACAACCCGAGCGCCTCGCCGACGAGGTAGTCGCTCTCGTGCAGCAGGAACCGCAGCAGCTCCGCGTGGTACGGCGACACCAGACCGATGTCGTGCATCGCCCGGGCGAACCCGGTGGCCTCGTACTGCAGACCTCCGGCGTCCATCGCCTCCAGCCTGGAGCGGAAGACCTCGATGCCAGGGTCGTCCCGGCACGCCTCGGTGGTCCCGAACAGGCTGGTGATGAGCCGGTCGAGGCCCTGCCCGGAGGACGCGCCCAGGTCGACGTCCGGATCGCCGCGGTAGATCGCGATCCGGGTGATCAGCGACTGCACCTGGTCGACCTGGATCGGGCGCTGGCGCAGGATCCGCCAGATCTCGTCGACCAGCTTGCCCAGGACGCTGTCGTAGCCGATCTCGTCGGCGAGGTGCCGGAACAGGTCCCGGATCAGCTGCGCGGTCCGGCCCTGCCGGGTCCGCTCCGCCTCGCTGGGCGGGGTGAACAGCAGCTCCAGGTTCATCGCCAGCGCCTGGGACAGGAACTGGCGGGCGTCCTCGGCGGAGAAGGTCGGGTGCGCGAAGTCGCCACGCGCGACAGCGAGCATCCGCAGCTCGCTGGTCGCCTCCACCACGACGGTGTCCGCGTCTCCGCTGCGCAGCCCGGGGCCGACCAGCGACGGGAGAAGGATCTCCGGAGAAGCCCAGTCCGTCCCCGCGAACAGACCGGCCTCCTCCAATGCCTGCGCCCGGGCCTGGACCGCCGCGGCGCCGCCCGGCTGCAGCAGCACCCGCCGCAACGCTTCCAGGACCCGCCGCAGCTTCGCGTGCTTTCCGAAGTCGCGGGTCTCGGCCATGGCTTGAACAGCGGCGTCGAGCGAGGCCACGCGCTTGTCCAGCGTCGTGACCTCACCCGTGACGTCGGCGGTCGGTTTCAAAGGATTCCCTCGGGTAGGTCTCCTGCGTCCACGGAGTCGTCAGACGTAGAAGTCGAGCTCTTCCTGCTTCTTCAACAGTTCACGCATCCGGTAGGGGTCGTCACCGAAGAAGTACACCAGACCCCAGTGGTTGCCGAACGCGGTCCTCTTGGTGACCGTCTCCTCCAGCGGCGCCGAGAGGTCGTGCGACTCGTAGTAGTCGTCGTCCTCGGTCGCCTCCGGGATCTGCAGGTCGGCGACGACCCGGCGGCGCGGGTAGACGCCGAAGCAGCCCGCGACCCCGGACGCGTCGGCGACCTCGCGCGGGAAGAAGGCGTCGATCTCCTCCTCGGTGGTCTTCGGATCGAAGGCCAGGACCAGGCCCTGGTAGGCGTTGAACCCGTATGCCCGCTCGAGCAGCTCGAAGACCTTGAAGCCCGGCGGCCGGTAGGCGACCTCGCCGAAGTACATCTCGCCGTCACTGGTGACGAAGTACTCCGGGTGCACGAAGCCGAACTCGATGTCGAACGTCTTGATGAGCTTCTCGATCTGCGCCGTGATCTGCGACCGGTACCTCTCCAGTTCCGGGGTCGCCGGAACGAACACCGAGTACCCGAGCGTCACGTACTCGGAAATGTTGAGGAACTTGATCTTCCCGTTGTGGATCCACGCCTCGACGGCGAATTCCCAGCCGTCGAGATGTGATTCCATGAGAACCGGGAACTCCTCGTCCGGAATCGTGTCGATCTCGTCGGGGGTGCGGATGACGCGGTGCCCGAGACACCCGGCCTTGTCGAACGCCTTGACATGGATCGGGTCGTTCGGGTCGCCGTCGAGCTTGAGCAGCGTCTGATTGACGCGCTTGAGGAAGCGGATCACGTCCTCCCGGTCATGGGCCTCCTCGAAGATCCCGACCCGGATCCCACCGAGCTGCGCGCGACGCTTCATCAGCGCCTTGTCCCGCAGCAGCATGGCCTGGCCGAACAGACGCGGGTTGTCCAGCAGGACGGAGTTGATCGCCCCCGCCCACTCCACCGTCTCCTCGAACAGCGGGATCGCAACGTCGACACCCTCCGCCTTGAGGGTCTCGGCGATCTCCATGGAGCGGTCGTTGAGCCGCTCGAAGTTCCACCGCACGTAGGGAATGTCGTGCTCGGAGCAGTACTCCTCGGCCCAGTCCGGCGCCACGACGACATAACGTCGATCGAACCGGTCGAGAGCCTCCACCGCGTTGAGACTCCATCCAAGAAGCGCTACGTATCCCTTGTCCGAATTCTTGATGGCCGGTTCGGGCTGTGGCATGGACCGCTCCTCCGCATCGGCGCATTCAGTCTTGCGACGGCGTCGCGGACACAACCGTACCCGGGGATGATGTTTCTTCAGCGTGCCGAAGCAAAGAATCCGGCGCCAACCTCGTACTCCTGCGGCCTGCAACCCCAATCGGCGCAGCCGGCCGGTGACATCGTCGCGCGCTCGATGCACTCGGATTTGCTTGCCGCGTGGCAAGCTGTTGGTGCCGCACTGGATGCCTCGGCCGTGCCGCGAGCCGGGGCACCGTGGAAGTTTCAGCCGAACGGTTGCAGGCGCCACGCACCGTGTCGGTGCGCTACTGTTGTGCACGAACATGAGCGGGGCGCGAGGTGGATTCCTCTGCTCCGCAGGTGCTGCCACTGCCCCATCAGAGGGCCGCAGACGGAGGCTGTGGGCCTGCGGACGGGAACAACCGACCGCACGGCCTCGAGCGGCGAGCACCCCGGGCGGCTCGCGGTCTCGGAGTACCCGCTCTGCCGTCGGTCCCCGAAGCCAACGGCCAAGGGCCGCTCCGCCAACCCGACGATCACGGCGAAGCAGCGACATCACCCTAACCCTTTCGTTCGCATTTGAAAACATCCTTCCGCGAGGTCCACCCGAAGCCGAATGCCATGGTGCGCGTCGGGGGCTCCGGTGGCCCACAGCTCCAGCGCGGGGGCCACCGCAGGGAACCTCCTGAGGACCACGGGGACGGCGACTGGAACACGTGCTGGAGCGGTCCCCGGCTTCTGCAAGAAGTGGATCAGCAGGACGCTGCACGAGGACCTCTGATCGCACGCCGGAGGGAGGGCGGGTGGAACTGCGCGGTGATCTGGGTATTCCGTGGGGACGCCGTACCCGCACGGAGCCATCATGGCCGCTACGAGCATCGATCCGCTCCGCCACCACGCGGTGCTCTTCGACTTGGACGGGGTGCTCACCGACACCGCCGCGGTGCACGCCGCCGCTTGGAAGCGCCTGTTCGACGGGTACCTGGCCGAGCGCGCGCCGGATCCGCCGGAGGACCACCTTCCCTTCACCGGCGACGACTACCTCCGCCACGTCGACGGCAAGCCGGGGGTCGACGGCGTGCGGGACTTCCTTCGCTCCCGCGGCATCCGATTGCCGCTGGGCAGCGCAGGCGACGCGGCCGGGCGGGAAACCTGCCACGGGCTGGGCAAGCTCAAGGACGGCTACTTCCGCGATGCCCTCGACGCCCAGGGCGTCGCGGTGTTCGACGACGCGATCGCGCTGATCGAGTCGTTGCACCGCCACGGCGTCCGGACCGCCGTCATCTCCGCGAGCGGGAACTGCGCCGCCGTCCTCGAACGAGCCGGGATCGCGCACCTGTTCGGCGTTCGGGTCGACGGTGCGGTGGCGGAGGAACTCGGGTTGCCCGGCAAGCCCGATCCCGCCGTGTTCTTCGAGGCCGCCCGTCGGCTCGGCGTCCGGCCATCGAGCTGCGCGGTCGTCGAGGACTCCGGGCCGGGTGCCGAAGCCGCCAGGTCCGGTGGATTCGCCCTGGTCGTCGGCGTTGCCCGGTCCGGTTCCCCGACCAGGCTGCTGGAAGCGGGAGCGGACGTGGTCGTGCCCAGCCTCGCCGGTGTCGCCGTCGCCGGCTCCGGGGAACGCCGCCTGTCCGACGTGCCCGACGCGCTCGACCGGTGGTCCGAGATCGCGGATCGCCTGCGGGGCCACCGCCCGGCGGTGCTGCTGGACTTCGACGGCACCCTCGCCCCGATCAGGGACGATCCGACCGCGGTCGGACTACCGGCCGGGACCGGCGAGGTGCTGCGGGCTCTCGCCCGGCACTGCCCGGTGGCGGTGATCAGCGGCCGCGACCTGCGGGACTTGCGCGAACGGGTGCAGGTCGAGGACGCGTGGTGCGCGGGCAGCCACGGCTTCGAGCTGGCCGGGCCCGATGGCACGTCGGTCGTGCAGCAGTCGGGCGAAACCGCGCTGCCCGACCTCGACGAGGCCGAACGGCTGCTGTCGACCGAATTGCGGCCGGTGGCCGGCGCGCTGGTCGACCGCAAGCGGTTCGCACTCGCCGTGCACTACCGCAACGTCCGGCCGGACGAGGTCGAGTCGGTGATCTCCATCGTGCGCCGGGTCGGCGACACACGGCCCGGGCTGCGAACGACGCACGGCCGACGCGTCGTCGAGTTGCTGCCGGACATCGACTGGAACAAAGGCAGGGCGCTGCGCTGGTTGCTGAATCGCATCGGGCTGGTCGGCCACGACGTCGTGCCGGTGTTCGCCGGCGACGACTACACCGACGAAGACGCCCTGCGCGAAGTGCACGACGACGGCATCGGCATCGTGGTGCTCAGCGCCGAACACGGCGACCGCCTGACCTGGGCCCGGTACTCCGTCGATGGACCGCGCTCGCTGTGCGCGTTGCTCTCGCACATCGCATCTCTGGTGCAAGAAGGAAATCCGAGCTGAGCGCACGCGCCATGAACGATCGTCCTTTGTGGAACAATTCAGCCTCCGCGGCGGTCGTCGATCATTTCGCGAACCTGCCGATGGGGCCCGGGGCGGTCGACGCTTCAGAGCGCGGCGGCGTGGTCGGGTACGTAGGTGTAGTTCTCCTTGGGCGGCCGCTCGTAGTCGCCGGGCCGCGGTCGAGCCGGCAGGTCTACCCGGGGGCGCGGCACCTCGCGGTACGGGATGCTGGAAAGCAGGTGCGCGATCATGTTGATGCGGCCCCGCCGCTTGTCCTCGCTCTCCACCAGGTACCACGGCGCCGTCGGCGTGTCGGTCGCCGCGAGCATCTCGTCCCTGGACTTCGAGTACTCGTCCCAGCGGGACACCGATTCCAGGTCGATGGGCGACAGCTTCCACCGGCGCATCGGATCGTCCACGCGCTTGCGCAACCGCCGTTCCTGCTCGGCCTGGCTGATCGAGAACCAGTACTTTCGCAACAGCAGGCCGTCCTCGACGAGCAGGCCCTCCAACACCGGGCACTGCCGCAGGAACAGGCGGTACTCCTCCTCCGTGCAGAACCCCATCACACGTTCGACGCCCGCACGGTTGTACCAACTGCGGTCGAACAGCACGATCTCCCCCGCCGCCGGCAGGCGCTCGACGTAGCGCTGGAAGTACCACTGCGAGCGCTCCCGCTCCGACGGCGCCGGAAGCGCCACGATCCGCGCGACCCGCGGATTGAGGTACTCGGCCACCCGCTTGATGGTGCTGCCCTTCCCGGCCGCGTCACGCCCCTCGAAGACCACCACGAGCCGAGTGCCCTCAGTGCGGACCCACTCCTGCAGCTTCACCAACTCGCTCTGCAACCGGAAGAGCTCGTGCTCGTAAACGGGCCGCGGCAGCCGCTTCCCGACCCCGCCGGCCTCGCTCTCGCCACCGGCCATTCCGATCACCTCCAGTCCGCACACGACCGGCGCGGCGCGGGGAAACGCCGGGTCGATCGTCCACAGTGGTCACGTCGCACAGCCGGATCACCGTCCGCGGAAGACGCTTCCGGCCAGGACCTGGGGGCGAGCTCCGCGGCCAACGCCATGGCGGCACTCCCCGCACCACGGGTTTCCCGCCCGGGTACCCGCCACGGGGTCGGCCGGAACGGAGTCGGTCGGCCCTGGTCCGCGCCGGTCGCGCGACCGGACCGTGGACATCGCTCACCCTTCAACCGCCACCGGGATCGTGCCGGCGGTGCGACCCCGCCGGTGGAATCTCCCGGCGGTTCGGGTATCCCACGAGCACATCGCGAGCGAACGCAAGGTCACCATGGCGGCCACGAGGATCCGCCCCACGGCGCACGCCTGTTCGGGCACCGCAGGCCGGCGGCGGGGCCCGCAAACCGCCCGGTTCTCGCTGGAGAACTCGCTCCCCGCTCTGACACCTCGTCGCGAGGCTGTTCCCCATCCGCGTGGAAGCCGCCGGAGTGGATTGGGACGAGGGTCTCTAGCGACCGCGATCGTGCTTCGCGACGCTTGTCGGACGGGCGCGACTCGCGGCCGCTTGACGCCGGCAGCAACCGGGCGTTGGGGCACGCATCGACCGCAGGAGGTGCGGAATGCGCCAGGAGAAGGCTCGCCGACACACCCACCACGACGAAGAGCTACCAGAACCGCGAACCCGCGGTGCGGACAGGCGCGACGAGCTCGACGATTCGACCGATTCCCTCCTGGAGGAGATCGACGACGTCCTGGAGGAGAACGCCGCCGAGTTCGTTCGCTCCTACATCCAGAAGGGCGGCGAATGAGCCACTTCCGATCGAACGGCGTCCGGGGCGGCCTGCGCAGTGTGCGGCCCTGCCGGAAAGCGGCCGCGACGCCCGCGCCGAGCAGCCGGTGGGCGAACTGGAACAACGCCGCCCCAGCCGGGCTCATTTTCCGGCGCTGATCCGGGGTACTCGGGGGTCGGACGGCGGGGAGGTCTGGCATGGCATCGAGCGGGCGGGTGGTCGTCGGCGTGGACGACCACCCGCACAGCGGCGCTGCCCTGCGGTACGCGTTCGACGCCGCCTCCCGGTACGGATCCGAGCTGGTGGCCGTGCAGGTGTGGCAGGACATCGAGTACGCGCCGGTCGTGCCCCGCATGGAGTACGAACTGGCCGACCTGCGCGACGAAGCGCTGCGCGGAGTGGCCGAGCAGCTCGCCGGGTGGGCCGAGTCCTATCCGGACGTGCCCGTTCGCAAGGTGGCCCAGCGGGGGCACCCGGTGGCCGAGCTCGCCGCCGCAGCCGAGGATGCCCGGCTGCTCGTCGTCGGCCACCGGGGGCGCGGCGGATTCACCGGGCTGCTGCTGGGATCGGTCGCCGCCGGCGTGCTGCACCACGCCTCCTGCCCGGTCGCCGTCGTCCGGGCCGGAGGCTGCGCAGGTGTCGTGAGTGCCTGTGGTCGCCATAGCAGCCACAGACACTCACGACCCAGAGGCACAGGCATCCCGCACAGAGGATGGAAAACGCTCAATTGAAACCTGCGCCCCATCAGTGCCCGAAGGAACAGTTTCAATTGAAACCTGCGGGGTGTCGTGAGTGGCGGCCTCGGTGGGCGGCGTCATCCGGCGCGCAGGACCGCGACCGGGCAGTGCGCTCGGTTGACGACCGCGTGGCTCACCGAGCCGAGCAGGCTGCGCCGGATGCGCCCCCGCCCACGACTCCCCACGACCAGCAGGCTCGCCTCCTGGGCCTCGCCCATCAAGGCCTCGGCGGGCTTTTCCGGCGTCACCACCCGCCGAACGCCGACATCGGGATACCGTTCGCCCCGTCCAGCCAGGGAAGCGGCGAGCGCTTCCTCGGCTACCTCGCGCACCTCGCTCCAGGGCAGCTCCCACTGCTGGACGCGGGCGAAGGGGTCCAGCGGCAGGTCGCTCCAGGCGTGCACCGCGACGAGTTCGCCGCCGTGGCGGGAGGCGAAGTCGTAGGCGAAATCGATGGCCAGGCGGCTGGCCGCTGAGCCGTCGACGCCGACGACGACCGGCCCCGTGCCGGGCTGCTCCCGGTCACCGCGGACCACGACGACGGGAGCCCCGGTGCGCCGGGTCAGCAGTTCCGCCGACATCGAGCCCAGCACCCCGAGCTCCACCCCGATGCGCGGCCCGCCGAGCACCAGCACCTCGGCCTCCCCCGCCATGTCCGCCAGCACCTCGGCCGGATCCCCGAACGGCATGCTGCTGTGCACTTCCAGTTCCGCGTCGATCTCCTGGCAGCCGGCGACCAGTTGCGCGAGTTCGTGCCGCAGGATCTTCTGCAGCGGCTCCAGCAAGTCATCTTCGCCCGGCACCTTGATCGACGTGTGCTCCGCGAACGGCCACGTGAGCACGTGCACGAGCAGCAGCGGCCGACGTCGGCTGGATGCCTCGCGTGCTGCCCACCACACAGCCCGGCGAGAGGACTCCGTCAGGTCGAACCCCGCCACCACCGCCTTGCGACTGGTCTCGGTCATCCGTTCTCCCCCTTCGGCCTAATCGAGCGCGGGATCGAAGGAGACCACGCCGGCCTGCGCGTCGTCCCCGGTCTGCTCCGGCATTCCCTCGGGGACCACCAGCACCGGGCATCGGGCCTGGTGGATGCACCGCAGCGCCGTGCTGCCCAGGATCACGTCGGCGATCCGTCCATGACCACGATCGCCCAGCACCAGCATCGCGGCGTGGGCGGACCGTTCGGCCAGCACCTCGGCGGCATCGCCCTCGACCAGCTCGGCGTGCACTTCCGGCGTCGTGGTTCCGCCCATGCAGCCCCGCACCAAGCTCTTCAGGTCCTCCCAGTGCTGATCCCGCACGTGGTGCGGAGCCAGCCCGGGGCTCATCAGGATCGGGCCCGGCCCGGCGAGCACGGCATGCGGCGTCCAGGCCATGACCGCGTGCACCGGCACGCACCGCCGGCGTCCCTCCGCGAGGGCCCAGCGCAGCGCCCGCGCGCTCGCATCCGATCCGTCCACTCCCACCACGAGAACCCCGTAACCGGTCACGGTTCCCACCTCGTCTAGCGAGTCCACTTCGGTTCGACATGCGCCCATTCCCGTTACCACGCAACCGGTTTCCACGGGGAACAACGCTCACGGACGCGCCTGCCCGGCCGCGGTGCGCAGGGTGGCCCGCATGATGGACTTGACGAACGGCGACACCGTCCGCCAGTACAGCGTGAAGATCCGCCGCGTGATCGGGTCGTCGAGCGTGACGCGGATGTCGTAGGTGGCCAGGCTGCTGCGGCGGCCGTAGGGGCGCACCGAGAACGACGCCACGATCTTTCCCTGGCCGGGCTTGCCGTACTTGGCGAACTCCTTCGCGGTCACCTCCTCCATGCGCACGATCGGCGTCCAGAACCTGCCCACCGCACCGAAGACGACTTCCTGGCCCGGCCGTTCGCCGAGCAGCACCCAGTCGCCGCTCGCGCACAGGTCGTCGTAGGTCAGGCGGGTCGGAACCCGAGGCGGAGCACGGCGTTGGAGCCGCTCCGGCAGTCCCCGCACCCACATGGCCAGATCCGCGGCTCGCGACCCGATGGTGAGCAGGTCGAGATGGCGCAGCGCGCGGTACACCGCCTCCGGCGGCGCGTTGACGACCAGGTGCTCGACCGCGCCCATGTCGTAGCGGGCCGCGAAGTCGTCGACGTTCACCGAGCGCTCCGTGACCTCCCACTGCGCCGAAGCGGTGTCAGGGGGCTGGATCCGCGTCCTGTCCGTCTTGTCGTTCATCGGCCCTCCTCCCCTCGTCGAAGAAAGCGGAACACCCGATCCGGCCGTCACGTCCGGCGTCTTCGTTCGGTCAGAGCCGTCCTCCGGCGCCGGTACTCCTCCTCGTCGATCTCCCCGCGGGCGAAGCGCTCCGCCAGCAGCTCTTCGGCCGTGGCGGTGTCGCGGTCGCCCTGCCCGGTGCGCTGCAGGTAGCGGACCAGCGCGACGATCGCCGCGATGACGAGCGCCCAGAACAGGACCATGCTCACCGTCATCATCGTCAGGCCCCACATGCCCCAGCCGTAGCCGTAAGGCATCACGCTCGCCTCCTCTGCTCGTTCAGCGTGCCACGATGAGCGGGCACGGCGCGTGGTGCACCAACTGCTGGCTCGTCGAGCCCAGCACCAGACCGGTGAACGCCCCGCGCCCGCGTGCTCCCACGACCACCACCTGCGCGTGCTGCGCGTGTTCGAGCAGGACGCGTGCCGGTTTGCCGTTCGCCACGATGCGCCGGACTTCGACCTGGGGGTACTTCTCGTGCCAGCTCACGAGGCGCTCCGCGAGGATGCGCTCCTCCTCCTGCTGGACCGCTGCTGCGCGGCCCTCGGCGTGGAAGCTGTACCAGGCTTGCTCGGTGCCGGCGGCGTGCCAGGCGTGCACGGCTTCAAGAGCGGCACCGCGCATCGCGGCTTCCTCGAATGCCGTCTTCAGCACGCTTTCCCCGGCTGGTGTGCCGTCCACGCCGACGACGACGGGCGCGTCGGGGGCTTCCACGCGCGACCGTCGCACCACTGCGACCGAAGAATGGCCGTGCGCGCACAGGCCGATCGCGACCGACCCGACGAGGAGTTCGGCGAAGCCGCCGAGTCCGCTGCTGCCGACGACGGTGAGCTGCGCGTGCCGCGACTCGGCGACGAGCACGGGTATGGCGCCGCCGGCGACCACGAAGGTCCGCACCTCCAGACCCGGGGCCGCTTCGGTCGCTTCTCCCTTGGCCCGGTGCAGCCATTGCTGGGCTTGTCTCGCCATGGCGCTCGCGTACGTTTCGGGCACCGGTGTCGTCGGCAGGTCCGGCAGGTACGTCTGGGCGAGGACGTCCGCGAAGACCACCCGCAGCCAGATGCCTCGGTGGTGGGCCTCGGCGGCGGCCCAGCGCACGGCGTCCAGCGCCGCCGCGGACCCGTCGATGCCCACGACGACCGGTTTCTCCTGTGCTGCGGTCATCGTTCCCCGACCTCCGGTTTCGCGGGAAGGCCGAATCGCATCAGCGCCTGCGGCCCCGCGGTGCGGCCGAGCCGCTGCGCCAGGAGCTCGGCGGTCCGCCCGTGAACCGGCAGTTCCCACGGGTGGGTGTTGTGTGCACAGTGGACGGCTTCACCGAGCACGGCGGACTCTGCCTCGGCCCTGGCGACGCTCATCGCGAACCCTCCTCCTCGGGCTGTGCGGCGGGGGTTCCGGCGATCCTGCGGACGAGGTCGACCGCGGTGAGCACGCCGCACACCCGCCCGTCCCGCATGACCAGGACGGCATCGGTGTGGGCGTCGATCATGCGTTGTGCGGCGACGCCGATGTCGTCGGTGGCGTCCACCCGGGGCCCCGGGGCCGGGCACAGCGAGCCGACCGGAGCGGTCGTCTTCGGGTACTGGGCCGCGATGCCCTGCAGCAGATCCGCCGCGCTCACCAGGCCCAAGGCGTCGTCGTCCACGATCACGGCGAGGTGGTGGACGTCGCGCCGGTACATCTCGTACAGCGCGCTCATCGCGTCCAGCTCGGGCCGGACGGCGACCACGGGAGTGCCGGCGAGATCGAGCGCGCTTGCCTGAACGGTCATGTTCCACTCCGAAAGGCCCTGATCCGGCTCGACCGTCGCGCAGCCCGCCGCGGTCCGGCAAGGGGAGATGGTCACTGGAGTTCCGTCGGACGTGGGGCTTGCGGATGGAGGGGTCCTCGGGTTCGCCCGGCTCCAAGCGGATGCGTCGTCGGGTTCCACCAGTCTCCGCAGGAAGTACCGCGCGACGCGTGAGAAGACCACCCCACCTCGTCGGCGGCGATAGAGCCCATCGGCCCTATCAGCGCGGCGGTCGAGGTTGGCAACGTGAGCGACGTTGCGGTCCGAGCATCGCGGGAGGGCGCGAGCATGACACGCGCGAAGCAGTCCGTCGTGGTCGGCGTGGACGGCTCCGAGTCCTCGTCGCAAGCGGCGCGGTGGGCGGCCGTCGAGGCCGAGCGCCTGTCGGTTCCGCTGCACGTCCTCCTGGTCAACAACGATCCCACCCGCGATCCGTTCGCCGGGGAAGTGGTGCGGGACATCGCCGACAGCTGCCGCCAGGCGGTGGCCGAACTGGATATCACCGAGGAGGTCTCCACCGGGCATCCCGCCGAGGAACTGGTGCACCGGTCGGCCTCCGCGCGGCTGGTCGTGGTCGGCTCGCGCGGGCAAGGCGCGTTCCGGGAGACGTTGCTCGGTTCGATCAGCGCGGCGGTCGCCACGCACGCCTCGTCGCCGGTGGTCGTCGTCCCGGGCCCCGGCACCGCCACGTCCGGGCCGGTCGTCGTCGGGGTCGACGACTCGACGGGCAGCCGGAAGGCGTTGCGCTACGCCTTCCACGCGGCCGACCGACGTCGCAGCGAACTCGTCGCGGTGCAGGCGCTGCCGAACGCCTACTTCATTCCCGGCCCCTACGACCACCCGGACCGCGACGAACTCCTGGCCGGCGCCGAAAAGCGCCTCGCCGAGCAGGTGTCCGCCGGGACCGCCCCCTACCCGGAAGTGGTCGTTCGCCAGATCGTGTCGAACGTCCCGCCGGTGCAAGCGCTGCGCGAGGCCGCGCAGCATGCGCAGCTGCTGGTCGTCGGCCACCGGGGACTCGGGGGATTTCCCGGCCTGCTGATGGGTTCCGTGACCAGGGGCGTGTTGCACCACCCACCGTGCCCGGTCGCGGTGGTCCCGGGCTGACGGCTTCATCGCCGAGGGGGCATTCGTGCGGCGGGACGCGTTCGTCGAATGGGAACAGCGGTTCGGGCGGGGCGGGACCGGAGTTCTCGGGCGATTGCACGCCGCCGCGGCGCGGCGGAAGCGGATCGGCGCGAACGACCTGCACGACATCGCCGATTTTCCAGGTCCGGACAGGCGGGTGCATGCGTCGTCGTAGGCCTGGAGATCGTAGGTCGCCTCGATTCGTTCCTGTGCCAGGAGCGGCCCGACATGGGTGCGGATGTCGTGTGCCAGCAGTGCCTTCTCCGCGCGGCGCCGTTGCAGATGGGCGACTGCGAGTGGGGCTGAGCGCATGAGACTCGCCGAGCCGGGTATTCGGGAGACACGGACGAACCGAGTTCGCGACGTCTCGTTCGCGACCGGTTCCTGGCCGGTCGGAGGCGACCACGCCTCGAATGCCGGTCGACGAGCCCGATGCACCCGAGCAGCGAACGTTGGTGGGCGATTGGAAGGCCGGACCAGGGTCGAGGCCGTGGACGGCGACACCGGCTTCTGGACTGATGGCGATGCCCTGGTGGCCTGCCTGCGCGAGGCGCCGCCTCGAATTCCGCCGCACTTCGGCTACGACGCGCTCGGGTCAGAACTCTTCGAGGAGATCACCGGGCTACCTGACTACTACTTGACCCGCGTGGAAGACGGTCTGCTGCAGCGGCATGCCGGGGCGATCGCGGACGAGCTCGGAACACCGTGGGTCGCCGAACTGGGCAGCGGCAGCGCGAAGAAGACACGAGTACTGCTCGCCGCGTGCGCTGCCCGGCGTCGAACGACGTTCCTTCCCATCGATGTCAGCCGCGAAATGCTCGTCTCCAGCGGCGACTCGCTGGCCGCCGATTGCCGCGAGCTGACCGTACGCGGGTTGTGGGGCCGGTACGAAGCGGGGCTTCGCTGGATCCGCCGACGACGTCGCGCGCCGGTCACGATGATGTTCTTGGGGAGCACGTTGGGAAACACGACCGCCGCCGAACGCCACGCGCTGCTCGCGGAGATCGAGCGCACGCTCGCACCCGGCGACCGCTTTCTCGTTTCAGCAGACCTGGTCAAACCCAAGCACGTCCTCGAAACCTGCTACAACGATCCGCCGGGCAGTTCCGCGTTCGTGCGGTTCCGCCTGAACCACCTGGCCCACCTCAACCGTCGCTTCGACGGTGATTTCCTGCTCGACCGCTTCCAGGCGCGGGCCCATTACAACGAGCACACCCGCACGGTCGAAGGCCACCTCTACGCCACCACGGAGCACGTGGCGGAACTGCGCGCACTGGACATCCGGCTGGAGTTCGCGGTAGGCGATTCGATCAACGTCGGATTCTCCGCGAAGTTCGATCCGGCGCACTTCATCGATGAGATGCGCGACTTCGGCCTGCTCCCTCACCGGCATTGGATGGACGAGCGCTGGCGGTACGGGCTCTTCCTCTTCTCCCGCCGTTGAACGTCGGCGTCACCGGAAACGACCGGAGTCCGATGTTTCGCCCGATGGGTACCGGGTATGAGGGCGGGGTGCTCCTCATGCGACTACCCGGTGTCTACCGAGCAGCCGACGACACGTCGTTGCTGGCGGACGTCATGCGCCAAGGCCAGTACGCCCGCGGGCGGCGCGTGCTGGACATCGGATGCGGTACGGGTGCGCTCGCCCTCGAGGCGGTGCGGGCCGGGGCGGCATCGGTCACGGCGGTCGACCTGTCACTGCGGTCCGCAGCCGCGACGTGGCTCAACGCCCGGGTGCACCGAGCCCCGGTCGATGTTCGTCGCGGTGACCTCTTCGAGCCGGTGCGGGGCGAACGATTCGATCTCCTGCTGGCCAATCCTCCCTACGTGCCCGCACCCACTTCGCTGCTCCCCCGCCACCGGATTGCTCGCTGCTGGGATGCGGGCATTGATGGCAGGCAAGTGCTCGACCGGATCTGCCTCGGGTCTGCCGACGCGCTCTCCAGCGGCGGCACGGTCTTGATCGTGCAGTCCGAGGTGTGCGATGAACGCGCGACCCTGGTGCGGCTGGAAGGAGCCGGTATTCGGGCACAGGTGGTCGCGCGATTTCGCGTGCCTTTCGGTCCGGTGATGCGAACCCGCACCGCGCTCGTCGAAGGTCGCGGACTGCTGAAATCGGGCCGCCGCGAAGAGGAACTCGTCGTCGTGGAGGGTTGCCGTGACTGACCGCTCCCCCACTCGCATCGAGATCACCGGCGAGGGGCCCGTGCTCGTGCACGGCCCGGTCGAACTGATCACACCAGACGGACGTCGCGTGTGTTCCGAACGTGCGGTGACCGCCCTGTGCACGTGCCGCCGGAGTCGCCGCTACCCGATGTGCGACACCAGCCACCGCCGCTGCGCCCGAAGCCGCCGGAGGAAGACCGATGACGACCAGAACGAGACCTTCGAAGACGACCGGCAGTGCTGAGACACCGGAGCTGCCGTTCCCCCGCGGCCCGCTGTCATCCGCGGTCCTCGAAACGCTCCGCGGCAACCCGGCTCCGCCGACGCCCCTGAACGGGGCCGACCCCTATGGGCAAGACCTGCAACTCGCCCTCTACTGCCTTCACGAACTGCACTACCGCGGCTTTCGCGGTGTCGAACCGGAGTGGGAATGGGACACCACGCTGCTGGCGCTTCGCCAGAGGCTTGAGCAGGTGTTCCTCGCCGCTTTGCGCGATGACGTCCCGGCCGGCGATGACGTGGCGGCCGAACTGCAGAACGTCCTCGTCGAGCCCGCCGATGCGTGGGGGGTCACGCACCACCTCCGTCGCGACGGGCAGTTGTGGCAGTTGCGCGAGTACGTGGCGCACCGGTCGCTGTACCACCTCAAGGAAGCGGACCCACAAGCCTGGGTGATCCCCCGGCTCTCCGGGGCGGCCAAATCCGCTTTCGTCACGATCGAACACGACGAATACGGTGCCGGTAACCCCGAACGCATGCATTCCCACCTGTTCGCCAGGATGATGCGCGCTCTCGGCTTGGACGACCGGTACGGGGCCTACCTCGATCCCGCCCCGGCGGAGACGCTCGCCGAAGTCAATCTGATGTCGATGTGCGGGCTGCACCGCGGTCTCCGAGGCGCGTTGCTGGGGCAGTTCGCCACCGTCGAGCTCACCTCGTCGCCCGGCTCCGACCGGCTCGTCCAGGCGATGCGACGGCTCGGCTGCGGCCCGGACGCCATTGATTTCTACGCCGAGCACGTGGAAGCCGACGCTGTCCACGAACAGCTGGTCAGACGGAGCGTCCTCGCCCCGTTGCTGGACTCCGAGCCAGAACTCGCCTCCGATGTCGTGTTCGGCATCCGCGCCAGCACCCACCTGGGCGGCAAACTCGAAGCGCTGCTGCTCCACCGATGGGCCAACGACGAGAGCTCTCTCCTGCCCCGGCGCGACCAGGAACCGCTCTAGCCGGGTTCGCCATCGGGCAGGTCACGGGCAGGCCATGGCGAGTTCGAAGAACAAGGCGATCATCGCCAAGTACCGGGTCACCCACCGGAACAGGTGTGCTCCTCGCCGGAAAGTCGCCGGCACGCATGAGCGAGCTTCCGAGCTCTTCCCCGTGCATGTGACCGCAGGAACGGTCCGCAACGCCGCTGCGCCACATCCACCGCGCTGTGGCGCATCGGCACCGGTCTCCTCGACACTCGGGGCATGCACCTGCTGCTGATCGCCGACACTCACCTCCCGAAACGCGCCAAGACCCTGCCAGCGGAGATCTGGGACGCGGTGACAACAGCCGACACCGTCATCCACGCCGGCGACTGGGTCGATGTCGCGCTGCTGGACGAACTCGAGGCGCGCAGCGCACGGACGATCGGGGTGTACGGCAACAACGATGGTCCAGAACTGCGAAGCCGGCTTCCCGGAGTCGCCCGCGCCGAGCTGGGCGGAGTCCGACTCGCCGTGATCCACGAAACCGGCCCCGCACGGGGCCGGGAAGCCAGATGCGATCGGTTGTTCCCGGACACCGACGTGCTCGTGTTCGGGCACAGCCACATCCCGTGGGACACCACCACGCCCGGCGGTCTTCGACTGCTCAACCCCGGCTCTCCCACCGATCGTCGTAGCCAGCCGCACTGCACGTACCTGACCGCTGACATCTCCGGCGAGCAGATCCGGAACGTCGTGTTCCACCGCCTACCGCCGCGTTGCACCGGTTGACCCCGGGTTGGCAGCCAAGCTCCCGTCGCCGACGATCGGAGGTACGCCATTGCCCGGCGTACCCGGAAATTTGATCCCGCAGTACACCACGACGATGGCTATCGCTGCCTGTGCGTCGAAAAGGCTCTTCGCGTTATGGCGTTAGGGGCGAGCCCCGTGCCGCATCGGAACGAGCCGAGCCATAGTCCCGTTCTATTGAGCGTTTTTCGTCCTGGTCGGCCCGCAGCCGCGGGCCGCAAAGCCGCACATCGATGTGGTGTCGCATGCGCCGCAGGCGCATAGCCCACCTACGACACCGGCACCGCCGCGGGTTCTCAGAGGCTTCCTGGCGAGGACGGCCCTGACGCCGTGTATTGGGCATACATAAGTCAGGGCACCCACAGACCAGGAAGCCTCTGAGGTTCCGCCACCCGCACCGCCACGCAAAACGAGGTTGGAAGAACCTCATTCGACGAGGACGGGTTTTGAAGCCACCATCTCCTCAATAGTCCGCCGAATCGTCGCCGGACATGTCCGGCTCGGCGGAGTAGCCGCCGTCGAGCGAGCTCGGATCGACCGAGTAGCCACCGTCGAGCGAGCCCGGGTCAACGGAATAGCCGCCGTCGGACATGTCCGGCTCGGCGGAGTAGCCGCCATCGGTCATGCCGGGGTCGACGGAATAGCCGCTATCCGACATGCCCGGGTCGACGGAATAGCCGCCGTCGAGCGCGCCCGGGTCGACCGAGTAGCCGCCGTCGAGCGAGCCCGGGTCGACCGACATGTTCGGTTCGGCGGAGTAGCCGCCGCCCGACATGTTCGCATCCGCCGACATTCCACCCATGTCGTCCGTGCCGGGCAGGCACATGCCGGCGCCCTGCTCGGACGCGGCAGCTGCGGCTCCCGCGTCAGCGGGGTCCGCTTCGTGCGGGAGGTCCTCTTCGGGCACCATCTCCATGCCGCGGACCGCGTCGACGCCTTCCCCGACGATGCCGCCGACTCCTTCGCCGACCTCGCCACCTGCCCAGTCCGCCCCGAACCCCTCACCGGCAGCGCTCCCGATCACGCCGCCGATCGCTTTTCCGGCCTGCTGGCCCGCGTGCTCGTCGCTGAAGTCGCCTTCCTGGACGGGCCCGGGGAACGGGACGCCGCTGTCGTTCGGATATCCAGGATTCGCTTTCGGTCCCACGTCTTGCACAGGACCCTCCTTCCCGGCCCGCCGAACCGGACGTGCGCTCCAGCACGGGGTCTGACCCGACGGGCACCGATGTTCGGCTCGAGCGACCCGCGGTCACCCGGTCGGTTCGACGAGGTCGCCCAGCATTCCTTCGCAGGTGCGGATCAGGACGTGGGCGGCGGCGACCGACTGCCGCAGGCTCGCCGGGCTTTCCGCCCGGCCCTGCCAACGCGCCAGCGCCCCCTGCGCGGCATTGCGGATCGCTCCCTGGTCGGCCTCCGGCGCCAGCCCGAGGCGGCGGGCCGGGGCGATTCCCGAACTTCCCAGCAGGCGCTCGGCTTCCGCGACCTCCTCCTCGGTGAGCCCGGCGGGGTCTTGCCGCAGGGAGTTGAGCAACCGGAGCTCGGCGATCTCATGGGCGCCGGCCCACACCCGCTCCACCTCCGCGACCAGTTGTTTGTTTCCCTCCAAGGGCATTTGCCGCAGCACCATGCCCAGCGCCTGCAGCACCGACCTGGCCTTGAGCACTTCGGCCCGGGCCGCGAACTGGGTGCCCAGCGCCGCGACGAGCTGCCGCAGCCCGGAGTTCTCGATGAGCATCGCGGCCAGCTGCGCGGAATTGCCGCACTTGCCCGACCGGATCAGCTCGATGCCCAGCCTCAGTCCGTACATGCCCAGGCGCTCCAGCAGCCGGCGCCGCCCTTCGGCGTCGACCTCGGCGGGGCAGTCCAGCTTGATGAAGCGGTCCACCGAAACCAGTGTCGGCGCCAGTTCCTCGGCCGGTGCCCTGGCCAGCAGTTCCAGCCCGCGGAATTCCTCCTCGCGCAGGGTCCGCCCGGTGTAGGCGAGCAGCCCGGTCACCGGCAGCACCGTCTGGCACAGCCGGCGCACCTGCTCGCTCTTCCGGTAGGAATCGGCCACGCGCGCCGCGCTCGCCATCGAATCCATCTTGCCCGCACCGATCTCGTCGGCACGCGACAGCACGCCCACCGCGTTGACCGGTGTCGGTTGCACGATGTCGTCGTCGTGGAACGCCTCCAGCAACCGGATGTCCTCGCGGTGCGCGTAGCGCATCAGGTACAGCACCGCATCGGCCGGCGTGGCCCGACCGTTCGACGGGGTCAGGAAGTCCTGGGCCCGCTCGGAGATGTCCGTCGACACCGAACCGATCCCCGGCGTGTCGATGAGCATGAAGTTGCGCAGCGCGGTGGACGGCCACTCCACCACCAGCCGCTCCACGTCCGCGGCCCTGGCGCCGCCGAGGTCGATCCGGATGGCGCGGCTGTCCGGGCGGGCGTACCGCACCTCCCGTGCCTCGCCCTGCCTGGGCTGCAGCACCACGCGACAACTGTCGCCGTGCTGGAACCAGGTGACGATGCGGGTGCACTCGCCCGCGTCGGTGGCCGCCAGCTCCTCGCCGATCAGCGCGTTGAGCAGGGTGGACTTGCCGGCCTTGACCTTGCCCGCGATGGCCACCCGCAGCGGTTGCCGAACCCGCACCGCGAGGGTCTGCAGCGATGCCTCGGCCGGGGTGCCGGCGTAGGCGGTGGCCGCCGACCGGATCACCCCGTCAACCTGCTGGATGAGCGATGAGTTGTTCATCCCGCACCCCGCCTTCACTTGCCCGGAAGAGCGTTTCGGCTTTCCTGCGCAGCATTGCCACGGACTTGCGGGCCTGCTCCATCTCGGGCAGGCGGCGCTCCCGCTGGGCCTTGTCCGCCTGCAACGACTTCTTCGCCGCCGCCACCGACTGCGCCGCCGCGTTCTGCAGTTCCGCCGCGCGTTCGGAATAGCCCTGCCGCATCTCGCGCTGCATCCGGCGGATGGTGTCCTTGGAGTCCTTGGCGATGTGGAACTTCAGGTCCTCGGTGTACTGGTTGACCGCCGCCTTGGCCTTCTGGCGGCGTTCCTGCACGTCGCGCTTGGCCCCGGAGCGCAGTCCGCCGACACCGCTGAGGACGCCGAAAGCCATCGACACCGGGTTCATCCCGGACATCAGCGCCACCCGGCCCACGGTCTTGAACAGCAGCATGCCGGTGCGCATCCCCTTGGTCTTCAGGCTGGCCTTGACGATCTCGACGTCCTCGGCCGCCTCCTCCAGCTCCTTGATCAGCTCCGTGGGGGCCTCGGCGTGCACTTCGACCTCGGCGCCCTGCTGCTCCTCGGCGAACTGCTCGGCCACCGACTTGCCGAGCTCGGCGACGCGTTGCTGGAGCAACGTGTAGTTCTCCACCACCTCCGCGGTCAGCCGGCGCCGCATCCACGCCTGGATCTCCTCCCAGGTCTTCGCCGGATCTCCCTCGCCGATCGCCTTGTTGGCCTCCCGCGTGAGATCCCGGAACCGCCGCCGCATGTCGAAGTCCACATCGGACGAGATGTTGCCGAAGCCGTCACCGAGCGTCTGCTGCCAACGCGCCCCGGCGGCGCGCAACGCCTCGGCCCTCTTGCCCGCCTCCTGCAGCTTCGCGACGAGCTCCTTGCCCTGCTCGGGATCGGCCAACGTCTGCTGCCGGGCCGCCAGCACCTGGTCGACCTGGCCCAGCACGTCGCGGAAGTTCGCGGTGACCGCGGCCAGGGTGAGCCGTTCGATGTTGGCGACCACTTTCTGCCCGAGGTAGGCCAGCAGCGGCACGCAGCCGGACTCCGCGAACAGCCGCTTGTCGCGTTTGAGCGCGGCCTGCGCCTGCAACGCGGTGGCCACCGGGAACACCGGGATCTCCAGCCCCGCGGCGCGCAGGTGCGCCTTGTCCTGCTCGACGATCTGCCGCCACTGCGGGTAGAGGTCGATCTTCGTCACCGCGCAGACGACGCTCGGGCAGAGGTTCTTCGCGGACTTGAGCAGTTCGATCTCCGTCGCGGTGAGTTCCTGCGCGGCGTCGGTGGCGAACACCAGCGCGTCGGCGGCCGACAGCACGCCGTAGGTGGGCGCCTCCGCCGTCTCGCTCAGGCCGCCGACCGGTGTGTCCACGAAGGTCACGCCCTGCGACAGCAGCTGGTTCGGGATGCCCACGTCCACCCACATCAACTTGCCGCCCTTGTCGTTCGGCGGCGCCTCGGTGACCTGCCTGGGGATTTCCCGCATCGGCGCGGCCACCCGGCTGGCCTCCTTCTTGCCGTTGCCGCTCGGCTGGTAGGTCAACGTGACGGCGGGCTTCTCTGCGTAGGTGATCGACATCGGCACGGCGGTGGACGCGGTGTCCACCACCGGGCAGATCGGCACGTTGACCAACGCGTTGACCAGCGAGCTCTTGCCCTTCTTGAATTCGCCGACCACGACGATGCGGATCAACCGCTTCTTCCGGTCGGCCAGGTGCTTCCGGTCCGCGTTCAACCGCCGGACCAGGTCCTTGCGCCCGCTCTTCTCGGCGAGCCTGCTGGCCGCGGCCAGGACGGCTTCGACGCCGTCCACCCAGTGCGCGGAGCCCCCCTCGGGGGGCTTGGGTTGCTGCGATGGCCCTGTCATTGCCGCCCACCCGACCCCGTTACCGTCAAAGTCCATTGTGGATGTGCATCGGTCAGAACCCGAAGAGGTCGCCGATGGCTTCGCCGGCGTCCTCCAGGGCACCACCGACGTCGTCGACCACGTCGGTCACCGTCTCCGCGGCGTCGTCGAACACATCGCCCGCCGACGTGCCGAAATCGGTGAAGGCGTCACCGATGTCGCTGACCGCCTCCGTGCTGAAGTCCCAGACGTCCGTGAGCTCATCGTCGAATCCGATGTCGGTCACCACGTCCCAGGTGAAATCACCGACCGCGTCGGCCGCGTCGTCGATGGCCTCGTCGACACCGGCGTCGCCGAGCCACTCGCCGAACTCGCTGCCGAGCCAGCCACCGGCTGCGGCTCCCAGCGGCCCGAGGAACATTCCGCCGACGGTCGCCCCCGCGACACCGCCGACCGCCGCACCGTAGTCGCCCTCGAAGAGGTCTTCCACTCCCGAGGCGATGCCGCCGACGCCGAGCGCAGTGCCGCCCAGGTCCACCGCCGTGCCCAGCATGCCGCCCCAGTCACCGCTCAAGACGTCGGTAGCGACATCCGCGTATTCCCCGACACCGAGCGCATCGGCCGCGACACCAGCGGCTTCACCGGCCAACCCGCCCCAGTCGCCGCTGAGCACGTCATCGGCCACGTCGCCGATCGGGCCGAGATCGCCGACACCGATCTCCTCGGCCGCGGTCCCGAGCAGACCGCCCCAGTCGCCGTTGTAGAAGTCGGTGGCCGCCTGGCCGAAATCGCCGACACCGAGCCCGGTGGCCACGTTGTCGGCCAGCCCGCCGATGTCCCCGCTGAGCAGACCGCCGGCGACCCCGCCGATCCCGATGTCGCCGAGCCCGATGTCGCCGATCGTGGTCGTCACCGAACCGGCCAGGTCGCCCCACTCCCCGCCGAGCAGGTCGTCGGCGACCGTGGTGAAGTCGCCGAACCCCGTTCCGGACAGGGTGTCCCCGGCGTACGAGCCCCAGTCGGTGCCGGCCAGCGGCTCACCGACCCAACCACCCAGCTCGGCACCGGCGACGGAGGTCGTGGCGTCGACCGGACTGCCCAGCCAGCCCGTGTCGTGCAGGGTCGGCTCGATGAGTTGGAGCAGGGCCGGATTCGAGAACGGATCGCCCTGCGCCCACGGCAGCGTGGTCGTTGTCGTGGTGGTGGTCGTTGTCGTGGTGGTGGTCCAGCTCCCGGTGTCCCAGCCCCCGGTGTACGGTCCCCCGGTGTCCCAGCCCCCGGTGTACGGTCCCCCGGTGTCCCAGCCTCCGCCTTCCCAGAGCCCGGACGTATCCAAGGTCGTGTCGTACCCCGTGTCCCACGGTTCTAGCCCGGGGTCGACGTAGTACGAGGTGTTGGGGTCCTCCTGGACACCCGTCTCGGCCGCGGTGCCGGCTCCCAGCGGCTCCCGCATGTCCTCGCCGCCGAAGTACCCGGTCGGGCCCGCTACGCCGTGGGCGTCGAGGTCTCGCAGCCTGTCCAGGTCCGCCTGGCTGAGATCCTGCTGTTCCGCTGCCAGGCCCGCGTCTTGCGTCGTCGAGTAGTCCGGGTGCTCGGTTTCGGTGTGCGGCCCCAAGCTTTCATAACCGGGCTCAGCCGGCTGCACGTCCTCCCACGCCCCACGCTCCGGGTACTCGGTTTCGGTGTGCGGCCCCAAGCTCTCGTAACCGGGCTCAGCCGGCTGCACGTCCTCCCACGCCCCACGCTCCGGGTACTCGGTTTCGGTATGAGGCGCCAAACTCTCATAACCAGGCTCAGCCGGCTGCACGTCCTCCCACGCCCCACGCTCCGGGTACTCGGTTTCGGTATGAGGCGCCAAACTCTCATAACCAGGCTCGGCCGGTTCCACCTCCGGCTGTTCCCCGGCCCCCGGGTGCTCGTACCCCGCCTCGGAAGCCCAGCTTTCACCCGCGGGGAACTGGTATTCCAGGGTCGTGTACTCGCCGGTGCCGGAAGTCTCCTCGCCGGGTTGGACCACGTCCTCCGTCGAGTAATCGGGAGACTCCTCGACAACATCCGTGGGCTCGGCGCCGTAGTCCGCCGGCTCATCGACCGCGTACTCGGATGGATCGGTGTAGGCGACGTCGGTGGAGTCCTCAGCGGTGCCGTACTCGGATGGATCGGTGTAAGCGACGTCGGTGGAGTCCTCGGCGGTGCCGTAGTCGGACGTCTCGGCGGTGTAATCCGTCTCGGCCGAGTAATCCGTCTCGGCTGAGTAATCGGTATCTGCCGAGTAGTCCGTCTCGGTCGACATATCTGTTTCGGCGGAGTAGTCCGTCGTTTCCGCTGCCGTGTAATCCGTCGTTTCCTCGGCAGAGAAGTCCGTGGTCTCGTCGCCGGCACCCGTGTCAGCGACCATCTCCTCGTCCATGTCTTCCCGCCTCGTGTCGTGGGTGGTCGTCCACCCGGACGCCATCACTGGTTGTGGGTGCCCTTGTTGGTGCCGTCAGTTTCTCCATCGCCGGTATTCGGGGGGTTTTCGTCGGTGGGCTTCGGCGGGTCGTCGGTCACGGTGCCGCCGCCGGAACCGCCCCCAGATCCACCAGAACCGCCGCCGGAGCCGTTGTCCGTGCCGCCGCCCGTGCCGCCACCAGAGCCACCGCCGGAACCACTATCGGTGCCACCACCGGAACCACCCGAACCGCCGGAACCGCTATCGGTGCCCCCGCCGGTACCGCCGCTGTCCGTACCTCCGCTGTCCGTACCTCCGCCGCCCCCGGAGTCGCTACCGCCCGGCTGGTACGGGGCAGGCGTGGGCACTGGGGCCGGAGGCGCCACCGCGGGTGGCGGAGGCGCGCCGGACATGCCCGACAGCAACGTCCAGCCGCCCCAACCCGCGCCCCCGAGCAACAAGATCACAGCGACCACGAGCGTGATCACGCGCGCCCGCGGCTCCTTCAGCGCTGCGGGGACCTTCATCGACGGCATCGAGGGCTTCGAAGGCATCTTGAGCGGCGAACTCGGCGGTGCGACCGGTGCGGCCTCGGGCACGTAACCGGCCGTTTCCCCGGGTGCGGCCGCGACCGGAGCGGGTTCCGGCTCCTCGGCAGGTGCCGGCGGCTCCGCCGCTGCACGCTGCTGCGGTACCGGCTCCGCTGCCGCCGGCTCCGGCTGCACCGGCGCCGGCTCGCTCGGCGCCTCCTGCGGGGCGCTTACCGGTGGGCCCAACTCCGCAGCGGGCTCGCTCATCCCGGCCGGCACCGGGCTCGCGGCTGCGGACGGCGGAGCCGGGGTGAGCCGGCTGGCGGCTCGTTCGCGTGCGGTGATGGCCGCGCCGGAGGCGATCGCGTACTTCGGGGAGGCGTCGACCGCCACCGGCCTGCGCAGCTCCGCGGAGATCATCTGGGAGATCAGCGGGATCCGCGAGGATCCACCGACCAGCAGCACCTTCTGCAGGTCCCCCGGCTCGATCTCGGCCGAATGCAGTGCGCGCAGCAGGTCCCGGATGGTTTCGGCGACGCTCGGCCGGATCATCTGCTCGAACTCCTGCCGGTTCAGCCGCACCTGCGTCTGGACCTGAGGCAGCAGCACCGGCACGACCGTCTGGGTGTCCTCCGACAGCGCCTCCTTGGCGGCCGTGCATTCGGCGCGCAGGCGCAGGATGATCTGCCGGGTGTGCACGTCGCGCGGATCGAGTCCGTGCAAGGACTTCCCGGTGCTGCGCACGACGTGGGTCAGCACGGCCTCGTCGAAGTCCATACCGCCGAGGTGTTCGATGCCCTGCGATGCTCCGACCAGGTCGAATCCGCGCTCGCGCTTGGCCAGCACCGCCGCGTCGAACGTGCCGCCGCCGAGGTCGTAGACGGCGACGGTGTCACCGGCGTCGACCCGTTCCGCCGAGGCGTAGGAGATGGCCGCGGCCTCCGGTTCGGTCACCGTGGTGGCCCCGGTCAGGTCGGCCAGCTGGAAGCACTGGGAGAGCAGGTCCTGCTTGTACGGCCCCCAGTTCGCCGGGTGGCAGACCGTCACGTGCTCGGGCTGCTCACCTCGCTCGCGGGCGACGGTGTCGACGGTCCAGCGCAGCAGCCGGGCCATCAGCGCGTCGGCGGAGAACGGTTTGCCGCCCAGGATGATCGGGGCCGGGTCACCGAACCGGCGTTTGAACTCCCGGACCACGCGACCGGGGTCGGTGGCCGCCCGGCGGTGCGCGGCCTCGCCGACGAGGAAGTCGTCGGCGTCGGTCAGGAACAGCACCGACGGCACCTTCGGCGCGTGCTCACCTAGCGTGGCGACCTCGACTCGGTCCTCCACGGCGACTGCCGCCGCGGTGAAGGTGGTGCCGAGGTCCACCCCGAGCTGGTATCCCATCGAGGTCTGTCTCCTGTGCCAGCCCTGGTTCCCGTCCCGGTGGTGATCTGCGGTACGCCTGGCGCACCCGCGGCCCGCCACCCCCATGTTCCGGCCGACTGCTGCCGGAGCGGTGGTGTGCCCACTTGGCGACCGCTGCGTCGTGGCCACGCACCATCTGCGTCCACACTTGTCCCGGTCGCCCTGTAGCCATGCGAACACGCCGAGTTCGCCCGGTGATAGCGCCGAAAGTCCCATCTCAGAAGAGAATCTGCGCCCTGACCAAGGATCTCGCCAACGGCGAGAAGCGAATCGCTCGCCAGGCACCGCGAATGACTCGGTCGGCAGGCAAAATCACCTTCTGCGGCAAGGGGGTCTGATGTGGACGGATTCAGAAGTGGCGTTCGGGACGCGATGTGGACGGGCCTGCCGGCCTCCGGAAGCACACCTGCACGTCGCGACGCTCGAATGGTCCCGTGTTCGTCGAACACGGGTTCTCGTGGTCGGCGCCGTCCAGTTAACAGGGTCCGGGCCTGACCGGCTCTGCTGCTCGGGCGGCGCGGGGCTGCAGCGACTCGGGTGCACTCGGTGCACGGGAGTGGCACCCGCCCATCCACGTGCGGAAGTGCGCCGGCAGAGTCGCGTCCGGGTGAAGTCGCGCGGATGCGTTGCGTGGTCCTTCGTTCGAGACTGGGTCGATGGGCGAATTGGTCCGGAAGCGTGTTCGGGTCGAGGGAATCGTGCAGGGCGTGGGCTTTCGGCCCTTCGTCTACTCGCTGGCGACCGGGCTGGGGCTGGCCGGGCACGTCGGCAACGACGTGCACGGCGTGTTCGTCGAGGTGGAGGGGCCGGCGTCAGGCATCCGGCGGTTCCTCGGCATGCTCCGGGAGCAGGCTCCGCCGTTGGCGGTGGTGGCCCGGATCTCCGTCGCCGATGTCGCGGCCGTGGCCGAAACCGGGTTCCGGGTCGTCGACAGCGACTCGACCGGATCGCGGGCGGCCCTCGTCTCCAGCGATACCGCCACCTGCGCCGACTGCTTGGGCGAAATCACCGATCCGGACGACCGGCGGTCCGCTTACCCGTTCACCAACTGCACCAACTGCGGGCCGCGGTTCACCATCGTCCGGGACGTTCCGTACGACCGTCCGAATACGACGATGGCCGGATTCACCCTGTGCGCCCGGTGCGAGGCGGAGTACCGCGATCCGGCGAATCGCCGGTTCCACGCCCAGCCGGTGTGCTGCCCGGACTGCGGGCCGCGGCTGCGGCTGACCGACAGCGGCGGCGTGGCCCTTCAGGGCGACCCCCTCACCGAAGCGGTGGCGGTCCTGGCACGCGGCGAAGTGCTGGCCGTGAAGGGATTGGGCGGGTACCACTTGGCCGTGGACGCGACCAACAGCGATGCGGCGGCCACCCTGCGCAAGCGCAAGCACCGGGAGGACAAGCCCTTCGCGGTCATGGTGGCCTCGGTGGAGCAGGCCCGGTCGCTGTGCGCGATCGACGGCGCGGAGCAAGCCGCGCTCACGTCCCGGCGACGCCCCATCGTGCTGCTCGACCGGCTGCCCGACACCCTGGTCTCGCCGAGCGTCGCGCCCGGGAACCACCAGCTGGGCCTCATGCTTCCCTACACCCCGCTGCATCACCTGCTCCTGCGCCGCTTTCCCCGCCCGATCGTGCTCACCAGCGGCAACGTCTCCGACGAACCGATCGCCTACCGCGATGACGACGCGCTCGCGCGGCTGGGCGACATCGCCGATGCGTTCCTGGTCCACGACCGGCCCATCCACGTCCGCACCGATGACTCCGTCGTCCGCGTGGTCGGCGGCCGCACGATGCCGGTCCGGCGGTCCCGCGGCTACGTGCCGGAACCGGTGACGCTGCCGTGGCCGTTCCCGCAGCCGGTGCTGGCCTGCGGTGCCGAGCTGAAGAACACCTTCGGCGTCGCCAAGGACGAGCACGTCTTCGTCTCCCACCACATCGGTGACCTGGAGAACTACGAGACGCTGCGGTCCTTCACCGACGGGATCGAGCACTTCCGCCGGCTGTTCGACGTCGAACCGCGGGTCGTCGCCCACGACCTGCACCCCGAGTACCTGTCGACGAAGTACGCGGCGGAACTGGACGGTACCGAGCTGGTCGGGGTGCAGCACCACCACGCGCACATCGCATCCTGCCTGGCCGACAACGGCGAATCCGGCCCCGTGCTCGGAGTGGCGTTCGACGGGACCGGGTACGGCGGCGATGGCTCGATCTGGGGCGGGGAGTTCCTGGTCGCCGACCTGACCGGCTTCCGGCGGCAGGGCCACCTGGAACCGGTTCCGCTGCCCGGGGGGACGACCGCCATCAAGCAGCCGTGGCGGACCGCGGTCGCCTACCTCGCCGAGTGCGGGAACCTGTCCCCGGATCTCGATGTGCTGCGGCGCAACGCGAACTGGGCCGAGATCGCCGCGCTGTCGCGATGGGATCGCCACGCGCCGCCGACTTCCAGCGCCGGACGGCTCTTCGACGCCGCGGCGGCGATCCTCGGCGTGCGGGACCTCATCAACTACGAAGGCCAGGCCGCCATCGAACTCGAACAACTCGCCGACACCACCGAGGCGGGCGAATACCCGGTGTCGATCAGTGGCGGGCCGGTGTTGCGCGTTCGCGGCGCGGACCTGGTTCGTTCGGTCGTCGCCGATCTCCGCGCCGCAACGCCGTTGCCGGTGATCGCCGCGCGGTTCCACAACGGATTGGCGGCGGCGGTCGTGGACGTTTGCGGCCGGATGCGGGAGTCCACCGGCATCGGCACCGTGGCCCTTTCCGGCGGTGTCTTCCAGAACGTCCTGCTGTTGCAGCGCGTCACGATGTCGTTGGACAGCAACGGGTTCCGCACGTTGCTGCATTCGCAGGTGCCGCCCAACGACGGCGGGATCAGCCTGGGGCAGGCCGCCATCGCCGGGGCGCTGTGCCGCGCACGTCGTTAGAGCCGCTTCTGAAACAGCCCCGGGCACGCTCACCCGAAGACACCGCGCGCCAGACGCCGGTGGCGTTTTCGCGCGAAACCGGCGCCCCGCCCTCACGCGGAACGCCGGTTTCTCGCGAAAACGTCGCCCCGCCTCCGCGGCGGGCACGTCTCACACCCGCCTGCACCCCGTTCTGAAACGGCCCCTCAGCTTGTTGTTTAACCGGTAGCAGCGTGATGTGACCCCAGTTGATCATGAATGAAGCCCTTGGTTGATCATTCCTCTTGCGACAGAAGGAAGATC